>JABDIY010000088.1 GCA_013003535.1 Acidimicrobiales bacterium | reverse complement strand
GTCGACACGACGACGATAGAGGGGATCGACCTGGCCAATGAGCTCGTGCACGCAGCGGAGGAAGCCGACGCCGGTGTTGTTGTGCTGCCTGCGATCTTGGCGGCTCGGGTAATGGCCTCCAAACAATCCTGGGCCGACGTGCCTTTTCCGATCATCATGGTTCCCCGATCTTCTGAGGACGCCTAGCCCGTTCGGCAAGGAATAATTTGGCCAAGATTCCTGGTCCGGGCGACTCCACTCGTTGCCATACATGAGTCAACAGATCACGTCATCGCTCAGTACCAACCACCGGTGAGGCGGCATGGGCGGATCACCGACCCTGCTGGGCCAATACCATTGCCACATGACACATTCTCTCAAGTCAATCGACGCCGCGCCCCGGACCCGGGTCACAGGGAGGAGTTAGTCCATGAATCGTCTAAACCGGTATGCGGCGTCAGGGGCAATCTGGGGACCGGCCTGGTTCATCGCGTCGTGGGTGACCGGTGGTCTTCGGACCAACGGTTACTCGCCGGTTCAGGATGCCATCAGCCGGCTGGCTGCCGTCGAGGCAGATACGTCCGGGCTCATGAACACCGGATTCGTCGCGTACGGCGTGGGCGTCACGGCTGCGGCCTGGCCGCTCCGCACAGTTATCGGCAAGCCGGCCGCAGCAGCTCTGGCAATCAATGCCCTGCTCACATTTGGCGTCCTGGCAACGCCGCTGGACAAGTCAGAGACCGTCGACCAGTTGCACACGGTCTTCGCCGGTGCAGCATATGCAGCGCTGGCCGCGGCGGGCCTGCTGGCCGCCCGTCATCTCGCCAAGAATGGCCATCCTCTTGCATCCAAAGCAGCGGCCGCGGTCGGGTCGATAACCGGGCTCTCTCTGTTCGCCGTTGTCTTCGATGTTTCCTCAGGTCTTTTCCAACGGATCGGCCTCACCACGTCCGACCTGGCAATGATGGGCGCCGCCATCGTCTACTTACGAAAGGCCAACGGATCGAACGCCGGATAAGCGGACTTGTATCGTCCTGGGTAAGCCATTCGAAGCCTTTCTCTTGGTATCTTCCGATGGCGAAGACCATGAGGTAGGTGGTCTCGAGCGTTGTCCGCTACATGGTGGTCCGCGACCTAAGCGGAACGGAGAAGGGGCAGGGGAAGAAGCACCGACGGGCGATGCGAGTGACCACTGACGAGTGATAGCGGCTGGTATACAGATGCTGCTTGCGAGTTGTGGTTCTTCGGCCCTGAACTCCATATGGTTTCGGTATGCACGGATTCATTGATCGCCTTTTGGCCGCCGGCAGGAAATCCGAAATCAGCCGAACTCAGACAGCGTTCCGGCTTCTGCTTGGAGCTGCGCTCATCCTCGCTGGCGTGAGCCATCTCTCGTGGTCCCGGAGTGAGTTTCTGGCCCAGGTTCCTGACTGGTTCCCCGCAGATGCCGACCTGGTCGTGGTGCTCTCCGGGGTTGTCGAGA
>JABDIY010000137.1 GCA_013003535.1 Acidimicrobiales bacterium | reverse complement strand
AGGACATCGTCCGACTCGAAGAAATCATCGCCGTTACGCAGTGATTTTGGTTCCGCTCGCCCAGGCTCGTTCCTCGCACGGGGTCGCTTCACGGCTCGCTCCGCTCAACCAGAATGACACGTCCACTTAGCTGCTTCGTCCCTCTGTTTCATTGGTTCCGCTCGCCCAGGCTCGTTCCTCGCACGGGGTCGCTTCACGGCTCGCTAGGGCTCGGCTCGGGCGGATTCGAGGAGTCGGTGGCTCAAGGAGTTCACGTGCTCAACGGATTCAACTATGAACGGTGTAAGTCGTCCGCTGCGGCTACCTAGTCGGCGAATCGAGCCTGTGGGGTCTCCATGCACGTCAGGGACGTCAATCAGGATTTCACCAATCCGAATCCCATGAGCGCCGGCGAGACCGCGGGAGCCGGGATGGCGATACTCCACGGGACCACCCACCAGCACACCGTTCAGAGGTTGGAGCGGCCGTACGTTCACACCTTCGCGCATGAGGGTCGCCAAGACTGCGAGCAGGACCTTGTGTTGAAGCGCAGTACGTCGATCGCTGAGGTGGTTGATCGCTCGCTGCGACAACGGCCTCGTGGCGCGGGGCAGGAAGTCGAGCACCGTTTGGTAGGTCGTCAGGTCGGTACTGCGCTCCAGTTTGCGTATCGTGCCCGGATCATTCTTGGGCTTCACGCCGATCAGAGAACGATGCTCCAAGTAGCTGAGCGCCTGTCGGGCCCGGGCCCGCGCCTCAGTGACCCGTTCGTCGTCGAAGGATTCCCGGTCCAGCAAGTTCACATGTCGACCTGCGTCAACAAGCCGCTTTAGTGCATAGGCGAGAACTCGATTCTCCGGAAGATCGAAGTCTCGGTATGGCGCGGCACAGATGAAGAGGTCTTCGGGAAATCCAGCAGCCGCTCGCGCCGTGATCGTGGCCTGCCACTGAATCGGTCCGAGCACCGCTCCCACTGATCGGATATTCCGATACGACAGCTGATTTCGGAGATAGCGAATCATGTCCGGAGTTTCATCGAGCAGGCGCAGTGCTTCGTCGCTGTTGAGCAGTTCGCGTCCCACGACATGCCGAGCGGCTGCCGGCGTAAGACCGAAGATCGCTCGAGCGGCATCGATCGGACGAAATGGGTGGTCGATAAGTTTCCATACCGCCTCACTTGGCGAAACGGGGCCAGTCACTTCGCTGGCCATGCTGAGCGAAGTGGCATCGACGGTGTCCGACGACGCCAGCCTTACGCTCATGCGACTAATTCAACGCCGAGCACCTCGGAGATCGAGCGGCGGGCTTCGGCAATCTCGGGCGGATCGAGCAGCGGTTCAACTATCCGGAACAGCGCGGTGGCGTCTTCATCGGCCATCCCCTCGAATTGCGGGAGGAAGTAGGCGTACAGGACCTCATACAGAGCCCGGCTCTTTGTGATTCCATCCTTGGCTCGTCGCGTCACATACTTCCCTGCGTCGATATAGATGGCGGGGCCAAGATCCTTGATATCTCGAAGAGGTAAGAGCGACGTCACGATCTTGGCGGGTCCAGGAAGCAGCTGTTCGTACACCTCCGTTGGAGGGCAACCCACTTCGATGAATGTGAAGCGGCGCATGAGTGCATACGACATGTCGAACAAGAGATTCTTGTCCAACATGTTCATCGTGGCGATGATTCGCCACGATGCGGGAACCCGGAGAACGTCGGTGTCCGGCGGCGCTTCGGTGCCCTGAGGAGCGATGGAAAGTGGCTTGGATTGTCCAGCCCGCTTGTAGGGAAGGACAACCGGCGATCCGGAGAGGACAGTGAAGAACGGGCCGAACGCCCGATCGAAGTTGGCCCGGTTGAGTTCATCGATGATGAGCCAGGCACCGCTCATAATCGCCTCGACGAAAAGCCCGGGTCGAAAAATCAAACCATCGGCCGTGGGCTGGAAACCGCCAACCGTCTCGTACGTGGTCCATTCCGACGAAGCAGTCGTAGGGAGATAGCCCGTGCCCATCATGGCCTTCTGGGCGATTTCGGCGGTGATGTAGGCCAATGTGGTCTTGCCGGTACCGGGGGGACCGGTGAGGATGACATGCTTCTCAGCGTCGAGCGCGGTGACCAACTGCTCAACAACGTGCTCGGGTGGGATCAATCCTCTTTTGGCACAAGCGGCCTTGATGTTCGCAGCTGAGAAATCCATAGGTATCCATGGCTTCGGCGGAATCCGACCCATGGTTTAGCAGTGGATTGAGAAGTGTTTAGGGCCCGGCCAGCTTCTTTCTTCTATTGATCGAGAAGTCGGGCTGCCTTTTCGACGGCTCGCCGAGCCGACTGCATCCGTTTGTCGAGTTCGGGCCGACCCTGATATTCGTTTGCAACCGCTTCGCGCAGGTGGTCCACGATCAACTCGTCAAGCAGCTCGACCACGCTGTGAAGGTCCTCGGCGATCTCGTGGGCCCGCTCGAGATGGGGCTGTGCCCAAGGTTCGCTCATGTCTTCGCCTTTGTGATCAATGCCACCGGGGTTACGGTCTGATTTGCGATTTCGTCCAGCTGTCTCACAAGTTCGGCGTAGATGTCTTCACCCACAAAACCGATCAATTCGGTTCGAGCGTTGAGGTAGACCGGTTCTGAAGCCGTATAGGCCTCGGGCTCCTCTATGCACCACCAGTGAAAGTCGTCGCCACCCCCGCCCCAGTCGCTACGGTCCCACGCTTTTATGAACACGGTGTCCTTCTCATTGTCATCGGTGTGGACGTCCAATCGAATGGGTACCTGCCAACAAACGTCGGGCTTCCAGTCGATTGGTCGTTCGCCGTGCCGGAGGGCCGCACTGTGGAGCGCACAACCGGCTCCACCGGCGAAATCGGCCCGGTTCAGGAAAATGCAGGCATCTTCGTGAACGATTGTGGTCATTTCGCCAGTCTTGAGTTTGCGAATCGATCCGTGACTCTTCGCTTTCTTCCCAGTGGTTCGAGCATCGGCTATCGCCTTGAATTGCCAATCCTCAGCCGTCAGGCGTTTGATGTACTCGAAGGTCTCGTTCATGTCGTCATCATCCACGAAGTATGCTCCGTGGACGCAGCACCCCACCGCCTCAGTGTGGTCAGGCTCCACATCGATCCCCGGGCAGCCCTGGCCGTAGATGCAGTGGTAGCGGCTGAGCAGGAAGGTGACATCGAACATCCATACGTCGTTTTCGGTATCCGTGATAGAGATCCAGCGGTGACCATCGGCAGCTGGGACCACCCCCGGTGGGGTGATGTCTGGGTGCGAGCGCTGAACTGCGTTCTCGAGGGAAGTCACCAGAAGAATGTACAGCCACAGCGGGTGGCTAACGTAGAGCTGTGACTGCACCAAAGGCCCGCTCCATTTTCGGTGAAGCCGCAATCGATCGGATGGTCACTCAGATCATTGCCGCCACCGGTTCGGACACCAATGACGACCTGATCCGTAATCTGATCGTCACGGTCCTCGATATGGACGCTGGTGGGCTTTCCCGCCTGGAACTGAAAATCGCCTCACAAGCCTTGGTGGAGATGCTCAACGGAGCGCGAGTCTTCGGCCAAGATCCCGAACGTGCCAAGTGCACCGTGTTCGGTTCAGCCCGGACCGCTGCTCACGAACCGAATTACGAGTTGGCAGCGGAGTTCTGCCGATTGATCGTCCAGCGAGAATGGATGATCATCTCTGGTGCCGGCCCCGGTGTCATGCAGGCTGCAATAGAAGGCGCGGGAGTGGAGAACAGCTACGGCGTCAACATCGTCTTACCATTCGAGGCCGATGCGATCGACCTCATCGTGAACGACTCGAAGCTGGCCACCTTCAAGTATTTCTTCACCCGCAAGCTCTACTTCATGAAGGAGAGCGATGCTTTCGTTCTGATGCCCGGCGGGTTCGGCACTCTCGACGAATGCTTCGAACTCCTCACGCTCATGCAGACCGGGAAGTCCTATCCGGCGCCCATCGTGCTACTAGATGAGCCGAAGTCCACATATTGGAACGGGTTCAAACGGTTCATCCACGAAGAACTCCAAGCGGCCGGCAGCATCGGACCAACCGACACTGGTCTGTATCTCCACACCCACAGCGCCGAGGAAGCTGCCGAATTTGTCAGCCACTTCTACTCCGCCTATCACTCAATCCGTTACGTCGGCAAACACCTCATCGTTCGCATGAATCAAGAGATCACCGACACATCACTGGCCGCGTTGAACATCGAATTTAGGGACATTCTCTTGGAGGGGACGATTAGCCGCAGCGGCCCCACCAAATCTGAGACCCGTGATCAGGACCACCTCGCCCTTCCCCGTTTGCGTATGACATTCAACAATCGCAGCTTCGCCCGGCTTCACGAGATGATCAGAATGATCAACGATCTCGCCAGTGAAGGACGCGCTCCGGCTCGACGTGGCCTGGTGCACGACGTTGGTCCCGATCCCGAAGATTTCGTCGAGGACGATTCGCCTGCCTTCTGAGCTGTGGCGGCGGTCCCAATTCGGGGGTGTGGCACCGCAACCTGCCGGCGATGTAGCAGTCTTGTGCGATGAAGTTGAAGCGATTCTGGGTGGTGACGGCGTCCATGGCAATGGTGGCGATGGCATGCACGGCATCCCCTTCCAGCGATGGCGACGGCGTTGCCGGGGCTGCCACTGCACCGGCGACCGATCTCGACGCAACCACCACGACGGAGTCGTGCTCGAAAGTGCCGAACCAGCTGCGGCTCACCGAGATGCCTACGGCGACTCCCGAGGGACTGGTCGAACTTTCCGAGCGCGTGTTCAACTGCGTCGACACGGTGGTTGTGTACCAGGCGTCCAGCCAGGCCAAGGCAAGGTTCGCAGCCCAGACTGCGGTTGACGCAGGCGGTCCATTGTTGATGGTGCAGGACGCCGGCGATCTTGGGCCGGTGGTGAGCGAGATCGGCAGAGTTCGAGCCCAGACCGTGCAGACGATCGGCTTGTCAGAGTCGGTGAGCGCCCGTCTCAACGACACACTTCGGTCGAACCTCGGGCTCACTACCACCGAGGTAGTACCCCCCACGACCGTGCCTGCAAGCACCGCGGCCCCAGCCACCGTGGCCCCAACTACTGAAGCGCCTACACCTACAGCGGGAGCGGCCGACACGCCCTCAACCACGGTTCCCGATGCTGACACGGTTGGGAATAATGAAGTCCCGGCAACGGCGGAAGTCGCTACCACAGAGGTGAATGAGGTCGCTCCGGTCGAGCAGACCGACGTCACCAGCCCGGAGTCAATAGAGGAGCCGTCAACCACAGCCGATGGGATCGATACCACGATTGCTGTCCCATCATCGACACCGAGCACAACGATCGCTCCATTTGTCTCCATCAGCGGGCCAGGCAGCCCAACAAGCGACGGGCCGGTCGTTCTGTTCGACCCTGCCGAAACGCTGAACGCATATCTCACTACACCGTCGATCACTGCCGGAGGCGGCGACGTGAACGCCATGTCGCTTGACGACGTTGACGCACTGAGGGCGTTCTTGAACGGACGAGCCAACGTTGTTCTCCCTGCTGATGCAACCCCCACGGCGCAATGGCAGGTCGCTCTGGCGAAGTCGGGGAACGAGCTGTTTGGCGGCGGGACTCGCGTCTTCCCTGACCGCCGAATCGTGGCCTACTACGGGAACCCGTTGACGTTCCGACTTGGATTGTTGGGTGAAACCGATCCCGAACGAGCTGTGGAACGCGTGACCGAGCGAGCCGCCCTCTATGAGGCCGAGGGACTACCGCCGGTGCAGCCCGGCTTCGAGATCATCGCCACGGTGGCAGCTACCCAGGCTGGTGATGATGGCAACTACAGCAACGAAATGGACGTCGAGGTTCTTCGCCCGTGGATCGAAACGGCGCTCGCCAACGATGTCTCGGTGATTCTCGATCTACAACCGGGCCGGACGGATTTCGTCACCCAAGCAAAGATCTACGAAGAGTTTCTGCGCCTGCCCAACGTTGGCCTAGCCCTGGATCCGGAGTGGCGCCTCGCACCTGACCAACGGCACCTTCGCCAAATCGGCAAGGTCAGCGCCGAAGAGGTCAACGCTGTCACCGACTATCTCACCTCGCTGGTCCGGGAGGAGAACCTGCCCCAGAAAATCCTGATCTTGCACCAGTTCCAGATTCGCATGCTTCCTGATCGTGAATTGATCAAGACGGTCCCGGAGATCGCCACTGTCATTCACGTTGACGGGCAGGGCTCTCTCGGTTCGAAGTACGGGACCTGGGGCGCCATGTTGGAAGCACCAACGGATCCAGACCAGGAGCTGTGGTGGGCATGGAAGAATTTCATCGACGAAGACATCCCGACCGCTCGTCCCGCCCAGGTGAACGCTGTAGAGCCCCTGCCGGTGATCGTGACATATCAGTAATATTGGTTCCGCTCAACCAGAACGGCGGGTCCTCTGTGCTGCTTCGTCCCTCCGCAGCCTCGCCCTCATCTTTTCCCCTAGTAATCTTTGGGGGAGGTCAACCATGGTGGGAGCTCAGATAGACCAGCATGCTGCAGTTATGAAACACATCTTCAGCAAGTATTGGTTGGGTATCGCAGGACTGGTCTCGATCTTTGCGGGCGTCGGGCTTTCGATCTTCACCCCAGCCAGTGAGGTCCCGAACGATCCGAACATCGGTGCAGGCATCCTCTTGCTCTTCGGCCTGATCGCTCTTGGCGTGGCAGTCCTGCAGGCATGGTTGGTGCGCCGCACGAGCACGCAAATGCCACCCGCGCCCCAGCCCCACGCCCCTCCGTCAGGCGGAATCGATCGCCTTTGATATCTTCCCAATGAGGAGCTTGCTGAGCATGAATTGCCAGCCCAGGCGCGTGGGTCCAGCTATACCCGGTGGTAGCCGGTGGTCCGCTGCACGAGGGAGCGACCCAGCGGAGCCACAAGAGCCTCGAAGTCTTCTGCCGTGAGTCCCTGTCCATGGCTCGCTCCGGCGGCTCGGCTGATGTTTTCTGACATCAATGTTCCCCCGAGATCATTGCATCCGGCCTGGAGCATTTGCCGAACACCGTCGAGGCCGATCTTCACCCAGCCCGACTGAATGTTCGGAATAAGCGGGCCGTAGGCCAGGCGAGCGACTGCATGGATGAGCAGTGTCTCTCGGAAGGTTGGACCCCGTCGTGACATCTTGCGGAGGTATAACGGTGCCGCCATATGAACGAACGGCAGACCGACGAACTCGGTGAACCCACCCGTCTCGATCTGCAGATCTCGAGTGAGCAACAGATGCTTCACCCAACTCTCGGGTTGCTCGACTGACCCGAACATCATCGTCACGTTGCTGAACAAACCAACCTTGTGAGCGGTTCGATGAGCCTCCAACCATTCTTCGGTGTTGATCTTGTCGGGGCAGAGGATTTCCCGAACTCGGTCGTCGAGGATTTCGGCGGCTGTTCCGGGAAGGGACTTCTGTCCGGCTTCCATGAGCCTGGTGAGATAGCTATCCAGAGGTTCACCGAGTCGCTTCGCTCCCTCGGTGACCTCCAGAGCGGTGAAGCCGTGGATGTGAATGTCCGGTGCCACGGCTCGGACGGCTTTGGTGACGTCGATGTAATACTCGCCGTCGAAATCTGGATGGATACCGCCTTGGAGGCAGACCTCGGTGGCGCCCAACTCCACCGCTTCGACAACTCGCTGTTGCATGTCCTCGAGGGTCAGGAGATAAGGCGTACCGCGGAGGTTGAGGCTCAGTGGTCCCTTGGAGAATCCGCAAAAGCGACATTTGAACGTGCAAACGTTTGTGTAATTGATGTTGCGGTTCTTGACATACGTGACGTCGTTGCCGACAAGCTCGAATCTCATGCGGTCGGCAGCTGCGGCTACCGCCGCGACATCGGACCCGCGGGCGGTCACGAGCGTGAGCAATTCGTTGAACCCCGGTTCCTCACCGGCTTCGATCCCGTCCAGAACTGCTTTCATTTTGGCGGTCGGTACCGCATCGGGATTCAAAAGGTGAGGTGGGGTGCTAGGGCTGCCGCTATACCACTGGGTGCTTCGTTCGCCCGTGAGCACAACCTCGGCGCCGTCGGTACCGGTGTTGGCAGCAATGAACTCAGCCTTTTCGGGGAAGACAGCACCGGGGTCGTCGCGGGCCAGAAGTTGCGACTCGGCCCGATCCATTACGGCAAAGTGGAGATCCTCGTGAAGCCAGGTATGAGGGTCGAGAGCGAACTCGGGGTAGATCGTCAAACGGGGTGCCAAAACGAATCCCGCTTGTTCGGTGACCATCCGGATGTGATCAACCTCCGGCCAGGGTCGTTCGGGGTTTACGTGGTCTGCGGTGACCGGCGAGACACCGCCCCAATCGTCGATGCCGGCCCGGAGGAGCTGTCCGAAGTCGTCGCTCAGATTGGGAGGGGCCTGCAGATGAATCTCCGGAGGAAGGATGATCCTGGCTAGAGCGATGGCCCGAAGATAATCATCAGGTGGGCAGGCGTCGTGTTTCCACATGCTCGTTCCTTCTTTGGGAAGGAAGTTTTGGACGATGACCTCTTGCACGTGGCCGTACAGTCGGTGTGACTTCGCTATTTCGTCCAAGGCATGGATTCGGTCGATCTCGTGCTCACCGATCCCCACCAGAATCCCAGTGGTGAACGGAATTGCCATTTCGCCGGCGAAATTCAGAGTGGCGAGTCGGCGGGCCGGATCCTTGTCGGGGGCGTTTCGATGCGCGACGAGATCACTGCGGAGGGATTCGATCATCATTCCCTGGCTGGCTGCCACCGGCCGAAGCATCTCAAGCTCATTGGCATAGAGAGCACCAGCGTTGGCATGGGGGAGCAGTCCCGTTTCCATCAGTACCAACTGGGCCATGGCCGCCAGGTAGTGGATCGTGGACTCGTAACCATTGGTCGTCAACCATTCCTGGGCTGCCGGGTATCGAAGTTCGGGTCGTTCGCCGAGCGTGAACAGTGCCTCGTGACAACCGGCTCGTGCGCCCCGCCGCGCGATCTTGAGAACATCAGTTGGTGACAAGTAGGGGTGATCGAGACGGGCCGGCGGTTGGGCGAAGGTGCAGTAGCCACACTGATCCCTACACAGCATCGTAAGTGGAATGAAGACCTTGGGCGAGTAGGTGATCCTGGAACCGTGTTTGCCATCGCGTATCCGGGCGGCGGCGCTCAGGAGTTCCTCTGTTGAACTCTGCGCAAGGATCACATTGGACGTGAGCAGTTGGGTCAGCGACGGCATCAGTGGGTGGTCATCTCTTCAGTAGTGGCTTGGTTGAGACTTCGAATTTGGCCGGGCCGTACTGGCGCATCGCAGTGCGGGCAGGCAACGTGGAGTTCCAACGGGGTACCACACTCCCGATGAACCAGAACTGTGGGCGGTTCACCGTCGGAGTGCCAGCGGTCGCCCCATTTCATCAGCGCAATCAGTAGCGCTGACAGATCGGCGCCTTTGGCCGTGAGTCGGTACTCATAACGCGCTGGACGTTCGCAATAGAGGACCTTTTCCAGAATTTCGTCATCGATGAGTTGAGTCAGACGGTCCGCAAGCAGATTCTTGGCGATTCCGAGGTCAGACTGGATCACGCTGAATCGGTGGTTGCCACGGAACACATCTCGGAGGATCAGTAGCGACCACCGATCGCCGATCACGCCCAGCGTTGCCGCTATCGAACAGTGCTCCTCAGTGGTTCCGGGCTGCATCGGAATACCTTAGCTGGAGTAGGTAGCAAAACTAAACCAACCCACGGAGGCTCGGCCACAGTGGAACTAGTGCGGCGAGTAGCTCTGCCAATGATCCGGCCACGACTTGGGATTCGCTACGGGAATACTCCACTCGCCTTCAGGCGCCTGCAGGTCGCGATGGTGGAGTTCCAAAACTGTGTGAAGTATTCGAGGATCCAGCCGGTGCTGGCCATCTCCCCAGCTGGTGACGCCGCCCAATTCGATCGTATGGTTCACCAAGTCTAGCAGACCGGAGATTCCGATCGTCCAGAGATCGAGATTGGAAGAGGAGAAGGCCCCGTAGTACACCCGCGAGCCAAAGTGGGCGTCCGACATCAGTTCCATCCACAGCACGCCTTTACCGAATGCGGCGACGGGAATCAGGTTGGCCGGATATCCCAGAGCCACCATCGAATCTCGCTTCATGAGCGCATGGTCCATGCTGAAGAAGCCGTCGAAGGCCGGGGACGTGAAGTCCTCCGGGTGCCACCACGTCCAAAAGTCTCGAAGTTCACTAGGTAGTTGCAGCGGATTCAACGCCCGGTTGGCCGAGCGGATCTTGGGGATGACCTCCCGCATGAGCTGATTGGCATCACAGGTCATGCCGTAGGGCCGAACGAGCTCGTCGAATCGGGACGCGGCAGCATCGAGCAGGATCATCGCATTCTCTCCACACCTGCGAAGGTATTGAGTGAAAGCGGTGAAAGAAATAGGTAGAAACGCCAGCGCTGCTGCTGAACGGGATATCTACCTACGAGCGGGGGACGTCTTTCCAGGGAATCGTTTTGTCCAGGCGAGGCTCGCCGGGGAGACCCAAGACCTGTTCTCCCAGGATGTTCCGCATGATCTCGCTGGTGCCGCCCTCGATGCTGTTGGCCCGAACCCTCAAGAAGGCGTGACGTACTCCAAGTTCGGCTCCGCTCACGCTGAGAGTGTCCGGACGTCGGAACGTGTAGTCGAAACCGATCTGGCCGTCCGGCCCCTGAATAGTGACCGCGGTGTTCATGATTTCCTGATTGAGGCTGGCCGAAGCAAGCTTTCCCACCGAGCCCTCAGGGCCGGGATTGCCCACCCGGCGATTCTGAGATGCTCGCATGTTGGTGAGGCGAAGAACTTCGGCACGAATCCACATCTGCACAACTCGATCTCGACCAACTGCGGTCCGGTCACCGTCGGGCAGGGCGTTCCACGTTTCGATGAGGGACGCCACGGGCCCGGAACCACGTTTCGGCGCACCGCCGCCTCCAATCGCGGTGCGTTCGTTCATCAACGTGGTGAGACTCGCCCGCCAGCCTTCCCCAACCTCGCCGACGCGGTTGGCATCGGGGATGCGAACGTCGGTGAGATACACCTCGTTGAACTCCGCTTCGCCGGTGATTTGGCGAAGTGGGCGAACCTCCACGCCGGGTGCCTTCATTTCCAGCGCAAAGTAGGTCATCCCCTTGTGCTTCGGGGCGTCGGGATCTGATCGGGTCACCAACATTCCGTAATCAGCGAGGTGGGCCAGCGTGTTCCAAACCTTCTGACCGTTGACAATCCATTCATCTCCGTCACGCACGGCTCTGGTGCCAAGGCCTGCGAAGTCGGACCCGGCCCCGGGTTCGCTGAAGAGCTGACACCATTTCTCGGCGCCAGTGAACATTGGTCTCAAGAATCGGTTCTTCACTGCGTCGGAACCGTGGGTCACGATCGTGGGTCCGGCGAGGTGCATGAAGAACTGGGTCTCGTCGGCCGCTTTGGCGCCCGCGTCCCGCAGCGCCGTATCTACCTCCCGCTGGAGCTGCGGCCGAACTCCGAGGCCACCGAACCGCTCAGGGAAGTGGACCCATGCCAGACCGTGGTCGTACTGGTGGCCTCGAAATTCCTGAAAGGCCTCTTCGGCAGGGTTGTGATCACGGAGCAGGTCTGCCAGTGCGTCGGCCACCTTCTTCATTTCACTATCGGCAGAGATCAGATCGGCGTTGCTCACACTGCTCAGTGTTGCAAACGATTCAGCGAGCACCAAGATCGAAGGTTCTCGCGCTGGTTGAACCGGCTCGTACGGCGTGCGCTGCGTTCGTGGGGGCGGTGGGCCGGCGCCGGCCACGACGTTGGCTTAGCCGACCGTTTTGGCGCGCTCGGCGAGGGTTTCCAGAACTCCATCAAATGACTTGGCGAAACTTGCGACTCCTTCGGTCTCCAGCTTGTTTGCTACCTCTTCGAGATCGATGCCCAGAGCAGCAAGATTTCCGACGGTGGCGTAGGCGGCAGCAACATCGGCGTCAATGGTCCTGGCCACGGTGCCGTGGTCAGCGAATGCGTCGAGAGTGCCGTCTGGCAAAGTATTCACCGTGTTGGGGCCGATCAAGCTGTCAACATAAAGCGTGTCCGGATAGGAAGGATCCTTTGTTGACGTGCTGGCCCAGAGTGGTCGCTGGTAGCGGGCACCGCGGGCGGCGAGCGCCTCCCACCGGGGGCCGCTGAAGGTCTTCTCGAATTCTTGGTAGGCGATTTGTGCGTTGGCGACCGCCGCTTGGCCCTTGAGCGCCGCCGCCTCGGCGCTGCCGATTTCGCTGAGTCGCCGATCTACCTCTACATCGACACGGGAAACAAAAAATGACGCCACCGACGAGATAGATCCCAGATCGGCTTCGGGATGTGCTGCGGCGTAGGTCTCGAGCCCGGAAATATAAGCCTCCATGACCGCGGCATACCTCTTGAGCCCGAAAATCAGCGTCACGTTGACGCTGATGCCTTCTCCGATGAGGGTCCGAATTGCTGGGATGCCTTCGATCGTTGCGGGAACCTTGATGAAGAGGTTTGGGGCTTCCAGACGGCCATCCAAATCCTTAGCGGCAATGACCGTGGCGTCGGTCTGGTGAGCCAGATTGGGTGACACCTCAACCGATACATAGCCATCTTCACCCCCGGAGCTCTCGAAAATCGGATTGAGAAGTGCCAACGCGGCCCGGATGTCAGCGACAACGAGGTCCCAGTAGGCGTGCTCGACAGACTTTCCGTCTGCGATCAGTTGCCGGAGGTCGGCGTCGTATTCGTCGGTATCGGTCATGGCCTTTGCGAAGATGGACGGATTGCTGGTCAGTCCGCGCACACCTCTATCCAGCCATCTCTGCATTTCACCGCTGGTCAACCAGCCCCGGCGGAGGTTGTCGAGCCACGGGCTCTGTCCTTGTTCGGAGTGAAGTTTTTGGATGCGTTCCATTCGAGAGAGCCTACCCAACCAGTCTGGGTGTCATGAGGGCGCGATGTCCCAGATTTGGGCCTTCACGACGAACGCAGCTCGGGCAAGAATCAGAGCAGACCTCGTACCGCCTCAGCGACGGCGTCTGGGGTAATGCCGAGTTTTTCCATGACCACGTTGCCCGGAGCGGAAGCCCCGAACCGGTCAATTCCGATCGCCTCGTTGGCCCAACGCTGCCAGCCCATCGTGACGCCGGCCTCCACCGACACGGTGGGGATACCCGGCGGCAGGATCGACTGCATGTAGGAGTTGCCCTGCTCCGTGAAGAGCTCCCATGAGGGCATGGAAACCACTCGAACCGAAGTTCCGTCGGCGGCGAGTAATTCGGCAGCATCGGTGGCTACTCCCAGCTCGCTCCCAGTGCCGATAACGATGGCGTCCGGTGTGGCGACCTCGTTGATCGCATAGGCACCCTTCGCAACACTTCCAGCATTGGTTCCGGCTTGTACGGGAACATTCTGACGAGAGAACACCAACGCGGTGGGTCCTTCGGAGGCGATGGCCGCTTGCCATGCTCCAACCGACTCGGTGGCATCGCCGGGCCGGATCACCGTGAGGTTCGGGATCAACCGCAAGCTCATGGTCTGCTCGACCGGTTGATGGGTGGGCCCGTCTTCGCCAACACCGACTGAATCATGGGAGAACACGAAAATGGCCTTGGCGTTGCTGAGGGCGGCCAGTCGGAGGGACGGCCGCATGTAGTCGGCAAAAACCTCGAACGTTCCGGCAAATGGTATGACACCACCGTGATGGGCCATCCCAACAAGCGCAGACCCCATCGCATGTTCGCGAACTCCGAAGTAGATTTGGCGCCCGTCCGGTTCATCGGCGCTCTGGACCCCCAATCCATCGAGCTTGGTTCCGGTGTTCCCGGTGAGGTCGGCGGACCCGCCGATCAGACCTGGGATTCCGGCCGCGATAGCGTCGATTACCGCCTGCGATGACTTGCGAGTGGCAACGGACTTGCCAGCTTCGAAGGTGGGCAGGTTGCTGTCCCAACCGGCGACGCCGGTTCTGCCCCAACACGCTTCCCAGTGGTCTCGATCGATCGAGGCAGTAGCCAATCGTTCATCCCACTTGGTGGACTCCTCTGCGCCGGCAGCTCCAGCAGCACCATAGAAGTCCTTCACCTCGGCCGGGATGTAGAAGGGCTCGTTCGGAAGACCCATGACATCTTTGGCAGCCGTTATCTCGTCTGCGCCGAAGGCCAGGCCGTGGGCACTGTGATGGTCGGTGAGCGTAGGAGAGGGATAGCCGATGTGACTCCGGATGATCACCAGTGACGGACGCTCAGTCTCGGCTTTGGCGTCGTTGAGGGCGCTCTCGAGGACGTCGAGATCCTTGGCGTTCTCACCTATATCCAGCACATGCCATCCATAGGCTTCGAACCGTTTGGCGGAATCGTCTGACAGGGCGAGGTCCGTGTTACCGTCGATCGTGATGTGGTTGTTGTCATACATGGCAATCAAATGGCCGAGCTTCTGGTGCCCGGCCAAGCTGGCCGCCTCGTGGCTAACTCCTTCAGACATACAGCCATCGCCCATGATCACGTAGGTGTGATGGTCCATGACATCGGCCCCGAAGGTGCCTCGCAGATAGCGCTCGGCGATCGCCATTCCTACTGCATTGGCAAACCCTTGGCCGAGGGGCCCAGTGGTGACTTCCACACCAGTGGTGTGGCCGGCCTCGGGATGGCCGGGGGTTCGTGAACCCCACTGGCGGAACGCTTTGAGGTCGTCGATCGACAGGTCGTACCCGGTCAGATGCAACATCGCATACTGCAGAATTGAGGCGTGCCCGTTGGAGAGAACGAAACGGTCCCGGTCTGGCCAGTCGGGTCGGGCCGGGTCGTACTTCATGATGCGAGTCCACAGAACATGGGCCAGGGGAGCGAGCGCCATGGCGGTGCCCTGGTGCCCGGAGTTCGCGGCAGCCGGGGCGTCCATCGAAATCCCCCTCACAACGTTGATAGCCAATGATTCGAGGTCGGTTGCGTTTGCGGTGCTGATCACACAGGTGAGGCTATCCAGTAGGGCGTTTGGAGCGCCGGGCGGCATGGCGAAAGCTGACGTGCTGGCTAGGGTTTTGGCATGATCGTTCCGCAGATTTCGCTGGAAGAAGCGTGGGAAACACTCAACCAGGACAAGGAGTCGGTTCTCGTCGACGTGCGAACTACCGCAGAGTGGGCATTTGCCGGTATTCCCGATCTGTCATCGATCCGAAAGGACGTTCGATTTGTCGAATGGATTCGCTTCCCTGACGGTGAACGCAACGAGGACTTCTTGGCCGATGTCACTCAGGGTCTGAAAAAGGACCAGGTAGTACTACTGCTGTGTCGCTCCGGGGCTCGATCCAATGCTGCTGCTGCACTGCTGGCTGAGGAAGGCTACGAGGTTGCCAACATCGGCTCGGGTTTCGAGGGCGATCTGACTCCAGGCGGCCACCGGCACGGCGGCTGGAAAGACGCCTTGCCATGGGTGCAGTCGTGACTGGCCCCCAACCTCAGAAACTGGCGGAAGCCACGGGGCTCGTTCGAGGGGGGTTGACCCGATCGCCTTTCGACGAGACGGCCGAAGCGATGTATCTCACCTCGGGGTATGTGTACAGCTCCGCAGCCGAAGCCGAGGCGGCGTTCAAGGGTGAGCACCAACGCTTCATCTATTCGAGATATGGCAACCCCACCGTCGCCATGTTCGAGGAGCGGCTTCGCCTCCTCGAAGGGGCCGAAGCGTGCATGGCCACAGCCAGCGGCATGGCGGCCGTGTTCGGGTCAATGGCGAGCATGGTGGGCGTCGGTGATCGCGTTGTAGCGTCGCGGGCCCTTTTCGGATCCTGCCATGTGATTCTCACCGAGATCCTGCCGCGTATGGGAGTAGACACCGTTCTTGTAGATGGTACCGATCTGAGCGCATGGGAGCAGGCCCTCGCACCCGGAGCCAGGGCGGTCTTTCTCGAGTCTCCGTCCAACCCCGGATTGGAAATCATCGATTTGGCCGCAGTCTGCGAAATGGCGCATGCGGCAGGGGCGGTGGTCATCGTCGACAACGTTTTTGCCAGTCCGATCCTGCAGAAGCCACTGGAGTTCGGCGCCGATATTGTGGTCTATAGCGCTACCAAACACATCGACGGGCAGGGCCGAACTCTCGGTGGGGCGGTGCTCGCTAGTCAAGAGTACGTGGACACCTACCTGATGCCGTTCCTTCGCCACACCGGGCCGAGCCTCAGTCCGTTCAACGCCTGGGTTCTGGTGAAGGGAATGGAGACCCTGCGGCTTCGGGTCGATGCCATGAGTTCATCAGCCGAGAAGATCGCTCGGGCTCTGCAACAGCACCCCGCCCTGGTGGGCCTCAAATATCCCGGCCTGCCGTCCCACCCACAGTTCGATCTCGCCAAGCGACAGATGAGGAGTGGCGGAACGATTCTCACCTTCACCGTTCAGGGCAAGGACGAGCTGGCCAAGAACAACTCGTTCGCCGTCATGGATGCCCTTCAGTTGTGCGATATTTCCAACAACGTGGGTGACTCGAAGAGTCTGGTGACACATCCGTCCACAACGACTCACCGCCGACTCCCACCAGAGGCCCGGGCGGCGGTCGGCATCACCGATGGAATGGTCAGATTGTCCGTGGGCCTCGAGGACCCCGCCGACATCATCGCTGATGTAACTCAAGCGTTGGACCGAATTGCCTGAGCTGCCACGCCTTACCTCGTCATCGCAACGCTCGGCACCAGATAGACAGGGCTCATGGAAATCATCGCCGCCGTCTTCGCCGACGACATTCAGCTGCGACCCGTACCCGGGCCCGCTACACAGATAGACCTCACCGGTATTCAGTTCTCAGCGCCCGCACCTGGCCCCGTCCCGGTGACCGTCGGTCCCCATTTGATGGTGCTGGTGTGGTGCCCGCCCGACCACAGCGGCTTTGGGGCGTTGGAAGTTCTCTTCGTCCGTGACGGTGAGGAGGAGCCGCTGGCAAGAAACGTGCAGCCGCTTCAGATCGAACCGGGAAAGTTCAACTACCGCCTGGTACGTGCGGAGATCCCGTTCTCCGAGTACGGAACGGTGGTGGCGGAGTGCAGGGTAGATGGTGGCCCGGTTTCGCGTGTGCCCTACACCCTCCTGCCTCCCGTCCAGTAGGAAGGCGACGCGGTTAGCCTGAGCCGGTGGCCGAACCTACCACGCGTGATCAAATCCTGGTGGAGGCGCGCCACTGCTTCGCCGCTCAGGGTTTTGAGGGAACGTCACTCAACGACATAGCCGCGGGCGTGGGAATTCGGCGCCCCAGCCTGCTCCACCATTTTGACTCGAAGGAAGCGATCTACCGGCAGATCCTCTCCGATGCCTTGGCCGAGTGGGGCGACCAGACCGAAGCCGCTCGAAATTCCGAATCCGATGGCTGGGAATTGGTGGACAGCATCGTGGCGGCAAGCTTTCGATTTTTCGTGGCAAACCCCGAGATCATCGTGATCGTGCGACGTGAAGCGATGACCGATCAGAGCCCGCTCGGGTTCAATCTGGGCGTTGCCCTCCGGCCCTACTTTCGGCGGGCGGTTACCTTCTTCGAACGGCAAATGGACCAAGGAGTTTTTCGCCGCCACGACGCGGAGAACCTTGTGCTCACCGGTTACGGGGCCCTGCTTACCTATTTCTCGGATCACGTCATGCTGAAAGGGCTTATTAGCGAAGACCCATTTTCTGAGGCGTCGCTAGAGGCTCGATTTGAACATATGCGAAGTTTCATTCGAGCCGCACTGGAGCCGGTTGGGGGAGCGGAGTGACCGGCCGCTTCGTTGCGTCCCACTCGCAACACCCTGATCCCATTGACGCGGTAGGTGAGGTCTTGGGAGATCTGAGCGAGCGGATGCAGGGCAACTCGGATTTGGCGGTGGTCTTCGCGTCCGGGACCCATGCGGCTGCCTTGAGCCACATCACCGCAAGTGTCTCGCAATTCATGGGGGCACAGACCGTGCTGGGCGTATCGGTCAGTGGCGTTATCGGCGGTGGGGAAGAGATCGAGTCAGGATCGGCAGTCAGCGTGTGGTTGGGGGAAACCGGCCCGGTTCGGCCGATCCGCCTCGAGGCGATCGACGGCGGCCGAACGATCCTGGGTCTACCTGAGGAGATCCCCGACGAAGCGGTCCTTCTTTTGTTGGCCGATCCCTTCAGTTTTCCTGCCGAACTCCTTTTGGACGCTCTGGCCCAGTCCGCCCCTGCCGTGCACGTCGTTGGCGGCCTCGCCTCCGCAGCGCGGGCGCCGGGCGGAAACACGTTGATTCTCGACGGTGCGGTACACACCGGCGGCGCTGTCGGTGTGCTACTGCAGCCTGGTGTCAGCACGCCATTGGTCAGTCAGGGCTGCCGACCGATCGGGACCCCGTGGGTTGTCACAGATGGTGCTGGTCAGTTGATTGGTGCACTAGGTGGCGAACCGGCTCTCGTTCGGTTGGAAGCAGTCATCCAGGGACTGTCCGATGCTGATCGGGCGCTTGCCGCCCGAGGGCTGCATTTGGGCATCGTGGCAAACGAGCAGACCGAGAGTTTTCAGCGTGGCGATTTTCTGATCCGATCGGTGTTGGGCGGAGATCGATCAACCGGGGCGCTGGCCGTCGGGGACCGGGTGCAGGTTGGCCAAGTTGTGCAGTTTCACGTACGAGATGCTGTTTCAGCCAGCGAGGACCTCGATCATCAGCTAGCTGAACACGACCGAGATCCGGTGCAGGGAGCTCTTGTGTTCACATGCACCGGTCGGGGTTCACACATGTTCGCTGAACCCAGTCACGATGCGTGGGCAGTTCGAGAGCGATTTGGTGAAGTAGCAACAGCCGGAATGTTTTGTGCGGGTGAGCTTGGGCCCGTGGGTCCGCGCAATGCGCTCCACGGTTTCACCGCCACGATGCTGCTCTTCTGACGGTTGAGGGAATCCGTGGGCGGCGGCGCTCGATCGCTAGCGCTCCGTTAGGGACTTCGTCGTCCGCGTAGTAGAACTGGAGGCCGATGGTCACGCTCTCGGAACTGGAATCCAAAAAAAGACTGGCGGAGAGGGGCGTGCCGTTTCTCGCTGAACACAGTTGTTCCACTGTGCCCGAAGCGGTTGCGGCCGCCACGGCTTTGGGCACCCCAGTAGTAATGAAGCTCAACGGTGAACGCATCGCACACAAGACCGAACGCGGTCTCGTGCGACTGAACGTGAACGGGGAATCGGCGGTGGCCTCAGCCGCAGCCGAACTCCTTGGGGCGGCGACACCGGAGGATGGCCCGGTCACGGTCCTCGTTGCTCCCATGGTGAGCACTACGCGCGAGCTGATCGCCGGCCTTGCCGTGGATGAACAATTTGGACCTTGTGTACTGTTTGGGGTCGGCGGCGTCTTGGCAGAAGCGGTGGGCGACGTTTCTTTGCGGCTGGCTCCACTCAGCCGGGAGGCGGCGGCCGAGATGGTTGCGTCCTTCAGCCATCCTGCTCTTCTCCAGTCGTTTCGGGGCGAACCGGCTGTCGATCGCGATGCACTCGTCTCACTTCTCGTTGCACTGGGCTCGGTCGCAGACGATCCAGAAGTGGCGGCAGTGGATCTGAACCCCATTCTGATCCACGACGGGTCTCCAGTCGCAGTAGACGCGCTGGTAGAACTACGGGACCACGGAAATACCTCTGGCGGTATCGCGGGAGATCCGATTGACCCGCAGCGATTGTCATCCCTTTTCGACCCCCACGGGGTCGTGGTCATCGGTGCATCAACCCATCCCGGCAAGTTCGGGTTCGTGAGCTTGCACAACATTTTGGCCAATGGCTATGCAGGACCGGTGGTAGCAACCAATCGTGACCGCGCCGACGTTCTCGGCATGAAAACATTCGCCAGGGTTGAAGACATTCCCCCGGATGTGCCGCTGGAACTAGCGTTCTTCTGCACGCCCGCAGCAGTCAATCTGGACATCCTGCGGAGCTGCGCCGCACGGGGAGTAAAAGCTGCATTCGTCACCTCCGCCGGTTACGCCGAAGCCCACGAGGAGGGAGCGCAGCTTCAGTCCGAACTCTTGACCGTGGCTTCAGAGTTGGAAATGGTGATCGGTGGCCCAAATGGCCAGGGCGTTGTGAGCACTCCGTCATCACTGTGTGCCCAGATCGTGGCGCCGTATCCGTTCAGTGGAACCATTGGTGTCGCCAGCCAGAGCGGCAATCTTGTCTCCTCATTCATGAATCTTGCCAACGCCAGCGGGGTAGGGATCTCTCGAGCGGTGAGCGCAGGCAATGCGGCGATGCTCGGCGTGATCGACTATCTCGAATACTTCGCCAGCGATCGGTTCACCAATGTTGGCCTTGCCTATGTTGAGGGGCTCGTTGATGGGCGGACCTTCACTGAACGGCTGGCTCGCATCACGGCCAGGATGCCCGTAGTAGTTGTCAAAGGTGGGGCAACCGAGGGAGGAGCGCAGGCTGCCGCATCCCACACGGGTTCGCTGGCCAGCAACGACAGAGTCTTCGACGGGGCGCTGCGATCCGCGGGTGCAATTCGGGCCACGGACCCCGAGGAAGCATTCGATTTCGCGGCAACCTTCGCCACTCAACCCTTACCCGCTGGCAACAAGGTCGCCATATTCACCGCAGCCGGGGGGTGGGGAGTTGTAGCGGCTGATGCGGTGGCCAACTCTGCGCTGGAGCTGTTGGAGCTTCCCGTGGACCTTCTGGCGGCTATCGATCAGCACCTCCCGCCAAGGTGGAGCATGTCCAACCCAATCGATCTCGCCGGCGGTGAGACTCGGGACACGATCCCCACGCTTCTCCATCTGGTGGCCGAGCACCCGGCAGTGGACGCGGTTCTGTATCTCGGCATCGGTATTCAGGCCAACCAGGCAGCGATGTTTCGGTCCGGCGGCTTTTATCCCGATCATGGCCTCGAGCGCATTGTGGAATACCACGAACGTCAGGACGCCCGTTTCGCCGCTGCGGCAGCAGCCGCATCGGATGGGGCCGGCAAGCCGGTGCTGGTGGCCACAGAACTGGCCATTTCCAATCCGGACAATCCGGGTCCCGCTGCGGTTCGTGAATCCGGGCGGTTGTGCTACCCAACTGCTGGTCGAGCCGTCAAGGCCCTTGATGCTCTGTGGCGCTATTCCCGCTCTCATTGACACGACCCGGTGGAAACGAGCAAGCCTGAGCGGTGGGGCTACGCGGTAGATCGACCAAGGTGGGGTATTGTCGGGCGCTGATGGAGGAGCGCCGGACTAGTCCCGAGAGACGGGAAAACGCCCGTCAGTCGCCGCGCCGCAGGACCGAAACTCCAGCACCCCGCTCGGTTCTCGAAGAGATCCCATGGCGGGCCGTCGTTCCGGTGATCGCACTGGTGCTGCTGTCCGCCGGGGCATGGAGCTATTCGCAGAACGCCTCGATCGATGACGTTCCCACCGAACCAATCAACTACGCCGTTCAGCTTCGAACGCCGCTGCTCTCGGCTCGTCGGGTACCCGAGACGTTGCAGCAGCCTCTTGCCGATGAGGCGTTGGCCCCCGAGATCGCCAAACTGCTTTCCGGCTCCGGGCCCAATGCCTGCCTGATCGTGGAAGAAGGGGACCGGGTCATCAATATCACCAACCCCCGCACCTCACTGGTGCCGGCTAGCAACCAGAAGCTCATTCTCACCAGCGCGGTGCTCAGCCAGTACGGTCCGGACCACACCTTCACCACCACGGTAACCGCCTCCGCCCCGACCATTGACGGCGTGATGGACGGAACGCTCTATTTGATCGGTGGCGGTGATCCATTCTTGGCAACCGATGCATGGCGCGCCCAATACGGGGATGACCAAGAGGGTCGGGCTACTACCCGCTTTGAGGATTTGGCGGATGCCGTGGCAGCCTCCGGGATCACAAGGATCACGGGTGCGGTGCAGGGTGATGAGTCGTTTTTCGACAATGTTCGTTTTGGTCCGTGGGCCGAGCGGCTGATCGCTTCGAACCAGTCCGGCCCGCTGTCGGCATTGTCAGTGAATGAAGGGTTCATTTCATGGCCTGAGGAGTTCGCCGGGAGTTTCCGGGCTCGGACCCCGGCAACGGACCCGGCTTTGAACGCCGCTGAGGTCTTCACCGAGCTTCTTGCGGACCGGAACATCACGGTGGATGGCGGGGCGCAGGCCGCGCCCGCACCAACCGGACTCATAACGGTGGCGTCCATTCAATCGCCACCTTTGATCGACATCGTTACGCACATCAACAGCTACAGCAACAACCATGGTGCGGAAATGCTCGTCAAATACCTTGGCCGCACCGAGCGAAGCATCGGCACTACCGAAGCCGGCGTTGCGGTTATTCGTTCCATTCTCGAAGTCCAACGCTTCGACCTGGGTGGAGTCCGGATCGACGACGGTTCCGGCTTGGCTGAGACCGATCGAGCCACATGCACCTTGCTGGCCGACATCCTCGAGCGTGCCGGCCCCGATAGCCCATTGGTTCGCACGCTCTCTATCGGCGGCGAGCGGGGCTCACTATTGGAGCGTCACGAGGGAACCCCCGCTGACGGGAACGTTTTTGCGAAGACCGGAACGTTGAACGGAGTAACCGCCCTCTCCGGGGTCGCCGAGAGCGCCAAGGACCCCGAGACGGACCTGATTTTCAGCTACATCGTCAACGGCGAGTCCATCGGTCTCAATGAGACGGTGAAGGCTCTTCAAGAGCCCTTTGTCGAGGCACTGGTGGCCTATCCCAACGCTCCGTTGCTCACCGAGCTCGGCCCTCTGCAACCCTAGGGCGGTGACCGCCTACGAATTTCCGATGTTCCCCCTGGGTTCAGTCTTGCTGCCCTCGATGCTTTTGCCGCTCCATATTTTCGAGGAGAGGTACCGGACGATGATGGACCGAGTAATGGATTCGGAGGTTCCGGGCTTCGGCGTTGTTCTCATTGAACGGGGTCACGAAGTTGGCGGCGAGGATCAGCGTTCAAACATCGGGACTCTGGCCAGGGTGTTGAATCACGAGCGTGCAGCCGACGGTCGCTGGGGAGTTCTGGCGGTTGGGGTGGAGCGAATTCGCGTGAATGAGTGGCTTCCCGATGACCCGTTCCCTCGGGCGATCGTGGAAAGCTGGGACGACGAATCCCAGGCCTCGGAGGCTGAAACTGCGGACTACCTCCAGTTGTGCACCCTGCACCGCCGCCTTCTGGCGCTCACGTCAGAATTGGGTTATGACGTTGGGCAGATCCCGGACCTCACCGAGGATCCAACGCTCGGAAGTTTCCAGTTGGCCGCGACCGCCCCGATCTCCTCATTCGACCGACAGCGCCTTCTCGCGGCTCCGACCGTGGCCGACAGGCTACCGCTGCTTGCCGAAACCTTGAACTCGGCGATGGCCATTGTGGAGATGGAAATGGGGCAGTCCCTTAGGGACGAATGACCTGTTGGTTTTTGAATAAGGCGAGGTGGACCCAAGCCCCTACACTGCTCTCGTGGCGAAAGTGAACCCCATCGATGAAGCGAAGGATCTCCAAGCAATGCTTGTGAGATACGCGAAGCAGGAAACGATCGAGCCCCTCGGGACGCTCGCCAAGTATCTGGCGTTCGGGCTGGCAGGAGCGTTGCTGGTCTTCCTGGGCGTGTTGTTCATCGGACTTGCGGTTCTTCGTCTACTCCAGTCCGAAACCGGCACGGTCTTCGACGGTCAGAGCTTCGCCAGCATGGGACCCTACGCAGGGTCAATTGCTGTGATGGGTGTGCTTGTCCTACTCCTGGCCCGTGCCATGTCGAAAGCTACGAGGGCCGTCCGATGACCGATCCCGCAATCACTCCGGCTGACCTAGAGCAGAAATTCCGCTCGATCCAAGGTGAGATCGAAACCGTCTCCAGCGATTCCAAGAAACTCGTTCAGATAGCGGGTGTCGTTGGGGCAGTAGTCCTTTTGGGTGCCATCTATTTCTTCGGCCGACGCGCCGGCAAGCGGAACAGCACCGTCCTCGAGATCCGCCGGCTCTGATGGCCGGATCGATCCGGAACCGCCTGATCGTGTCGGGCGTGAACAGCTTCATCAAGGGCCCGGCAGGGTCATGGGTATTCAGCACGGCCGCCGTCGCAGCGTTCAATTTTATTCGGGGCCGGACTGGAAAGCGGGAGATTATCGATCTCAGTGGCGCCGGTGTGGGATCCAAGTACGTGATTGAGCACCTCCCCATCACCCACAAGGAACAAATGAAACAGATGAAGGCCGAAGCCAAACGAAACAAGAAAGCAGCCAAGCTTGATGGCCGGGCTAGCAAAGCCAGGAAGAAGGCTGACATGCGGGCACGGAAGGCGAGTGCTCCAAGCAGGTCCACCCGACGCGAAATAAGACGGCGGACCGCCGAGCTTCATCAATCCGAGAAGTTGGCGGCTCGACAGCAGAAATCAGCGGTCAAAGCGGCGAAGACGGCGGTTCGCCAGGAGAAGGCTGCGGCCCGAGAAGACAGTCGGATCCGTCGCGATGCGCAAAAGGCGCAGAAGAAGATCGATCGGGCTACCAAGGCCGAGTTGCGGGCCCAACGTAAGCTTGCCAAGCGAGCGGAACGCGAGGTTCGAAGGGCCGAGCGAGAAGCCCGGGCGGCGCTGAAAGCCCAGCGCCGTGCCGATCGAAAAGAAGCTGTTGCGGCATTTCGGGACCGTCGCAATATGAAACGAGCTCAACGACTCCAACGCAAGGCTGCAAAAGCGGCCCGCCGGGTCGCCTCCAATTGAGTTCGATCGGCGAATTACGGGCAGGCGAGGCTGCACTTCTGGTTGACAACAAGGGTCGCCGGTATCTGGTGAACCTCGACCCCGAGAAGCAATACCACAGCCATGCCGGGTTCGTCCCTTTCAGTCAGATCATCGGTCAGCCCGAGGGCGTTCAGGTGGCGACCACCAAGGGTCAGAAGTTCCGAGTTTTTCGACCCACCATGAACGACTATGTCCTGCAGATGAAGCGGGGTGCGCAGGTCATCTATCCGAAGGATATTGCTGCAATCCTCATGATGGCCGATGTCTACCCGGGGTGTCGTGTCTTTGAGACCGGAGTTGGGTCGGGGGCAATGTCCATGGCGCTGTTGCGGGCCGGAGCGATCGTGACCGGATATGAGGTTCGCGAGGACTTCCTGGCTCGCGCGCAGAAGAACGTAGAGGGATTCCTGGGAGCAGGAGTTTTCGAGCGATACCAGGTCCACGTTGCCGATGCCTACGAGGGAATCGAGCTCGGTCGCGACGGCCTGGAAGAGGACACACCGCTCTTCGATCGGTTTGTCCTTGACCTGCCGGAGCCGTGGCAGGTGATCGCTCATGCGCCAAAAGCTTTACGGCCCGGCGGGATTATTGTGGCGTACACGCCAAGCATCACGCAGGCTCAGCAGGTTCGGCGTGCGTTGAACAACGGTATGTATGACGAGGTGAGCACGACCGAGGTGCTTTACCGGACGTGGCACATCGAGGGGCAAGCGGTGCGCCCCGATCACCGGATGGTGGGCCATACCGCTTTCCTTACCCGCGGCCGCCTCGTAGGCCCATCCCTGGAGAAACCCCAGCCCGCAGACACCGATCTGGACGCCGCTGCGGAACCTCTCGATGCCCCCGGAGGGAATCTCTGAGCAGATCGAGCTGAGGGCTAGTAGTGATCTGGTGGAGGCCGGAGGCAAAGCATCAGCGGCGTTTGAGCTGCCCCCGGAGGGAATTACCGCTCGGTGGTAGGCTAAGACGAACCGGATACCTTCACCGGAAGAGATTTCGGCAGAAGTACTCTGACCACGGCCCCGGAGCATTGCTTCGGGGCCGGTGGCTTTTCTCGTTTAACTGCCTACAGCGGTGTCTCGCCCTAGCACCGCGACCACTGTGGCGTCTCCCACGGGCATTCCAGGATTGCTGGGCATCGGAAACACATTGGTGACCGGAACGTTCAAGAGTTGGGCCACAAGCTTTGCGTCTTCGGAGAATCCTTCGGTGAAGTAAACGGTGCTTACATCGATCGTTTCAGCGTTCTTGGGCGCCAGGGTCACGTACCCAGCTGAGGCGAGAATGTTGGTCCCCGCTCCCGCAACGCCGCCTCGTTCGGCTCCATTACCTACCCGTGTCTTCACCTCGTTCGGGGCATGGGCTACGGCCGCGGTAGTAGTGGTTGTGGGGGCCGTGGTGGTCGTGGTGGCAGGGGTTGTCGTTGTCGTGGTGCTTTCATCCGGAATGGTTTCCGAGGAGCTCGGTGCGGAATCATCGTCACCACTGGCCAGAACGGTGGTACCGGGCTCGTCATCGCCGCCGGCAGAGTTAACGAGGCCGCGGGCGCCCCAAAGCATAGTGAAGGTCATCCCCATGAGGATGACCGCCAACATGGCAGCATTCAGTACGTCATGTCTCTCAATGCGATCCACTGGCGAAAGCTTTGCAGCTATCGCGCTATAGGTGTTGGACCCCACCGGTGTGATTGCCCAATCAGTCAGACTGGTAACTCTTGCTGGAGGTGAGCAGTGGGCGCGAAGAGGTCACCAAGGGCATCAATGCGTTCGAGAACGTCACTCGCAGTGAATGATAGGTACTCACCGCCAGCACAGTCGGCGACCTCGTCCCAGCTGACCGGCGTTGACACCGTGGGGGTGGGTTTGGCTCGCAGTGAGTATGGAGCGATTGTCGTTTTATGTCGGCTGTTTTGACTCCAGTCAACGAAAACCTTCCCTGGCCGGGCTGCTTTGGTCATCGTGACCGTCACGGCATCAGGGTTCTGTTTCATCAGTAGGTGCCCCATTCCCAGAGCGAAGTCCGAGCAGGCGTCGTGGGTAGTGGGAGTGTTGAGCGGCACGTAGACCTGGAGGCCCTTGGAGCCTGAGGTTTTCGCGAATGCCGCAAGGTCCAGTGCATCGAGCATCGACTTCATCTCCAGCGCCCGTTGGCAACACTCGATGATCGTTGCAGGGTCGCCCGGGTCCAAATCGAATACCACCAGTGTCGGCGTCGCCAGATCTTCGGCGCGAGCCATCGGGGCGTGCAGTTCCAGTGCTGCCAGGTTCGCCGTCCAAACCAGCGAAGCCGGTTCCTCGATTCTGCAGTATTCGATTGGGGAGTCGTCATCGTTGGTTCGCTGACGAGATCGACTGCTCTCGTTCCCGGGACCTACAGCCACCGGCACCCAAGCCGGGCGGTGCTTTGGGCAGCGCTTCTCGAAGAACGAGGCACCATCGACTCCGTTTGGCCAGCGCCGCAGGGTCATACAGCGGCCGCTGATGTGCGGCAACATCACGGCTGCGACCCGTGAGTAGTAGTTGATCACTTCACCCTTGGTGAAGTGGACGTCTGGGTACAGCACCTTGTCCAGATTGGTCAGCGACAGGATTCGACCGTCGACGGTGACCTTGGTGGACTCAGGCAGACTTCGCTCGTTTCTTTGCCGGAGCTTTCTTCGCTGCCTTCTTCGCTGCCGCCTTCTTGGCAGGCTTCTTTGCTGCCTTCTTCGCTGGCTTTGCCGGGGTTGCGCCGGATGCGTCTCCCGTAGGATGCCCACTACGGGCTTTCTTGGCTGCCGCAACGCTGGCTTCTAGCGCCGCCATGAGATCGACCACATTTGTGTCGGTATCGGCGTCATGGACCTCCGCAGTTGCCAGCTCGCCTTTGGACTTACGCTCGATGAGGTCCAGCACTTCGTTACGAAAGCTGTCTTCGTACTTGTCGGGATTGAATCCACCAGCCAGAGATTCGATGAGGGTCTTCGCCATGAGCCGTTCGGCCTCGGTCACCTTGACGTCGTCGAGTTCCTCAAACCCGGGTATCCCATCGGCGTCCACCACCTCGTCGCTGTACATCATGGTGTTCATCATCAACTTGCCGTCGGTCGGACGAATTGCTGCCAGATACTCTTTGGTACGCATCACCACTCGGGCCAGCGCTACACGTCCGTCCTCGGCCATCGCCTCGGTGAGGAGGGCATAGCTTTTCCGGGCCAGTTCGTCCGGGACGAGATAATAGGACGCCTGGTAGAACACTGGGTCGATTTCGTCCTCCTCGACGAACTCCACGATGTCGATTGACCTTGATGCCTTCGGTGCCAGCGACTTGAGATCGTCATCGGTAATGACGACATAGGTGTCCTTCATGATCTCGTACCCCTTGACGATGTCGTCGTAGGGAACTTCTTCACCGGTGCTGGCATTCACCCGCTTCTGCTTTACGCGCTGATTGTCGCGACCGTCCAACTGGTTGAACCGCACTGCCTTAGGGCTCACCGCGGGGTACATCTTGACCGGAATCGATACGAGCCCGAAACTGATCGCGCCACTCCAAATAGCTCTGGGCATACCTACGACACTACATCGAATGAGGTGGTCACGGCGAGGACGGGGTGTTCTCGCCCACTGTGGTGAGCGGTCCAGCTAGCCCTGAGCTGACACTTGGGTGAACCTGCAACTCACGTGCAGATTCCGGGATCACCTCGTCGCCCGTCCGGTGCGACCACTACCACGGAGTAGCTGTATGAGGCCGTAGGGGAACCCGTATCAGCAAAGGATGATGAGCCTGAGCTGACTCGTCCTCGCCAGTAGTCGGGCCCGCCATCGACCGAGCGGTAGATCACCACGTCGAAGGCGATCAGGTCCGTCCAGCTCACCGTGTAGTCCGGTGAGACGGTACAGGTAGTGATGACAGGGAGGGGCGGAGGAACGACGGCCAGTGAGGGAGCGCATTCAACCGGTGTTGCCGTAGTGCCGTCCAAACCGATGGCGCTCACCGAATAGACATAGGTTCGAGTGTCGCTGAGGGGCGCATCGAAGAACGCTGCATCTGGGGCCTCGTCTGCGTTGACGCTGCCTCTCCAATAGAACGGTCCGTCGTTGGCCGACCGGCGAACCACGTAACGCTGGGCGTTCTCCACCTGCTGCCATCCCACTGCGACCACGTTGTCTACGAGAAGTGTTGCATCGCATGAAGTGAGCAGCCCAAGCTGGGGAACCTCGACGATGAGCGTCGGGTTGCATGGGACCGGTGGCGCTGTGTTTCCATCGGCCGCCTTGGCGGACACGCTGTAGGCGTAGGTCCGACCGATCTCCAAGATGGCACCACTGAAGTTCGTTGTCGGTGTAGCGCCCCGCCAGTATGCGGTGCCGCCATCCACGGAGCGACGGATCACGAAACTTGCTGCATTACTGCCGGCATCCCACGACAGGGCGGCGCGACCGTCCAGGTCAATGGTCGCCGTGCAGGCGCTCGGTGGAATCAGTTCTGGGGGTTCCACCGTGAGCGTGGGGTCACAGGGCACAGGCCCGGCCGTGGACCCATCGGCGGCCTGAGCGGTGACGGTGTAGTCATAGTTTCGACCGGGTGTCAGAGCGGTATCGATGAAAGTTGTCTCAGCGGTCCGGCCCCGCCAATAGGCCGGTCCGCCGTCAACCGAGCGTCGGATGATGAACGCTGTGGCGTCGTTGCCGGGGTCCCAGGAAACGCTAGGGATCCCTTGGCTATCCACGGTCCCGGCGCAGGCCGACGGGGGTGCGAGTTGAGGGGTGAGATCCACTAATCCACACGGTGTTGACGCAGATCTCTGACCGGCGGGATAGACGTGCAACACGGAATAGCTCGAGATGGAGTTGAGCGCGGGAACCTCTACAAATTCAGAAGGCAGCGGAGGATCGACGCGCCCTCGCCAGTATGACCCGCCTCCGTCGACCGAGCGATAGATGATCGTGCCGACCGACGTCGGGGCGTTGGTCCACGTAACCGATGCCCCGAGAGATGGATCGGCTGGATCGACGAGGCTGACCGAGCACGCTTCGGGAGTGGGCGGAGCGGCCACCGGAGTGGAGTGCGGTGCTGGTCCGGCCTCATCGCAGATGCGAACGACGTCGCGAGCTGCTGGTTGAGGCCCGCCGGGCTGGCCGTAGGACTGGAAGCCGCCGGTAGCCCAAAGACATCCATCGTCGGGGTTCACATGCATTCCGAACCCGCCAGAGGTCCCGGTAAGATACGGGCGGAAGGAACCCACCCGTTCGGCGGTCGCCACGTCGAAAGCCATGAGTGCATCTACGGTGGAGTGCACCGTGTTCGGCGTGTCTTCTGGCCGGGTATGGGCCATTACTTCATCAGCGCTGAAGAGGTCATACCAGCAATGACAGGTGGCATAGACTCGGTCGCCTACCCGCTCGAGCTCTTGGAACTCTCCGCCATACCAGTTGTTGGGGAGGCAGTCGGCGTTCCTGGTGGGATCACATCCGCTGTAGTGCATTTTGATGAGGGAACCATCGCCCTCATCGACCACGTACAAGGCGTGTTCAACCCCGGCAACCCACAAGCCGCCGAACTCGGTGGCCTCCACGTCGTAGAGCTGAGAGCAGTAGCTCCAGGTTGTACAACCATTGAAAGGAATGGCATCTCGATTGGCCGTGACCGACCCAGCATCGTCGATGCCAACGAACCCACGGGCGGTCGCATCGCCGTTGACGCTCTGGAAGAAGCCTGCGATGTACGTTACCGCTTGAGTCTTGGAGCGGGAGACGCCCCAGCCAGTGCCGTTCTCCAGTGATGGAAGCCAGTTGGTGTCGATTGCGCCCGTGATCGGATCGAATCGGAAGGCCCCGCCCGCAGGGATCGGGCCATTGCCCGAGGTGACGGTGGTGAAGTTGCCAACCGCGTATACGAAGCCGTCGGCCTCGAGCGAGAGATCGCGGATTACCGAGGATCCGCCATAGGCCCGGGTGTTCCAGCCGGGCCATAGATCGCCGGTCTTGGGGTCGATCTTTACGAGCGCGCCGCGGGTCAGGCCGTTCCATTCGCCGATCTCGCCGGCAACCAACAGGCCGCCGTCCGGAGTGGGCTGAAATGCGAACACGGCATCACCAACCTGAGGGCGAAACCAGGATTGCCACCGTCCAGTGTCTGCATCAAAGGCTGCGAGGTAAGGCTGGCTGTGGACCTGATCGCCGTTGGTGACTTCGAGGTAGTTGCCGCCGATGAAAATTGTGCTGTCAACCTGATCCACGGCCCAGGTGAGAGCATCCCATTGGGCGATCGTATTGGACGCTCCCTTTGTTTGGACTCCCCAGGTTGTTTGGGGCGTGCTCGAGAATTCGGCGAAGGCCGGCGTCGCCACGAGGATCGCCGCACCTAGGAAGCCGATGAAGAGCAGGAGTCGCTTGTGTTGCCGCATACGCCTGAAGGTATGGCACGAACCCGTTTCGGCTTGAGAGTGAAGTCACCGCTGCTCCTGGGTCCCCAGACCCAGGAACTGTTGGGCGGATTGGACGGTTAGAAATTGGTGGCGAACGCAGCCAGAGTGCGGGTGCAGGTACCGGTCCCGCCCTTGGTGATCACACCGTCATCACTATCGGACATGGCGGCGAGTCCGAGGTCGAGGTGAGCCCACGGTATATCACCCACAAACTCGCTGAGGAACAGGCCAGCGGTGAGTGCGCCTCCATAGGGCGTCTTGCCGATGTTGCGCAGGTCCGCAACGTCGGAATCAAGATCCTTGCGGTACTCAGCTGGCAGCGGGAGCGCCCACACCTTCTCCCCGGTCTGCTTGGCGGCCGAAATCAACGCTTCGATGAGCGCCTGGTCGGTGCCCATCAACCCGGTGAATTTCGGGCCTAGTGCCGCCGTGACGGACCCGGTGAGGGTGGCGATATCCACGATGGCTGCCGGCTTTTTCTCCGCCGCCAATGACAGCGCATCAGCAAGGACCAAGCGTCCCTCGGCATCGGTGTTGAGCACCTCGACGGTCTTGCCGTTTCTGGCCGTGAACACATCGCCGGGGCGGGTGGCATCACCGCTGGGCATATTGTCGGTGAGGGGGATATACGCCGTGACCGAGTTGGGACACCCCATCGCCTCTAGCAACGTCATGGCACCGAGGACCGACGCCCCACCGGCCATGTCGATCTTCATGGTCATCATGCCTGAGCCCGTTTTGATGGACAGGCCTCCCGAATCGAATGTGATTCCCTTGCCAACGAGCGCGAGGTTCTTCGCACCCCGTTTCTTGGTGGCGGGCGTGTACTTGATCATCAAGAGTGCGGGGGGGTGAACCGACCCCTTGTTCACGGCCAAAAGCCCGCCCAAGCGTTCCTTTTCAATTCGCCCCTTGTCCCAAACGGTTACCCGCAGTCGACTGGAACCATTCGCAACTGAGCGAGCCTTCTTCACGAACTCCATGGGAAGAAGCGAACCCCCAGGCTCGTTTATGAGATCGCGGGCCAGCGCGACGGCGCTCACGATCTGCTGGCCGACAGCAAAAGCGGCCGATGCCCCCTTTGCTCGGCCGACAACCGTGATTCGATTGAGAGCGGGTGCGGGCTTGGTTCCCGATCCCTTCTGGGCCGTGTAGGTATAGGACGCCAGCCCCAATCCTTCGACCAGGGCGGTAATGATCTCCGGAGTAGCTTCAGTTGGGAGGGTCATGGCCACTGATTTCTCGCGGGCAACGGTTCGGGCAAAAGCCGCACCGGCGAGGCGGTGATCGTCGATTTCGTCGGAATCGTCGGTTCCTGCAATACCCACCAAGACCTCGAGCGGTCCGCTCTCGGTCGCCACGGCGATGGCTTGCCCTGCCTTGGCCTCAAACCCTTGGACGGCGGCGTAGCGCGCTCGATCCGGGGAGAGTGCATCAACGCTGTCGACCAGTACACCTACTGCTGTGGCACCGCGTGGGGTTGAGGAGGCAAGTTTGAGGTCGGGACCGTGAGAAGCCATGGTCACCAGGTTACCGGTGCTGTGGAGCGGTCTCGTGAAAGGATCTTGGCCCCGGGAGAGGGCAGGCTTTCTAGTAGGCGCCGTCGCTCTTCAAAACCGCCGGGATGGTGCGAACGAGGATGGAAAGGTCCACCACGAGCGACCAGTTGTCAACGTAGAACAAATCCAGGCGCGTGTACTCCTCGAAGGTCGTTCCGCTCCGTCCAGAAACTTGCCACATGCCGGTGATACCGGGTCGAACACGCAGTCGTCCGAAAAGGTCGTCGTCCCATGCTTTTGTCTCCGATGGGAGGGCAGGTCGGGGACCGACCAGGCTCATCTCGCCGCGCACGACGTTCCAAAGCTGGGGAATCTCATCCAGCGACAAGGTTCGGAGCGTGTGGCCCACCCGAGTTACCCGCGGGTCGTGCTTCAGTTTGAACAGAGGGCCGGCACCCTCGTTGGCATCCAGCAATGTGACCTTTTGCTGCTCGGCGTCAGCCACCATCGTGCGGAACTTGAGAACCTTGAACAGGACACCGTTGCGGCCAACTCGTTCCTGAGCAAAAAGTACCCGACCTGGTGAGTCCAGCCGGATGGCCAAAGCGATCAGGACGAGCATGGGTGATGCAAGGACAAGGCCAATAAGCGCAACTGCGATATCAAAGCCGCGCTTGGCGCCGGCCCTCCAACCTCGTCGTGTGATGGCTTCTACATACACCACTGGATAGCGACCAAGGGGTCGTACCGTGAGTCGATGCGGTTCGATATCGGCAAGGCTCGAGCTGAGTTCTACGTGAATGCCCGCATCGAGCAGATCTCGAACGAGGCGGTTCATATGGTCGGACGGAAGAGCCGTTGCGGCGATTACGGCACCGGTGGCTCCCGTTTGTTCCAACGTGGTGAAGACGTCCGTGACGAGTTCGGTCCGGTCAGGCTGATTGGTGGTGGCGATCATCCCGCACACCTGATAGCCGAGGTTGGGATCGGTCGCGAACATCAGGGCAAGATCGGATCCTTCGTCGTTGTCTCCGATGATCAGGATCGGGCGCCGCATGGAACCGTTTCGGCGGCGACCGTTGAAGACTCGCCGTAGCAGCTCCCTCTCGAGTAGTAGTGCCGCTGTGCTGGCGGTGATGGCCAGGAGAACCCAGATTCGGCTCACATCCCAACGGAAGAGGAAGCCCACAAGTGCCATAGTGCCAACAGCCCGAATGCCGGCGTCGATAACCCTTCGAATCTCTTCGGAACGCCGGGTGATGAAACGAATGCTGTAGAGACGGGCCCGGGTCAACCAGAGCGCCCAGGAGACGAGCAACACCGCAGAGGCCACGACGCCGTGCGGACCAGCATCGGCGAGCCCATGACTGATCACGATTCCCGACGCCGCCATGACCATGTCGACGCCGACGACTACCCACTTCGTGGAGCTAGCCGAGGAGGATACAGGGGGAGGTCGGACAGGTATCGCCCCAATTCGCTCCGCCGCATGCATGCCACAACAATCGCATTGAAGAGTGCTGTTGGGGAGAGTAATCACGCCCCGTGGCAAGGGCCCATCGGCCTAGGTTGGATCACAGAATACGGCGTTCCCGATCCAGCAAACGAAGCTCTTCTGGCGTACAGAGACCACGTGCCGCCGACCGTAACAGGGTGATAGCGGCCTCGGGCGGCTTTTCCTCAATCCCTGACGTGTGGAGCTCCGTGGCCTCGCCTGGTTGGAAAGACTCCACCCACACCCTGTGCTCATGTCGGAGTTCCAGCGGCAGGCGTTGTGCCATTCGATTGGACATCAGCCCAAGCGCCGACCGCACAAAGATCTGGTCTTCATGCTGCCGGAGGAGGCCGAAACGGTGGGCCCGGCGAAGTGCCCTCCAGAATTGGCTGGCTGCGCCATTCTTTGATGAACACCCAACCGACCGGGCCAAAGTGGCGGTCAGGATGCTGAAACCGTCGACGTCGGCTTCCAAACGGCGGGCGAGCGTGCGGTACAGCACGATGCATGTTGGCCCCACGACCGGACCGAAGTATCGCTCCACATAAAACCCAGTGGCGGGATATCCGTGCTCGGCCAACAGTGGATCAGCCCATAGTGATATGCGCAACGTGTCCGGTGTTGGCTGCCGTTCTGACGCCGAACGGCGGCGTTGCCCCGCTCGTCGGTTTCCGCCGGTGATGGCGTCGGGGCCAGCAGGCGACGGAGTTATTGATGCACCGCGTTGCGGTGAACTCTGGAGCAGTGTTCCTAGTGGAACTGGTGACTTGGCGGGAGGGGGTGCCGAGGGCGTGATCCAGGCCGCTGGGGTATGGGTGGTATGAGGTGGTGGGCCGTCGTTGGGCATGAGACTCTCCGTAGTTCGATCGTCATAAATGGGACCGTGCGGGAGGGGGAGGTGCAGGTTCCGAAGCGTTTCATTTTGTTCAACGCCGAGAACGTAGTTAAACGTACTTAGAAGTAAGTGAGAAGACAACCGTGATGAACAATCGTTAGAAAACGGGCGAGCCGGCAAACGGTGTTTCCGGGAGTCCCAGCACACCGGCGTCAACCGCGACAAGGCTGCCCGGGATAGCTCCGTCCTTGCCCGGTTTGGACGGTCGCCCGCCCTCGGATCCAATCGTGGTTATGAAGAGCGTGTCGAGTTTGGGACCGCCGAAAGCCGGCATCGATGGTTTCTCGAGCGGTAGCTCGATTCGTCGGTCAATCTTGCCATCTGGGGTTATTCGAACAACCGACCAACCATAGACCGACGCAGACCAATAGCAGCCATCGGCGTCGACACAGGCCCCGTCTGGTAGACCGGGCAGGTTTTGGTAGTCGCAAAAGACGATTTCGTTGCTTCGCCGAGCCGCCTCGACGTCGTAGTTCCAGCGAATGACCTTCTTGGTGAAGGTGTCGGCAAAGTAGGCCCACTCGCGAATCGGGTCGAAGGCCAGCCCGTTTGTGACCCCGATCGTCGTCCGCACAACATTGAAGGCACCATCGCCTTCAACTGAGTAGAGGGAGCCAGTCGAGCGGCCGTCGCCGGGGTTTGACCACATCGAACCGACCACAAATCGGCCGGCCGGATCGGTACGCCCATCATTCAGTCGATTTCCGTTTCCTTCTGGCTCCAGGGCGACAAAGGACTTGAGTTCCCCGGTCTGCCACCTGAACCACACCAGCTCGTGCTCCATCGCCACCAGAAGTACTCCGGGCTCATCGGTCAGCGCGATGGAGCCCGGCCGGGCCGAAACCCCCTGTGTTTCATTTCTGCCTGTCGTAGGGTCGTACCGGTGAATCTGCCGGCCTTCGATGTCGATCCAATACAAAAGCCCTTCGGTGGGACTCCACAACGGACACTCGCCTAATAGCGATGGGTGGGAAACGACGATCTCCACGACGGTCATGCCAGCATCGTAGCCACCGTCTGTGAATCGCTGCGAAGGTTCTCCATGGGTCGACCTGGTGTTAGTGCCCGGGAGCGAACTGGCTGCACAACATCGGTGAACCAAGAAGCTCGTCTTCTCGTATGAGATGATTCTCATAGGGGTGGCTCGCCAGAACTGAGCGGTAACGGTCGGCGGCGGCCTCAGACTTGGTGAAGAACGTCTTGTTTGCAACTATTCCAAAGGGAATGAGCTCACACTGAGGATGCCTTAGGTAGTTGTGCATGCCTTCGCCAACGCCTGGCCACATGGTGTTGAAGGCGTCATCCAGGATGAGGACTCCATCGTGGGTAAGAACACGATCTGCTATCCAGAGGTCGTTCATGGTGATCTCGGCTGTATGTCCACCATCCACGCTGAACAGTCGAACCCGGCCCCGCGCCAATTCCAGCACGTCGGCTGGCTGTAAATCCATGGAGTTCTGCGCAACGAGGACCACGGTCTCTTCAGGAACACCAGCCTCCAGAAGGTTGCGGTCCAATTGCTCCCTGTCCCCCCTGCCGGATCCGTCAACGTTTTCGTCCTGCCGCTCGAACAGATCGAAGCCGACAGCAACCTCGTCTCGAGCGCACAAGAGGGCAAGAAGAATGAAGAGCCGCCCGTGGTGAACGCCGATTTCCGCAACCCCACCGCCGATCATCTGGGCCTCGGACAAACGCTGTATCGAATGCGCTGAGGCAGGGGAGAGCCACCCCTCGACCGAATAGAACCCGCCGGTGGCATAGGCTTCGAGCTCGGCGGGCAAAGCGGGGCTCTGATGGGGCGCCGACAGCCGAGCGTCGGCATAGTTGTCTGATCGACGTCCAGCTGTGGTGAGTGCCACGGCTTCGAAGGTGTCCAGGGCCTCAGACCACCGAATTGACGCCAAAGACTCAGTGCCAGCTGCCACGAGTGAGGCGGCCAACTCCGGATTGTTACAGAGACGGTCGATGGCCTGAGCGATAGCGAACGGGGTCGGTTCAGCGATCAGGCCGTTTTCTCCATGTTGCACGAGTTCGGTCAGCCCACCCCCATCACTGCACACGATGACCGGGCGCTGCTGTTGCCAGGCTTCAAGAACGGTGAGGCCGTAGTCCTCGTCGAGAGCTGGAGCAACAACGACTGCCGCAGCCGCATAGAGGTCATTTCGTTTCTCGTCGCTCACGCGGCCGTGAAAGTGGATTCGGCCACTTGGCGGTCCGTCGAATGGACGCCAGCCCTTGGAGAAGATTCCCATGTTGCGCCAGATCTCCCCGGACTCGTCACCCTGAATCCGCTGAAGCTCGTTTGGTTTTGCCGATAATTCGGCGTCGAGACTCGCTACGAAATTCGCCCGACTGCCGCCTCCCACAAGGTGCCCGATCGGTCGGTTGCCGCTGCGTTGCGCGGCGGTGAGGTGCATGGCAGCGACGAAGAGTTCGGTCCGTTTGGGCCACTCTTGGCGGGACACGCAGAGGATTTCCGATGAGGCCGGGTCTCGGTCAGACGCAGGAGGGAGGTCGGTCACGTTGGGGTGGCGGTAACCGATCGAGCCGACATTCCAGTACCGTCGCAGTCGTTCCGCCACGGTGTCGGACCCTGCCAGGAAACTCCGCACACGAGGAAGAGCGTCGCTGTCGATTTGTCGCACGGCCGCCGTGGCGTGGGCGTGGGCGTCGGCGTCGACGAAACCGGCTGCTACGAACTCGTCGGCTAGATCGTAGAACACCCGGTAGTGGTGGTAGGTGAGCGCGAACAGTCGGTTGTGGTTGGCCAGGTATGTTGGAGGCTGCGTGGCACATACGACGTCGAAGCCTTGGAGATCCAACTGCTGGGTCCGTTCTGCGAGCTCCAGGTAACGAAAGTATTCGTCGTGCCACTCCCGCAGTACTGGCGTCACCGGATACCCATAGACCGAGGGGGGTCGAACCGTGGCATCGACACCGACGAGGCTGACGGAATGGCCCCGGCTGGCCAGGCCGGCCACCAGGGCGTTCACGTGCAGCTCGAACCCCCCGGTGACGCCGTAATCCGGCTTGATGATTCCGATTTTCAAACCGGTCACGGAACTTCATTCCCCAGGCGATAAGCCAGCAGTCTGTCGACCTGAGCTCGAAGCCTGCTGATCTCGTCATCTTGCCGACGGGCCCGTTCGTCCATCGCCTCCACCAACTGGACGAGCGACCGATTCAGGCGTCGTTGTTCGGCCGGATTCAGGGCGAGGCGTCGGGCCAGCTGGCCGGCCTTGTTCCGGGGAGTCTCCTGCGGATGCGAGGCGATGGAAAGGGCGTGGCTGTTCATCTGTAGGTCGTGAAGATGGTGCGAGATCTCGCGATCGATTTCCAAAGGGTGCGCCGGTTGTCGCTCGGCGCCACGGGCCCGCTTGGCCGTCTCTGCTACCACTTGGGCGAAGTCATTCAGGTCTACATCCACGCTGGCCACGTTAGTGAATCGTTACCCTTGAACCGGTGACGCCTTCCGCCGGCGCGATGGACGCCCGAAACCTCGTCGAGGATGCCTCGGCCATAACCGTCCTGACAGGCGCGGGCATTTCCACGGACAGTCAGATTCCGGATTATCGCGGTCCCGACGGCATTTGGACCAAGAATCCAGGTGCGGAGAAACAATCCACCCTCCAGACCTACGCTGCCGATCCCGAAGTGAGGAAGAGGGCCTGGCGAAATCGACTCGATTCTCCGGTATGGACGGCCGAACCGAATGCTGGTCATTTCGCACTGGTTCATTTGGAGAAGGTCAACAAGTTACACACGCTCGTGACCCAGAACATCGATGGGCTGCACCACAAAGCCGGTTCGGATCCAGCCCGGATCGTCGAGGTCCACGGTTCAGTGCGAGAAGTCGCGTGTCTATCGTGTGCCTACCGGGCACCGATGCACGAAGCGCTCGATCGTGTCCGGAATGGTGATCCCGATCCAGCCTGCCCGATGTGCGGAGGGATCCTGAAGAGCGCCACGATCAGCTTCGGACAACGTCTGGTCGAGCGGGATCTTCAGCGAGCCAGCCGGGCTGCCCAGGAATGTGACCTCTTGCTCGCCATCGGTTCCACATTGTCTGTGGGGCCGATCAATCAGGTGATTCCCGTCGCGGTTCACTCCGGAGCCAGAATCCTGATCATCAACGGTTCGGAAACGGAAATGGATCACCTCGCGGACGTCGTGGTCAACCGTTCGATCAGCGAAGTTCTGCCAACGATCCTCGGGATCGAGAATGTGGAATTGAGAAATGTGGAATCGAGAAATGTGGAATCGAGAAATGTGACAGAAGGATCGTGAACCTCGACCAAATCTTGGCGGAGGCGCGTCGCTCCATCGAGGAGATCGACGTTGCGGAGGCCGACCGGCGACGCTCGGCCGGCGCCGTTGTCCTGGATGTCCGTGAACCCGACGAGACCGCTCAAGGGACGATCAGCGGCGCCGTTTTAGTGCCCCGCGGTCTCCTGGAAACCTCGGTCATGGCAGCCCTGCCGGACCGAGATGTGCCGATCGTCGTCACTTGTGCAAGCGGGGTCCGGTCATTGTTGGCGGCGCGAACAATGGAGTCGCTGGGGTACCGCGACGTATCGTCGCTGGCTGGCGGTTTTGACGCTTGGAAAGCCGATGCCCGAGATTGGTCGGTGCCGGCAGGCTTTGGACCCAGCGAGCGGGCTCGTTACAGCCGCCACCTACTGCTCCCTGAGGTGGGCGTGGCCGGCCAGCAGAAACTTCTCGCCTCCAAGGTCCTGATCATCGGTGCGGGTGGGCTCGGCAGTCCTGCGGCCCTCTACCTGGCTGGCGCGGGTGTGGGAACGATCGGTATCGCCGACATGGACACCGTCGACCTCACCAATCTGCATCGGCAGGTGATTCACGACTCGTTGAGGCTCGGCTGGAACAAGGCTGCGTCGGCGGCCCGCTCGATCACCGCTCTGAATCCCGACGTAAATGTGGTGGAGCACCGAGAACGGCTCCACGACCAGAATGCCAAAGGGCTCATCTCGGGCTACGACCTCGTGATCGACGGATCCGACAACTTCGATGCGCGTTACGCCCTCAGCGATGCCTCCAGCGCAACCGGGATTCCTGTGGTCTATGGCTCGGTTTTCCGTTTCGAGGGCCAGGTCACCGTGTTCGATCCGCGTCGCGGATTCACCTATCGAAACTTCATGCCCAGCCCACCTTCGGCAGCGGTTGCGCCAAATTGTTCAACAGCGGGAGTTTTGGGAGTGTTGCCGGGAATCATCGGCACAATCCAGGCGGTCGAGGCGATCAAGATGTTGCTCGGGATCGGCCAATCGTTGGTCGGGCGAATGCTCGTGTTCGACGCCCTTGCAATGGATATCACCGAACTACGTCTCACCGCTGGTCCCACGCTCACAGCAAGCTGATCTCACCGCTGGTGGCGCTTCTCGACACGGGATTGAGATCGACCCGTCACATCGCCGCTGGTCAAATGACGATTGCTCTTTTCCCCTTGCCCGCGAGCGGATTTGGGCGATAGACATAGCGCTCCTCCGGGCGGGGGAGCGGGATTTGGGATTATTTGATGACTTTTCTTTCTCAACGGCGATCAGTACGAGCCACCTTCGCGACCTTTGCCCTGCTCATCTCGTCTGTCGCCGCCTTTTTGCCGGGCCCGGCCCAGGCGCTTTCGGACCAGACCGGCTCGGACACAGACGAGATCCGTATCACCGAGCAGACGACCGCGTTGGATCACTCGGTGACACCCGATGATGAACTCATCGCCCTCGCGGCCGGTGCGGACACCGACGGCGATGACGAGCACGTTGATGACCACCCGATCTTGGCGAAATCCACGCCGTTGCCATCCACGGCAGTGGCGCTCGACGGTGTGTCGGAAATGGTGATCGTTCAACCCCTGGGGGCGGATGGGAATCCTGTGGTCCACACCCAGATGGCAATTCGCTCTGGCGACGAAGACGGTTGGAGCGAGTGGGCACTCCTTCACAGCGACGGAGAAGAGGGTCCTGATGGCCTTCCTGGCGGCGAGGGCTCTGGATCCGCGGCAGCCGAGGGGGCGGGGGCGGTGGGGCCGATCTGGGTAGGAGAAGGTGCTAAGCACGTTGAGGTTGTCTTGATGGACGGGGATGTATCGGCGGTCAGGGTCGAGGCCCTGGACGCTCCGGGTGCTTCGTCATCGCTGATCTCTTCTCCCAGTGCGAGCGCCAAGGTGGCAGCCACCTGGGGTGCTCAGCCCACGATCCATTCCAACTCAGAATGGGGCAGTCCCGGTTATCAACGACAGAACTCGGGATGTGAAGATGGGCCACGGTATACCAACAGCCTGCGCGCCATGGTGGTCCATCACACGGTCACCACCAACAACTACTCCCAGGCCGAGGTGCCCAAGCTGTTGCAGGGCATCCATCGGTTTCATACCGGCACCCGGGGCTGGTGTGATGTGGCGTACAACTTCTTGGTAGACAAATTCGGGACGCTCTGGGAAGGGCGATCGGGTGGCATTGCCAGCCCGGTGATCGGTGGGCACTCTCGTGGATTCAACGACAACACGTTCGCTGTAGCGCTTTTGGGTCAGCACCAAAGCAACGTCAAGAGCCCAGCTCCTGCCCGGCCCAGCAGTGCTCAGCTGCAAGCGGTTCAGGCGCTGGGTGCATGGAAGTTGCGCCTTCATGGTGTGGATCCAAATGGGACAACGTTGCTGAAGAACACCGCCATCGGTGGCGTGCTCAAACACCCCTCCAGCGAGTATGTCAAGGTTCCCACCATCATGGGCCACCGTGATCTCGGAGTGACGTCTTGTCCGGGCAACTGGACCATGCCGGTAGTTAGTGACATGAAGGCGAAGTTCACGCCTCTTCACGCCGGCAGCCCTCCCTATGCCCAGGATGGAATTGTGGGCGACGATTTCGGGCCCAAGCTTCTCGCCGCTGACGTGTGGGGCGGCCTGCGGCCAGCGCTGGGCCAGGCAGCGCCCACCAATCCTCCTGCAGCTGCACCTGCTATCGCGATCGGTGGCACAGCGACCGCGGGCTATGTCCTGGCCTCGAACGGCACACTTCGTCCCTACGGAGATGCTCCGGCGGTCGGCGGTCAGCCCGGCGGCGCGAACCCCGTTGACCTCATCGTTCGGGACAGCGGCAAAAGCGGCTATGTCGTAACAGCTGACGGGTACCTGCATGGGTTCGGCGGCCAGGTGCAGGACCGATCCTCCAGAGGGTCCGGAGTGGTCGCCGGCGACGTGAACGACGCCAAGGTGGGCTATACCGTCAATTCGGCGGGAACGTTGTTCCCAGTGTTCAACACACCGGCAGGATCGCTGCGGGTTCGACCCGTTGGCAACGTCATCGACATCGTGGTTTGGCCATCTGGAACCTCCGGCTACGTCCTGACCCACATCGGCGAGGTGATCGGTTTCGGTTCGGCAACGAGTTTCGGCGATGTTGTACCGTCCCGTCCTACCGCAGTGGTGGCCGGCCCCAATCTCAACGGCGGATGGGTAGTTGATACCGAGGGGCGGTGGTGGACTTTCGGCGACGAGCGTCCTGTCGTGTCGAGCACCACGAACATCGGAACCAATGCCATCGTTGATGCAGTCCTGACCGGCTATGACCTCACTGGCACTTCATTCTTACAGGGCAGCGACGCTCGCTACATCGACGCGGTGTTCCGGAATCTTCTCGGCCGGGCCCCCGGGACCAACGAACTGGACCACTGGCGCTGGAAGACCGACTTCCGAGGAACCACGGCACTCGGATCGGCCATGGTCCGGACGAGCGGTTTCACCGATTCGACCGTGGCGGACATGTACGCCAGCGCTCTGGGCCGTCCCGGCGACGCCAAAGGTCTGGCGTACTGGAGCAATCTTCTGAACACCGGGCAGCTTTCGATTCGGGACATGGGTGTCTACTTCTATGGCTCCCGCGAGCTCTTCCAACGCTCGGGTGGAGCGGAAGGCTATGTGGACAAACTCTACGCATCACTTCTGCACCGGAGCCCCGATGCCTCGGGTCGGGCGTACTGGGCCGGGCTGCTCACCAGCGGCAAGGCCACCCCTTCTCAAGTGACTGCCGGCTTCTATGATTCGATCGAAAGTAGGCGGGACCGTGCTACCCGGCTGTACACACGGGTTGCCGGTGCGGCTCCATCCGAAGCCGACCGTGAAAACTGGGCCGGGATGCTTCTGAAAACCGATGATCTCACCGTTGCGGCCAACATGATCGCCAGTCCCAGCTACTACCGGCTCGTGACCTAGAAGGCGGTCCTATCCCTCGCTGGAGGTCGCGTGCTCGCTACCTTCTGGGAGTGCAGGCGTTTTCCGTAGCGGCCAGAGTTCGGTAGGCCTTCGGTGCTGTTCAACTCGATTGCATTTGCGATTTTCCTCCCGGTTGTCTTGGCGCTCTACTGGGGCGCACCACCCCGGCTGAGAAATCCGATCGTCCTGGTGGCGTCCTATTTCTTCTATGGGATGTGGGACTGGCGGTTTCTCAGCCTTCTCGCCATCAGCACGGTGGTCGACTACACGATCGGCCGTCGTCTGGAAGTAGCCGACGGGGCGCATGCACGCAAGCTGCTGCTGATCGCCTCGCTGGTCGTCAATCTTGGGATCCTGGGCATCTTCAAGTATCTGAACTTCTTCGTCGATTCTTTCGTTGACCTGATTGGTAGAACCGGGGCGGAACCGAACCGGCCGTTTCTCCAGGTGGTGTTGCCGGTAGGGATCAGTTTCTACACGTTCCAGACATTGTCGTACACGATCGACGTCTACCGACGCCGGTTACGGCCCGTCCGAAACGTGGTGACCTTTGCAACCTACGTCGCCTATTTCCCCCAACTCGTCGCTGGCCCGATCGAGCGGGCCAACGTGCTCCTACCCCAGCTCCAGGAGCTGAACCGTCGTGTCTCAACAGATCAAATCACCTCGGGCCTCACACTGATTCTTCTTGGCCTGTTCAAGAAAGTGGTGCTGGCTGATGGCGTCGCTGACGTCGTGGACCGCTCCTTCGCAGCCCCCGGTGAGATGTCGTGGGTTGCGATGGGGACGGGAATCGCGGCGTTCGCAATTCAGATCTACGGGGACTTCTCGGGCTACACAGACATGGCGCGTGGCGTCTCGCGACTCATGGGCATCGAGCTATCACTCAACTTCGCCCAGCCATATCTGAGCAGAAACATCACTGAGTTCTGGCGGCGATGGCACATCTCCTTGTCCAACTGGCTGCGCGACTACCTCTACATCTCCCTGGGCGGGAACCGTCGAGGGACCGTCCGCACGTACACCAATCTGATGCTCACGATGCTGCTCGGCGGTCTATGGCATGGAGCATCGTTCAACTTCGTGATTTGGGGTGCTCTGCACGGTCTGTTGCTGGTCATTCATCGGCTCGTGCGGAATGGTTCGGTTCCTGATCGTCCGCTCCGATTCACCGATATCCCGGCAGTCACCATCACGTTCATGCTCGTATGCGCCGTATGGGTCTTCTTCCGCGCCGAGGACCTTGGTGCGTCCGTGAAGGTCTTCCGGGCCATGGCTTTCCAGAGCGGAGTATCCAGCGGAGCGGACCTCATGTTGGTGGCTGCAGCCTTCGCCACGATGGTGTGTATCGACGTGGCCGCCCGTTTGGACTGGATCACCATCGCCGCCGTCCGCCGCCGCCCAGAAATTGCGGGGGCGCTGGTCTCCGCTGCGGTCGTGGGCGTTGTACTGTTTTCCGGCGGTTCGCCCCGCCCTTTCGTGTATTTCCAGTTCTGATGTCGCCTCCGCCGCCCCCGCCTCCTGCCTTCGACCGAGTTCGGCGATCACAGAGTCGCGTCTCCATCAGCCTTGTTCTGGTCTTGCTCGTCTCCGCATGTGGCTCGGGAGTAGAGGGCGGTTATGACGTGGCTGATCGGGTGATAGCTACAGTTGGCGCGCCGACGGAGAGCGTTGTCGTTTTCGACTCGGGTTGCGAGCGGACCGTGACCATAGACGAATACGGCTTCGAGTCCGAAGCCGTTACCTGTCCGGACGAAGCCCTGCCCGAGGCGGTAGAAACGAACTGGTTACAGCCGGGCGATCCGATTAACGCGGATCAGGTGATCGCCATGGAGGGCGTTCTTCCGGCCTTCGTTTATGAACCACTGGCCAACGCCGCCCCTGAATCCGTTCGCCCCTCATTCGTGGAATTGACTCAACTCTTGGATGAGCTCGATAGGGCGTGTGGAGTGGACGTCGAGACCTGGCGAGATGCGTTATCTCGACTTCTTGTTGTGACCAGTGGGCTGGAAACCAAACTCGCCGACTCCCCACCCGAAGACTTCATCGGCTCGTCTCCTGCGCGCGCCTTGGGACGATCGTTGTTTGAGAGAACCTTGTTCCAGCCTGGCTGTTTGGCCCCCGATGCTCTCCCGATAGCCGTCGACGATCCGTCGTTGGGTGACCTTCTGGCATTGACATCTACCGCATCGGCATCGGTAGCGGAAGTCGACCGCTTGTTGAGCGGATCGATCATGACGCGTCTCTTCCATTTCTACTCGGCCTTGCCGGCATATCGGTGGTTGCGCAATCCGCTGGCCCCGGTGGACCTTGTGGTACTTGGAAGCTCCCAAGCCGGTGCCGCGATCGAGGTATCGGACCTGTCCAGCGGTTTGGGGGTGTCGGTGGGCAATGCTTTCTTGCCGGGGTCATTGGCAGAGGTACAACAGCTTTGGGTACCCGAGGTGTATCGCTATGCCTCACCCACCACGATCGTGTGGCTCATGGGGCCGGTCGATCTTCTCGGAACCTGCATTACACCGGGGCGAGCCGAACAGTTCTCGGACCGCTTGGCCAACCGCCAGATGACATTTGCCGCCTCTGGCTGGTTCGCCGGCGTAGACAACCTCGACATCTTGCTCGGCCGGGACACCGGGTTCCCCAATGCCAACATGGGCAATGCGCCGAAGGGAAACTCCCGGAACCCAGATGCGATCGCCGCGCAGATCCCCGATTACACCAATCAGTTCGCCGATCCCACCTTCTGTGGCGATCGGGCGGCGGTCACAGCCGAGGTCGTAGCGCAGCTCCAGGCGTGGGGCGCTGAGGTGGTGATCGTTGGAATGACGGTGAGCCCCGAGGCGGTGGAGCTCATCCCCGGTGGCAGGGAAACCATTGCTGCGTCGTTCGATCAGCTCGAACGTGAGGTGATCGCACCAACCGGCGCAACGTTCGTGGACCTCAGCGGTGATTTGGACGATGACGGACTCTGGGCCGACCTGACCCACCTCAACCAGGCGGGCGCCAGCCGGTTTACACAACTCCTGACCAAGCGGTTCAAGGAGCGGGGGATCGGCCCGTGATGAGTCGAGTGGCGGTGCTGCGGTTCCTCGTCGCCGCGCTGATAGTTGCTGGCGTCGCCGAGGGCATCGCCCGCGTGGCGGTAGCTCCGGGTTCTGAGGCCCTTCGCTGGCATGACTACGCTGTCGAACTCAAGATCGATCAGATGGATGCGCTGGGATCAGATCCGAGTCTGGTCGTGGTGGGAACGTCCATGGCCCAGCAGGATCTCGTTCCATCGGTCCTTTCGGCCCAGCTCAACCTGGTATCTGTCTACAACGCCGGCATCAACGGTGGCGTCCCGGTGGTGGTGGAACCATGGTTGTTGGATCAAGTGATGGACCGTCTGAACGTGTCCACCGTGGTGTGGGGGCTCTCGGCCTTGGATATCTCGGCCGCGTACGGCCAGGCCACCGAGTCCGCGTATCGATCGGCACTCAACACCAAGGACGGGGCCTCGGCGTCGGTGGAGCGCACCGCAGCATCGTTTTCGGCGTTGGTCAGGAACCGCACCATTCTTCGAGAGCCATCCGCCCTAGCAGGTGTGATCGCGAACCAGCGATTGACGGACCGAGGGGAGGCTGAGACCAATATGGGTGACCGAGGCGAACGCATCGATTTTCGACGCGTCGTTGCACCATCACGCCAAGCGGAGATGCGGGGTCGGATCACGCCTTTCGTTCTGGACCGAGACGATCTTGCGGCGATTGCCCGAACCGTCGACCAATTGCTTGCTGCCGGGATAGCGGTTGTTCTCGTCGAACTCCCGGTCCCACCTCGTTTCACCGACCTTTATCGATCCGGCCCGGCCGAACATGAATTGGTTCATGCCACCGTGACCGCCCTTGGTGCCGAACTGGACGTGCCCGTGGTTTCGGTGGCCGAGGACTTCACCAACAACGACTTCGTGGACTTCACCCACCTGGGGGAAGCAGCCGCACGCCGGTTCTCGCTCCAGACCGCCGAAGCCCTGGCCACACTCATCGAGTAAGGAAAGTTCCCACTTCAGGCAATAATCGGCCACTTCCAGTGGCTATTTGACGGGATTTCGGCTGAACTTTTGAAATGTTGTGGGGAACCCCTTCACTGGCGCGCCGTAGGTCCGATGGCCTACACATGCGTTCACTCCGCCTCCGGCTCATCGCCGCCGCTGCTGCAATACTCCTACTTCCGTTTGCGTGGTCGCCGCCTGTCGGCGCCGCCGACGAAACGGCCACGATCACCATCACCGGTCGGGGCTGGGGTCACGGTCGGGGTCTCGGCCAATACGGGGCATATGGCTACGCCAATGAGGGTTGGTCCAGCGCCCAGATTCTCGACCACTTCTATGGTGGAACCGTGGCTGGTGCTGTTCCGACGGACAACATGGTCGCCCCAAATCGGGTTCGGGCGGACCTCAGTTACAACGCCGGCCAGAGCACCACCGTTGGCTTGGAGTCGGGAAACATCCTCTTGCGGGGCCCCGGTAATGAAGACTTGGGTTACATTTCCAACGGAGCGGTGCGGCTCAGCCATGACGGTTCGCAGTTTCTGGTTTCTTATGCCACATCGTGTGCCGGCCCCTGGACCCTGGTCGGCGGGATCGCCCAACACGACTACGTGCGTTTGGTTCCCGATAGTCCTGCCGCAACTGACTCGCATGAGTCGATGCTGCACGTGTGCCGAAGTGGCAGCGCCCGAACCTGGTATTCAGGTGAGATCGTTGCCGCCGAACACGCCGGAACCCGCCGAACGGTCAACGTGACCACGATCGAGGAATACCTGCGCGGCGTTGTTCCAAACGAGTCTCCGGCCAGCTGGCCGGCTCCGGCACTCGAGGCGCAGGCCGTGGCCGCTCGAAGTTATGCCATGGCCGGTGATACTCGCCATCTGCCTTTCGCCGATACCTGTGAGACCACCCGATGCCAAGTGTTCAAGGGACGATTCCACCAAGCCGCAGGCGGCAGTATTTACGCCACCACTGATCCTCGTACTGATGCCGCCATCGCCGCAACGGCTGGACTGGTTCGTCTGAACTCCGCCGGGCGGGTGGCCCGTACCGAGTTCTCCTCCAGTACCGGCGGATTCACCGCCGGGGGAACCTTTCCGTCGGTCCAGGATGACGGCGACGCCACCACCGCCAACCCCAATCGGCAGTGGACCAAGGTGGTCGACGTCTCTTCGTTGGAACGCAAGTTCGGTAAGGGGAAGCTCCTCGAACTTGTCGTCACGGCGCGGAACGGCCTTGGAGCCGACGGCGGCCGCGTGTCTCTCATCGAGTTCCGATTCGAGCAGGGAACCGTAACGCAGACCGGCTGGGTCGCTCGCACCACGTTGGGCCTGAAATCCGACTGGTTTACGCTCGGCCCGATCGTGCGCGGTGAGACCGAACAGATCTCCAACTATGTCGACTCTCTCGCCGAGACATTCCTCGGGGCAAAGCCCGATGCCGGAACGCGACAGGAGTGGGCCAGCAGGGTTTACTCGGATCAAAGTCGATCAGGCCTCGCCACCGAGTTGGCTCAAAGTGATCAATTCGCCGGCGTGATGCTGGCCCAGCTGTATCAAACGGCGTTCGGTCGTCCAGCCGACGCCGCAGGCGAAGCCTACTGGCGCAAGACACTTCGCGACGGAGCGGAGATCGACGCCATCGGGTCCTACTTCTTTGCTTCTGAGGAGTACTTCCTTACGGCCGGTGGAACCAACAGCGGATTTGTGAGCCAGCTCTACACCGACATCCTCGGCCGCCCGGCTGATGCAGGAGGTCTGGCGTATTGGGTTGGCCTTCTCGATTCCCGGCAGGCCAGTAGAACCGCCGTTGCTGCCAACTTTTACTACTCTGCCGAATCCCGCCGGGACCGCACCATCCTCATGTACACCCGCATTCTCGGTTTCGCACCGAGTGAGGCCTCCATCGAGTACTGGTCTGCTCGCCTGATCGCCGTCGACGACATTGGTTTGGCGGTGGAACTGGCTTCCACGGACCGCTACTTCAATCAGGCCCAAACTCGAGGTTAGGTGTCCCGGTCACCTGCACTCACCGGTAGGCCCGCCCGGTGATCGCAGGTGACCAAGGGATCAACGACGCTGGGGCGGGTGCACCGGCGAGTATGGGTCGGACCCTCTTGGTGGTCGGCTAGTGTCGGGCCGTGCAGGCTGAGACTGGAGACCGCGCTGTAGTACACCGGGGTCTCTCGGCGGATTGGCGACTATTCCTCATCCTGCTCGGGATCTTCGGGATCGGACTCAGCCAGCCCTTTTTCGGGTTGATCGGGGAGAATCCCACGTTCTTCGTAGCTCACCGCAGCGGCACTGCGGACATCATTGGTCTCACACTGCTGATCTTCCTTGGCCCGGCGGCGGCGGTCTGGTCGATCGCTTTCGCAGTCGAGCGTCTGGCACCGAGCTTAGCCCGCCCGTTGCTTCCGGTTGGAATGGCGTTGCTCACCGCCGTGGCCTTGGCGGGGTACGCGTGGCGGCCCCTCGATCTTCAAATCGAAGTGGCGTTACCGCTCGTCATCTTGCTCTCGATCCTGGCCTGGGTCGCGTTGCGGATGGACCTGGTTCAACGGCTGATGATCAATCTCGGTTGGATTTCGTTCATCTTCCCGGTGTTATTCCTCGGCCTCAGCCCCGTATCGGGGCTTCTCGGTGGGAACGGCAGCAGCTCATCGGAATCGGGAAGTCTTCCGGATGCCCTGAACGACACCTCGGTCGCGCTGATCGTTTTCGACGAACTGCCACTCGCCACAATGTTGGATGAGGAGGGTCAGATCGACCGGGCGCGGCTCCCGAACTTCGCCCGGTTGGCTGAAATGAGCACGTGGTACCGGAATGCAACAACGGTCTCCACGCAGACATCGGTGGCGGTGCCGGCGCTTCTCTCCGGTGAGCTGAGGACCGACGATCCCGCACCCACCGTGTCCAGTTATCCCAGCAATCTGTTCACCGAACTCGCTACAACGCATCGGGTCGAGGCATGGGAGAGCGTTACACGATTGTGCCCTAGCGACGTATGCGAGTTTCCCGATCTTGGTTGGTCTTTGTTGCTGGACGACAGTCTGATCGTCGTTCAGAACCAGGTTCTGCCTCCCGGAGTCGCACAGCGGTGGGTGCCCAACATAAACAACCAGTGGACTCGGTTCCGGCAACCCCGGGTCACCCGACCCCGCGACGTCACCGCCGAGGACGATTGGGAGTTCCCGTGGGACGATCTGGAGCAAGATTTACAAGGTCAGTTCCGATCCCTGACCGGCCAGATCGGAACCCTCGACGAACCGGCCTTCTACTACGAACACGTGCTGTTACCGCATTCGCCCTGGTATTTTCGGCCCGACGGGTCAGGCAATGAGGCCGAGTGGATCCCGTGGCTTGACGACAACACCTGGCCGGTTGGGCCCGATCATCGGCGCGGCGTGTTGATGTATGCAATGCAGCTCGAACTCACCGACATGTTGCTGGGGGAGTTCCTCGATAGCGTCGAGGCCACCGGGCGCATGGATGAGATGCTGATCGTGGTTGTCGCGGACCATGGTGGTGCGCTCCAAGAAGGTCTCCCCGCCCGAACCCTGCTGCCGGAAACCACCGCAGAATTGGCGGCGGTCCCCCTGTTCGTGAAATACCCCGGTCAATCGGTCGGGGTTGAGGACGACCGGTTGGCCGAGATCACCGACGTGTTTCCCACCATCATGGACGTGATGGGAATCGGTGAATTACCTGCGGAACGGATGGCGGGTCATCGACTCAACGGCGAACCGCCGCCGGGCCGGACACAGATCCTGTCCGTCGATCCCCAGCAGTTTCAAGCAGCCGTGGACCGGTTCCACTCTTTTGTACCGCCCGGGCAATCGGCCGAACCTCTCTTCGATGCACTCCCGCGATGAGCCAACTGAGCCGGATCGAACAATCGTTGATCCTGCATAGTGCCACGGGTTGCCTGCGCCAGTGCCCTAACGTTTAGGGAATGTTCTCTTACCTAGACGCTGCAACCGGCAGCATGATCGCTTCCGCAGTGGCAGGTGGTGCCGCAGGGCTCTCCGTCGCCGGGAAAATGGGGATGCGGCGTTTGAAGGCTCGCCTTGGGAAGGGCGCAAAGCCCGAAGGCGAAGTCGTCGAGAACGTCGGCGAACCACTCGCTTCCGAAACTGCCTCCTGAGCCGTGGCTCTCCTCGAAGCGGACTCCGGGTCGTTTCGAGACCCTCTCAGCCGAGTCGTCGTGGCTGATGACAGTGTGTATCGACTGTTTTCGGAGATGGGTGAGTCCGATCGAGTCGCCGTCTGGCCCTTCGTTGAATCCCAGATCCAGCTGGGCACTGTCATCGAATCAGAACTCATGGCGGTCGAAGATCATGTTGCCCCCGCCACCTCGATCCTGCGCCACCCGAAACTGGATCTGATCACGTTTCCGTTCGAATGGTCGTTCCAGATGCTCAAAGACGCCGCGCTTCTCCAGTTGGATTTGGTTCGGGCCGGCGCCCTGGCTGGAGTTGGTGTAAAGGACGCCTCGTCCTACAACATCCAGTTCGTGGGAACTACACCGATCTTCATCGACGTTGGATCATTTCAACCGCGTAAGCGGTCTGATCCCTGGTTCGGTTACCAGCAGTTCTGCGAACTTTTTTTGTACCCGCTGATGTTGAAGGCCTACGCCGGAGTTTCGTTTCAACCGTTCCTGCGAGGCTCCGTACACGGGATTCCCGTCGATCAGGCGAAGGGTCTCCTGGGGCCGCTACGTCTCAAACGCCAGCGGGGCCGCTTCACCCACGTCTTGTTTCACGCGTTGGCGCAGGCCAAACTTGCCGATTCTGACGAGGGGGTCGCTGAAGACGTGGCGGAGTCCGGAATGAAGACGGAACTCCTTCTGGCCACGGTGGCCAAGACGCGCAAACTCGTGGAAAGCATGGACACTGGTCTGGACGAATCGCTCTGGTCCGACTACAGCGATCGTGGCCACTACGAATCCAGGAGCCTGGCCGAGAAGGCGGCGTTTGTCGACGACAGTCTCGCCGGTGCTGGAGCACTGGGCCACGTATGGGATGTTGGCTGTAATGACGGGATGTTCAGCCGAATCGCCGCCAACCATGCCGATGTGGTCCTGGCCATGGATGCCGACGAACTTGTGATCGACCAGCTTTACAAGCAGCTCCGGACCGAGACTTCGGTAGAAGCAAACCGGATCACTCCATTGGTCGTGGATCTCTCCACCGCCGGGGGCGGCGTTGGCTGGCGGGGTTCAGAGCGTCCCGGGCTGTTTCACCGCAGCCGCCCCGACGCCGTGATTTATCTGGCGGTCATTCACCATTTGGCTTTGACCTTCAACATCCCGCTGCAGCAACAACTCGATCTTCTCGCCGACTCTACGGAAAATCTGGTGATCGAGTTCCCTGACGAGAATGACCAGATGGTACAGAAACTGCTCCGCAACAAACGCCCGGGCATCTATAGCCATTACACCCTGGACAACTTTGAACGTCTCCTCGGCGAACGGTTCGAGGTGCGTCGCCGCGAGACCCTCACCGGCGGGTCACGAACGATCTTCTTCGCTACCCGCACCCCCCGAACCGCAAGCTGATCGAGAGTCGGGGTACCCGATGCGGGCCGGCTCCGGCACTACGATCGTGGAGTGACTGCAGCAGTATCGGCGGATGGAATTCCCCCTCTCATCGAGCACGGGAGCGTGCCACGGTCGCTGCCCCAGCGCCTCCGAGATGTTTGGGAGTACCGAGAACTACTGGGGAACCTGGTTCGCCGGGAACTCAAAGTCCGCTACAAGGAGAGTTTCCTCGGCTTCATCTGGACCCTTTTGAATCCGTTGCTCTACCTGCTGGTCTTCAGCTTCGTGTTCGGTTTCGTTCTCAAGGGAGGACCGCCGCGTTATGGGCTGCTCTTTCTGTCTGGTCTTCTCGTCTGGAACCTTTTCTCGGTGGGATTGGGAAGTGCCACGTCTTCGATCATCGGCAACGGAGCGCTGGTTCAGAAGGTGTGGTTCCCTCGGGAAATTCTGCCGATCGCCGCCGTTGGTGCATCGATCATCAGTTTCTTCTTTCAAATCGTGGTCCTGGTGATCGGCCTGGCCGTCTTCCGTCAAGTGCCGGCATGGAGCATGCTGTGGATGCTCATTCCTGCGCTGCTGGCCACGATCTTGCTCGCAACGGGCCTGGGCTTCATTCTCAGCGCCTACAACGTGTACTACCGAGACACGGGCCACTTTCTGGAGTTGGCACTGCTTTCGCTCTTCTGGTTCACACCGATCGTCTACCAGTACGACTTCGTGGCAGGCGCCCTGCGCGACTGGGGCGGGGAGCGAGCCGAGTGGCTGACCGTGCTCAACCCGATGATCGCACCCATGGTCACTTTCCATAGGGTTCTCTACAACCCATCCAACCTTTCTCCCGCCGATCAAGAAGCGCATTTCGAACTTCTGATGAGAGGTCAAGGGTTCCTGATCACAATGCTGGCTATCTCTCTGCTCACTTCCCTGGTCCTCTGCCTCGTCGGGATCAAGGTATTCGCTCGTCTCGAAGGCGACTTTGGTGAGGCGCTCTGATGAGCTACACGGCAGTGGAGGTAGACCACGTCTCCAAAACCTTCAAGCGCCAGACCGGCGTTGGGAACTCGTTGATGGAGCGGATGCTCTCTATCGGTCGGGGGAATTCCGAGACATTCCATGCGTTGGACGATGTCGCATTCGACGTGCAGGCCGGGGAGACGGTCGGAATCCTGGGTCACAACGGCAGCGGCAAGAGCACGCTCCTCAAGATAATCTCCGGCACCATCCGGCCCAATACGGGAGCCGTCCGCGTTCGAGGGTCGATGAGCGCATTGCTCGAGTTGGGCGCCGGATTCCACCCCGACCTTACCGGCCGGGAAAACGTCTATATGAACGGCTCGATTTTAGGCTTCTCGAGGCTTCAGATCGACGAAATGATCGCTGACATCATCGACTTCTCTGAGATCCCGGCGTTCATCGACACTCAGGTCAAACATTACAGCTCAGGGATGTTCGCCCGGCTAGGTTTCGCCGTGGCAGTGAATCTGAAGCCAGACGTTCTCCTCATCGATGAGGTCTTGGCAGTGGGAGATGAAGCCTTCCAGCGCAAATGTCTCGAAAGAATCCGGGGCTTTCAACGTGACGGGCGGACCATCATCATCGTTACTCACTCGCCCGACATGGTGCGGTTGTTCTGCAACAAGGCAGTGGTCCTCAACAGCGGCAAGATGATCTATGAAGGCGATCCCGGCGACGGCGTTGTCGTGTATCGAGACGCGCTGGAAGCCCGCACCGGAATTCGCCATGGTGATGGCGTGGCGACCGAGCTGCCAGCGGCCGATCGTCGACCGGTTGAAATAACCAGCGTCGCATTCGATCCTCCGGCGTCGGGATCCGAGAGCTTTCGCCCCGGGGATGAGCTGGTCACCAGAATTCGCTACGTTTGTCGATCACCGCTGGACTCGGTTCGCCTGCGGGTCTGGCTCTTCAGCCATGATGGTTTGGCCATCGCCAATGTTTCCAGCGCGGACATCGCTGGCGATGATCTTCGTCAGCTCCAACCCGGTGTAGGAGAGATCGTCCTACGGGTCCAGGATCTGCCACTTCTCCAAGGGTCATTCGAAGTGACCGTGGCGTTGCAGGACACCGATGAAACCGTCGAATATCATCGCAACCAATCGCCAGAGCGATTCTCGGTGGTGAGCGGGGGAACGGCCGCGGGCCGAATTCGCCTGAAGACCAGCCTGGAGCACAGCCAGACAAACCGGAACGCGGAGGTCTCGGAGGTTTGAGACTGCCGAGATTCCGTTCGAGGCCGGGCCAGTCAACTCCAGCCGAGATGGGGAGCACTTTTGTGTTCATTCACATACCCAAGACCGGGGGAGTGAGCGTTCTCCAAACGCTGGACCGCCAGGTTGAGAAGGCGGGAAACCTGCGTTGTGACGCCGCGCCAAGTGCCGTCCCGGACCAGCTGGTGGCAACAGTACAGAATCGGTCTGGGCGAGGTCTGACCACGATTGTGCACGGCCACCTGCCCTACGGGGTTCATGAGAGTTTGGGGCTGGAGCGAGCCCGCTACTTCACCTTGCTCCGCGACCCGATCGACCGTGTGATCAGTGCGTACTACTACCTCTCGGCGGTTCCGCCAGAGTCGCTGTCCGAAGTCGAACGGGATCTCATCTCGATGGGATTGGAGGGTGCTGTGGCCAGTGGCTCCAGCCACAATTTCGACAACCAAATGGTTCGGCAGCTCTGCGGCACCAACACCCAAACCCCGATCGGGAGTTGTACGGCCGCCGACGCGGAACGAGCTTTGCTCAACCTCACCACAGGCATTGAAGTTGTTGGTGACCTCGCTCGAATCGAAGACTTCTACGCCCAGCTCGCCACTCGGTTCGGCTGGGTTGTGCCAAGCGGCAGAGGACCACGGGCCCACATCACCCCGTCTCGACCCAGTCTCGACGATCTGAAGCCCCGTACCCGCGAGGTAATCTCAGAGTTCAACCGGTTCGACGTCTGGCTCTATGAACAGGCACACATCGAAATCGAAGGTCTACAACCAACGTGAAGTACCCAGTGCACAGAGTGGCAAATGATTGGCGACAGAATCGCGTAACGTTTACTGTCTCGGAAAGGTTCACGGAGGGAGGTGAGTAGTCCATGTCGGTACTTCTGTTAAACGCAAGCTACGAGCCGCTGACCGTTATCAGTTGGCGGCGGGCGATCGTCCTGGTGCTCGAGGGCGAATGCGAATTGCTCGAGCAGTCCGAGGATCGGACGATCCGAACCTGCGGCGGGGCCGAATTCCCGTTTCCGGTGGTCGTACGACTCTTCAACATGGTGAAGGCCTTCCGTCGGGGTGGAAAGGCTCCCTGGACACGATCAGCCCTGCGAGCTCGGGATGAGAACACCTGTCAGGTGGCAGGATGTCACGCCAACGGGTCCACCGTGGATCACATCGTGCCCCGCTGTCGAGGTGGCGACACCACGTGGGAGAACACCGTGCTGATGTGCAAGTTGCATAATCAGCGCAAGGGTTCGCGATCCCTCGCCGGTGCCGGCCTCACTTTGAAGCGGCCCCCTCGGGCTCCCGCTTTTTCCGCGGTCCTCAAGACCAAGGCCCACCCGCAGTGGGTGGCTTGGCTCCCGGCTTAGGTTGGGTTAGAGAGCATCAACGGTGATTGCCAGGGTCCAAGTGGCCCAGTCATCACTGGTGGTGGAGTCACGAGGAAGCACCGAGATCGGGGTGAAACGAGTGGTCTCATTCAGCGCGGCATCTGACGGTTCGATCCGCACGGTCAGTCTGTGAGTTGCGCCTTCGAGGTTGGCGGCGGGATCGGGGGCGCGGGCATCTACAGGAAGATTGTTGAACTGTACACCGAAGGTGTTTACCAGTGGGCTGCCGATGACCCGGTACGTGTTGGGATAGAAGAAGAAGTACCGCTCCCAGATCTCCTCGGCCGCTACGCCGTCGTAGGTAACGATGGCATTTTCGGGCAATGACTCGGCCACCGCCGCAAGATCTTCGTAGAAGTCCTTCCCGTGGTACTGCTCGTGGTGTTGCAAGGTGTCACCTGGCACCAGTACGAGCAGTATCGCGATCGTGACCACAACCGCGATGCCCTTGCTCAGCACTCCAACGCTTGTTCTGGCCGAGGTAAACAGCGACTGGGCAAACGGGAGCACCGCTCCCGCAAACACGAAGCTGAGGAGCATCACGGTGGGATAGAGATACCGCTCCCAGTAGAGGTAGATGTAATGGGGAACGGCCTCGTCGAACTGCATCGAATAGACGAAACTCCACATTGCCGTCTGGGCGGTGATCAAGGCAACGCCACCTCGATCGGTTGCAACCGGACCGAGGATCATGATGAGCGCACCAGCTCCAGCCAGAATCAGGATCACTATGCCGAAACTACGCAACCCATCTCGAAGAATCGGAAGTTGGCCCGAAGCGAGGATGGCCAGACCAATGGCGCAAACGGCGGCGAGGAGAATTGACGACGGATACTGCCGCAAGGATGCCGGAGCCGATCGTTCTACGACCAGCGAGAGTTGCCGAAGCAACAAAGCGCCGACGGTGGCGGCGATAACGACGCCGACCTGGGCGCCGGGCGATGACAGAGTTTCAGCCAAATCGTCTGTTCCTGCACCCACCAGGCTGCCGACCGAGACGAACACCCCCCGCAGGAAACCGAAGTTGGCCAGCCACAGATACCCCGCCAGCCAACCGCCGGCGACTGGAGTGATAAGGCGTCGCCAGCGAACGCCGTCACCCACCAGCGATCCCAGCAGTACCGCTGCCGCGAATGGAGCGATTGCGACCAGGCCGTTCGGGCGGGTTGTGATCATTGCCATCATGGTTACAAACAGCGGGAGGCTCGGAGCACCCTGGCGCGATCGCAGGCACTGGTAGAGGAACACTGTGGCGAGAAACCCGTACAGGGCCTCGCTTGTAGGGAGGCGACCAAACCAAACGGCCGCCGGGTGCACCGCAAATACGGCTCCTGTGAACGCCGCTCCGGCCATGGATCGTGTGAGTATGAACGTGCAGGCGGCGAGGAACAAGCCCGTCAAGACTGCGATCACCGGGATGATCTGGATCGCTTGGGCCTCGCCGAAAACGAGATGTCCGAACGCCATCAATGTCTCGGTCAGCGGAGGAAAATATCCACCGGGCGAGCCACCATCGGCTATGGCGTTGCCGCGATTCACATACTCACCGAAGTCGCTCCACTCGCCCAAGAAGTAGACGGGGTTCCGCCTCTGGAATAGGGCGACGGCAGCCAGGCCTATTCCCGCCATGGCGGGGAGACGTTGGGGGAGCCGTGGAACTGCTTGAATTGTGGAAATCATTCCAAGCCCGACGATTGGAGCCAAGCCAAGGAGAACCAGCGGACGGTTGAGGACCTCCAGCCTGATTGCTACGAGGCTGAGGAGCAGGACGGCGGGAACGGCCAGAGCGAGCGAGTCGCCCACACGTTGGATGAAATCGCCCGGGTCTTTGAGGGAGTTTTGCCATAGGCGCATAACGCCGGCGCCGAGAAAGAGAAGACCGAGGAGTCCACCGGCCGCAGTGAGAAGGCCCATCAGAGAAGTTCGGGCCTTACGGGCACGGCGGCCTCATGGTCACCACGACATAGCCATCGGAGAGGTCGTAAGAATTGAAGAGCCGTGAAATAGCGGCAAACGGTTGGAACAAGGTCGGGCGTGTGAAGAATCGAAGAGGCGATTGGCTGAGCGCTTCCGGTATCTGACGATGATTGCTCTGTTGGGTTCGCGTGTCCAGATCCCATTGAGAACGCTCAGTACGTTGGTGGCGTGCCAGGATCCGACGAGGAATACGAAGCATGTTGACCCACGGAAAGCCATACGACAGGATTCTGACGCCCACGAAACCGGCCTGTTCGAGAAGACCTCGGATGTCGTCTTTCTCGTAGCGACGTACGTGGCCCACGAGCTCGTCATGCTCGGTCCAATACTTCATACGGCTGGGCACGGCCAGGATCAGTTGACCACCGGGCCGAAGAACGCTGTTCATGCGACGAAGGAATTCTTCGTGCTCGAGGACGTGTTCCAGGACCTCGCAAGAAATCACAGCATCGAACTGGCCATCCAGATCAATCGTTGCGAAATCTCCGGTGATTGGTGTGAGCCTCTCCCTGGCATCGTCGGGTAGCGCAGCGTGCACTACATGCATGTCATCGGTGAGTTCGATTGCAACCCCTTGCTTGAAATGCTCGAGTAGCTCAAGGCTGAGTGTCAGATCGCCGGCTCCGATCTCCAGGAACCGCTCACCCGGTTGGAGGTTTCGAAGGACTTCGTATCTGCGAAACAGGTAGCGGGGTGGGAGATACTTCACGGACCCGTCCGTTCCGCTGGGCCGAAGCGACCGAGGACCGGTTCGAGCGCGGTAGCGATCGCTTCGACAGTGAAGCTTCGATCGAACAGTTCCCGCCCCCGCATTCCGATCTCGGGGAGCTCGTCTCGGTTTTCATCCGCCCACCGGATGGTGTCGGCCAGTTGTTGCGGATCGTCTTGATCGACGATGAGGCAGTTGTACCGATCGGCGAAGCCCAACAACTCATGATCGGGAGTGCGGCCCACCACGGTGGCTCGGCAGCCCGCTAAAAACTGGTAGGTCTTTCCGGTCACGACTCTCAGGGCCTGCGGGGTGCCTCCGAAGGGTCCGCCAAGGCACAAATCCGCCGCGGGGATTTCGGAGGCGATGATGTCTGGGAGCGGAACCCATTCGCTGTGGGCGATTTCCATCTTTGGGCCATGGACCAGCGAGCCTCGAAGCTGTTCGATACTCTCGGCCGTGCCGCCGATCGTACGCAGCCGAAGGGCGACGTTTTCCAGGCGCTCGAGTGCTGCGAAGACGACGCTCAGCCCGTGGAGAGGCAGGACGCTGCCGTAGAAAAGTACCTGCAGCGGAGAATCAGGGTTCTCGACGGCACGGTCCACGTCCGGAACAGGGTAGGCCCCAACGGGCAGAGCGGTGATCAGCTCTGCAGCCACCCGGAATCTTTCCGAGAAGAGTTCGGCGTGGTTCTGGGTATCAACGAGCACCGCCGACGCATTCCGGAGAATGGCCCGCTCCATTGGAGCGACTATGTGTCCGAGGAGCTGACCGCTTCTGCCATGTTTGGCTTCGCTCTGGAGCACGTCGGAAGGGGAGAGGAATGCGTCGAAAATGATGGGTCGCCCTGCCGCGATCATCCGGACCAGCCAGTACAACTCATGGCCCCGGAAGCCCAGGATGTACACATCGGGTTTCTGGCGACGCTGCTTCACCAACATCCGAAGAACCTCGCCGTAGCGACGCACCCCTCGCTGGGTATTGATCACGGTGGTCAGCTGTATGTGGCCGAGTGATTCCAAGGCGGCAATCAAGGTCCGGGTTCGTACATATTCGGGGTCGCGGTAGGCCAAGACGTAGCAGACCCTGATCGGGATGCCCTCAGCCACGGAGCACCTCGGCGAAGCGTGGGATGGCAAGTGCGGCCGCAATGAGCTCGCTGATCATGATCAGGATTCGGTAGGCGACCATGACAAATGCCGCTTCCTCAAGACCGAGGGAACTGGCCAGTAGGCCGGCACCAATCGACTCCCTAACACCCAGGCCACCAGGAGCGAAGAGTGCAACGAATCCGCCCACGTAAGCAGTGGTGTTGGTGAAGACGAGCAGGCCGAGTGTGGACAGCGACCTCTCGATATCAGTGATGGCGACGGTGAGGCCGGCGAAGAAAACTCCGAGGGAGATCCATATGAGGATGTAGCGACCAATCAGCGCAGCGCCCTCGGAGAAGGTGGGGGGTGCAATTGTGGATATTGCGGTTCCCGGCCGAAGCTTGTGGAGCGTACGGTTCCACGCTGAAAGGAAGACCCGGGGTGCCAGAACACCAGCGGCCGCGAGGGCCATCGATGCGACGACAAGCACGCCACGGAGCACGCCGGCCCGACTCAGGCCCCACGAGAAGGTGCCAACGCACAACGCGGTGAAGAGAAGGTAGAACTGCTCCAGAACTGAGGCATTCATTATCCCGCGCGCGGTGGCACCGTATTTCGTCATCAACGTGCCGCGAGCAACGATGCCCCAGATCTTTCCGGGTACGTATTTACCGAGGTTGACAGTCACGATCTGCGCTAACGACGCCGAGATGGGCATCTTGGCATTGGCGCCGATTCGGGCGATCAAAGACCACGATGAGACGGTAATCCACCAGTAGAGCAGCAGGCTCACAACACAGATCGCCAGCAGCGCGGGTGAAGCGCTTGTCAACCGGGAGAGTATTTCGCCGCCGCCCTGAAACTGTTGCAGCGCGAAGCCGAGCGCAACGACGATCAGCAGCGGAGCCAGCAACAAGTAGATCGGCCGCTGGCGCGGTTGTTCATCAGTCATCCTCCGACGTCCGTACATCGATGAACTCCGCCTCCGTGCTGTAGGTGACGTCCTTCAGCATCCGGAGAATCTTTTCCTGATTGCGGGTGGTGCGCACCTGCATGTCGGCCAGCAGCCCGACGACCCAGAGAAGAAGGCCGAGTGAGAAAATGTAGACGCCGACAAGCCCCAGCGATGTGTACGGCGAGGTCCGCCCGGTGACGAGCCAGTGGCCGCCGACGAATGCGCTGGCGGCGAATCCCGGGAGTACTGCCAGGAGCCCCAGCATGAAGAAAAAGCGGAGTGGGGCGAAGTCTCGGTACGCCCGCAGGATGTTGACTGCACTGGTAGCGGTAAACGTCCAGATGCTGGTGACAACCCGAGACTCGCGTCCGGGATAGTACGTAACCTCAACCGGGAGTGTCTCAACATCCAGGCCCGCTTCCGTGAGCAACTGGAAGGACTCCTGGGTGTAGGTGTGTTTGGTATTGATGTTGAGCGCGAGCAGGGCCGTTCGGTTGTACGCCCGGAAACCACATGTCACGTCGTTGAACGAGCCGCCCGAAAGTGTGCTGACGACACGGGCCCCCAACCGGTTTCCCCAGTACTTGCTCAGAGGCATGTTCTCGGGCCTCCGTTTCTGCCCGGAGAGGGAGGATGCGAAGCGGTCGGCGGCAACGAAGTCAGCGGCACCAGCCACGATCGGTGCGACGAGCTGAGGGATCTCGGCCGGGTCGAACTGGAGATCGCCATCGATGTTGACGGCGATGTCGGCACCCATGGCGAGCGCTTCGTTCACCGCCTGTTGGAACCGGAACGCTAATCGTCGTTGGACGCGACCCTCGATCACCGTGGCGCCGCTCCGGCGGGCGATCTCCGCCGTCTCGTCGGTGCTGCCATCACTGACCACCAGAACCTGGACCTCGGAAATGCCAGCTATCTCGGGAGGAATCCCTTCGATCACCCGAGCGATCGTGGCCGCCTCATCTTTGCAAATAGAGAAAACAACGAGCCGCACAGGACCTCCCCGTCGATCGTAGTCCGGTCACCCGGGCTCGGTGGGGAACGCCCTCAGCTCACGCCGTATCATCGAGTGCGTTGAGTAGACCCAGCAAATACTCGCCATACCCGCTCTTCAGGAGCGGCTGAGCACGGGCGCGAAGTTGGTCGTCGGTCAGCCAGCCCATACGCCACCCAATCTCCTCGAGGCAGGCGATCTTCATTCCTTGCCGCTGCTCGACTACCCGAACGAATTCGCCGGCTTCCACCAGTGAGTCGAACGTTCCCGTGTCCAACCACGCAACCCCTCGCCCGAGGCGAGTGACTGCCAGATCTCCTTGATCGAGATAGACCTGGATGACGCTGGTAATCTCCAGCTCTCCCCGCGCCGATGGCTTAACGGCGCTGGCGATCTCGGTGATTTGACTGTCGAAGAAGTAGAGACCTGTGACTGCCCATGCTGATTTCGGTGCCGCGGGTTTCTCTTCGATGCTGGTGGGGCTCCCGTTGTTGTCGAAACCCACGACCCCGTAGCGATGAGGGTGGCGAACCTGCTGTGCGAAAACCGTTGCGCCGGACGCAATTTGAGCGGCTGAGCGGAGCTGGGTACCCATCCCAGTCCCGTAGAACAGATTGTCGCCCAGCACCATGGCGCAACCCTTACCGTCGATGAAGTCGGAGCCGATGACGAATGCCTGAGCAAGTCCCTCTGGGTTGGGCTGCATGGCGAACTCGATCGAGATGCCGAACTGCGATCCGTCGCCTAGTAGGCGATGGAATGCCGGAGCATCTTCGGGTGTGGTTATCACCAGCAATTCCTTGATCCCGGCTAGCATCAGCGTGGCGATGGGGTAGTAGACCATCGGCTTGTCGTAGACGGGGAGAAGCTGTTTCGACACTGCAAACGTCAGGGGGTGCAGGCGTGACCCGCTCCCTCCAGCCAAGACGATTCCTCTCACGACGTTGATCCCAGGTCTTGGAAGGATCGGTTGGTGTGGAGAAGCGACTGCCAGAAGGTGCTGTTGGACAAATACCATCGGACCGTCGCTCGAAGGCCGTCTTCGAAGGTTTGGGTTGGCGCCCAACCCAATGTCTGTTCGGTGAGGCTGTAGTCGATTGCGTATCGGTAGTCATGACCGGGGCGATCCGCTACGAAACGGACGAGATCACGACGCTGCTTCGGGTATGAGTCAGCCATCTCATCGATGAGATCACAGATCTGATAGACCACTTCGAGGTTTGTCCGCTCTGCCCCACCACCAAAAAGATAGGTTTCACCGGGTTCGCCGCCAGCTGCGGTGAGAAGTAGACCCTGCGCATGATCGTCCACATGTAGCCAATCGCGAACGTTTTCGCCCGTACCGTAGAGGGGGAGGTCCTGGCCACCAAGCGCAGCAATGATCATGAGCGGCACCAGCTTTTCAGGGAACTGAAATGGCCCGTAATTATTGGAGCAGTTGGTGACGATGACTGGTAGGTCGTAGGTGTGGAACCAGGCTCTGGCCAGATGGTCTGATGCGGCTTTGCTAGCCGAGTAGGGGGAGCGCGGGTCATAGCGACTTGAGGGCGTGAACGGTTTGTCGCCGCTCCTGAGCGATCCGAATACCTCATCGGTCGAGACGTGAATGAAACGGAAATCGGCGGGCGTGGCGTTGTTGGAACCGAGGTACTCCCGGGCCGCAGCTAAGACCGTTGCCGTGCCCATGACATTGGTGCTAACGAACTCATCCGGCGATTGAATGCTTCGGTCAACGTGGGTTTCCGCGGCAAGATGAATGATCGCATCTGGCCTTGCTTCATGGATGATCGAGCGGATGGCCGCCCCATCGCGGATGTCTGCCTTCACGTACCGATAGGTTTCGGCAGTTTCTACCGAGGCCACCGTTCGAGGGTCGCCAGCATAAGTCTGGAGGTCCACATTCGTCACTTCATGTCCGTCCGCAATCGCCCGGCGAACAACTGCTGAGCCGATGAACCCTAAACCGCCCGTGACAAAAAATCTCACGACCCCAGTATTGCCCGGATCGGCTGAACATCTGAGCTAAGCCACATCTAGGGACAACTCCGAATCTGATCCGCAAAATCCGCGTCGAGTTCGTTCAAGCCCCGCGGCGGGGTCAGGCCATGCTTGGCTGCCGTCGTCTGAACGTGAGTCAGGAACTGTTCAACCCCGCGCTCATAGAGCCATCTGTCGTAAACATTCAGCTGTCGTAACAATTCGAGCGCAGCGGCACTTTGCCCGCTCAGGCCGAGGTGTTTGCCCGGCCGCTCCCTCGTCTCGGCGTCTAGTGGAATAGGCAGGTCGAGAGTGCACCGAAACAGCCACAGCGAGACCAAGAAATGTTCTTGGATTCCCACAACGGTCTTCGCCAGGCGCTCCCGAACCAGTGGATAGAGATCTTTGCTTAGTGGCGCGCCGACGAATGGAAACGAAAAATGAGGGCCCATTCGATGCGGTTTTGCACGAAGTTCTTCGGGGTTGTAGTCGATCGCAAACTGCCGGAACATCGTGTTGGAGAACATTGTGGCGAAGACGGGATGGGACAACGTTTCCTCCAACGAGGGGAATGGTCGGGGATACTCATGCCACCGGCCGGTGGCATCTTCCACAAAAAAGTCGGTCTCGGTGTTGGCGAGGATGTGGTGGTAGAACGACAGGGCCCGATCTTCGGGGTTTCGCAAAACGGTTAGTCGACGCACCGGTCGGGGTAAGAAGAGCCCTTTGAGCTGATAGTCGAAATGGCCACCTATGAAGCGGTAATCGACGGTGCGACGAATTCGTTGGCGAAGGCTTTGTTCCTGCGCATCCGTTTGTTGCCAGTGCTGTGCCCAAAGTAAGGATGGAAATGTTTCTGCTGTTGTGAATTGCGATTCGAGCAACCGCCGCAAAGACGTGCCGGCAGTTTTGGGGATATGCATGTGGTAGAGCAGAGGGCGAAGGGGCGAGTTTGGAGCACGCCGATAAGCCCTACCGAAACGCATCGCTACTGACCCTTCGCTCGTTCCAGGGGTTGGCAGGAAACAGTCGTTCAACCAGAGCATCGCTTGCTGCTCGGTAGGAATTCGCCTTGGCGAATAGCCGTCCGTTTTCCATCATCGATTCAAGCCGAGCGTTGTCGCCGAGTAACTTCACGAGGAGCTCGGCTAATTCGGCGGCGGTGGCGTGCTGCTCAACGTGCACGACCACATCCTCAGGCAACTCTGCCATCGCCCCCAGCTGGGAGACGACCACAGGAACACCACTCCCAATGAGATCGGCGGCTGCTGCCGATGACTCTCCGTTGGTGAATGCCCGCAGCTGAACCGCTATCGACGTGGCGGCAATCGCGGCTTCGTACTCTGCGTCGCTCAGATGCCCGGTGATTTCAACTGCATCGCCAACGCCTCCTCGCTCGATTGCAGCCAGGAGGGCGGCTTCCTGTTGCTCGTCGTGGTCACCCACAAATACGAGTTGAGCGTTGGGGAATTGTTGACGCACGTGCGCGAATGCTTCGATCAACAAGAATGGCTGCTTCACCGGGTCGACTTTCCCAAAAGTTGATATGACCGGTGGGTGGCCGGCGCCCTTGGGAGCACCGTTGATCGAATGGGCAGTGTGCACCGGAATGGGAAACAACACTTCGGGAACAACACCGGAGTCCAGCATGATGGAGTCCGCGGCGAACTGTGAGTGAGTGAAGACCCTGGTTGCATGTGCTGCGATCTCTCTTGTGAGAGTGATCCCGAAACGATCGGCCACGGTGGGGGAGATGATGTCTTGTTTGTATAGGACGTCCCGGTATCTAGATGGGTAGAGCTGATGGAGCAGCCCCCCGACGGTTCCTTGGGGAAGACGATCGCCGGCGAGGTAGTACTCCGATTCGTAGAGGCCGGTCATCCGGACGTCGTGCATCAACACCGCGCCCGGACGTTGCCGGAGCATCTCCAGTGCCGCAACATGGAAATGGCTATTCCCCATAAAATAGATGACTTCGTCGAAGCGGCCGTCCATCCGTTCCAGAGCCAGGAGCTCTTTGACCTTTGCTATACGGACTCCGTCGGGCGCTTCCAAGGCGAAGGTCTCGTCGTCAACAAGAACCGTGACGTCCACCTCGTTCGCCAGATGGGCGCAAAGACGGTAGGTGTAGGTGGCGATGCCCGATCGTTGAGGAGGCAGCGGGCTCACGATTGCGAGCCGAGGTTTGGTCATGCCTCGGGTACTAGACCGGCGAGCGAGCTCGGCGAGGACCGGAAGGGTTCGCTCGGCCCCCCACTTCCAAGTGAATGGAGGCATCTCGGCATCTTGCAGGCGTTTGAGCTCATCAGGGTTGCCGAGAGTTCGCTGCAGAACCGCGGTCATCTCATCCACATCGGTTGGGTCGAATCGCGCAGTGGGATCGGGTTGGACCTCTTTGAGAGAGGACGAGTCGGAGCAGATAGCGGGAGCTCCGCACGCCCTGGCCTCTAGCACCGGCAACCCGAAGCCTTCATAGAGCGAGGGGAAAATCACAAGCCCGGCGGCTTGGTAGAGGCGAACCAGGTCAGCATCATCCACAAAGCCGGTTGCCAAGAAGTCGTTCTGTATCCCTCGAGTGCTTGTCTCGTGTTCCAGCATTTCCTGTTCTGCACTGTTGGTCCGACACACCATGACGAGCTGGTGCTCGGCGCGCATGTCTGCCGGGAGTTGGCTATATGCATCGAACATTCGAATGAGGTTCTTTCTCCATTCGATTCCGCTGGGGAACAGCAGGTAGGACTCTCGGAGGTCGGGTAGTCGCCTCTGCAATTCTGAGAGTACGTCGGCTTGCGGTTCTTGGGGTGGGGCAAATCGAGTGTCAGCCCCAGCTCCGATCACTGTGATTGACTCCGGGGTTTTGTTGAGTAACCGAACTCCGTCAGCCTTCGATGCTTCTGAAATTGCGAACAGATGGTCCAGGTTGGCAACGGTGTTTGTGCGGGCGCGATAGCGCTTGCTCCAGAGATCGGTCAAGTAGATCTCTGGGAAGATCATAGGAATCAGGTCGTAGAGAATTCCGGCGCGTTGCCAGTGCCCATCGCGGGCCCAGTCCGGGAGGATGCTGTCCAGCGGTTCCCCGAGTTCGTAGGGTGATGCCACTACGAAGACCCCCGATTTCGGCGGATTGGACTGCATGTCACGAAACGTCCGAACCTTCCCAGACCGGATCAGTGGCTCCATGACCCCAGGTATCGGCAAGTACTCCCGGACGAGGTAGACATCGATTGCGCTGGGATCGAGCTCCTCGATTGCCAGGGCGAGGCTCAGAACGTATCGCGCGATGCCTCTTTCGCCGTGTTCCTTGCTCTGGACCCCGAGCAGGTCATAGACAACGGTCACGACTGGCGGGGACGAGCTGTCAGCATTGCGACTCGACCGGGCCCGCTTGGACTGGATAGTTCGTTCGATTCGAGAACCCACGTAGTGGCGTCGGCCCGGCGGCCAATTCTGGCATCCAGAATGTCCCAACCTTCAAGGAGCCGCTGCAAACGTTCGAGGTCGTAGATCCTCTCCAGTTCGTTCACCTCGGCAGGGCCATATGGAACTGTTAGCGAAAGCAAACCGTTCGGTGACAACAGCTTGGCCACTAACTTCATCGCAGCGAGGTCGGCATCTTCGTCGGGCTCTGGCCCGCCTGAGTAATGACCGATACCAAAGTGTTCGATGGTCGATAAGAGCACCACTGCATCGAAGGTCCGCCCAGGCGGGAGATCTTCGAGAGGATGGAGCAATACTTCCAGGTTTGGATGTTCAAACGGGTATCCCTGGGGCTCGATGACTGTGGTCCGATAGCCAAGGGATGCCAAGGAGAAACCCAACGTACTTTCGCCTCCGCCAATGTCCAACACGGCGGAACCCGGTGGGAGGGGTGCCAGGCTCTGGAGCACATACGGGACCTCCATGATTCGCTCGTTGACCGCTCCGATTCGGGCATTACCTTCCAGCCACTCCACGACGACGGGGTTGTTGATCCAGAGGTTTTTCTCCGCCAGCGGACCGCGATGGGAGGCGGCGTAGTTCAGGAAGGCTGCGGCTGACTCGTCCACCTGGTCGATTCCGACTGAGCCCTCCTGGAGTGATTTCAGGCGCACACTAGGGGCCAGGTGGGCGAGGGTGTCAGCCATCTCCGCTCGATGTTGTGCGAGCTCGAATCGAATGGCGCGAACCTCGTCGATCGCGGCCTGGGTGAGCTCGGTTTGACTGGAGAAGTTGTCACGGACACTCCTGATCTGCATCGCCAGGATCGCCGCCTCTTCCGAAATGGACACGAAGCCTGAGTTCAGATCCTCGTGCATCTGGGCCAATTTCCCAGTCACCTCGTTCTTCACGGCGTGTATGAGGTGAACGAGGTTTTGGTCCGTTCCGATTATGGACTTCGCTGCGGCTTTTGCACGCCTGGGGAGACTTTGGGGGTTTGGCATCATGCTCCTTTTCGCGGATTTGCCAAGCAGTGACACTAGTGCCTAGAGGGGGTCGAATCGGCGACAGTACGCCGGCCCGGCTGTGGTCTCGAGATGGTCCACGAAGTCGACCGACCGACGGGTGTGAAAGTGGGCGGTCCCGTTGGAGTGAACCCGGAACTGGACGCCGAAGGTTATTTCTTCGGTCAGCTCGAAGGATGCGGTTGGCGTGAACACCTCACCTGGCGCGAGCGGAGGAATCGACTCGGACCAGATGACCGTCTCGTCGGCTAGAACATCTAAGGCGCCGGGGCTTTCCGCCATCTCGTCCTCGCCTGTGATTCTGAAGGTTACGGAGAATCGGCCAGCCGGTAAGGGGGTGTATGGTCCAAACATGACGACAGATGGATAGCCGAGCTCGTTCAGAAGCACATTTGACCCTGGAAGTTCGGTGGCACCGAGAATCCGGAAACGCTGTAAACGCTCGGGCCAAGCCAGCTCAAAGATGGCGGCGAGGTGTCTCCGCAGGCCGTCCTCATCAGGCTCGGAGGCCTTCTGCCCCTCGATCCACCAGACAAAGGATTCTTCTGGGTGATTGACCGCTCGGACAGCCCGAACGACCTCATCGGTCGGATCCGCCGGTTCGTAGTCGCGTACCCTCCCGTCTTCGTTTATCAGCCAAAGCCCGGCTCGCTTCGTCACTGCGAAGCCAGCTAGCTCCATGGTCCTCACGGCCTCTTCATAGGTCAACTCCACCGTGTGCTCAGGGTGGGGCCATTGAAGTGCGGCGGTCTGTGTCCTGTTGGGGCTGTCGACAACGAGATGTCCTCCAGACCGGAGAACTCGCGACGCTTCGAGCATGAAACTGACCATGTCATCGAGCCAAAGGTGCTCGATATTCTGTCCGCTGAGAACAATGTCGACCGAGGCGGTCGGCACGTCTCGCATGTCACCGGCGGTGTTTTCTATCCACTGGACGTTGTTCGGCAGGGTCTCGGGCCGGGGCATGTAGTACTCCACGCCAATATGCAACGGGACCTTGCCGTAGTACCGCTCGATCCAATCGAAGTACCAGGCCCCGGCACAGCCAGCGCTGAGGAGTACCTGAGCTCCCGGAGGCATTTGCGCAACATGAGCGGAGCGTTGATGATGCAGGAGCTCGTTGACATCCACGAGGCGATACTTGCATGCCGCCAGAAGGCCAGGAGTGACCAGTCGCCAGATATCGGGTACGAGTTGACGCAGGCTAACTAGATCGGACCGAATGATCTGCCACAGTTGAGCCGTGGTTGATTCGAATGCTAAGGCTCGGCGGGGAATACGAGATCGTGTCCCGATGATCTCCGATGGAGCGGACACCAAGGTGCTGGAGACCGCGGGGATCATCAGCCTCCGGATTCTTTCGGTTGCCGCCGTGGCGTATCTGGGTTTCCTGCTCTTCATCCGTGTTCGCGCGGTGGCGCTACCAATCATCACGGCGATGCTCATCGGTAGCGTCCTCCAGCCGCTAGCCACGAAACTCCGGAAGGTGGGTGTGCCGCGATCTTTGGCTGCGGTGATCGTTTTTGTCGGCTCGATCCTGGTGTTGACCCTGATGGGGTCCTTCGTGGTCCGTCAAGTAGTTGATCAGGCGCCGGAGATCGAGCTCCGTGCCAACGAAGCCATCGATGAGTTGCAGGATCGACTCACCAAACCTCCGTTCAACGTGGATCCCGAACGGATGGACAATTTCGATGAGCAGCTAGGTGACTGGATCAACGACTCCGGGATCGTCAACGCCGACAGCGCCGCCAGCATCGGAGGCTTTGCCACCTCCGTATTCTCTGGCCTCTTTATCGCTCTCACCGTCTTGTTCTTCATCTGCAAAGATGGAGATCGATTTCCTGCCTACCTCGCAGTTCTGGTCGGTGACGGCCGCGCCGACCGGCTGAATCGAGTTGGGTCCGAAATTTGGCAGACCACGGCGAGCTACCTTCGAGGCGTCGGCCTGACCGGCCTTGTTGATGGAATCCTTATCGGAATCGCGCTGGCGATTCTCGACGTCCCGCTGTATGTCCCGTTGGCGCTGCTCACGTTCATGGGGGCCTTCATACCCGTCGTCGGTGCCACGTTGGCGGGGATCTTGGCCGCCGGTATAGCGCTGGCCACCAACGGCCCGGGAACGGCTCTTATCGTCGTAGTGGTAGTGCTGGGCGTGCAGCAGCTGGAAGGCAACTTCCTGGCACCGTTGCTTCTCGGGCGAGCGGTGGCGCTGCATCCGGTGACGATTTTGTTGTCGTTGGCGATCGGAGCCACAGTAGCCGGCATTTGGGGCGCCTTGCTCGCCGTGCCCGCCGCTGCGGCCATCCGCATAGCGCTCACCGAGTTTGTGCCGTCCTTGCATCGCGCTCACGAGTTGGAACTGGCGATCGAAGCGGCCGAAACTCATGACCAGAAACCCACGCAGGAGCCGCCGAAATAGTGGTAAAAGCACCACTCCGGGTGGCATTGCTCATCGATCATCGGGTTTGAGCACGGTCGTGGTCCCTGCCAACCCGGTACTTTTGGGGCGGTGGAATCGAGGCGGGACTTTCTGGGACGGGCTGGCGCGATTGGAACCATCGGGGCCGCCGCGGCGGTCGCTCCGTTTCTGACGCTGCCGGCGGGGGCGGAAGAAACCGTCGGTGTGGCGCTCTTTGGTGATTATGGAGTCGACTCGCCCGGACAAGATGCTGTAGCTCGGATGGTCGATCGCTGGCAGCCCGATGCCGTGTTCACACTGGGTGACAACGTCTACAGCGCCGATGATGTTGACCCGTACGAAGTCCTGCCCCGGAAAGCGCTCCGGTTTTACCAGCGTTTTGTGGATGCCGGAACCTTCTTCCCCGCGCTGGGCAACCATGACTGGGGGGACCCTGGAACGCCGCTTCTGAGTAGTGACGGCAACGGCGGCACGCGAGGTGCTTGGCACGATCTGATGACACTGCCAGGCAATGGTCGTTACTACGACGTGCGAATCGGCCCGCTGCACGTGTTCGTCCTTGACGATTATTACCTCGAACCAGACGGAAACAAGGCGGGATCCAAACAAGCTGAGTGGCTCCGCACTACCGCCGCGGCATCCAATGCGGTCTGGAAAATCGTGACCCATCATTACCCACCGTATGCCTCCCCATTAGGCGGCAAAGCGAGCATCCGCTGGCCGTTTGAGCAGTGGGGGATCGATGCATCATTTGCCGGTCACTGGCACCACTACGAGCGCATCGAGAAAGACATTCTCTATTTCGTGAACGGACTCGGTGGGGCGCCGTTCGGATTCAGCGGCAACCCCATTCCCGGATCGAAAAAGCGAGTCGCTGACAAGAACGGTGCGATCCGACTTACCGCTTCGGCTTCGCGGATGACGATCGAATTCGTTGATACCTCGGGACGGGTTCGCGACACGGTCTCTCGGTTCGTCGGTTCCACCCCCGCTCCTTCGGCGCCTGCTCAGCCTGCTCAGCCCGAGCCGCCCATGCCGGAACCCGCCCCGACGGGAAGTTTGGTCGATGAGCCGTACCGATCGATGACCGGACGCGACGCCACCCTGGTCCGGCTGTATCTCGCCGCTTTCGATCGAGCCCCCGATTCGTCCGGTTTTAGCTACTGGCGGTCACTGCGCATTCATCTGATCGACATCGCATCATATTTCGCCGCGAGTGCGGAATTCCGAAACCGCTATGGAACGCTGACGAACGGGGCGTTCGTAGAGCGTGTGTATCTCAACGTCCTGGGCCGTGGACCAGACGCGAAGGGTGCCCGGTATTGGACCGGTTTGCTGGAGGACGGGATCGATCGAGCGGACGTGCTGATCGGCTTCAGCGAATCGCTCGAGTTCAAGCGTCGAACCGGAATTCTCGGCTGACGAAATCCTCGCCGAGCAGGGAGTATGTGTTGCTGGGATTCGGCGAATCGGTGGAATTTCGGAACCGAACCGGGATTCTGGGGTAGATCGTTAGCAATTCTCCCTAGTGCGGACTCTGCCGTTGGCCCATACTGAGGCTCGATCTCCACGCCGATACAAGAATCATGCTTCGGCCTCACACCACCACCGCCTCAGTCTTCGCACCCACACCAAACCGCATCAGCGGCTGTCGGGTAAAGGTGAATGCGTTCGAGATGATTCTCGACGGTCTCGAGGGCACCGACGTCCACGATCTGCTCGACGACCGTATTGATCAGCGCATGCAGCTCATCTCGTTCATGGAGAAGCAGATGCAGACTTGGCTCCAAGAGCCGCTCAATTCAACGTGGAGTACCCCTCCACGGCAGTTCGACTAGGCACCTCATCTTCTTCAGCTGATGCGCCTGGGCGGCGGTGCCTAGTCGAGCTCACAACTTCCGAGCGAAGCTGAGTTCGTGGCCATCGGGATCCCGGACGTGGAAGTACCGCTCACCCCAAGGGGCGTCCTGAGGTTCAGTCTCAGCAGTGAAGCCGGCACCTACCACGAGCTTATGGATGGCATCAGGGTCAGGCACGAAGAGGACTACCCGGCCCCAGTTGGAGCCGGGTCTTTCGTTTTTCTCAAGATTGATGAAGTTCCTACCGTGACGGAAGGTGGCGAAACCGTTGTCGTTGGCCCGAAACTGCAGTTCCAGCCCCAGCGCCTGGTAGAAGGCGATGGACCGAGTCATCTCGGCCACTCCGAGCGTGATGGCATTGATCTCAGTGGCTCGGTCGGTTGGCTGAATCGGCTCGTGGGCCAGCCACTCGATCGCTCCGGCCATTGGGGCTTTGCGGCCAGCCTCCACCTCAATCTGGAGTTTATTTCGCAAAGCCGGTGATCCGATGCGGAAGGCTCGTGCCCGAATCCCATCCGTCATTGCCTCCTCAAACTGTTGCCGCACCTGGGTTTCGCGCAGTTCCTTCAACGCTCCGGAGCGGCTTAATCCTGTGTGCTGGTGGGTGAGGGCAAGCAGCAAATTGTCCACTCCATCACCGGTGCGGGCCGACACCAGATCTACTTCGGTTGGCTCCCGGCCCGGTTTGGGGCGGAGAAGGTGAAGCGCTGAACGCAATTCGGCCTGGGCCCGTTTTGCAGCCGGTAGGAGCTCGCCATCGGCTTTGGTGACCGCCACCCTGTCAGCGAGTTCCATCACTCCGCGCTTGATTCCCTGGAGTTCGTCACCGCCGCCGGGGGAGTGGAGAAGAAGAAAAAGGTCGGTGACACCGGCGACCGCCGTCTCACTCTGCCCAATGCCGACGGTCTCCACAATGATGTAGTCGAAGCCGCCCGCTTCACAGCAGGTAATCGTTGCTGCCGTTGCACTGGTAATGCCACCGAGGCCTCCACCGGCAGGGGACGGGCGGACATAGGCATCGGGTGATATTGCGAGCTCGGGCATTCGAGTCTTGTCGCCAAGAATGCTCCCGCCAGAAAGGGCGCTACTGGGATCAACTGCCAGGACCGCCACCCGCCGTCCCTGGCTGATCAAACGCCTACCGAAGGCCTCGATGAGCGTAGACTTTCCCACCCCGGGCGTCCCAGAAATCCCCAGTCGAGTGGTGTCCGCCGGGCGATGTCCGCCAATTAACAGGTCCAGAAGATGCGCCTTGTCCGTCAGATGGGCGGGGTTGCGGCTCTCCACTAGCGTGATGGCCTTGGCGAGGGCGCGCCGATCGCCCGCCCGCAAGTTGGCAACGAGGCCGGGCAGATTCGTCATCGGCGGTCAGTTGACGGTCAGAAGTGCCAAGACGTCGTCGGCTGCCGAGACGATATTCGATCCCGGACCGAAAATCGCTGCCACACCGGCATCCAGAAGGAACTGGTAGTCATCGGGGGGTATGACACCGCCGCAGATCACCTTGATGTCGTCGGCACCTTGTTCCCGGAGCTGATCGATCAACTGCGGCACCAGCGTGGTGTGGCCCGCCGCCTGACTGGAGACTCCAACCACGTGCACGTCGTTGTCGATCGCGGAGCGGGCGACCTCAGCAGGGGTTTGGAAGAGAGGTCCCACATCCACATCAAATCCCAGATCAGCAAAACCGGTTGCGATCACCTTGGCGCCGCGATCATGGCCGTCCTGGCCCATCTTGCAGACCAGCATTCGGGGTCGGCGCCCCGCCAGCTTTGCGAAGGCATCGGCCTTGGCCAACACTTCGGCAAAATCGTGGTCGCCGTCGTAGTTCGCAGAGTACACACCGCTGATCGTACGGGTCTCGGCACTATGTCGTCCGAATACCGCTTCCATGGCATCGCTCATCTCGCCGACGGTCGCCCGTACCCGCGCCGCTTCAATGCAGGCCGCCAGCAGGTTGTCGGTCGAACCGGCCGCCTCGGTCAAGGCTGCGAGGGCAGCGGTCACGGCGGCAGGATCGCGGTTGGATCTGGTGGTTTCCAATCGAGCGAGCTGCGCCTCACGTACTGCGGTGTTGTCGATCTGCAGCACCTCGACGCGCTCGGCGTTCTCAACGGTGTATTTGTTCACACCGACCACCACGTCGTGGCCAAGGTCGACGCGAGCCTGGCGATTTGCTGCGGCCTCTTCGATCCGGAGCTTTGGCATTCCCGAGTTGATCGCTCTGGTCATCCCTCCGAGTTCGGCGATCTCCGCCAGATGCTCTCGTGCTCGCTGGGCCAGGTCAGAGGTCAGTTTCTCCACGTAATAACTTCCTCCCAAAGGATCAACCGTTCGGGTAATTCCGGTCTCTTCGGCGAGGATGAGTTGGGTATTGCGGGCGATTCGAGCACTGAATTCGGTTGGCAGACCGAGTGCTTCGTCGAAGCTGTTGGTGTGCAGGCTCTGGGTGCCCCCCAGAACCCCGGCCAAGGCCTCGATTGTTGTGCGAATGACATTGTTGTGGGGATCTTGCTCGGTGAGGCTGACGCCGCTGGTTTGGCAATGGGTCCGTAGCATCGATGACGCCGGTTCCTTGGGTTCGAACTGTGCCATGAGTTCAGCCCACAACAATCGGGCCGCCCGCAGTTTGGCGATCTCCATGAAGAAGTCCATACCGATGTTGAAGAAGAAGCTGAGTCGCCCGGCGAACGCGTCGACGTCCAGCCCCTGCGCCAACGCGGCCCTCACATACTCCACGCCATCGGCCAGTGTGTACGCCAGCTCCAGGTCCACCGTGGCGCCGGCTTCTTGGATGTGGTATCCGCTGATGCTGATGCTGTTGAATCGCGGCATGTGCATCGCCGTGAACGCAATGATGTCGGCAACGATCCGCATACTCGGTTCGGGCGGGTAGATGTAGGTGTTGCGGACCATGAACTCCTTCAGGATGTCGTTTTGGATGGTTCCGCTGAGCTGGCTCTGCTCAACTCCCTGTTCCTCGCCGGCAACCACAAAGCAGGCGAGAACCGGGAGGACTGCACCGTTCATGGTCATCGAGACACTCATCTTGTCGAGCGGGATTTGGTCGAAGAGAATTTTCATGTCCTCAACGCTGTCGACGGCCACGCCGGCTTTGCCAACGTCGCCCTCCACCCGCGGATGGTCCGAGTCATAGCCTCGATGTGTGGCGAGGTCGAAGGCCACGCTGAGGCCTTTCTGTCCGGCGGCCAGGTTGGCTCGGTAGAACGCATTGGATTCCTCGGCCGTGCTAAAGCCGGCGTACTGCCGAATAGTCCACGGCCGATTTGTGTACATCGTGGCCCTTGGCCCTCGAAGGTACGGGGCTTCACCGGGCACAGAGTTCAGGTGATCCAAGTCCTCCAGATCTGCGGCTGTATAGAGCGGGGCGACGGCGATGCGTTCGGGCGTGGTCACCGTCAGTTCGGCGAGGGGTCGGCCGCGGAGTTCTTTCTCTGCAGCTGCACGCCATCGTGCGAGGTGATCTAAACCGGGATCAAATGCCATAGTGCCTCCAGACTACGGCCTCACCTGCGGGGGGCCAGAATTCGACTAGTTTCGGGGCCCATGGTGGGTTCGTCAGTAGATCACTCGCATCGTCCAGGTCGGATTGCTTTCATTCCGCCCCGCTATGGCCCCGATGTTGTGGGGGGCGCAGAAGCCGTGGTGGCCGAGACCGCTCACGGCCTCGCCGCCCGCGGCTGGCAAGTGGATGTCCTCACCACCTGCGCAGCAGATCACTACACCTGGGCAAATCATTACCCGGCCGGGGAGACGATGGACGACGAGATCACCCTCCGCCGGTTTCCTACCGTGGTCAATAGCCCGGCCCGGGACCGGGATCGAATTGGCGGCATGATTCTGGCCGGCCAAGACGTCCCCATACAGGATCAACAGCTTTGGATGAACGACGGGCTCCGGGTCCCCGAGCTATGGCACTACGTGCTCGACAACAGTCACCGGTACCGAGCGATTGTTGTGGCCCCGTACATGTTTTGGACAAGTTTTTGCTGCGGCCAAATAGACCCCATCAAGACGATCGTGATGCCCTGCCTTCATGATGAAGAAACGGCGTATCTAGATCTCTTCCAGCCGCTCATCAACGGGGCAGCCGGGATCTGGTTCTTGTCAGGTCCCGAGGAGGCGCTGGCCAAGCGGATCTTTCACCTTCCGCTTCGTACCGAAGTGGTGGGGGCGGGCATCGAAGTCCCACCGGCCTACGACCCCCAGCAGTTCCGCGCCGACTTTCGAATTGACGGCCAGTTTGTCTTCTTCGCCGGTCGTCGGGAGTGGGGAAAGGGCTGGACCGAACTGCTAGATGCCTTTGCATTTGCGGTTTCCCAGGGCGTAGATCTGAAACTTGTTACCGCCGGCGTGGGAGATCCGACCATTCCCACTCACCTCACCGACAGAGTCATCGACATCGGGTTCATCACCGACGGACAGCGTAACGATGCCATGGCGGCGGCAACTGCCTATGTGCAACCCAGCGCAATGGAAAGCTTCTCCAGAACGGTCATGGAAGCCTGGTTGGCGGGAACTCCGGTCATCGCAAATGCGGACAGTGACGTCGTTTCTTGGCATGTAGAGCGATCGGAGGCCGGTCTCACGTATCGAACACCAACAGAGCTGGTGGAATGTTTGCGCTTTGTGGCATCGCAACCGGAGGTGGCGAAGAAGTTAGCCGTGAGTGGCCGACCGTACGTCCTGGACAACTACGAGCCGACCACCGTTCTGGACAAAATGGAGGCGAGTTTGTTGGAATGGACCAAGCCCGTTTCGGTGGCCGGAGCTGACTCCACGGAGATTCCGGTATGAGGGTGCTGATGGTCACGCCGTACGCTCCTTACCGAGACGGGATCGCAGCTTACGCAGTCCAGGAGGTCCGTCGCCGCCGGGCCGCTGGCGAGGACCTCGAGGTGCTCTCACCCTTTCCCTCCGCCGCTCACCACCACATCCGACTGGGTGGCGTTGCTGGAATGGCCAAACTGGCGGCCATGGCCGGCCGCTACGACCGGCTGGTCATTCAGTTCTTCCCCGAGATGATCTTCGGTCGAACCAGAACTGGAGCGGAACGGTTGGCGATCTGGACCGCGCTGGCCGGGATCACAAAACTTGTGCCGACCGAGTTGAGAATCCACGAGGTCCAGTATCAACCAATGCGTGAGCATGCCAGTGAGCGACGGGCCGCTCACCGAGTATTCGATCAGGCCGCCGAGATCACGGTGCACACCGCGCAGGAACGGCAAGAACTGGCGGATGCGGCTGGTCTGTCGCCCATGAGAATAAAGCTCTTGGACCATGGGACAAACTTCGCGGCCCACTCCAGGATGGACCAGGCCGAGGCTCGCTCACTGCTGGGGTTGCCGCCCGACGACAAGGTCTTGTTGTGCATAGGTTTCCTCCAAGCCCACAAGGGATTCGACCGGGCTATCCAGGCCTTTCTGCGTCTGGACCCCGATGGAGCGTCGCTGCACGTGGTTGGGGATGTCCGCGTCTACCACCCTGAGCTGGAGGCTCATGCTCGCACTCTGGCCATGCTCGCCGAACTCTCGCCAAAAGTGCATTTGCACCGTCGCTTTGTAGGAGACGCCGAATTTGACACCTGGCTTCAGGCCGCTGACACCGTGGTTCTGCCATACCGGGAGATTTGGAGTAGTGGCGTGGTGGAGCGGGCCAAGCTCTTCGAGACACCGGTTATTGCCGCTGCGGTTGGTGGCATCGCCGATCAGAGTTCATCGATCACGTTGATCAAGAATGATGGGGAGCTGATGGCTGCGATGGCTCGAGCAGTCGGAGCCGAGGCAGCGCTTGTCTCCGAGGCCGAATGGACCGAGGGAAGCTCGGATTACATGAGCATCCAGGCTGAGATTCGGCGCCGGGCTCGGACCGATGACCGTCCTTTGGAGGCCGACCCGTCACCGGTGCAAGACAGACTGGCGGATCTCGAGGTTCTCCCCATGCCACACCCCATCAGCCTCAAACCGTGGATCAATCAGACCAAATCTCTGATCGGGCGGGCCACCAACTGGCAGATCCATCCGCTGGTGGTGAACGCCAACGAATCCACCACGGCACTACGTGATGCGATCACCCTTCTGGAAGCTCGCGTCGCCGCGTTGGAGGATCGCCGGGAACCGCCGCAGAGTTAGCGAACCAACTCGGCAAGCTGCTGGTGGAGGACGTCGGCGGTGCGGTCCCACGAGGGCGGTTCGTAACGGCGAAGTCGGTGCCGAACCGCGGCTTGCTCGGCTGGATCCAGCAAGTGGGTCACCATGGTGTGCCAGCTGTCGGGAGAACCGGCATATTTGGCAAACGTTCCTCCGGCTTCGCGTAGCGCAGGATGGTCGGAGGCAATCACGGGTGTGCCGTGGGCCAGCGCTTCGATCACCGGAAGGCCAAACCCTTCATCGTGGGACGGAACCAACACGGCGACGGCATCGCTGTAAAGTTCGGCCAGCGCGCTGTCGCTCAGACCGCTTCGCCAGCGGAGGCGGTCTCCGTACTGCGGGTGACTGGTTATCCGGGCAACAAGGTCAGAGCTCTTCCATCCCCGACTCCCCACTAATTGCAGTTCCACGTTGGCGCCTTCGGAGAGGAGACGGTCCAGCAGATCGAGGGCGAAGCCGTGATTCTTCCGCGGCTCCAACGTGCCGACCATCAGCAGCATGGCTCGGTCATCCTCGCTCTGGCCTATTCGGATGGATTCAACAGCGAGCGCTCCCATGGGCAGCACCGAAGAAGACGGCTCCCTGAAGCCAAGACCATCAGCCACCCGGTCCAGCTGGGAACGGGTGTGTTGAGAAATACAGAAAAAGTGCGACCCATGTTGAAGATGGGCTTTTAGGTAGCGTTCGAATCGGAACGTGGAAGCTGGCTCGAACCACTGAGGGTTGGTGATCGGTGCTACGTCGTGGACCACGGTGGCGGTGGCAACAGCAAATCGCTGAAGATGGGGCAGGAGGTCACTTCGGCTCCAGGGATTGAGCCAAGCAGCTTCGAGGTCCAGAAACACATCGGACTCCGCCACGTCGACCGCAAGATTGAACGTCTCGGAAAAACGGCGGCGAGCATCATCGGGAAGTCTCTTGGCGAGTCTCGTTGCCAACGCGCGGCCGGGAACCAAGCCGCGTCCAACCGCCAAGCGCTCCCCGGGCGTCAGACGCCGGAATTGGCCCGGAGCGTCGGCGAGTGAGCGGAGCGGTTCGATATCTGGCGAACGGCGCAGGAGTTCGAGAGCTACGCGGTGGATCCCGTTGAACTGTTCGGCGCCGAGCGTGTGTGTCACTTCCGTGCTTGTCAGCAACTCGCCCTTGGCCATTGGGCTCAGCGTAGTGGTAAACCCCACTTCCACCAGGACACGGTGGGACTGGAGGCGCACCAGAACCGCAGCTCAGTGCATCAGGTGAATACACTGATCCGATGGCTGGTATAGCGAAACGATTCGTGATTATTGGCGGGGGTCCCGGTGGTACCACCTGCGCTACCCACGCGGCCCGCCTCGGCGCAAAGGTGACACTCATCGAACGCGACATTGTTGGTGGAGCTGCGCATCTACTCGATTGCATTCCGTCAAAAGCGATGATCGCCACAGGCGGGATGATGTCCGACATGATGCGTGCCAGTGAGATGGGCCTCGTGGCGGTGGAAGCTCAGCTTGACTTCAATGCGTTGCGCGAGCGAATCAATGGCATCGAAAACCGGCTGGAGACCTCGGTTTCCACGCAGTTGCGGTCCCAGGGTGTGAACCTTGTGGAGGGGACAGGTGAGATGACCGGTCCCAATTCGGTGAAAGCCACGCTAAAGGATGGTTCCGAACAGCACTTCGAGGCCGACGTGATCGTTCTCTCCACGGGAAGCCGTCCCCGGATCCCGGATTGGGCGCCAATCGATGGCGAACGGGTGCTCACCACCCGCCACGCCTACCCACCACCGGAACTACCTGAGCACCTCGTCGTGATCGGTTCCGGGGTAACCGGTGTGGAGTTCGTTCACATGTTTTCCGCCTTCGGATCCAAGGTGACGCTGGTGGTTAGCCGGCAGCATGTTCTTCCCTACAAGGATCCCGAGGTAGCCGCAGCGCTCGAACAAACATTCGTGGACCGAGAGGTCAAACTTCTCAAAGGTGCACGGGCGGAACGAATCGAGGTTGACGGGCCGGTGGTACGGGTGCACTGCGATGATGGTCGGATTGCCACCGGATCGCATGCATTGATGGCGATCGGCTCGATCCCCAACTCTGAAGAACTCGGCCTGGATGTCGCAGGCGTTGACTCGAAGTGGGGGTACGTGCAGGTTGACCACAACTGTCTGTCCAATGTCGCCGGGGTGTATGCGTGCGGCGACGTGTCCGGCAAGCTCCCTCTCAGTTCGGTCGCTTCGATTCAGGGCCGCAAGATTGCCGAACATGCAATGGGATTACACCAGGCCCCACACCGCCATATCGATTACCAAAAGGTGGCGTCAGCCATCTTCACCGAGCCGGAAATAGCCGACGTCGGTTTGGCCGAAGCCGATGCGTTCGCCGAAGGCCGTAAGATCCGGGTCACCAAGGTGCCATTCAGCGTTTCAGCCAAAGCGCTGATCAACTCCGACCCTCGTGGTTTCGTGAAGATCGTGAGCGATCCACTGACCGGGGTGGTGCTGGGCGGTTCCATCGTGGGGCAGCATGCCGCCGAGCTCGTCAGCGTTCTCGCCCTTGCGGTGACTGCTGGCTTGACCGTCACCGATCTGGTGGAGTCTGCGTTTGTCCACCCCGCCTTGGCTGAGGTTCTGGGCGAGGCCGCCGAGTAGATTGCGAGCGGTCGGCGGTTGTCACTGAGACAGACGGCCGCCTTGGATCACGCGTTTGAGGAATTGTTGCGTGCGCGCTTGAGTGGGTTTTCGTAACACCTGGTCTGGCGGCCCCGCCTCGACGACACGACCGGCGTCCATGAAGACGACCCTATTGGCGACGTCGCGGGCGAAGCCCATTTCGTGCGTAGCAAGCACCATGGTGAGGCCTCTGGTGGCGAGCTCTCTGATCACGCTGAGGACTTCGCCAACCAGTTCGGGGTCGAGCGCGGAGGTGATCTCATCGAGCAGCAGTACTTCGGGATCGCCCACCAACGCCCTCACGATGGCGGCTCGCTGTTGCTGCCCGCCACTCAGACGGTCAGGGTACTCCTGCACCTTGTCGCCGAGTCCGAAGCGCTCCAGAAGGTCTATCGCCTTGGCCTCGGCTTCGGGCCTGGGAATTCCCGAGGCTTTGATGGGGCCGAGCGTGAGATTCTTGAGAACACTCATGTGAGGAAACAAGTTGTAGCTCTGGAAAACGATCCCGATCCGCTGGCGAACACTGTTGGCATCCACGCCAGCACCGGAGATCAACAGTCCGTCGAGTCGAACCTCTCCTTCGTCGATCTTTTCAAGGAGATTGATCGTGCGGAGAAGGGTGCTCTTGCCGCAGCCGCTGGGGCCGATCAGGCACACCACCTGATGTTCGTCAACTGCGAGGTCGATCCCCTTCAACACGTGGTTGGTGCCGAACGACTTGTGAATTCCGGTGAGTTCTACCTTCATCTCAGCCGACACCCTGCGAGCGTCGAGCTCGATCGCGGGCGGTATACCAGTCGGCGAATCGAGCCGATGGAACACTTATCGCCAGAAACAGGAGCGTGGCGGCGATGTAGGGCGAGTAGTTGAAGTCACGACCGGATGCGATCTGGGCTTCGCGGACAGCCTCACGTACTCCCAACACTGCCAACAGGGCCACGTCCTTCTGGAGAGAAACGAAACCGTTGAGAAGGGCCGGAATGACGTTGCGGATCGCCTGGGGAAGGACGGCGTAGCGGAGCGCTTGAAATTGGGTGAGACCCAGAGATGCTGCGGAGAGCCGTTGACTGTCTGGCACCGCATCGATGCCGGAGCGGTACACCTCGGCGGTGTAGGCCGAGTACGACAACACCACGACCAGGAGTCCCCAGAACGCCGCACTTCCTGGCACTCCGGTGAGCCGAAGCGCCGGGACGCCGAAACCGAAAAGGTAGAGGCCGAGGATGATGGGAATGCCCCGAAAGAAATCGATGTAGACGATGGCCAAAAGTCGGAGAGGGAAGAACGCCGGCCCCTTCAAGCTGCGCATCATGGCGATCACCAGTGCGAGGGCCATGATCGCAACCTGACCGATCAGGAACATCCATACGTTGGTGCGAAAGCCCTCCCAAACCTTCGGAAACGAGTCGACGATGATGTCCCAGTTGAAGAACGACCGTTGGACAGCCGGCCAGTTTTCGCTCCGACCAATGATGACGATCGCCAGGAGAAAGAATCCGAGCGTCGAAAAGAAGGCGACCAGGGCACCCTTGGCCCCTTCTTGGGAAAAGTAGTTGCCAAGGATTGATGGCGGTACGGGGCGAGCGTCGCTGGAGACGGGTTGGGTGTCGCGCCGGTCTGCTGTCACCTGCGTTCCTTGGTCACCGTGCCCAGTGTGCCAGTGGTCGTTGAGACTTACGCCCCTCCGCCCACCGGCTCACGAGCAGGAAAACCCCGTGCTGTTCTAGTTGGAGAAGGTGGGGATCTCCCCGGCGTTGTTGAGGTACTGCTCCTCGAGTGCTTCGAGCACGCCGTCGGTTCGGAGGGTTTCGAGGGCTGCGTTGATGCACGGCGTGAACTCGCTTCCTTCTTCGAATGCGAAGCCGAGGGAGTCGGCGCCTTCCTGGATCTCAGGGAGCACGCCAGCGATGAATGCTCCGTCGATCTCCACTGCCGAGACGTAGTACGCGGTGGGCAGGTCGAGGACCAGTCCGTCGATCTGACCGGCGTCAAAAGCCGCCTTTGCTGCCACGTTGTCATCGAAGACTGCCGCGTCGGTGTCGGGTTGGATCACGTCTTCGATGTAGGTCAAACTCGTGGTGCCGAGGCCGGCTCCCAGTTTCAGACCCTTCAGATCCTCCACCGATGTCACGTTTGCGAAGGCGTTCTCATCGGTGGCGATGATCGCTTGTTCGGCTACGTAGTACGGCGTGGAAAAATCGACCGCCGCCTCACGTTCCTCGGTGATCGAGATTTGCTGGACGTTGAAATCGTAATCCTTTGCACCGGGGGCATAGGACTGATCGAAGGTGGTGCGGACCCAGGTGACATCCAGGCCCAGCTCGTCGGCAACCGCGTACACCACAGCGGACTCGAAGCCTTCGCCGTTGGTGGGGTCATCGTCGATCATCCACGGGGGGAACACCGGGTCGCCAGTTGCGACGGTGAGGGTGCCTTTGGTTTTGATCGCACTGCAGTGGTCGGTTTCGGTCATCTCGCCGCTATCGGCAGCCATCTCGCCGTCGTCGGTTGAAGAGCTGTCGTCGGCGGTGACGTTCTCTACGGCATCGCTGCCGCATGCGGCGCCGAGCAGAGCGAAGGCCAGAAGCATCCCTAGAAGTGTCTTTTTCATTGTTCTCTCCCTGTCCCGGTGGGGTGAATGGTCTTGGGACATCGTCAGTTTGCCAGCGAATACTTGATCAGAGGCCGCGCCAGAGCTCTGAAGTTGCAATTTGGGTGAAGTGCCTCGGTGCGTCCGGCACGACGGTCCTATTCGATCTTGGCGATGACATCACCGGTCTGGATCGCTTGGCCGGCTTCTACGTTCAACACCGAAACGGTGCCGGCTTTGTCTGCGGTGATGTTGTTTTCCATTTTCATCGCTTCCAGCACTACCAGCGTCTGACCTACCTCCACCGCGGCCCCCTGCTCCACCAGCACTTTCACGATCGTGCCCTGCATCGGAGCAGTGATCGACCCCGACCCGCCGCCAGCGGCACCACCACCGCTGGCCTTTCGCCGGGGCGCGGCTTTTGCCGGTGCCGCGCTTCCCATCTGACTTTCTGGCACCCACATGGCAACATCGAAGCGCTTGCCGTTGACCTCGACGGTGGCGTTTCGTTGCACCTTGGGATCTTCTGGGTCACTCACCGGTGCGGTGGTGCCGGTCACACCCTTGAGATTCAGTGTCTCTTCCACCCACTTCGTGGAGTGTTTTCCGGCCGCGAAGTCAGGATGTTCGAGAATTGCGATGTCGGCCGGAATGGTGGTTGCAACGCCCTCGATCCGGAATTCTCGAAGAGCCCGGAGCGTACGGGCGATGGCGATATCTCGGGTTGTCCCCCAACACACCAGTTTGCCGACCAGGTTGTCATAGAACTGGCTGATTTCGTCGCCTTGTTCATAGCCTCCATCCCAGCGAACGCCGTAACCGGAGGGGAAGTGCATGGAGGTAAGCGGTCCGGGGGAGGGTAGGAATTTGCCTTCGGCAGGGTCCTCGGCGTTGATCCGCACCTCGATGGCGTGCCCGTTTGTTACGACGTCTTCTTGGTTGAACGGCAGCGGTTCGCCCGAGGCCACCATCAGTTGGAGGCGAACCAGGTCCAGTCCAGTGACCATCTCGGTGACCGGGTGCTCCACCTGAAGCCGGGTGTTCATCTCCAGGTAGAAGTACGCTCCATCTTCATAGAGGAACTCCACTGTTCCGGCATTGGTGTACCCGCATCCGAGCGCCACCTTCACGGCATCGTCGCCCATCGAGGCCGCAATGTCGGCAGGGAGGTTGAACGCCGGGGCTTCTTCGATGAGTTTTTGATGTCGTCGCTGGGCCGAGCAGTCTCGTTGGCTGAGGTGTACGCCGTTGCCGTGTTGATCGCACAGGACCTGAATCTCGATGTGACGGGGAGCGGTGAGGTAACGCTCCACGTAGCATTCATCTCTTCCGAAGTAGGCGAGGGCTTCGCGACGCGCAGACTCCAGTGCCGATCCGGCCTCCTCGGCCGAGTTCACTACTTTCATGCCGCGTCCGCCGCCGCCGTAAGCCGCTTTGATCGCTAGCGGATAGCCAGCCTCGGAACCGAAGTCGGTGATTTGTTTGGCGTCGGTCAAAAACTCCGTGTTGCCAGGAACCCCGTGGACATCAACCTTCTCGGCCGCTTCGCGGGCGCTGACCTTGTCGCCCATGACTTCGATGGCCTCGGGGGGTGGGCCGATGAAGGCAACCCCCCGATCGGAAATGGCCCGTGCGAAGTCGGCGTTCTCGCTGAAAAATCCATAGCCGGGATGGACGGCGTCCGCTCCGGAGCGCTCGATCGCATTGAGGATGGCGTCGGTGTTCAGGTAGCTTTCGGCCGCGGTCTTGCCTCCGAGCGCAAACGCTTCATCGGCGAGTCGGACATGGAGAGCCTCTCGATCAAGGTCGGAGTACACCGCCACCGTGGCCACTCCCATCTCCTGGCAGGCACGGATGACCCGAACGGCGATTTCTCCACGATTTGCGATCAGAACCTTTGTGAACACCCGCCTATGGTTAGTCGAGCGCAGCCGAATTGCAAAGTATCGACGAAATGATTTCGGAGTAATGGCCAACTTTCTCCATGTGTCCAGCACGGGAAGCACCAATCAGGATGTCCTACGAGCCTTCCGTGAGGGGACGTCGCCGGAGCCGATCCTCGCTGACCATCAAACCGCCGGCCGTGGTCGCCTCGGGCGTATCTGGCACAACGACAGACCCACTGACTCGAGCACCGTTCAAGCGATGCTCGGCTCGGTTCCTCAGACGTGGGCGGCGGGTCAAGCCGAGGTGTCGCTTGTCCCGTTCGCAGCCGGGTTGGCGGCGGTGGAGGCTGCCGCGATAGCTGGGCCGACCAGAGATCAGGGCGGGGTGGAATTGAGTTGGCCGAACGATGTGGTGGTGCAGCGGGATGGAGGGTGGCGGAAGTTGGCGGGAATACTGGTGGAAAGTTGTCCGATCGCCGATGGCGCGCTTGGTGTGGCGGTCGGCGTCGGGATGAACTTACAGCCCATTCGAGATTCCGCCGACCAGATCGTCACCTCACGGGCGATCTCGCTCGCTGAGCTCATCTCGGGTGAAGCCCCGGACGCACCAGAAATCTTTCACGCTTTCTGTGACCGTTTGCAGCATTGGACCGAGTGGCTCCGGCGTGATCCAAAAGCAGTCATGGCGCAGTACCGGGAGAATTGCTGCACCATTGGCCAACCGGTCGAATTCCAACTAGCTCGTGAACTGCTCAGCGGGCGAGCCTTGGAAGTGGCCGATTCTGGCGAGTTGATCGTGGATCGGGGAGGTCAGCATCATCGCATCACGGTGGGAGATGTGGTGATTCAGACGGCCTAAGCCAAAAGGGTTCAATCGGTCTCGCTGGTCAGTTCCGCAAACTCGATGGTGTTGGAAATCGCACCCTCGACACGAGCGGGGTCACCGTCTTCTGATGAGAGGGAAACGATCTCGCTACCGATGCTTGCATCCCCAGCCAGGTGAGCAGTATCACGGTCGATCCCGTCGTTGCGGACTCCCGCCGACTCAGAAGATTCCTCATCGAGGACCGGATCGAACGTTGGTGCCTGGCCGACTTCGACCAGAGCCTGAAACCGATCCGAGGCAGCTTGGAGGATGGGATAGGGG
>JABDIY010000076.1 GCA_013003535.1 Acidimicrobiales bacterium | reverse complement strand
CGCAACCATTCCCCGAGTGCCTTGGCCTGCGCATCCGGCCGAGTGGAAGCAGCAACGCCTTCCTCCAAGAGGCCGTAGATCAGGAAGTTCAACGACCACAGATTGGGCAAGCGGTGACGCTCGATCTCCAGGTCAGAGATCTCGGGCAGGAGAGATCGGAGCCGCTCCACGGAGAGGAAACGATCCAACCATCCCCATTGCGTCTCCGACCGAACGAACACCCCGAGATTGGCATTCCCGCCCTTGTCGCCGGATCGAGCGCCCACCAGCACACCAAGCGGCTGACGCTCCGTTGGCCCATCATCATCTGCGTATCGAGAGCCTTCGGCGGATCGAGAGCCTACTGCCGATCGAACTCCGGAGTCACTGAGCTCGGGTTGGGGGGCGGGCCGGGAAACCGGACGGTCGGACCGCACCACCCACGACGAACCGCCCAGTACGTGCACGGTTTGATCAACTTGGCTGGCGTCTATCAGACCGGGGCGGTAAACCCCATAGGGGGTGGCTCCCGTTGGGCCGCTTCCCGCCGAGTACATACCGGGGATACTGGCCAGTGCGGTCTGGACCACGGCATCGTTGAACGCCCGACCGACTTTTATTTCCTCCGGGTCCTTCACCGTCAGTCGCCACCATGCGGTGGCCTCGTCCTGCGAGGCAGGATCAGGCTTATCTGTGCGAACAACCGTTGAGGTGGTGGAAGCGAAGTCTTCCGGGGCCAACGGCGAAGCATCCCAGAACGTCGCCTCGGCGAATGCCGCTTTGGCGTCGATGTCCAGGCCGGTGAGCGCAACCGCAAACGAGTTCCGATAGCCGCCCATTTGATTCATGGCTACCTTCAGCGTTGCCGGCGGTGGAGTTCCCTTCACGCCGCTGATCCGTACCCGATCGGGGCCGTGCGGGTGGAGCGCAATGGTGTCAAATCGGGCCGTCACGTCGGGCCCCAGATACTCCGGGCCACCGATCTCATAAAGAAGCTGACTGGTGACCGTCCCGATGGACACCTCTCCCCCAGTGTTGTCATGTTTGCCGATCACACTGCTGCCGTCGGCCGCGACGGCCGCCCACGGAAAGCCCAAGCGCGGATTAGGGTCAACGATCTCAGAAAAGAATGAATAGTTCCCACCGGTCGCCTGGGCGCTGCACTCGATTACATGACCGGCCACCACCGCGCCGGCCAGCTGGTCAGTGTCTGCTGGCGTCCAAGCGTGGAACCACGCCGCGGGCCCACAGGTCACAGCCGCATCTGTGACCCGGCCCGTGACCACAATGTCCGCTCCCGCCGCCAGCGCTTCAACGATCCCCCAGCACCCCAAGTAGGCGTTGGCCGTGATGTAATCGTCGAGATCTCCAAGGCTGGTTCGATGATCGAAAGGTTGCAGATGGTCAACCAGTTCAGCCATTCGCGGCAGAAGGTCATCGCCATGCACGAATGCGATGGTGGGGTTGAGGCCGAGCCGGGAGGCCACCTCGGCAACCGCCTCAGCGCACCCTTCGGGATTGAGGCCGCCGGCGTTGGACACCACTTTGATGCCGCGATCCAGACACGTTCCCATTACCTCTTCCATCTGAGTGACGAACGTGCGGGCATATCCGTGGCCGGGTCGTTTGGCCCGGATCCGGCTGAGGATCAACATGGTGAGTTCGGCGAGCCAATCCCCAGTCAGAACGTCGATCGGACCGCCCTCTACCATCTCTTTTGCCCCGGACGGCCGGTCCCCAAGAAAACCCGAACAGTTAGCGATGCGAATTTCAGGCATCACGCCACCGCAACTTTGGACGCATTGCACGAGCCTCCCGGAGGGATGTGGCCCGTGGAGCAGTCCGAGGTGAACCGGCCAATGCACTTATTGGAGTGCCGGGCAGGCGAGGCCTGCGTGGCCGGCGGAACGCCCCCCGGAGGGACAGCAATCGTTCAGCCAGCTCACATCGCGCCGCAGGCTCTCGGGTTCGCCAATGAAGCTTCAGCTCGCTCACGGTGGGCCTACCTTTACGAGGAGGTCGCCTTGGGTCACGCGGTCGCCGATGGCGAAGAGAACTTCGGTCACGAGACCGTCGGCGCTCGCCGTGATCTGGTGCTCCATCTTCATGGCCTCCACCACCATCAGGAGCTGGCCCTCGGTCACCTCATCACCCACCTCGGTGTGAACGGCGATAACCGTTCCCGGTAACGGAGAGACGGGACCGGCCCCAGGACCCACAGCCCGGTGCACCTCGAACCTGGGCTCGAGCGCAAACGAGGCAACTCCTGCAGCCGAACGACAATGGATGGAATCACCATCGACGACCGTTTCGACCCTTGCCCGAATGCCATCGATTTCGATCACTTGATGCTGGGGACCGCGGTCGAGTAGTCGGACCGAAACGTGCCGCCGCGTGTCCTCTTGCAGGCTCCCGTCATCGCCAGCGCGCGGCCAAGCTCCTATCAAAACGTCGGCGGTGTCATGGCCCATGACCAATTCTGTCCACCTCACTTCACCACCATCGTTCCATTCTTGACGTTGTCCTGTTGTCCGTAGGTTCCGCCAGCCCGAAGGAGCGAACCCGGTCACGGCGTCGGCCGCACGGGAGGAGAACTCTGATGCGAACACTGCGCCGAGCAGGAGCGCCAGACGGTCATCGCCGCTTACTCCGGTATCGGCTTCGACTTCGGGATGATCGAGGAGGTATGACGTGGGCGTATTGGCGGCGAGGAAATCGCTCTCTGCAAGCAGAGCGACCAACATGTTCGCATTTGTGGATATACCGACCACCTGGGTCGTGCGGAGCGACCTCGCCAACGCCGCCGCAGCTTCCCCCCGGGTCCTACCGTGGGAAATCACCTTGGCGAGCAGGGAGTCGTAGTACGGCGATACCTCTGAACCCGTGTCGAACCCAGTATCCACCCGCATGTCGCCGGGAATGTGAAACAGCATGATGGTTCCGGTGGAGGGAATCCAACCAGTGGTCGGGTCCTCGGCTACGAGCCGCACCTCGATGGCGTGTCCAGTAATCGAAACGTCATCCTGGGTGACCGGCAGCGAGCCACTGGAGGCGACGATCAACTGCAGCTCCACCAGATCCAGTCCAGTGACCGCTTCGGTGACCGGATGCTCAACCTGAAGACGAGTGTTGACCTCGAGGAAGGTGATTGTCCCGTCTGCCCCTACCAGGAACTCCACGGTGCCGGCGTTTTGGTAACCGACGCTTTTCGCCAGCGCCACCGCCCCGGCCAACACAATCTGACGAGTCTCATCAGTGATACCGGCGGATGGGGCTTCTTCGACCACTTTCTGATTCCGTCGCTGAATCGAACACTCTCGTTCCCCGAGGTGGATGACATTGCCAAAGGAGTCACCAATGATCTGCACCTCTATATGTCGACCATCCTCGATCAAAGGCTCAACGAAGACGGTGCTGTCCCCGAATGCGGCCTGGGCTTCGCGAGCAGCCGCCTCCACTGCGTCGGCCAGTTCGTCGGGTGTCCGAACTACCCGCATACCTCGTCCACCCCCACCGGCGGCAGCCTTTACCAGTGCTGGCATCGAGATACCGTCCGGAATGGACCCCGGCGCAACTTCGGTGATCTCGGTGGTCGGCACGCCGGCTGCGATGGCGACATGCTTCGCAGCAACCTTGTTGCCCAGAATTCGGATCTGGTCGGGAGTGGGTCCCACCCAAACAAGGCCTGCGTCGACCACCTTCTGAGCAAAGTCGGCGTTCTCGGCCAGGAATCCGTAGCCGGGGTGGATCGCATCGCAGCCGGCGGCGAGAGCGGCGGCAATGATCGACTCACCTCGCAGGTAGGACTCTGCGGCCGTCTGTCCCCCCAGAGCGACGGCGCTGTCCACCGCGTTGACGTGAACCGCTCGAGCGTCGGTGGCGGAGTAAACCCCCACGGTGTCGATGCCCAACCGGTGCGCCGTGCGAGCAATTCGCACAGCGATCTCGCCCCTATTGGCAATCATCAGCTTGTTGATTCGGTGTTCGGCCGGGGCCACCGTGTTCATCAGTGCCTCCAGACGCCGTACTCGGTAGCGCCCACGATCTCATTACTATGGGCGGCCGACAGCGCCATCCCCAGCACGGTCCTGGTGTCGGAGGGATGAATGATCCCGTCGTCCCACATGCGCCCCGTCGAGTACAACGCCGTGGATTCGGTCTCGATCTGATTCTCCAATGCCGTGGTTTGGGCCAACAATTTCTCCTCGTCCACCTCTACGCCTCGGCCGGCTGCTGCGTTCCTGGCCACGATGTCCATGACGCCGGCCAACTGTTTCGGACCCATCACCGCAATCCGGTGATTGGGCCAGGAGAAGATGAATCGAGGGTTGTACGCCTTACCGGCCATCCCGTAGTTGCCGGCGCCGTAACTTGCCCCCACCATCAGGTTGAAGTGCGGAACAGAGCTGTTGGCGACGGCATTGATGAGCTTGGCACCGTTGCGGATGATGCCGCCCTGCTCGGCAGCGGATCCCACCATGAATCCGGTGATGTTGTGCATGAAGAGCAACGGTGTGTCGGTGCGATTGCAGAGCTGAATGAACTGTGCTCCTTTGGCCGCCTCCTCGGAGAAGAGGATCCCATTGTTACCCAACACGCCCACTGGGAAGCCGTGGATAGATCCCCAACCGCACACGAGTTTGTCGCCATAAAGGGGCTTGAATTCCTCGAATCGACTTCCGTCCATCACCCGCACATACACCTCGCGGATCTCGAACGGAATCCGGACATCAGCCGACGCACAGCCCATCAGTTCGGCCGGATCAAACAGCGGTGGATCAGCGGGTTCGGTGGGGCCAGGGCCAAGCTTCTGCCACCGCAGGTGGCGGACGATTTGTCTCACGTGACGCAGACCGTCCAGTTCGTCTGCAGCCAGGTAGTCCGACAAGCCGCTCGTGCGAGCGTGCATCTCGGCACCACCCAGCGTCTCTTCATCCACAATCTCGTCTATCGCCATCTTCACCAACGGCGGACCGCCTAGATATGCAGTGCCCCGCTCTTTCACAAAGACGGTGTAGTCACTCATACCTGGGGTATAGGCCCCGCCGGCAGTGTTGGGTCCGAAGGCCACCGTGATGCTGGGTATCCCGAGCCTCGACAGCTGGGTCAAGTTGCGAAACGATTCGCCGCCGCGGACAAAGATGTCGACCTGCCGGGGCAGATCGGCTCCGGCCGATTCGTTCAGCACGATCAGCGGCAGGCGGTTCTCCCGCACGATCTCGTGAAACCGCTGACCTTTGGTCACCGATGACGGATTCATGGATCCTCCGCGGTAGGTCATATCGGTCCCGGTGATCGCACACTCGACGCCCTCCACAACCCCGATGCCATTGGCTATGCCAACCCCCACCGGGTCCTGCGTTCCCCAACCAGCCAGCGGGCTCAGTTCCAGAAAGGGGGTGTGCGGATCCACCAGCATCTCGATGCGTTCCCGGACCAGTAACTTGTCGCGTTTGCGATGTCGATCCACATACCGCCGGCCACCTATTCCTGGAACGCTGGCCAGTTGCTCGGCAACCTCGGCCCAAAGGTGGGTCATGGCATCGCGATTCTGCTGAAACCGTTCCGAGCGAGGGTCGAGCTTGCTGGCGAGGGGTGTCCCGATCTTGCTCACCCTTCCCAAGTTAGCTACGGTACTGCAGGGCCGCAAACAGTACCGCATGGGTCATCGGATCCCGGTATGAAGGAGAACACACGTGGATATCACCGAGGTTCTGGCTGACCTGGAGGCGGAGCAGGAGGCGCTTGATGCTGTTGTCGCCGACTTGCCGGCGAAGTCCTGGCAGATCGCCACGGCTAGCCCCCGATGGGCCGTGCGCCACCAGATCGCTCATCTCGCGTACTTCGATCACGCCGCCGCGTTGGCCATCACCGAGCCCGAGGCCTTCAAAGCTTCGGCCAGCGAACTGTTTTCCCATGTCGACGAGGGCGCGGAGGCGATTGACCAACTCACCGTGGGCCTCCTCTCCAAGCGAAGTGCGTCGGAATTGTTGGCTGACTGGCGGGCCAATCGGCTCGAGCTTTCCACCGCCGCTGCCACACTGGAGAACGACTCACGAGTGGTCTGGTACGGCCCGTCGATGGGGTCGAAGTCATTCCTGACCGCTCGATTGATGGAGTGCTGGGCCCATGGCCAAGACATCGTGGATGCGGTTGGCGCGACCCGGTCTGCGACGGACCGAATTCGCCACATCGCCCAACTCGGCTACATCACTCGAGGCTGGAGCTATGCGAATAGGGGGCTTGACGTACCAGCCGAACCCGTGCGCGTGAGGTTGCATTCTCCCTCTGGCCAAACATGGACATTCGGCCCCCAAGATGCCACGGAGACGGTCGCCGGTTCGGCCGAGGAGTTCTGTCTGGTGGTGACCCAGCGACGCAAGGTCGGTGACACTGCCCTCACGGCGACGCCGATCGCCATGGACTGGCTGGAGATCGCCCAGGCCTTCGCCGGCCCCGCCACCTGACGCGACCCCTCGAGCAGCCGGGTGATCAACTACGGACGTTTGGAGCGTTTGGCCTCTCGATACAGACGACCAAGTTGGCGGTTCGCTCGGTGGTTGGCAGCGGGATCGGCCCGCAATTCCGCCCAGGCTGCCTCGCGTCGGAGTTGGCTCCATGACTCGAAGCGTTCCAAGGACAGGCGCCCGTCAACCAAGGCCGATTGCACCTCGCACCCCGGTTCGCTGCCGTGACCACAATCGTTGAACCGGCAACCTTGCGCGAAATCGGCAATGTCCGCGAAGCCGCTGTCGATGGTGGCAATGTCGGTGTGGATGCCGACCTCCCGGACACCGGGGGTGTCGATCAGGCAGCAGTTGCCCGTCAGCGAATGCAGCTGTCGAGCGGTTGTGGTGTGACGACCCTTGTGGTCACCCTGTCTCACGCTCCCGGTATCGCCGAGCTCCCGGCCGGCGAGCGCATTGAGCAATCTGGACTTGCCGGCACCAGACTCACCAACCAAAACCAACGTCTGACCGACACACCTGTCCAATAAGTTTGCGATCCCGACCATGGTGGTCGAGGAAACCGAAAAGATCTCGGCGGCCGGGTCGTAGTGCCGGATCGCCTCCTCGCTTTCGACCGTTCCCTCCACGAGATCAGCCTTGGTGAGGATCACGATCGGTGTTGCCCCGGCATCCCATGCCAGCGATGTGAACCGCTGGATTCGGCCCAGGCTTACCGGACGATCCAAGCCACAGACGATTCCAACAAGGTCCACATTGGCCGCGATCGGTTGAGAATCACCAGTGGATGGGTCGCGGCGTTGTAGCAGTGAGGCACGCGGCAGAATGTCCACGATGGCCTCGCCGTCAACGACCAACCAGTCTCCCACCGCAATTTGAGGTGTGGATCGGGCGAGCGCTATGTGCGCCGAACCCTTTTCGGTGGCGACAAGTACGGCGGTGCCATCATGACGAAGGACTCGACCGGCCTCACCAAACTCATACTCGGCCAGATGTGGTTCCCACCGATCTGACCACCCCAACGAGGTCAGCGAGAAGTTATGGATTTCCTGAAACATTGCAGATGTGCTTTCGGAAGGTACGAGGCCGCTTGACCTCACAACAGTTGACGTCGCTCAGACGCGACGGGAAGGTCGGCTACCCAAATTCGCATTCATGAATGGCCTCCCTTGTCTTCCGGCCTTCCGCGATTCGGACGGCAACCAAATCTTAACCCACAACAGGGTTTCCGTCTCCCGAATTTGGCATCGGATTCAGCGGACTCGTTGCATGGCGGAGCGAACGATGCCGTAGTGATCGGCGGCGGTTGGGACAAACCCGACGAGGGCAGCATCTTTCAAAGCGGCCAGGACGATCGGATCCTCGTTCAGTTCCAAGAGCACGCGCCGAATCCGACTGATCTCAACCTCGTTAAGGTCGGCCCGGGCGACCAGTGGCTGGACGGGCCATGGGCCGAGACGCTGTACCACCCGCAGACTCTGCATCGCCGGATCAACGCTTCGGCACGAGGTCAGAACGATCGAATCCACCACCGCAGCATCCACTTCGCCCGCCAGCACGGCATCGAGGGACCGCCGGTGGCCGCCGGTGAAAATCAGATCGGCGAAGCTGTCCGGGTCCTCACCCAAATCGTCGATCGCGAATCGGACGGCGTAGTGCCCACTGAGGCTCACCGGATCGTTGCAGCCAATCCGAGCACCCCGTAGATCGGCCAGCCCACGAACCGGTGATGTGCATCGGACAGCGAGATCACCGAAATACACCGGCCGACCGGCCGAGTCGTCATCCCTCGGGGTCCACCCGATTCCGGTGAGCACGACGGAAGGCTCGGCGGCCCGCAGTGCCAAATCTACAAACGACGTGGAGCAGATCCAGCCAATATCAAAGGTTCCGTCGGCGAAGGGGTCCTCCCCGGGTGGTGGGCCGGACGTGGTTTCGATCAAAGTCAACTCCGCATTTAGACGTTCCGCCACAAGCTGGAAGAGCGCTGCAGGAAAGCCAGGAGCAAGGTAAGAGACAAGGCGCAGGCGGGTCATAGATGCTGCGTACGAGCATACGGGTACCGTCGGGGCGTGGGTTCGTCCGAGGGTGTTCCGACGGTTGACGTGGTACTGATCCACTGGAAACAGCCCGAGGCATGTGTGCATTCCCTGAAACGATTCGGCTCTGAACCCGCCGTCCGATCCATCACCGTCGTGGACAACGGCTCATCGCAGGACGCGGTACGCCAGATCCAGGCCGCATTGAACGAGTCCAGCAAGCCGGGCAAGCTGATCGAACTGGATTCCAACACCGGCTTCGGGCCAGCCACCAACCGAGGTTGGGAGCGATGGCTAGAAGACCCCACCGGCGCAGAGTGGTGTGTCGCCGCCCCTCACGATGCACTTCCGGACCACGGCACTTTGACCACCATGTTGGCGATCGCCGCCGAGCGTCCCCGCCTCGGCCTGTTGGGCGCCGATGTTGGTGACGGCCTACTCCCCCGCATCGATCGGAACTTCGGCCCCATCTTCGTCCCCGCCGGATCGGATGGCGGCTTCGAAGCTTGCGACTACCCACACGGGACACTCTTCATGGCACGCCGTTCGTGCCTTGAAGACATTGGCCTCTATGACGAGCGCTTCTTCACCTACTGCGAGGAAGCCGATCTCGGTCTCCGCGCCACTGCTGCCGGTTGGGAGGTGGGACTGGCTCGCGGGGCACGCGTATACAACCCACGCGTCAGCACGCCCAAGCCGGTGGCGGAATACTTGATGGAGCGCAACACGCTGTTGCTGATAGGTAAACACTTCGGTCGCTTTCACCTAGCCGTGCGGGCTGTTCTGGCGATCGGGCAACTGATCGACGGAACCACTCGACCCTCCCGACGAGGCGAGTATTGGTCCGCCCGAGCGCGTCTGCGGGCCCTGCGTGATGCTGCCCGGGGCCGATGGGGGGCGCCATGACTCCCTCCCGTACCGGCGAGCCTGCGGCGCTATCTGCTGTTGTCCCTCTGGGTCAGGCTTCGCTCCGCCTGGCGGACGCTACGGTCAGAACATGATTCGCCACGTTGCCCTCTTCACCTGGAACCCCGACGTATCCGACGAGACCATCGGTGCCATCAAAGCAGGTCTGGATCGTTTGGCAACACTGGATTGTGTTGCCGCCTACACCCATGGTCCCGACGCCGGCATCCGCGAGGGAAACTACGATTATGCCGTGGTCGGTGATTTCGAGACCGTGGAGGAGTACCAGGAGTACTCAGCCGAAGACGGACACCAGCAGCTGATCCAAGATCTGATCGTTCCGAACATCTCAGGCCGAGCCGGAATACAGATTCAGCTCTAGATCGCGTTGAGGAGACGCTCACGGACTTGCCAAGGCAGGCTGATCGTTCTCGACCCAGCCAGTGGGTCAGCTCGCCACGATGTTGATGAGCTTTGGCGGTCGGGCGATGACTTTTCGAATCGTCTTGCCGTTGGTCAGCTCGGCGATCCGTTCATCGGCCATCGCCAACGCTTCGGCATCTGTCTCGGAAATCTCGGCCGGCACGTCGATTCGCGAACGAACTTTGCCGTTCACTTGGAGCACCATTGTCACTGTGTCTTCGGCCGCAAGTTCGGGGTCAAACACCGGCCATTCTTGGACGTGGATCGATTCGGTTCCACCCCGGCTCCGCCACAGTTCTTCGGTGATGTGGGGAGCGATGGGTGCCAGCATCTTCAGCAACGCATCAACACCCTGGGACCATGCCTCGACTGTTACCAAACCACCCCGACCGACGGAGTTCAGCTCGTTGCGCAGTTCCATCAACGCCGCAACTGCGGTGTTCCATTTGAACGACTCCATGCTGTGATCCACACGATCGATGGTCTGGTGGACCTTCCGGATCAAAGCGGTTGATGCATCGTCGGTCGGCGCGGTGGCTTCGTACTCGAAGGTCCCGATTTTCCAGACGTCCTCGATGAAGCGCTGCGATCCCATGATGCCGCCACTGTTCCATGGCCCGCCTTTTTGCCACTCGAATGCGAACATCAAATAGGTGCGGACGGTGTCGGCACCGTAAAGCTCCACCAAATGATCGGGGTTGACCACGTTGCCGCGTGATTTGGACATCCGCTCGATTTCCAAATGGTGCTTCAGTTGATGCAACCCATTGTCACCGGGAACAGCCGGGATCTGAACCTCCACGTCATCCGGTACCTCCACTGTGACCATGCCATTGGCGGTCTTGACGCGCAGCAGGTTCTCGGTTCGTCGCATCAGCTCGCCTACTACTTGGGCGCTGCCCTCTTCAGCCGCCGGGTCTACCAAAAGCGACGTTGCGATAATTCGGTTGCCTTCTGATTCCCCGTTGATGGCCACCCGATCACCAACCCGCTCCTCGCCCAGGATCTGGCCCTGATTCCGCAGCAACATGAAGGGCTCATGGAAGGCGCCGTCAGCCGTCCGGCCGTGTTGGTTCATGATCGCCTCAGCGTCGGCGAATACGCCCATGTCCCGCATGGCCTTGATGAAGAAGCGGGCATACAGCAGATGCATCACCGCGTGCTCAGCACCGCCGGTATAGGTATCTACCGGCAGCCAGTAGGCGGCCTCCTCTGGATCGAACGGGGCGTCAGCGAAGTTGGGCGACAGATAACGCAACCAATACCAGCTGGAACACATGAACGTGTCCATAGTGTCTGTCTCCCGGCGGGCGGGCTCACCGTTGGAGTCGGTAACGTTCAAGAATTCCGGGGTCTCGGCCAGCGGGCTCCGGCCGGTGAAGACCACGTCTTCGGGAAGCACCACAGGCATGTCGGAATCCGGTACGGGCTCGATAACGCCGTCCGCCCGGTGGACCATCGGGATCGGAGTCCCCCAGTACCGCTGACGACTGATCAACCAATCTCGCAAGCGGTAGTTGATCGTTTCCTCGCCGGCCCCATTCTCCTCCAACCAATCCAGAGCGGCAGCGATGGCCGGATTGGCCCGACCCTTCTGTTCGGTAACAACCACACCATCCAACGGACCGCTGTTCTTCATGCGACCCGGGCCAACATAGGCCTCGGTGAGTTCCTCGTCGCCGTCCTGACCGCCGCCCTCACTGGAGCGGTCGTCACCGGAGCTTTCTATCACCGGAACGATTTTCAGTCCGAAGCGACGGGCGAACTCGAAGTCACGCTGATCATGCGCTGGCACCGCCATGATGGCACCGGTGCCATAGGAGATCAGGACGTAATCGGCCACCCAGACCGGGACCTCTTCACCGTTGACCGGGTTGATAGCGAAGCCGCCGGTGAAGACGCCCGTCTTCTCCTTGTCGTCGGCGGTGCGTTCCAGCTCGGTTCGCTTCGACGCCGCGGCCACATACTCTTCCACCGCAGCCCGCTGCTCATCTGAGGTCAGCTGCGGCAACAGCGGATGTTCGGGGGCGACCACCATGAATGTGGCTCCCCACAACGTGTCTGGGCGGGTGGTAAACACTTGCAGTTTCTCACCCGAGCCAGCCGCGACGGCGAAGTCAGCAAAGGCCCCCTCGGAGCGACCGATCCAATTGGTTTGCATGGCCCTGATCGGGTCGGGCCAATCAATCCCGTCGAAATTCAGCAACTCGTCGGCGTAGTCGGTGATCCGAAAGAACCACTGAGACATCAACTTCTGAATGACCGGTTGACCCAACCGCTCGTCCTTGCCGTCGATCACCTGCTCATTGGCCAGAACCGTGTTCAGCGCCGGCGACCAGTTCACCATGGCCTCACCGCGGTAGGCGATGTTGTGGGCGAACATCTGCTTGAACAGCCACTCGGTCCACCCGTAGTAGGACGGCTCGCAACTGACAGCTTCTCGTTCCCAGTCGAACATTGCCCCCATGCTTCGCAGCTGGGACCGCATCGTCTCGATATTTTCCCACGTCCACTTGGCCGGATGGACGCCCCGCTGCACAGCCGCATTCTCCGCCGGCAGGCCAAACGCATCGAAACCGATGGGGAAGAGGACATTGAATCCTTTCATCCGCATGAACCGAGCCCGAGCATCGCTGGGGGTCATCGCATACCAGTGGCCTATGTGAAGGTCGCCCGAGGGATAGGGCAGCATCGTGAGGGCGTAGTGCTTGGGGCGGTCCCAGTCCACGACGGAGCGGTACAGGCCCTCGTCTTCCCAGCGCTTCTGCCAGGCGGACTCGATTGAGCGATGGTCATATGCCATAAGGGTTCAAGGGTAGTTGGTGCCAACCAGGGCACGGCGATGGTTTACGGGCGGAAACACCCTACGGAAACGTCGCTTCCGATTGCTAGCCGATGACTTCGAACGTTGCTGCCAGGTCGACCCCCAGCGCCGTTCCTGCGCTGACCGCCGGACCGCGCAGGAAATCGGCAGGCGACGACATCTCACCGGACAAATTGCCGAGGTAGACCGCATGACAGGCCAATGATTCAACCGCAGCATCAAAAGTGTCCGTGATGTCAACACCATGGGTGGGCTGGGGGCTTCCCGAGAACGCCACAAACCGCACGCCGTCCCAGGCGACTCCGGCATCCGGGAAAATCCAGGGGTTGGCGGCATCCCGCACTGCGTCGAGGAGCGAGCGGCCGACAGCGCGATGGTCAACGTGATTCCAACTGGGGCCACCCCAGGAGTCCCGAAAGTTGATGGACAGAACAACGTCGGGCTGATGACGTCGGATCGAAGCACAGAACGCACTTCGCAACTCCAGGCCTTCGACGAGGAGCCCATCAGGTAGGCCCAGAAATTCGACGTCGGCGACCCCGACCACGTTGCAGGCGGCCACCTGCTCCGCTCGTCTGAGGGGGCCGACTTCCAATGGATCCATAGACGAGATACCCGCCTCTCCGTCGGTCACCAAAACATAAACAACTCGTTTGCCTTGCGCGGTCCAGCGCGCCACAGCCCCGGCGGCGCCGTACTCCATGTCATCGGGGTGGGCAACGATGGCCACGGCTGTGGCCCAGTCCTCGGGGAGCGGCTCAAGATCCATGAGGCCACGCTAGTGGACGTGCTCGATCCAGCCGAAAGACTCGAAGAGCAACAAGATGCCGGCGAATGTCATCGCCCCCACGATCACGTCGGCTGCAGCAGAGCGCCCGCTCTCAGGGCTGTGGAGCCGAGGTAGTGTGTCCACCGTGGCCACATAGAGGAACGTGCCGGCGGAGAACAAAAGCGAGCCAGCGAGAAGAGCATCGGCTCCGCCCAGCACGGCCCGCGACACCAACATGAACACTGGAGTGGCCAGCGCAAAGAGACCGATATTGCGCAGAGTCCTGGAGCGATTCTGGGGAGTGTGGGAGAGAAACGCCCCGAGGCTGAACGCCGCTGGTGCCTTGTGCAGGATCACCGCCAGCGCTACCAATGCGGTGAGTCCAACCTCGTCGCTGGCCGATGACGATCCGATCGCCAGCCCATCGGCCGCCGCATGCACGGTGAGCCCGATGCCGATCGCTGCGGTGGACTCCGGATGATGAAGGTGACCATGGCCGTGTTCTTCAGAGTGATCGTGGTGCTCCTCGTGGATGCTGTGACCAACCCCCAATCCTTCCAACACCAACATGGCGATAAACCCCACCAGGATCATGGCGACCAGGAACTGGGTCCGGTCGGTGAACCAGCCTGAACCCTCCTCCACCTGCTCGATGACGTGGAATCCCTCCGGAACGATGATGAGGAGCGCACTGGCCAACAACAGCCCGCTGGACACACCGGTGATCCGCTGCATCGTGGCCGCTTTGATCCGGCCGTGCATGTAGAGCGGCGCAACGCCTGCCGCCATGGAGAGAACGAAGATACCAATGGCCAAGAGCGCGAATCTCATCCGACAGCACCGTATCCGAACCACCCCACCTTCTAGTCGGATGGAATGTGACGTTATACTCACTGGCATGAGGATTGGAGAACTTGCCGAATCGGGCGGCGTGTCTACCAAGACAGTTCGCTACTACGAATCCATCGGCCTCCTGGCCGAACCGGAACGTTCCCCGTCGGGGTACCGCTCCTATGACGCAGACTCGGTGGAGCGTCTCAAGTTCATCCGTGATGCGCAAGCTACCGGATTGTCGCTGTCGGAGATTGCGTCGGTTCTCGAACTCAAAGGCCATGGGGAACGGTCGTGTGAACACACCACGGCGCTTCTCGAGCGCCACCTTCGGGAGCTAGACGACCAAATCGACCGGTTGCAGCAAGCCAGAGCCTCGTTGTCAGCTCTCACCGACAGAGCGAAGCAACTGGATCCAACCGAGTGCAGCGATCCGAATCGATGCCAAATCATCAGCGCCTGAGCCACCTGTCACCCTTCGACCGGCTTGACCTTCCAGCTGAGTAGAACGTTTATCCTCAAGCTGTATGGCAACACCTCCTGATCTCAGCATTCGAGACGAAGACGCCGCCCGCGCGGACCGCGAACGTTTGGACATCGCCGTATCTGGAATGACCTGTGCAGCTTGCGCCAACCGCATTCAGCGAAAGCTGTCCAACCTCGAAGGAGTCAGCGACGCCCAAGTGAACTTCGCAACGGGGCGCGCCACGGTCATTCACACCGCAGGCGTCCAACGAGGAAACCTCGACGAAGCCATCGAAAGTCTGGGCTATGGCGTTGTTGCCGATAGCTCCGAGATCGAGGATGCCGAGGCCGCCAGGGAGAAGGACCTACGCATGCGGTTCGTCGGCGCAGCCATTCTGGCTCTCCCGGCGGTTGTGCTGTCCATGATCCCGGCCCTCCACTTCAACGGGTGGGAGTGGATTGTGGGAGCACTTTCCACACCAGTGATTTTCTGGGCCGGGTGGCTGTTCCACCGGGCGGCACTGATGAATCTTCGGCACGGCGCCACCACCATGGACACCTTGGTCTCCATGGGCTCAACGGCGGCGTGGCTCTGGTCGGCGGTGGTCTTGGTGTTCGCCATCGACGGTGGACATATCTACTTCGAGACCGGCGCGGTGATCGTCACCTTGATCCTTCTCGGCAAGTGGTTTGAAATCCGGGCCAAGAAACGCACGGGCGACGCCATCCGAGCCCTCGCCGACCTCAGTGCTGCGGTCGCACTCCTCGAAAATGGCACCGAAATTCCCGCTGAAAATCTGCTCCCGGGAATGCGATTTGTTGTCCGTCCCGGCGAGAAAATCGCCACGGATGGGACCGTCGTAGGCGGACACTCTGCAGTCGATGAGTCGATGATCAGCGGTGAGCCCGTGCCGGTCGAGGTTTCTGTCGGTAGCGAAGTTGTTGGTGCCACGATCAACGCCAACGGCTCGCTGGTGGTCCAGGCCACTCGGGTAGGGGCGGACACCACCCTCTCCCAAATCATCCGCATGGTCGATCAGGCCCAGGGCAGCAAGGCCGACGTCCAGCGGCTCGCCGATCGGGTGGCAGCCGTTTTCGTTCCTGTCGCCATCGCCATCTCACTGATCACACTGATCGCATGGTTCGTCTCCGGAGCCGACGCCAACGACGCTTTCACCGCCGCCGTAGCAGTGCTCATCATCGCCTGCCCCTGTGCGCTCGGTCTGGCTACGCCCCTCGGCATCATGGTAGGCACCGGGCGTGGAGCCCAACTGGGTGTACTCATCAAAGGCGGCGAAGTTCTCGAAGACACCCGAGAGATCGACGTCATCATCCTCGACAAGACCGGCACCGTAACCGAGGGCCGGATGCAACTCAGCGAGGTCATTGCGCCCGCAGGCGACAAGAACACACTCCTCCATCTCGCCGCGTCGCTCGAAACGAAATCCGAACACCCGATCGCCGCGGCCATCAGCGCCGCGATAAATGAGCCCAGCCCCGTCACCGACTTCGAGAACCGCCCCGGGTACGGAGTGCTTGGCACGGTCGACGGCGTAGCAGTGCGGGTGGGTCGCCGATCGCTGTTCCAGATCGTTCCCCCCAGTGTCGAGGCAGCCGCATTTGCGGCCGAGTCAGCAGGGAGCACCGCGGTCCTGATGGGACGAGGCACCACCGCCGAAGCGGTTCTGGTGGTTTCGGACCGCATCAAGGACACCTCGGGCGCCGCGGTCGAAGCTTTTCATTCGCAGGGATTGAGCGTCACCCTACTCACCGGGGACAACCAGCGAACCGCCGCAACAGTCGCCGCCGCGGTGGGCGTTGACACGGTCATCGCCGAAGTCCTCCCGGGAGACAAGGCCGCCGAGGTTCGCCGACTCCAAGATGCTGGTCATCGCGTGGCGATGGTGGGCGACGGGATCAACGATGCTCCCGCCCTCGCTCAAGCCGACCTCGGAATCGCGGTTGGAACCGGAACCGACGTGGCCATCGAGGCATCGGATCTCACGGTCGTCTCCGGAGATCTCCGAGCGGTGGCCGACGCGATCGCGCTGGCTCGCCGCACTCTCTCCACCATCAAGGGCAATTTGTTCTGGGCGTTCGCCTATAACGCCGCAGCCATCCCCCTCGCCGCTTTCGGGGTTCTCAACCCAATGATCGCCGCGGGGGCGATGGGCATGTCGTCGCTCTTCGTCGTCTCGAACAGTCTTCGCCTGCGGAGCTTCGAGGGCTACCGATCCCCCTAGAAAGCGACTGCCGTATGAACGCCCAAACCCGCACCTACTCAGTTCCGGCCATGAGCTGCGACCATTGCATCAAGGCCATCACCGGTTCCGTAACTCCGGTCCCCGGGGTGGAGTCTGTGGTGATCGACCTCAAATCCAAAGTGGTCACCGTTGTGGGTGGCGATGACGCCGCAATCATCGCGGCAATCGACGACGCCGGCTACGACATCGCCTGAGCCGATCGAGGGCCGCGAGGCGGGTTCCTCTAGCCTGAGTCCGTGACCACTGCCGCCATCGTCGGAAGCGGACCCAATGGACTGGCTGCCGCGGTCACGCTGGCTGCAGCCGGTTTGCAGGTCACGGTCTATGAGGCGAATGAGCGCATCGGTGGAGGAACACGGTCGTCGGAACTGACCTTGCCTGGACTTGTGCACGATGAATGTTCGGGCTTCCATCCATTGGGGATCGACACCCCATTCAGCCGATCTGTTGATCTCGCCGGCCACGGCCTCCGCTACCTCTGGCCCGAGGTGCAATACAGCAATCCGCTGGACAGTACGGGACGCGGCGGCGTGGCGTTTCGCTCGGTGGTCGAGACGGCGGACAAGCTGAGCGACAACCGCTGGTCACGAATTTTCGGCCCGATGGCCGCAAACTTCGCCGAGATCTCTGAAGAAATCCTTCAACCGATTGTCGGTGTCCCCGAGCGTCCACTGAGTCTCGCTCGGTTCGGCGCACGGGCAGCTCTGCCTGCGGCAGCGCTTGCCAAAGTTCTCTCTACTCCAGAGTCCAAGGCGCTTTGGGCGGGAGTAGCCGCACACGCCTTCCGGCCATTTTCTTCACCGTTCTCGTCTTCGATCGGGATGGCGCTCGCCTCCGCTGGTCACACGCACGGCTGGCCGGTTGCAGAAGGTGGTTCGAAATCGATCACCGATGCCATGGCCTCCATCGTCCGCTCCCATGGTGGAAGAATCGAAACCGGCCGCATGATTGCCTCGCTCGCAGAACTGGAGTCACCCACGATCGTGATGCTCGATACCTCGCCCCGGGCCGCCGTATCCATCGCCGGTGCGAAGATGGCCGAGCGGGTGGCAAAGGCCTATCGCTCCTACCGACACGGTCCTGCGGCGTTCAAGATGGACTTCGCCGTTGAGGGGGGCGTGCCGTGGCTCCATCCCGCATCACGGCGAGCGGGCACGGTTCACCTCGGTGGCACCTACGAGGAGATTTCTACAGCGGAAAAGGAAGTGTGTGCCGGCCGAATGCCAGAGCGACCTTTTGTGCTTGTAGGCCAGCAATATCTGGCTGACCCGGACCGATCACACAACAACGTCCATCCGGTGTACAGCTACGCGCACGTCCCGGCGGGCTACACCGGCGACGCTACGGATGCGATCATCGCCCAGTTCGAACGATTCGCACCTGGCTTCAGGGACCGGGTTTTGGCCACCCATGTTCGATCCGCACCAGACATGGCCCGCTACAACGCCAACTACATTGGCGGTGACATCGTCACCGGCGCCAACGATCCTCGGCAACTCGTGTTCCGGCCTTACCGGACTTTGAATCCCTACGAAACTGGAATAGACGGCGTGTACATCTGCTCCGCAGCTACGCCGCCGGGAGCAGGGGCGCACGGAATGTGCGGTTACAACGCCGCCAAAGAGGCGCTCGCGGCCATTGGAATGTAGGTTCTCACCGTGATCTTGCACCAACTCACCGTCGACCCCGCCGAGTTCGAGAAACGGACCGGATGGGAAGCCAAGCCCGAAGGACTCTGCAAGGGCGACGCATGTGTTCCGGCGCCGCAGGTTCGAACGCCGGAGGGGCAACTCGATGTTCAGGTGCTTTCTGACCGCCTCGGCATGCCACTCGTGACCGATGAGGCAACGAATACCCACGCTCTCGGCCCCGCCGGGCTGGGCCGTTCTCTCACAACTGCAGTTGCACCCGAACTCGAGCTCCCGGACTACCAATCCACTGCCGGACCACAACCCTTCCGGCTTTCTTCGCTACTGGGTCGAAAAGTACTTCTCGTTGCCTGGGCATCGTGGTGAGGCTGCCGAACGAGCGTGCCCGGGTGGCAGGCACTACATGAAGAATTTGCCGATGAGGGCTTCAGCGTGGTCACGGTGGCGCTCGATCTCCTTCCGGAGAAGGCCACCCCATGGATTCACGCGGCCGCCCCCACGCACCCGGCATTGATCGATTCAGCCCATCTCAGCGATGAGCTGTTCGGGTTCAACAACGTGCCGATGGCAGTCTGGATCGACGAATCCGGGACGCTGGTTCGCCCCGCTGCATCCGCCTCAATCGAAGGCCGCCGCACGACCACCGTGCCTGATCACCTTCCGGATCCGGTCAAGGCACTGATCGCCGAGGCTGGACGAATCCCCGACATAGCCAGTGAATACCGGGCGGCAGTTGTGGACTGGATTCAGAAGGGATCCGAGAGCCGCTTTGCTCTCAGTCCCCATCAAGTGATCGAGCATTCACTGCCCCGAGATCGCTCGCATGCTGAGGCAGCGGCAGAGTTCGAACTGGGCCAGCATCTCTACCAGTCCGTAGGCAGGAGCGCCGCCGTTCCCCACTGGCGACGAGCCCATAACTTGGACCCCTCAAACTGGACCTACAAACGGCAGGCGTGGACATTGGAGACCACCGCAGAAGGGGCGCCGTCAGACTTGATGCAGCCCGCCACCGAGATCTACGACGGAAACTGGTTGTCCGATGTTCTGGCAGCCGGCGGCGGCGAACAGTACATCACGATCCCGCACGATCTTGAGAAGTGACCGGCACCTTCGGGGCGGCGGCAACGAAGGTGCCAGTCAGGGGTTCTAAACGTGAAAAACCCCAGTAGGGGTACGCCCGAAGCCTAGAAAACCTAATTCTTTTGCCGCGAGCTCGACGAAGACGACGACTGCGGCTGTTGACTTCTGGCTGGTTTCGCCGGCTTCAGGTCGTCTTCATCTCCATTGGATGAACCCGAGCCCTGCCCCTGGTTATCGTCTTTCCCGCTGGCGGGACCATTACGTTGCTCATCGGCGGGACGGTCACCTTGGCCATCCCCAACTTCGCTACAGGCCGAGCTTGCCTGGCGATTGGCCTCGCTGGGATTGCTCGTACTGCTTGCATTGGTGGGACCCCGCGTCGGAGTGCAAACCGGCGTTTCGAGCGAGTTTTCCGGCTCGGCCAGTTGTGCAAACGGCGGGACGCTCACGGTGTCTGAGCTACTGCCCGGAACCGTGATCGAGGGGGAACCACTGGCGGTCACCGAAGTTGATGGACCAAGTTGGCTGTCACCGGGATCGGTGGGGATCTCAACACCGGTGGGCTCGGATCCGAGACGAGGGAGATCGATCACCCCGGCGGCCTGGGCCCCGCCAACACCGGCCGCCGCAGCTGCAGCCCCAAGAAGGATCTTGAACGAAACTGCTCCGACGACCGCAGTGCTCTTCTTGAAGATGCTGGTGACCGTGTTGGTCCCCGCGCCGGGGGCGCCTGGGGCCACCGGCGGCGCTGAGATGAAATCCGCCAACGCCAACCCCGGCGTCACACCCGGAGTCGCGTCAAATTCGGCACTCAACAACGCGACGAACTCGCTCAGGTGCGCCGGAGCACCGGCTACTGGCGTACCGGAGATGATGGAATCGATCTCTGCATCGCTGAGGTTTGAAGGGTTCATTTCACTATTGACAACGCTGGGATCGCTCACAGGGGTACGCCCTCCTCGCTGAGTTCCCGGGCTAAGGAGCGAAAAGCGCGACGCTGTATTGCCTTGGTTGCCCCGATGCTCTTCCCCAACACATCGGCAATGGTCTCGATTGTCAGATCGCCCACAATTCGTAGGATCACGACATCTCGCTGCTCAGAAGTGAGTTTGCCGAGTTGTTCTTTCACCCAGGCGTTTCCAACCAGACCCATAGCATCGTCCTCAACGTCGCCCGCTGGCACGCCAAGGTCCTCGAAGGAATCCACAAGCGACTCGTCGATACGGCGTTGCCGCTTGCGGCCTTCATCGATCAGCTTGTTGCGAGCGATGGTAAACACCCACGCCTGGAACTGGGCCTCGTTGCCCTCGAAACCGGAAACGTTCGTGAAGATGCTCAAGAACACGTCATTCACCATGCCCTCGGGATCTTTCGCACCCCGGACCCGGAGAAAAGCAAAAATACGTCGACTCAACATGGTGAATAGCTGGTCAAAGGCATTGCCGTCACCGTTTTGGGCTGCTCTCAGGACAGCGTCGAACGACGGATTGAACGAATTCTCGTCACCTCGTCGCCGTCCTACCCCGGAAGCCATCCCTTTCTCATCGGTCAAGATGATTTGAGACTGAATCAACCCTCCAGGCTCGAGGCGCAGAGAGTTTTGGCTAGCCAGCCGCACCGAGCCCTCGGTCAGGCGGGCAGTAGAGTTCCCGGATGGGCGACCAGGGAAATAGCCGGTAGGAGCAGCCGTGTTGACCGATTTGCTGGCGTCTTTGGAGACGCTTTCCACCAACCCGTGGTTTTATCTGGCGATCGCCGCCATGGCGGCGTTTGATTCTGTCGTTCCGGTCCTGCCCGGGGAGACAACGGTCATCCTGGGTGGAATAGCTGCGGGCCAGGGGCATCTCTCGCTGACTTTGGTGGTGCTGGCTGGCGCCCTGGGAGCAGCGATGGGCGATAATCTGGCCTTCACACTGGGCCAACAGAGCAGCGGCTGGCTCAACCGGACGTTACTCAAGAGCGACAAGAACCAACAGAGGTTGACCTGGGCTACCGACCAGCTCCGGACCCGAGGCGCCACCCTCCTTCTCACCGCCCGTTTCGTGCCAGGAGGCCGGACCGCGGTCACGGTGTCCGCAGGAATCACCGAACAGCCTCGGGCTCGCTTCGTGCTGTTCGACGGCCTGGCCTGTCTCCTCTGGGCTCTTTATGCAGGTGTACTTGGCTATGTCTTCGGTGAGCGATTCAAGGACAACCATTCAAAGGCATTCTTGCTGGCATTCGTTGCTGCCCTCAGTGTCACGGCAGTTATCGAGGCCGGCCGCTGGATGCGTCACCGAGGACAACACGAGGAACAAATCCTCTGACCACTCATTGGTGCGAATTGCCCCAGGAACGCAGCTGGCTGACGCCAAAAGCGAACGGTTTACTGCCTGCGGCACGCCCGCGCTGTGGCTGGCGAGTGCTAGGACCCGCTCAACTCCACTGCGGTTGCCTTCACAGCCTCCATGATCTTCGCGTAACCCGTGCACCGGCAGAGGTTGCCGGACAGTCCGATCCGAATGTCCTCATCGGTGGGCTCGGGGGTTCGGCGCAGTAGCGCATCGGTGCTCATGATCATTCCCGGCGTACAAAACCCGCACTGAACTCCCCCGGCGTCGAGTAACTGGCGCTGAATAGGATGGAGTTCGTCTCCTGATGAGAGACCTTCCACCGTGGTGATCTCTTTGCCGGTGGCCTGGGCTGCAAGGTAGGAGCACGAATTAACGGGGTGACCGTCGAGCAGCACCATGCATGCCCCGCACTCACAATCATCACACCCTTCTTTGGTGCCGGTGAGGCCCACTTCGTTCCGGATGACGCTGAGCAGGTTGCGGGAGGCATCGAAGGCCAGCGAGTAGGGAATCCCGTTGACGGAGAGGGTGGTTGAATAGGTGGTCATCGCGCGGCTCCTATGCCGAGGGCTCGGTTAACGGGAACGGCGATCGTTTCTCCGCTGGCACGACGAGCCGCTGCTTCGACGGCTCTTGTGGCCATGACTCCGATGGTGTGGCGACGGTACGTATCGCTGGCTCGAAGGTCACTTATCGGAGTGGCCGTTGCCGAAGCGGCCGGAGCGACCCGCTGCGCCGCCACGGTGGGATCGAGCCCTACGAGAGCGTCGAGATCCGGGACGGCGAGAATGGTTGGAGCTACAGCGGTGAGGGCAACGGCGACAGCAGCAATCGTGCCGTCCTCAGCCAGGCTGACGCTGGCGGCCGCCCCGACGACAGCGATTTCCATCGCTCGCCGGTACTCCAGCCGGACATAGGCGCTCCCGGATCGGACCGGCCGCAGGGGCAGGTGAACCGCAACGCATAACTCATCCGGGGCCGCGGACGTGCGACCGGGACCGGTCCAGAGGTCGGCCAGCGAGACGCGACGCGAGCCTGAGGTTGAGCGCAATTCCACCTCGGCGCCCAGCACCACCAAAGGGGCACCGGTATCCATTGCCGGCGAGCCGTTCATCACGTTCCCTCCGATCGTGCCTACATTGCGGGTTGAAGGCGAGCCGACCAGCGCCGCGGCATCTGCCACTGCCGTGTAGCTCTCGACCAGCAGTTCTTCGGTCATCAGACGGGCGTGGGTAACCATCGCTCCGATCATCAGTCCGTCAGTGCCTGTCTTCACTTCGGAGAGTTCAGCCACTTGATCGATAGCAACCAACGCCTCCGGTAGCGGGGCCTTCCCCTGTCGAGAACTGACCACAAGATCGGTTCCACCGGCGATCGGGCGGGCTCCACCGGCCAGTGCTTCCAGAACATCCCGGAGCGACGTTGGGATGGTGATACTGGTCATGGTGTTTCTTCCTGAAGAGCGTTCCAGACTCGCTCTGCCGTCATCGGCAGTTGCCGAACTGGGCGACCAACCAATTTGGCGATCGCATTGGAAATAGCCGCAGCCGTAGGCACGTTCGGCGCTTCCGCCAAACCCTTTGCACCACGGGGACCGGCATCGGCGGTGGGGATCTGGATGAACTTGGTAGTGATCCGTGGGGCGTCGGCGAACGTCTGCAGTTTGTACTCCAGCAGTCCCCCGTTCCGCTGTTTGCCATCTTCGCCATAGTGGGTGCCTTCGGTAAGCGCCTGCCCTATTCCCATGAGCACTCCACCTTCCACCTGGCCGTAGGCAGCAATGGGATTGATGATCGTCCCCGAATCATGGGCGCAGGCAACATCGAGCACTCGAACCACTCCCGTGTCTCGATCCAGACGTACCTTCACCGCATGACACGAGAACTGCGGCGCGGCCCAGGCGGCTACACCCTGATCGCCTACGCAGTTCATGCCGGGAATTTCGGGATAGTCCGGCGGTTTGCCCGAGCCCTTCCCGATGAGGAGCTCTCCCCCGCCGGCGATCTCTGCCAACTCCGCAATTGAGACGTTCTTGCTGGGACTGCCGGCAACGTGGGCATGCCCATCCGCCAGAACGATGTCGGCCACGGCAGCCTCCATATGGTCAGCAGCGTGCTGACGGAGCTGCTCGGCGATCTGCTCGGCTGCATCTACCACCGCTCGACCGTTGTTCAGAAGTGTCTGAGATCCGGTGGCACCAGTGTCATAAGGGGCAACCGCCGTGTCCTGATAGATGATCTCGAAGTCCTCGGGGTCCATCCCCAACTGGTCAGCGGCCAACTGGCGCAGCGTCATGACCGCTCCAGTGCCGCACTCCTGAGCACCGGTGACAATCTGGCCGGCACCGTCGGAGTCCAACCGAACGTAGGCGCCGGACGGTCCGGGAAAGCTAGGCCACCACCCAACCGCGAGACCGATGGCTTCATCCTCTCCGAGAGCGGCGGCATGATCGATCTGCTCTACGGCGGCGTCGATGCACTGCTGCAAACCGATCTCGTCATAGACCTGCCCCACAACCCCGGTGGCGCCGGTGTGGATGCCGTTCTTCTTCCGGAACTCCACCGGATCCATGCCGATCGCTGCGGCGAGTTCGTCGGTATGGCTCTCACACGCCCAACACCCCTGGGGTGCGGTGGGAGCCCGCACCGAACCCGAAGGCTGGTGGTTGGTGTAAACGAGGTGGGAATCGATGTGAACGTTGTCAATCTTGTACGGGCCGGCAACGTGCATGGCCGCCAGTTGGGCGAAGAATGCGGCGTCGGCTGTGTAGGCGCCGTTCTCCACAGCGATCCATCCTCGCCGTGCCACGATTGAACCGTCGGCTCGCAATCCGGTCGTCAGGTCGATGATCATGGACTCGCGACGCCGATCCGGCACCAGAAATTCCTCTTCGCGGCTGAACACCAGCTTCACCGGCCGCTTGGTGGCCCGTGCCAAGGCGGCGATATGGGCCTCGAAGTGGAACCCGCATTTTCCGCCGAAGCCGCCACCCAAATGAGGAACGATGATCCGAACGCGGTTGCTGGGGAGCTGCAAGGTTTCGCAAACACCGTTTCGGGCGTCGAAGGGCACTTGGGAGGAGGTCCAGATCGTGACCTTGTCACCCTCCCATTGGGCCAACACACCGCGCGGTTCGATGGGGGCGGCGTGACTACCGTCGGCAACATACCGAGACTTGACGATCGTGTGGGCTTCGGCCATTCCCGCGTCAACGTCGCCCTTCGATAACGAGGAGAACGTCGCCACGTTTCGATCCCGGGGAGTGTCGCCGGTTACTGCATAGCTTGCCCAGTCTTCGTGCACCAGCGGAGAGTCGTCGGCCATGGCCGCTTCGAGATCGGCAACGATTGGGAGTTCGTCGTATTCGAACACGATTGCATCGACCGCGGCTTGGGCAACGGCCGGGCTGTTGGCGGCAACGGCGGCAAGAATTTCACCTTCGAATCGGACCACGTCTTTTGCGAACAGCGTGCGATCGGGAATCACGGGGCTGTAACGAACATCGGGCACGTCACCGGCGGTGAGCACAGCGAACACGCCGGGAATGGCCTTCGCCGCCGTAACGTCGATCTTCCTGATCCGGGCATGAGCCACACCGGAATACCGAAACTTGGCGAAAAGCATGCCGGTGAGCGATAGGTCGGCCACATACCGCCCGCTGCCGGTCACCTTCGCTGGACCGTCGGCCCGCACGAATCGGGGTGGGGCGCTTGCCTGGTCCTCGAGGGTGGTCATTGCGTCAGACTAATGCAAGGGCATCTCCCTGGTCACAGCCAACTACTCAGAAGTTGTAGAGCACGCTCGGGTTTGTCACCAGTACCTGGGTTCGGACCCGTTCATCCGGTAGCCATGAGTTGCGCAGGCGTTCCAAGTCCGCATGGCTCGGCGGGTCGGTCTGACCCGGGTGGGGCCAGTTTGATGCCCAGAGGAGCCGATCGCCGGCTCGCTTGACCAGTGTCTCAATGCATTCACTCACCTCCGGATACCGATGATCCGCATCGGTGGCGGACTCGTACGGCGCTGACAGCTTCACATGGGCACCGGCATCCACGAGATCGAGGAGCACCTGGAAAGCGGGACTAGACGGCGATGCGGGCGGCATGAAACGGCCAACGTGGTCAACCACCAACGGACACGGCAGTCGCAGCAACTGGTCTCGCCGTTTTCCCAATGCATGCCCGTTCATCTGCAGCTGGACATGCCAACCGAACGGCGCGATGCGGGACGCGACGAGATCCAGCTGATCCCAGTCCACTGCGCCACCGGGCAACATGTGAAAACGGGCCCCAATGACCCCGATCTCGGACATGGCCTTCAGCTCTTGGTCTGAGACGCTGTTATCGATAACCACAATCGCTCGGGCCGACTCTCCCAGCCGAGCAGCCGCTTCCAACTGGCAACGATTGTCCGTTCCGTAGGTTGTGGGTTGAACGATGACCACTCGGTCCAGGCCGAGCGCAGCCTGAACCGCCAGGTAGTCATCAACAGAGGCATTCGGGGGAAGCAACGTTGCGGTGGGAGCGACCGGGTAAGACGAGTTGTAGAAATGAACGTGGGTATCGCAGGCACCCTTCACCGTTCCAGAAACTCTCTCAACCGTACGCCCGAATCGGGGTTGACCGCGCGAGGCGGCATCTGCCCGGCGAGGATTGCCGCCACCTGTTCCACGCTGCTCAGTGCCTGCGCGTCCGCGTTCTCGGGTGTCAGGCCGCCGAGGTGCGGTGTGGACACGACCCCCGGACGTGAAGCGAGCGCTGGTGAAGGTCGCTGGTCGGGCGCGCGACCGACATCCATCCCAAGCGCTCCAAGCTGACCAGAGTCCAGCGCTGCCGCGACCGCGGCTTCGTCTAGCAATTCACCGCGACTGACGTTGATCAGCGTGGCGCCCGGTTTCATCACCGCGATAGCCGCAGCGTCGATCAGATTCTCGGTGCTGGGGTTGGCTGCTGCCAGAGGAAAGACGGCATCGGATCGTTGGAGGAGGTCATTGAGCGCCACCTGCTCAATCGAGTCGCCACCGACACGTACGAACGGATCGTGGACGAGCACGGTCATCCCCAGCGCTACCAAGAGGTCACTGAGGTAGGAACCGATGGCGCCGTAGCCGATGATACCGGCTGTCTGACCGCGGAGTTGGCGGCCCGGCCGTTGGGGTGGCTCCGTGCCATTCCAATAGTCGACGGTGGAGGTGGAGACCCAGCGTGCGGTGTCCATAAGCAGAGCCAAAGCGAGTTCGGCGGTGGACGGCACGAAGCTTTTGTCGGCCCGGGCCACCAGAACTCCGTGAGCGCTAGCCGAGGCAACGTCGATCGTGCTGATGTCAACCGCACAGCGGAGAAACGCGAGCAGTTCCGGTAGCGAATCGAAGAGCTGTGCCTTCGCTGGTGTCACTCGGTGCGCGATGATCACCTGACATCCCTGCGCCGCTTCGATCAGCTCCGCCGTGGTGAGGTCACGCTCCAGCGGGTTTTGGACAACGGTCGTAATCGCTTGGAGCTCTGGCAACGCTCGGCCGTAGTACGCCTCACGATCCTCCGGATTGTGGGTAAGGAAGACACGCACGTCCCCAACCTATCGGAGCGCATCGGTACGCTCCCAGAGCCATGAGCCGTCGCGAACCAACTGAAGTGATGGAGGTGCCGCAGGGGCGCTTCGCGTTGTCTCGATGGCCGGACCGCCAGGGATCTCCGCTGCGAGCGTGGGATGCAGCCGATGAGTACCTGCTGAGCCACCTCCGTCAAGAAGCCGTGCCGTTGCATGGCACGGTGTTGATCGTCAACGACGCCTTCGGAGCGCTCGGGACCGCCCTCAGTACTGAGGCCGACATCTCGTGGGGAGACTCGGTGGTCAGCCATCGGGCATTAGCCGCAAACCTCGGCCGAACCAACCTGGCTGGCCCCGTGGCCCTGCCGGGCAACAAGACTCCCGCCGGCACTATCGACGTTCTTCTTCTGAAGGTGCCAAAGCACAACTCGTTGCTGGAAGATCAACTGCATCGGCTTCGACCCCTCCTTCTTCCGGATTCCAGGGTGATCGTTGCCGGCATGTCCAAAAACATCCACACCTCAACGCTCGGACTACTGGAAAAGATCCTTGGACCCACCCGCACCTCGCTGGCGAAGAAGAAGGCTCGGCTCGCCTTCACAAGGTTCGATCCAGACATACGGCCGGACCCCAACCCCTGGCCGATCACATGGCATCACGATGGGCTGACGGTCGTGAATCATGGCGGCGTCTTCTCGGCCCGTTCCATCGACATCGGCACCCGGTTCCTGCTGCACCATCTTCCTG
>JABDIY010000042.1 GCA_013003535.1 Acidimicrobiales bacterium | reverse complement strand
CCACGGCACCGTGTCGATCCGTACGGGGGCTGTAGAACCGGACATCACGGCCATGAGCCTGGCAATTCCCACCGGCGGCAAGCTGGGCATGGCCGTTTCGATCATCGGACCCGACTACCGATTCACCAAGCAAGCCCGTGGTGAACACCAAACGTCACTGCTAAACACTGTGGACGCACTGGTTCGCGAACTGCGCATCAATGGAGAAGACTTCACATCATGACGATCCAACTCAACGGCCCCGGTGTGACGATTGGCGAGGTGGCCGCAGTGGCCCGCAGATACAAGTCGGTGGAACTCACCCCAACGGCGATCGACCGTATGGCTGCAGCGCGCGCCGTCGTGGAGCAGTTGGCCGAGGGTGAACCCAAGTACGGCATCTCCACCGGTTTCGGTGCGCTGGCCACGGTCTCTATACCGGCCGACCGTCGGCGAGCCCTCCAGATCGCACTGATCCGATCCCACGCTGCGGGGATGGGCGATCCGGTAGAAGACGAGGTTGTGAGGGCGATGGTGTTTCTCCGGGCTCGCACCCTGGCGCTCGGACACAGCGGGGCCCGGCCGCTCGTCGCCCAAGCAATGGTGGACATCCTCAATGCCGGTATCACGCCGATCGTTCCTGAGTACGGGTCGTTGGGGGCCAGCGGTGATCTCGCCCCGCTGGCCCACGGCGCCATGGCCATCCTCGGCGAAGGGAACGTGATGTACGACGGACAGGTTCGGGCGGCCGCCGAAGCATTGCAGGAAGCCGGGCTGGTGCCGATCGTTCTGGCCGAGAAGGAGGGGCTTGCCGTCACCAATGGCACCGATGCCATTCTCGGGATGTTGTGCCTGGCCATCATCGATATCGAACGCCTCCTGATCCAGGCGGACATGATCACCGCCATGACCATCGAAGCACTTCTGGCCACCGATGCTCCTTTCGCCGCCGATCTTCAGGCGCTTCGTCCTCAGCCCGGCCAGGCGGTCGCCGCCGCCAATTTGCGGGCGATGCTCGCTAGTTCACCCATCGTGGCCAGTCACGCCACCGTCGACGACACCAGGGTGCAAGACGCCTACTCGATCCGCTGTACTCCATCGGTCCACGGAGCGGCGCGAGACACCCTCGAACACTGCCGATTCGTAGCCAGAAACGAGTTGGCTTCGGCCATCGACAACCCGATGGTATTGGCCGATGGTCGGGTGGAATCTTGCGGCAACTTTCATGGTGCCCCACTGGGTTTCGCCGCGGATTTCCTGGCCATTGCAGTTGCGGAGGTCGGCGCCATCGCCGAACGACGTATGGACCGGATGTTGGACAAAGCCCGAAACCATGGCCTCCCACCGTTTCTCGCCGAGGAGGTGGGGGTAGACAGCGGATTGATGATCGGGCATTACACGGCCGCCGCCATGGCCTCGGAAAACAAACGACTGGCCGCGCCGGCGTCGGTGGACTCGCTCCCCACCTCCGGCATGCAAGAAGATCACGTGTCGATGGCATGGCTGGCCGCCCGCAAGCTCCGCAAGGTCATAGACAACGTAAGGCGAATCTTGGCCGTGGAGTACGTCTGTGCCGCACGAGCCATCGACCTGCGGGCCCCGCTCGAGCCATCGCCGGCTACCGGCGCGCTACGTACCCTCCTCCGCACGGTGGTTCAGGGCCCCGGTCCCGACCGCTACCTGTCCCCGGAGCTCGCCGCTACCGAGGAGTTGCTTCGGTCAGAAGCGATGGCCGAAGCGCTTGAGACCGTTGGGGTTTCGCTCCACTAGTCCGGTGCTACTCAAATTTGGCAACGGTCACGGCGCTGCAACGAGCGTCCGTTCTCGACCGCCCATGTTGGTCGTGGCTCGAGCATCGGCGAAGTCGGTCCCACACGATCAGAATCCAGAGCGCCACCCCAAAATACCCGGGGTGAGGACCCGTCGGGACCTCCAATACCGAACGGCGGCCTCGGCACTCACGGCCAGAAGAGCGCCGGCTACGAGAACATGGGCGGAATAAGCGATCAGCCAGGCGATTGCGGAGGAACTACCGGTCATACACCCATTGTCGGAGAGTTGACCAACGTGCTCGATCGGGCGAATCCCCCAATTATCCCCGGGGTCGCAAATCGCATTGCCGATCCTCAGCTCACGAGACGGGTGAAGCGTTATCGGGCGTGGCATATCCTTTTCACATGGGCTTTGACGACGAACTCGCTCGGCGTGTGCGAGAGCTCTTGGCAGACACGCCAGCCCTAACCGAAAAAAAGATGTTCGGCGGTCTGGCCTTCCTCGTCGATCGGTATATGGCACTGGCGATCAGTGGCCAGGGTGGACTAATGGTCCGAGTTGACACCGACGCCTCACAAGAACTGGTGGACACCACGGCAGCCCGGTTCGCGGAGATGCGAGGCCGCCAGATGCAAGGCTGGCTGCGACTCGATAGCGAGGCCTTGCAGACAGATTCCGAACTGGCCAACTGGGTGAACCGGGGCGTGAAGTTCGCCCAAGCGCTGCCGCCGAAAACCTGACCTCTCCCAATGGTGAATTCCGCGTCGGAACGCTCCGCCAACCAGGCCTGTCCGATCTACGGAACGTCCGTCGCATCGGCGATTCCTGCGGCGAATGCCGCAATGACCGCTTGTACCCGGTCCCGGACGCCGAGTTTGGCGAGAACGCGGCTGAGATGGGTTTTGACCGTGGCTTCGCTCAGATAGAGCTGTTCGGCGATCTCGGCGTTGGACCGACCGGCGGCAAGGTGCTGAAGCACCTCAAGTTCCCGCTCGGTGAGCTCATCGATCCCGGGGACCTCTCGAACCCGGGGAGAGTTGCGAGCCTGCTGGACCACCGTGCGAACCAGGGAGGGCGCGATGGCAACATCGCCCGCAGCGACCGCACGGATCGCGTCGAGGAGGCTGGTGGCGGAGGCATCTTTCAAGAGGAACCCGGAAGCGCCGGCGACGATCGCCGCCGAGACATACTCGTCGAGCCCAAATGTGGTGAGGATCACGACCCGGGGCGGATCCTCCTGGGTCATGATCCGTTCGGTTGCGGTCAACCCATCGAGTTCGGGCATCCGGATATCCATGAGCACAACATCGACGTGGCGGGTGCGGCAGGCCTCGATGATCGCCCTGCCATCCCCGACCGAGGCGACCACACTCATGTCGGATTCGTTTTCGATGATGAGTTCGAACCCGGCACGGATCATGTCGAGGTCATCGGCGATGGCAACTCTGATCATGGTGTAGTCCTTTCCGCTCTGGCGAGATCGATGGGCAGTTTCGCATGCACGACAAAGCGGCCATCCGTTTGCTCAACGTGGAAAGTACCGCCGAGAACACCGGCTCGTTCCGCCATACCAGCCAGCCCCATCCCCCCGAGATCGCGAAACGGGACAGGGGCATGGTCGTTGATGCTGTTCTCGATACGCACTTCCAAATCGTCCGCGCGGCAGGTGAGATAGACGTCGATCACCACCTCAGGTCCACCATGTTTGATCGCGTTGGTGAGCGACTCCTGGACGATGCGAAATATTCCGCCGGCCACAACTGCGGGCGGGGTATTGACGTTGCAGCCGTGCTCGTGAAGCGTGGCTCGAACGCCGCCATCGGCGACTTCGGCGACCAGACGCCTCGTGGCCGCAATGTCTGGCGGTGGGGAGAGATCGGCGGCCGACGATTGCTGAAGACCGGCGAGCACACGACGGGTTTCGTTGAGGGCCGATCGCGCGAACTCGGCGATAGCGGCAACGGCGTCGCCCGCAGCTTCTGATTGGCGGTCGCCGACCCTGTCGGCTGCTTCGGCCCGAACTGCGATAACCGTGAGCGTGTGGCCGATAACGTCGTGAAGCTCTCGTGCGATGTGGGAGCGTTCCTCTGCGACAGCTTGGGCTCGCTCATGCTCGCTCCGCATGCGGCTCTCGGTAACGGTGCTGGCGAGCTGAGCAGCAACCTGACGTTGCCGTGCTGCGTTCACACCGAGAACGATCGCCGTGCCGCAGGTCAGAGCGATAAGCGGGAGCTGATAGAGCGTGACGTCATCGGCGATCCGAACGCCGACGGCCGTGACGATCGTCAGACCGACGCTGGCGGCGACTGCCACTTGCAGACCGCGTCGCCCAGCTTCTGATGCGGCGGCGTACAGGATCACGATGATAGGGAGCAAAACCTCGGGGAGGTCGGAAATCCAAATGCCCGCCTGAGCCACCGAAGCCAGAGCGGCAACCAGGACGGGGGATCGCCGCCGAAACGCTACAAGAACCGGTGGGGTGGCGATGAGGAGCCAGTGCCACCACATCGACGGTTCTACCGTGTCCGGGCGGTTGGCGTCGATGAACACGCCCGACAACACTGCGACGCCGAGCAGGCTTCCGGCCAGGGCGATGTCGCCCTTGCTCGGAGTCTGCTCGGCGGCAGGTGTAACCGGTTGATCCATGGTTCCCCAGTCTGGCCCGTGGACGATGGAACGCCCCTACCGTTCGGCTAGGACCGACACCCGTAGTGCGCGGACGGCGTGGAGGATGAACACCAGCTCGAACGCGAACCCGACCAGCGCCATCGGAGCGATCACTCCCCCGTTTTCAAGGAACAGTTTGTGAGGGCCCATTCCCACCATCGACGCCAGACAGAAGGCGATCCCGAGTTTGTAGCCAGCTGTCTGCGCGCTCCGGATCATCGGCAGTGCGCCCAATCCCAGCACGGCGGTAGCCGCAATACCCGGTACCACCGCCGCTGGTGGACTGGGATCGGCGGCGGCAAACCCCGCGAGAACCTGCACGAGGTTCGCCACGATGAGGGCATACATACACCCGAGCATCGTGGCCAGTTCGACCGGAGTGGTCACTTCGGCGGAAGTGTTGAAGGTGCCTTGGTCGAAGCTGGATCTGGGGTCTCGCTTCGGTTGAGCGTGAATTGCAGTCATGTCGTCTCCTTTGTCGTGCGGCTCCGTGTGAGCCGCTGGAGACAGCCTGTTCTGATTCTCGAAAAGACGGATCAGGCAGAGGTCGCTTTCCGCATCATCCAAACGTCTTTTCACGGCTCGAGAAGCGGGTCCGACGAGGGCCGGCGCGTATTGCATCTCGATGGCGGCTAGGCGGTACGTAGAGTACGGTCCAACGGGTTACGGGCTAAGGAGCACCGGTTGAAGAACGAAGCACGAGCAGTGGTGATCGGCGGCGGAATCGTCGGGGTTGCGGTGCTCTACCACCTGACGAAGCTCGGCTGGACGGACGTGGTCCTGGTCGAGCGCAAACAACTCACAGCCGGCTCGACCTGGCACGCTGCGGCTGGCTTCCATTCGCTCAACGGGTCCGTGAACATGGCCCGGCTCCAGGCCTACAGCATCCAGACCTACGACGAGGTTGCCGAGATCAGCGGCCAGGACATCGGTATCCACCGAGTCGGCACGTGCACAACTGCGGCCACCCCCGAGCGCTGGGACTTCCTCAAAATCGTCGACGAGCTCAACACGACCCTCGGGATCGAGTCGTGGCTCATCGATAGCTCGGAGATTCCGAAGTACAGCCGCCTCACCGACCACAGACAGCTGATCGGGGCGCTGATCGACCCCGCCGATGGCTACCTGGACCCCTACGGAGCCACCCACGCCTATGCCAAGGCGGCCCGAATCGCCGGTGCCGAGATCTACACGGAGACACTGGTCACCGCCCTTGAGCAACGCGACGACAAAACCTGGGATGTCATCACCGAGAAGGGCACGATCAACACCGAACACGTGATCAATGCCGCGGGTCTGTGGGCCCGGGAGGTTGGCCAGATGGCCGGCTTGGAGCTGCCGCTCATTCCGTACGAGCATCACTATCTCGTGACCGAGCAGATTCCCGAGGTGATGGCACAGGACACGGAGTCCCTGCTCACGGTGGACCTCGATGGCGGGATCTACGTTCGCGAGGAGGTTGGCGGGCTGCTGTTCGGTGTCTACGAGCCAAACCCCATTCCCTGGTCACTAGAGGGAACGCCGTGGAGCTTCGGGTCCGAGCTCCTCGAGCCGAGGCTCGAACATCTCGAGAGCTCACTCGAGAGAGGCTTCGAACGGTTCCCGCTCATGCACGAGGCGGGCATCAAGAACGCCATCAACGGCCCGTTCACATTTACACCGGACGGCAACCCGCTCATGGGACCCGTGCGTGGCTTGCCCAACTATTGGCTCGCCTGTGGCTGTATGGCCGGTTTCAGTCAGTCCGGCGGCGTAGCGCTGGCGCTGGCGCAGTGGATAATCGACGGCGAGACCGAGGAAGACACCTTCTCGATGGACCCGGCTCGTTTCGGCTCGTTCGCCAACCAGGCCTACACGCTCGAAACGTCCACCCAGTTCTACGAATGGCGTTTCCGTGTAGCCTTCCCCAACGAGACCTGGCCTGCGGGTCGCCCCGCCCGCACAACGCCGATCTACGACCTCCAAAAGGAGGCGGGAGCGGTCTTCACATCGATAACGCCACTCGAGGTACCCATGTGGTTCGCTCGGGAGGGCGAGCCAGCTGAAGACATCCCGACCTTCTTCCGCCCGAACAGTTTCGGCGCAGCGGCCGAGGAGGTCGCGGCAACCACCAGCGGTGCGGGCATCATCGACACCAGCTCGTATTCAAAATTCGAGATCAGCGGCTCGGGGGCTCGTGCATGGCTCGACCGATTGCTGGCCACAAGAATCCCAACGGCGGGGCGCAGTCGCCTCGCCGTCATGTTGTCCGACCGAGCGAAAATCGTCGGCGACTTCACCCTCTTCTGTCTTTCCGGCCCCGATGCTCACGGGTCCGAGCGTTTCGTGATGACCGGGTCGGGCCCGATCCAGGAATGGCACATGCGTTGGTTTCATCGCTACCTGCCCGCCGAGGACGTGAGCGTGACCAATGCAACCGACCAGTGGATGGGGCTGGCGGTCGCCGGACCGAAGTCGCGCGAGGTGCTGCAACGGCTGACCCGCACCGACCTCAGCAACGAGGCCTTCCCGTTCATGTCGGTCGCCGAGATCAACATCGGGCTGGCACCGTGTCGAGTTGACCGTGTGTCGCTCACGGGTGAGCTCGGGT
>JABDIY010000014.1 GCA_013003535.1 Acidimicrobiales bacterium | reverse complement strand
AGTGGCCAGAACACGCCGGCATCGACAATCTTCATGTTCTTGCGCGGCAGCACATAGTCGGCCCGAAGGTTCCCTGGCGCCGAATCGGAGAAGTCGGCGGTGTCAAAGGCTGGATCACTGAGATGCGCCGCATTCGCTCCACCCTGCAAAGCCGCCTGCTCAGTGCCACCAGGACTCGCGGGTGTCACTTTTGTATTCACTTTCGGATGATCCAGCAGTTGCTGGATCGCACCCGGGATGCTGTCACCGTCCAACGGGTCCGAGTTCTGATCGCCGGCGATCACAAAACGTGCATTGCCGTCGAGTCCGCCGAAGTTTCCATCGTCGTCGTAGATGTAGCCACTTTGACCCGGCTGGATGTAGTCAGCCCAGAAGCGGATTTCATCGTGGTTGCGGGTTCCGTTGCGATCCTCCGGACCATCGAACACCGGCGGCGTTGGGTGGCTCACCAGGAAATGCACGGTTTCGCCCGCGATGTCGATCGGCACGTCCCAGTGGCTCTTCGACGACAGCCGGAAGGAATCCAACTCGGGGCCGGGCGTGTACCAATCCGCCGGTGCCGCGGTACTTGGGTCGTCGGGGAGCAGAGCGCCCGGCATGTCTTTCCACTTGAAGAACTGGAAGGTTCTCACGCTGGCGTAGTCGATCGGGTACATCGACAGCACCGCCATCCCGAATTGGCCCGGGAAGAACCCGAACCCGTACGAGTCATTTGGGACGAAGTCGCCGGCGGCACCGCTGTTGTCGTAGTCAAAGCCCGAGAAGATGCCGGTGTTGGAGGGCGCGGTGTATGTATACGGGTACACGATTGGCGCCGCGTCTCCGTGTGGCACAGACAGGTAGTTGGTCTGGAAGTCGGCGAGGGCGGCCGGGTCGAAGTCGAACTCGTTGATCAACAAAACCTCGGGACGAACTCGCTGAATGATCTCGGCGATCGTGTCGGGCTGCGCGCTCCCTGGCGCTGCCAGCTCGGCACCGAGCGCTCCGGCACTGAACCGGTTGAGCGAGGCGTTGAACGTGGCGAACCGAACCTCTGGGGGCGGACTGCCTTTTCCGTCACCTCCCGCAAACGCAGCCGGAGCAAGTGCCGCTCCGATCATGGCAACCATGACGCTGATTATCAACAGTCGTCTTCTTCTCATGCGCTCGACTTCCTTCCATCGATTGAATCGTGATCTTGTCCATACGCCGGAGCCGAACGGACCTTCAGCGGTCCACATGCCGTCGTAACCCCCATGGGATCGTTGCCGATCGTGATGGGAAACTGCATCACTAGGGGGAATGTGTCGACGTGGGTGCAGATCTCTACCCACGCGTCTTTCATGAGCATGTGATAAACGACCCGGTCGGCAACCGCACCTTCAAACTCCTCAGCGAGGGTTCCGAATACGGGCGACCCTCCTTACTCCACAAACAACCCTAATACCACTATGGGTGGGTGCGCGGCATTGTAAGCGGTAACACAGATCGGGAACAGCCGCTACTGACCGTCGCGAACGTGAAGGTCGTGGCGAGCAGTTATGCGCTGTCGGGGACCCAGGAGTCGGTACCGCTGCATTATCGCCGCCGTCGATCCACTCACGACTGTCTGTCGTGAGTGGATACAGGTGAATGCGTCTGGGTGGCTCTACAGATTCCTTTGTAAGACCTCGGCCTTGTCTGTCAACGAACCGCCTTGATCCGCCATCAAAATATCGGCTCCAACGAAGTTGTTCACCTGAGTGATGAACGCGTTCACGATTGGGATGGCACTTTGACTCTGGCCGCGATCGAGCTGTCGCTGCGCCGATTCCAGGTGGCGAGTCAATGCATT
>JABDIY010000006.1 GCA_013003535.1 Acidimicrobiales bacterium | reverse complement strand
CTCGACCCGACTACACCGAGGAGGCGTCGATTGTGTTCCCGATCGACGCCGACGGCGAAGTCCACGAGTACACCCTCACCCTCTCGGACAATCCGTTGTGGGAGGGCACCATCATCAGCCTGCGGCTGGATCCCGGGACCCAGCCGGGACAGGTCGTTGAGATCGACCGGATCTGGTTTCCCTGAGCGCGGCCGCTAGTTGTCGGGATCGCCACCGGAGAACGCGGCGGCCAGGCCGAGGCCGATGTACATGGTGCCGGGGAGGGCCCAGCGGCCGGTCCGCCACCAGCGAGCCGATGTGAGGCGGTGCCCGACCGATCCGAACACCGTGGCGTACAGGCCGTCGGAGATCAGTCCCAACACGATGAACAGGCCGCTCAGGATGAGGATCTGGAAGGCCGTTCCCCGACTGGGATCGACGAACTGGGGAACGAATGCCAGAAAGAACACCGCCGTCTTGGGGTTGAGCGCGTTCACCACGAAGCCCTGCCGGAAGACTTTGCCCAATGGGTCCGGGGTGACGGTGACCAGCTCAGTGTCGGCGGAGTGGCGGTTGCGAATGGCCTGGATGCAGAGCAGCACCAGGTAGGCGGCTCCCGCCCACTTCACCGCCCGGAAGGCGGCGGCCGAGGTTGCCAGGAGCGCTGACAGTCCGGCCATGGCAGCCCCGATGTGGACCAGGCTCCCGACGTGGATGCCGGCCACCGACACCAAACCCGCCTTGCGCCCGCCGACCAGGCTGCGGGTAATGATGTAGAGGACGGCCGGTCCGGGCACGATGAACAGGACGACGGCGGCGATGGAGAAGGTCAGCAGGGTCGACGCCTCGGGCATCGGCCGAGCCTACCGGGGACGGCATCGGCGGGGACAGGGTCGGCGCTTCAGGCATCCGCCCCGATGGTCGATTCAGAACGATGGGCCTAGGAAGACCAGTCCGATGAGCGGTGGCGAGATCGTCGTGCTCTTGCTGTTCGGCGGCGGAGGTCTCGCTGGTCTGGCGGTGCTCCCGGGCTTCTGGTTGGGCCGTCGGCGAGGAGGATCGATCGAGCCCAACTGGGCGGTGGGATTCCGCGACGGGAGACAGTCTCGCCTTAGAGCAATGCGATCGTTTCCCGTCGGCGTCTTTGCGATGCTCTCCGGGGTCGTCGGGTGGGTCATCGGAGCGGATTCCCAATCGGAGACCGTCCGGGCACTCTCCACCACCCCCTTCCTGGTGTTCTTCGTCACCTACTGGGTCATCTACTACTCGGGCCGGCCGCAGTGGCTGGTGCCGCCCCGGTATCGGGATCGGTCACAGTCGGAGCGGTAAGGGTCGCAAACAGGAGCACAGGAACGCGCCAAGCAACCCGAAGGGTTGCCCACCCCCCTCCTGGCCTCCCCCACCTTCGGCGGTGTCCTGTCGCGTGTTTTGTGCGACGGGTTGGTGTGGTTGATGATCAGCGGTGCACGTTTCTGGTCTAGGAGAAAGGCGCACCGCTGATGGGGTTGCATGATGGCGTGTTGGAGCATCGAGAGCGAATTGTTCGGGTGGTGGAGTCTTCGTCGAATCGGCGGGCGATGTGCCGGCGGTTGGGGATTCATCATTCGACGTTTTATCGGTGGCGTAGGCAGGTGGTGCGGGGGTTTGTGGGTCCTCGGCGGCGGGTGCGGTCGTGGCGGGCTCAGTATGTGGAGTCTCAGGTGGTTGCGGTGGCGTTAGCGAACCCGGCGTGGGGGCCTCAGCGGGTCGCTTATGGGTTGGGTGAGTTGGGGGTGGAGGTGTCAGCGTCGACGGTGTGGCGGGTGTTGGTGGGTCGCAAGCTCAATACTCGGGCGTTGCGGTATCAGTTGATCCAGGCGCATCTTGTTCTCCCCCAAGAACCGTTCGTGGTGGCTGCTCGACCGCAGCGGTGGGTGGGGGTCTTGGAGGCTGATCATCCCGGTGATCTGGTGCAAATGGACTGTTTCCATGTGGGATCGTTCAAAGAGACCCGCCTGGGGGTGGGCAAGCAACACCGGGGGGTGGTGTGGCAATACACCGCTATTGATGTGGCCTCCTCCTATGTGTGGGTGAGGTTGGCGTCCTCGGCGCATAACCCGACGGTGGAAAACACCACCCGGTTAGTCAGGCAGGTGGCAGCTGATCTGAGTACCTGGGGATGGCACTGGAAGGCCGCCTCGACTGACAACGGCAACGAGTTCCGGGCCCGAGCCTTCGGTGAAACGTTGACCGAGCTCGATGTCACTCACCGGTTCATCAGAGCAGGTCGGCCCCAGTCCAACGGGAAAGTGGAACGAGTCCAGGGCACCATCCTCGAGGAGTTCTACCAACCCACCCTCCTCAAATACGTTGAACCCTCCATCACCGGGCTCCGCCGTGACCTTGACGCCTACATCACCTACTACAACCATCAACGACCCCACTTCGGGAAATGGAACAAAGGAAAACCCCCATCACAAATCATCCACCCCAAAACCAAACTCACCCCATGAACCGTCGCACCTATCGCGAAATGCGACACCACCTTCGGCGGGGGAGGTAACACCACCCACCACCCCTCGGTGCCTCGCCCACCTCGGGCGGGAGGTAGCTACACCCTGGTAGCTCGTACGATTATCGACCACGGATTGACGATCGAAGGTTCGCTATGAGCGATTACTCCATCAACGTCTTCTTCAGCGAGGAGGACGGCGCGTGGGTCGCAGTGATTCCCGACTTACCCGGTTGCAGTGCGTTTGGTGACACTCCGGAACAGGCAGTCGCCGAGGTCGGTGTCGCCAAGCTCGCCTGGCTCGAAACTGCCGTCGCCACCGGCAAACCCGTCCCCGCCCCGACCGATCGTTCTGCTTCCGCGTCTGGTTGAAGGGTACGCCTGGGGTCGGAAGCGCGCTGTCGTGCACAGGAACACGGGAACGCGCTCTCACCCCCCTCCTTGCCTCCCCCACTCGCTGCGCTCGCGGGGGAGGTAATCCTGATGCCCGATGCCGGGAACCCTGCGGGTTCCTTGGGAGTTGCTTCGCAACTCCGTGCCTTGATCTCTG
>JABDIY010000119.1 GCA_013003535.1 Acidimicrobiales bacterium | reverse complement strand
GCACTGTGCCTTCCAGTTTGGGGAGGGCGCGGATGTCGCGGGCGGCCATCGAGAAGTAGGTGTTCTTCTCGAAGCCCTTGGCGGCGATCACGTCCCACAGATGGTTGATGACGTCCTCGCCCTGGGTTGTCACCTTCATCTTCACCACCGGGTTGTAGAGCAGATAGCGGCGGTCCTCCGGCGTGGCCGACCGCATGTAATCGGCCGCCCGCAGGGCCACCAGTTTCATCGCGACGAGGCGGGCGTAGGCGTCGGTGAAGAGCGCCCGCGCGTGGGGGAAGTCCGTCACCGCCATGCCGTACAGGCGGCGATGGGCCGCGTGGTGAATGGCTTCGTAGAAAGCGTGCGTGCAGATGCCGATGGAGGCCCAGCCCAGGTTGAACTTTCCGATGTTGACGGTGTTGAGGGCAGCGTCCCAGGCGGCGTCGCCTCGCACCAGGATGTCGGCTTCGGCGACCGGATAATCGACCAGCTGGAATTCGGCGACGTAGTTCTGGCTGTGGACCACATTCTGCTTGCACGTGAACCCGGGCCGGTCTCGTTCGACGGCAAAGAAGCAGTACTCGCCGGTGTCGGCCAGCTTGCCGAAGGTGGAGATGATGCCGGCGGCGTTGGCGTTGCCGATGTAGTACTTGGACCCGTTGGCGAGGTACGCGCCGTTGGGGCCCCGAGTGAGTGTCATCTCGCTCGAGTACAGGTCGGCGCCGTGGGCCTGTTCCGACAGACCGAAGGCGAACACCTCGCCGTCCTGCAGGAGCTGCGCCGCTTTGGCCTTGATTGCCTCATTGCCACTCATCCAGATTGGGCCGAGACCGAGCACCGTGACTTGCCACGTGTACCAATACGGCAGCCCGTAGAACCCGAGGATCTCACCGAACTCGCAGATCCGCCACGTGTCCCAGCGTGCGTTGTCCGATCCGTAGCCGGCGGGACTGCACATGGTCGCCAGGATTCCGTGATCGCGCGAGAAATCGATGAAGTCCTGATACCAGGCTGCCGCTTGATCGTCCTCCAGCACCTTCTGCTTGCCTTTCGACTCGAAAAACTCGATGGTGTCGAGCATCACCTCTCGCGAACGGTCGTCCGGGTACTTCCGCCGGTGGTTACCGGGGTCGAGCAAGATCATCGTTGGCTCACAGTCGTCGTTGGCCCGGCAGATTAGACCCGAGCGGTTGCTAGGCAGCTGCGTGCATGTGCAGGTACTCGTTGATGTTGAGAAATCCGGGCATTGGCTTGGCAGTTGGTGGCATCTGACTCAAGGCCTCGTCTTCGGTCAAGAGTCTGGGCATCGAGAGTTCGATCTCCTGGGCACCCAACCGCAGGGTCGCTCTGCCGGCGGCCAGGATATTCTTCACCCAGTCGGATCGGGCTCCGTAATTCACGATGAAGATATAGCCACCGTCGACCGCGTGAGCGTCAAGCGGTGTCTCGTAGGTTCTGCCCGACGTTCGGCCCTCATGGATGAGCACGGGGCGCTCGC
>JABDIY010000017.1 GCA_013003535.1 Acidimicrobiales bacterium | reverse complement strand
TTGACGAAGCCCTGATGCCCGATGTCTGCACCGCCATGGTGTGGACGATCGGATGTGGCTGAATCTTCGGGCTGGCGGTCGTTCAGCTCGGCCCGCTATCGAAGTCGGCCATCTGCGCTGCCGCCTTGGTCGGCTTCGAGAGTTGGCTGCCCGGAGTCGGCCAGAACCTCGAACAGGCGAGCATCAACGAGCGCTCGCCCGGTTCTGATGTGATTCATGAAAGTCTTGGTTGAACCCAGCTCGTCCCACTTGGGATCGTCTCGACACCGGAGGTAAGCGGCCTCAGAGTCCCACTGCAGATACTGCACCAGCCTTGTGCGATCGGTACTGACGTGTAGGGCTCCAGCGATGAATCCTTCGCACTCACCGAAGCCGGTCGTGATACCGAGCCTGGCATGCTCCAGCATGTCGTCAATGACCTCTGGGCCGGCGTCGACCGTCACGACCACAGTGCAGAAGAGTCGAGCAGATGAGATCTGGACCACCACGTTGACGCTAGCCCACGTGGGCCGGATCGACTCCAGCTGGCCCCGACGGCAATCAAGCTGGTGGTTCACGACACGCCCTGTCAGTCCGACGCAGAGTGGTTAGCGGGGGAGCGATCGTACTTCATGGCTCACGGGCGGGCAGCTGGAGTTGACATACGTATGGCATACACGTATGTTTAGTGTATGCCTCAGGCCGTGTCAGGAAAGCCAAAGCGCAAGTCGATGTTCTTAAGCCCTAAGGCATTGCTCGATCTCGAGGCGACTTCAGCTCGGAGGCGAACCGAGCGAGAAGCAGTTGAGGAGGCACTCGATCTTCTAGCGGCGAGAGACGCTCAGCGAGATGCAATGCGGGAGTTCATTGATTGGGCGACTTCGGCATGGGGCTCGCCAACAGCTGACGAGGTGCAGCAGGCAGACGCAATCCTGGCAGGGTCATGATCTTCGACGCTGGAGTTTTCATCGCTCTTGAGAACCCTTCGAAACGACGAGTTGTTCTTGCACTGGTCGAGAAGTTGCACGCTGGGGGAGTCTCGCCGGCGACGACCGAGACCGCTTTGGCCCAAGCGTGGCGCAGTCCAGCAAACCAGGTCCCGATGGCGATGCTGGCGCGAGCGACAACGGTCTATCCGTTCGGTGACCCACAAGTCATCGGCAGGAAGTGCGGTGTTTCCAAAACGAGCGACGTCGTTGATGCAAGCCTCGCCGTGCTTGCTGCACAACTCGACACTGTGATCTTGACGACAGACCCCGGCGATATGGACCAGCTCAATGCGAATTATCGTGAACTCTGAGCTCGAACGGTGAGTGTTTTTGGGGTATGCGGCGTGGGGTGGTCGAACGGGGGTGGTGAAGGCCAGGTTGGTGTTTCCGATTCAATCAACATTATTTCGGAAACAACGGTGGACTGGGAAGAATAGTAGGGACCATGGTCTCTGGCGACTCTGTCCTGTTCGTTGCTCAATCGGACTGAGATGCGACTCGATCTGTACTGGATACCGCTGGGAGCCGGTGAGCGACCTGGGCAAGGCGTGGTTCGGGTATGCGGGCGGATCTTTGAGACGCTGGCTTCTCTGGTTGACCGGCGGCCCCGTCAGCGATTGTTTCATTCGGCGCTCATCGTTACGGCAAACTCTGGAGTCGTCACCACCGTGGAAATGGCCCCGATTCCAAGTGGTTCAGGATCCATCGATCGAGGGGTTGTGGCAGAGGGTACGGTTGGCATGAAGTGGTTACATCGCCTGCGGGTGTTTCGGTATGAGGTCCGGTGTTGGCCGAACGGTTCCATCCCGGATCTCGCATATTCACTAGCCAGCCCCGTTCTGATAACTGACGTTCCCGCATTGGTGCAGAAAGCGTTGGACAGCCTTTCGGACGTGCCGACGCCGGTGTGGGGTCGGGACGAGATGCAGACTGGTGAGATGTGGAATTCCAACTCCGTGATCGCCTGGGTTTTGGCTCGATCCGGATTGGATGATGCCGCTGGTCCCCCGCCGGAAAATGGCCGCGCTCCCGGTTGGGACGCTGGATTGGCTGTGGCAGGCCGAACGATTGACTAAGCCAGGAAGGACCGCACGGACCCTACTCGCGCCAGAGCTCATGTGAACGAGCAACGAAGGGTACGTGCTGTGGCCACTCCCCTACGCCTCTTGGCCGATCGAAGCACGGACGGTGCGGTTCAGTTCGCATTTCGCGGTATGAGCTGTCAAACTGCGATTATGAGAAATATCTGAGCGTTTTGGCGAGTGCTCAGGTCAAGCGAACAAGAGGCGAGGACATTGAAGAAGTTGACGATTGTACTCAGCGCGATCCTCGTGGTCAGCGCCCTCGCCGGAGTCCCACCCGCCGGGGCCGATCCAGCACTTCCTGAGGGATTCAGCTACGACTTGGTGGCAACGGGATTCGTCTACCCGACGGCGGTTGCGATCGCGCCCGACGGCCAGGTTTTCATAGCGGAGAAGGCCGGCCGGGTCCGACAGCTCGACAGCCCCAACGACTCCACTCCCGAGCTGCTGATCGATCTACGTGAACAGGTCCACAATCACAATGATCGCGGGCTCACCGGGCTCGCTGTGGACCCGGGCTTTCCGAGTCGGCCCTTCATCTACCTGGGGTTCGCTCTGGACCGGCTTCCCCAAGGTGGGGCGATTCCGGCCTATGGATCCGGCTCCGACTACGACCCCTGCCCGGATTCGTCGACCACCGGCTGTCCGATCCGATCCCGGGTTCTGAAGCTCGATGTCAACACCCTGGCCCAGACCATTCTCTTCGAAGGGCACTGTCAGCAGTTTCCGTTCCACACGTTCGGCGACATCGAGTTTGACCACACCGGTGCACTCGTCGCGAGCTTTGGAGACGGGGCCGCCGCATCGTTTTCTGATCACGGAAATCGCGGGAATCCTTGCGGCGATCCCGGTGGCGACGTCGGTACCAATCTGACGGCCCCGACAACTGAAGGCGGCCAGGCTCGCTCCCAAGACCTTCTCACCCGCGCCGACGACACGGATGTCGCAGGATCGATCGTGCGGGTCGATCCCGACACCTTCGCCCCGCTCCCCAGCAACCCGTTGGCCGGGGACAGCGAGACGAACGTCCAGCGAATCATTGCCACCGGGTTCAGAAACCCCTACCGGCTGGCGATTGATCCACAGACGGGGCAGATCTTCGCCGGCAACGTTGGCGGAGCGGGGCACGAAGAGATTCAGCAGATCGACGCCGGACAGTTCGGCAACAGTGGGTGGCCGTGCTACGAGGGACCCGGGACCACCCAGAACACCTTCTGGCTTCAAACGGACATCTGCACCACGTTGATCGATTCGGGAGATCATGCGCCGCCCCTGTTCTCCTGGACACGAAACGACACGATCACCGCGGGTGAGCCTTGTCCAGTGGGTGGGCTTTCGGTGTCAGGGCTGGCGATGAGCCGAGGCGGGTTCGGCCCCCCGGCTCTTGATGGAGCCTTGTTCTTCACCGACTACACGCGGGACTGCATCTGGTATCTGCCGCCTGGACCGAATGGTCCTGATGCAGAGAATCCGATCTTGTTCGCCAGCGATGTTGGAGCACTCGTGGATCTCCAGATGGTTGACGACGAACTATGGCTGGTCGACATCGCCAGCGGCACGGTCTCGAGGATCACGAGCGAGGACGGGCAAAACCAGGCACCGTCGGCCGTTATTTCGGCCAGCACCACCTCCGGCCCGGCACCGTTGGAGATCTCTTTCGACGCCAGCGGTAGCTCAGATCCCAATACCGGTGACACCTTGATCTACGAGTGGGATTTCGACGACGACGGTGCAATCGATGCCACCGGGATCAGCGCGGTTCGAACCTTCACAACCAGTAAGGTTGTCCGGTTGACGGTCACCGATCAAGGCGGCCTGGCCGACACCGCAACCGTGACGATCTCGATCGGAGTGGCGCCGGATGTAGTCGTCAGCGAGCCCGCCTCAGGTCGTACCTTTCGCGTCGGTGCCACGGTGCCAGTTGCCGCATCGGCAACCGCAGGTGGGGTCGAGGTCCCATCGTCAGATTTCGAGTGGGAACTCCTGATCAACCATTGCATCCCCGACGGTGGGTGTCACACGCACGGACTTGATGCCATTGAAGGTGCTACGGGAACGTTCACGATGCCTGATCACGAATACCCGTCAAGCGTCGAAGCCAGGCTTACCGTGTCTGGCGATGGTGGGACCGCGACCACGGCAACCGCCGAGGCGGCATACCAAACGGTTGGGGTGTCCATAGCGTCGGACCCGCCAGGAGCGTCTGTGCAGGTTGGATCGACAGCCGGAACCACGCCATTCGTGCGAACGGTCGCTCGCGGTGGCACCACTGATCTTTCGGTAGAGGATCCCGTCATCATCGGCAGTGACGACTACCTCGTTGATGGTTGGACGGTCGACGGGATCGCCAGCGGTCAATTGTTCTCGATCCAGTTGAATCCAACGGCCAACACCCAGGTTGCCCTTCAACTGCGCCCGTCCGCACCCATTGATAGTCAGCGACCGTCCACACCAACCGGGCTCACTTCAGTGATGAGCGGCCCAGATGTCCGACTGACCTGGAATGCGTCAACGGACAACGTCGGCGTGGTCGGCTACAACGTCTATCGAAGCGACGATGGCGGGTTGGGGCCGCTCCTGACCACTTCGGCCGAGAGCTTCTTCACCGATGGATCGGTTGACGCAGCCGTCACCTACACCTACGCGGTACGAGCGGTAGATGCGGCAGGAAACATCGGGTGGCGAAGCAATCTCTCCACGATCGACATTCCGGGCGATGGCGTTCCTGACACGGAGCGACCCCAGCCGCCTCGGCAACACTCAGCTGTTGATGTCGGCAATGGAATTCAACTCTCGTGGCAGGCCGGCACGGACAATGTTGGTGTGACGGGTTATCAGATCTTCCGGTCCTCGGACGGTGGGCTGGGTCCGGTGCTCGCAGTGGTTGACGCTGATCCCACGACCTACCTAGATACGACTGCCGTGGCCGGGACCGAGTACACGTACGCGTTGCGGTCGGTTGATGCCGCCGGCAACCTCAGCTGGCGGAGCGGCTTCTTCACCGGAGTGCGGGGCGGAGGCAATCCCGATACCACCCGCCCCAC
>JABDIY010000186.1 GCA_013003535.1 Acidimicrobiales bacterium | reverse complement strand
TCGCGCAGGCCGTCGCCGATGAAGTTGACGCTGATCACCGTCAGCGAGATCAGCAAGCCCGGCCAGATCACCCGCATCGGATTGAGCTGGATGAACGACTGAGCATCGAACAGCAGGCGCCCCCAGGTCGGAAAGTCGGATGGGAATCCGAGACCCAGGAAGGACAACGCCGACTCGGTGATGATGGCGGTGGCGACGCCGAGAGCGGCCGAGACCATCACCGGGCTGAGCACATTCGGGAAGATGTGCCGGAAGATAATGTTGCGGCGCCGGGTGCCGATGCTGTGGGCCGCCAGCACGAACTCCTGCCGCTTGATCGCCAGGACCTCACCGCGCACGATGCGGGCGGTTTGCATCCAGCTGGTGACACCGATGATGAACACCACGAGGAGGAAGATGCCCAGCTCGGGACCGAAGATGTCGCGGAGGGTGTCCCGGAACAGCAAGATGATCACCAGCAGCAGCGGCAGGATCGGGATGGCGAGGAACAGGTCGGTGAAACGCATCAGCAGGGAATCGAGCAGCCGGAAATACCCGGCCAGGATGCCGATGGAGGTTCCGATGATGATGCCGAGCAGAGCGGCGGTCAGCCCGACCGACAGCGAGATCCGGCCCCCGACCATCACCCGGGCCATGACGTCCCGGCCCAGGTTGTCGGTCCCCATCGGATGCGACCAGCTTGGTCCCTGATTCGCCTGCGGAACGTCGATGCCGAACGGGTCGGGCGCCCACACATACGGCCCGATGAACGACCCGAGGATGATGATCGTTAGGAGGGCGAGACCGACCAGAGCACCCTTGTGGCGGCGGAACTGGCGCCACACGTCGCCCCACAGCGAGCGGTACTGGCCGAGGTCGACGTCGACGGTCTCGGTCAGCTGAATGTCTGGCTTTTCTTGAATATCTGCCATGTGGTTACTCGTATCTAATGCGAGGGTCGAGCACGCCGTAGATCAGGTCGGCAATCAGATTGAAGACCACGATCAGGAAGGCGAATATGAATGTGAGGGTCTGCACCATCGGGACGTCGGCACCCTGGATCGCGCTGATGAGCAGCTGGCCGAGCCCATTGATGCGGAAGATCTGCTCGGTGATGATGGCTCCGGCGAAGATGCCGGGCACCTGCAGGGCGATCAGTGTGGTGACCGGGATCAGGCTGTTGCGGAGCACGTGGCGCATCAATACCCGGTTCTCGGTCAATCCCTTCGAGCGGGCGGTGCGGACGTAGTCCTGGGTGAGGTTGTCGAGCATCGAGGAGCGCGTAAACCGGCTCAGGGCGGCCGCGTTGAACAAGGCCAGCACCGTCACCGGCATGATCATCTGCTGGAACTGGAAGACGATGCTGTCCCAGTCCGTGAGTGAGACATCGTGAGTGGTGTCGTAGAAGGACGGGAACCACCCCAGCCAGACCGAGAAGATGATGATGGCCACGAGGCCTGTGAAGAAGGTGGGGACCGAGTAGCCGATCATCGACACGAAGGTGCCGACGTTGTCGAAGATCGAGTACTGCTTGTAGGCAGAGATGACGCCGACCGGGATGGCGATCACGATGCCGAGGATGAAGCCCAGGCCGAGCACCCACAGGGTTTGGGGGAGGCGCTCGACGATCGTGTCGACGGCCGGACCCCGGGACGCCCAGGAGATAATGCGCAGCCGGCCCTCACTGTCGCCGACTTCGAGCCCGAACATCGTTTCGAGGACGTTGAGCGGCTCGTTGATGAACATCTGCCGCATCCACTTGACCCAGGAGATGAGGAACGGGTCGTTGAGCCCGAGCGTCTCCCGGATTTGTTCCCGCGCCTCCGGTGGAACGGTCAGCGGCAAGTTGGCGGTCGGATCGCCGGGGGCGAGGTCGAGGATGGCGAAGATGACGAAGCTGATCACGACCAGCGTCGGAATCGCTCCGAGGGTGCGCCGGATGGCGTACCGTCCCATCTTCCTCCCTGAAGCTAGAAGGGGAGCCCTTCAGGAATATACCTGAAGGGCTCCCCAGTGCTCATCGGTTCACGGGTTTCCGGCTAGCCGGCCCGCGACCACTCGTGGATGTTCCAGAACTGCGTATCCCAACCGTTCAGCGAATCGCCGATTCCCTGAATCTCGTTGGAGACTGCGGCCGTGTCACCACGCCAGATCAGCGGGATGATCGACCCGTCCTGGACCAGCAGATCGTTGAGCTGGATGGTGATCTCGGCTCGCTTGTTGAGATCGCCTTCCGCCGCCAACTGCTCCCAGAGAGCGTCGTAGTCGGGGTTCGCATACCGCTGGATGTTCTGGCCACCGAAGTTGTTCTCCGGGCCCGGCATCTGCGCCGTGATCCAGTTACCCATGTACCCCTGCGGGTCCGGGCTTCCGGAGTTGTTGGCGTACATCTGCAGGTCGGCATAGAACTTCTGGTACGTGTCCGGGCTGGCCGGGTCGCCACCGAAGAAGACCGACGCATCGATGTTCTTCAGTTCCGTCTCAATGCCGATCTCTTCCCACCAGGCCTTGACCAGGTCCTGGTTGGACTGACGAACCGCATTGGTCGACGTCTGATACAGCACGCTCAGCGGAGTTCCGTTGAACTCGCGAACGCCGTCGCCATCCGAGTCGACTGCGCCGATGGAATCGAGCAACGCGTTTGCGCCGTCGATGTCCTGCACCAGGCAGTCGTCGTTGTTCGTCGAGTCCGCCGGCGGTGCGGGCCACACGTTGCAGGTCGGGCGACCGGCTGCGCCGTAGCCAACATCGACCAGCGTCTGGCGGTCGATCGCCATCGACATCGCCTTGACAATGTCGGGGTTGGTCAGGAACGGATGCGGGTTGTTGCCGTCGTCGTACACCGACCGCAGATCGCCGAGATCGGCGTCCGGGTTGGTCTGGTTGATCATGATCCGCTCAACAAGCGTTGCGAATCCGGACATGACGGTGCCGAGGCCGTTCGACTCGAGATCGGCCAGAACGACCGGGTCGACCTGGACGTTCCAGGCGTAATCGGCTTCATCGAGCTGGAGGACCGAGCGGGCCGTTGCGTCGGCATCGCCGCCGCCCTTGATCAGGACTTCGCCGAAGAAGGGCTGGCCTTCTGCGTTGCCTCGATAGTTCGGGTTGTAGTCATAGACGGCCGTGTCGTTGGTGCGGAACTCCCGAACCATGAACGGGCCGGTCCCAATCGGTCCGAAGTTGGCGTCGGTGCATCCCGCCGCCGCCGCACCGATGCAGTTCTCGAACTGTGCCTTCTGAATGATCGGCGCTTGGCCGGTCACGAAGGGTGAGTACGGGTACGGGGTCGGGCTCGAGAAGTTCACCTTCGCCGTCTGGCTGTCGACCGCCTCGACTGAGTCGATGCCGGCATACAGGCTCGACTGGGTGCAGCCGGTGGCTTCGTCGATGCAGTACTCATAGGAGAACACCACATCGTCGGCCGTGACGGGAGTCCCGTCGGACCAGACGGTGTCCTTGAGCGTCCAGGTAATGGACAACAGGTCCTCGCTTACGCCGCCGTTTTCCACCGTTGGAATGTCGGCTGCCAGCTTGGGGACCAGTTCGCCGTCCGGCGTGATCTCGGCGAGCGGCTCGATCACGAGCGAAGCCGCCATGATCTCTTTGGTGCCACCCGACAGATATGGGTTCAGGGCGGTGGCGGCCTGCCACATCAGGATGGTGATGTTGCCACCCTGGCCGGCCATGCCTCCGTCGACGGTTGTAGTCGTTGCGCCGGTGTCTCCGGCAGTTGTCGTTGTCGTGTCATCACCCGAGTCATCGCCACCACAAGCTGCGGCAACGAGGACGAGGGCTGCGAAAAGTATCAAGAATCTTGATCGTTTCATTCCATTCCTCCTCTGGAAAGACGCCAGACTTGGTCTGGCGTCTCGCAACCCTACCAGCGCGATTCGATTGTGGCTCAGAGAGCAATCACTCTGCGAAGTGACAGGCCACCCAGTGACCCGAGTCCAGCTCGCGCCACTCGGGCTCCTCGAGCGAGCAGCGTTCCTGAGCCACCGGGCATCGGGTGTTGAACGGGCAGCCGAGCGGTGGGTTGGCCGGGCTGGGAATGTCGCCCTCCAGGATGACCCGCCGCCTGGTCAACTCGACGACCGGGTCGGGCACCGGCACCGCCGACAGCAGGGCCTGGGTGTACGGGTGTTTGGGATGGTTGTAGAGGGTGTCGACGTCGGACATCTCCATCACCTTGCCCAGATAGAGCACGGCCACCCGATCGGCAATGTGGCGCACCATGCTCAAGTCGTGCGAGATGAAGAGGTAGGTGAGGCCGAGGTGGTCCTGCAGGTTGACGAGCAAATTGACGATCTGGGATTGGATCGACACGTCGAGGGCGGCGATCGGCTCGTCGCACACGATGAACTCGGGGTTCAGGGCGATCGCCCGGGCGATGCCGATCCGCTGCCGTTGGCCGCCCGAGAACTCGTGCGGATACCGGTTGGCGTGGCTTGGCTCGAGCCCGACCAGACTCAACAGCTCTTCGATGCGCTCCCGGCGCTCGGCGCCGCGGACCGTGCCGTGCTCCTTGAGCGGCTCGCCGATGATGGAGGCCACCGTCATCCGGGGGTTGAGGGAGGCGTGGGGGTCCTGGAAGACCATCTGCATCCTCGGCCGGAGCTTGCGGAGCTTTTCACCCCGGAGCTTGGTCAGCTCGATGTCGTCGAAGGTCACCGTTCCTTCAGTGGCGGGATCGAGCTGCAGCATCACCCGACCGATGGTGCTCTTACCGGATCCTGATTCGCCCACCAGGCCGAGCGTGTGTCCCTGGTAGATGTCGAAGCTGACCCCATCGACCGCCTTGACGGCACCGACCTGGCGTTTGACTACGCCGCCCCGGATGGGGAAGTGCTTTTTCAGGTCCTTCACGGAGACGAGGACCTCGCTGTCCGGATTGAAGCGGGTGTGCTCGGGGGTCGTCATACCCTGGCCTCGCCGGCTTCCATGTCCCACCAGCAGGCTGCCTTTTGGGTCGGGGTGATCGGCAGCAGTGGCGGGTTCTCCTCCCGGCAGCGATCGAACACGTAGGGACAGCGCGGGGCGAAGGGGCATTGGGTCTGCACCCGGAACATGCTTGGAGGCTGGCCGGGGATGGTGACCAGGTCGTCGCCTTTCTGGTCGAGCCGGGGAACCGAGCCGAGCAGGCCTTTGGTGTAGGGGTGCTGGGGCCGGGCGTACAGGTCGGCCACCGGTGCTTCCTCGACGATCTGGCCGCCGTACATGACGAGGACCCGGTCGGCCAGCCCGGCCACGACGCCGAGGTCATGCGTGATCCAGATCACTGCTGTTCCGAACTGCTCGCGCAGGTCCTTGACCAGCTCGATGATCTGGGCCTGGATGGTGACGTCCAACGCGGTGGTGGGCTCGTCGGCAATGAGGATCTGAGGCGAGCAGGCCAGGGCGACGGCGATCATGACCCGCTGGCGCATGCCGCCGGACAATTCGTGGGGGTAGCTCTTGAGCCGGGCGGCGGGGGAGGGGATACCGACCAGCTCGAGCAGCTCGAGGGCCCTATCTTCGCGAGCCTCGGTAGGTAGATGCTGGTGGATCTTGAGCGACTCTTCGATCTGGAAGCCAACGGTGAGGACCGGGTTGAGCGACGTCATCGGGTCCTGGAAGATGAATCCAATGCTCTTGCCGCGAATTTGGCGTAGCTGGTCGAGGTCGATGTGAAGCAGATCCTGGCCGTTATACATGGCCTGGCCGTCGACGATCTCCCCCGGCGGCATAGGAATGAGGCGCAGCAGCGACATCATCGTCACGCTCTTGCCCGAGCCGCTTTCACCCACGACCCCGAGGAACTCGCCCTTGTTCAGGGTGAAGCTGACCCCGTTGACCGCGTGCACCATCCCGTCCTGGGTGTCGAACTGAGTCGTCAGACCCGAGACTTCCAGTACGGGTTCGTTGGCCACGCCTCCACCAGTCTTTCGCGAGCGGCGGTCAGAGTACTTGAACCAGTCGGACGCCGCCCGCCGAGCAGAGGTCATGTGTGGGCTACAGCCGATCCCACACCGACTGCTCGGCCATGTCGATGATCGTGTAGGCCATCGCCAGCGCCCCGTCCCGGATAGCGAGCTCCCCCGATGGGCCGACCGTGTGGTCGGCGAACTCGGGCTGATGGTTGGTTGCGTCTCCGCAGTCGAGCGCCAGCATGGGATGGATGGACGGGACGACCTGGCTGACGTTGCCCATGTCGGACGATCCGCCGTCGAACTGGGTTTCCGCCTCCGTCGGCATAGGGCGCCCGAGCGCCACCGAGTTGGCCGCATACAGCGCCGTCATGACCGGGTTGTTGATCATGTTTGTGTACGGATGGCCCGTCGAGGAGATCTCGACCCGGCATCCGGTTGCCGTTGCGGCGGCTTCCCAGCAGGCCTTCACTTTCGGGACCAGCTCCATCAGCCGCTCGTGGGTTCCGGAGCGGACTCCCCACGTGGAGCGGGTGTGGGAGGGGATGATGTTGGAGGCGTCTCCGCCGTGGTCGATGATGCCGTGGACGGTGTCGCGCTCGACGAAGGATTGGCGAAGCACGGCGATGCCGTTGTAGGCCAGGACGAAGGCGTCGAGCGCGTTGATGCCCTTTTCGGGCGCGGCGGCGGCATGGGAATCCCGGCCGTGGTATTCGACGACGAAGCCCTCCCGCGCCTGGAACGATGGATCGAGCTGATCGTCGGGCGCCGGGTGAACCATCATGGCGGCGGCCGCGTCTTCGAAGGCGCCGGCCATGATGAGATCGACTTTGCCGCCGCCACCCTCCTCGGCGGGGGTGCCGAGCACCGTGACCCGGATGCCCAGCTCGTCGACCAGCCCGGCTACGCCAATGCCGGCGCCGAGGGCGGCGGTGGCAATGATATTGTGTCCGCACGCGTGGCCGACCTTCGGCAAGGCGTCGTACTCGCAGCAGATCACCACCCGGGGACCGGTGGTCCCGACCGTGGCCGAAAAGGCGGTCTCCAGGCCGCCGGTCGGGTACTCGACATCGAAGCCGTTAGCAGCCAGATAGTCGCTGAGCCGCTTCGAGGACTCGTGCTCTTCGTACCCGAGCTCGGGGTTCTCATACATCCAGCGCGACAGTTCGATGAGGTCCGCCTCGACCGATTGGAAGGCGGACTCGGCGGCATGTTTGCGACTCATCGCGGGCAGCCTACCTCCTAACGGCGGCTCCGGACCGATGACGCAAACGCCTGGTTCACCTCCCAAAAATTGCCAAGAACGGTTGCCGCTTCCTGACTTTCGCGAGTAGTCTTCTCACATTCCGGCCCCCAGATCTGGGGAGCCAGATCAATTGGAGGAAATTCAAGTGAGATCACTACGCAAGAGAGGTGGGTGGCTCGCGCTGCTCGCCGCATTGGCGCTGGTTGCAGCCGCCTGCTCGAGTGACGATACGGCCGACACCACGGCGACGACGGCGGATGGTGGAACAGGAAACACCACCACCACGGCCGACGGTGGGACGACCGATCCCGATCCGGGCGGGGCTGGGGGCACATATCAGACTGCGCTAACGGCCGACCTGACGACCGACAACTACTGGTCGTACCTGGACACCGAGGCGTCGGCCTACAACGGGTTTGTCCTGGGCCAGTCACACCCGGCCCTTTATACGCTCAGCATTCCCAACTTCCTGGTGGTGCCTGTACTCGCCTCGGGTGAGCCGCCGGAGACGGTCCAAGAGGGCGATGTCTGGACGGCGACAATTCCGCTGCGTGAAGGTATGAGGTGGTCCGATGGTGAGGCCGTCGACGCCAACGACTTCGTTTTCACCGGGGAAGTGGCACAGGAGTTCGCGCTCGGCTCGAACTGGCTGACCTACTGGCCGGAGCAGGTGACAGGAGTGGAGGCAATCGACGACTACACGGTGAAGATCACTTTCACCGAGGATCAGCCAGGATTGTCGATCTACCAGAACGGTGTCGCTCAGTCGCCCATCATGCCCGAACATCACTGGGCGTCGGTCGTCGAAGAAGCCCGCGGTAGTGACGACCCGAAGGCTGCGCTCTACGCCGCCTCAGGCCTAGGCGAGCCTTCGGCTGGAACGAACGTTTTCAACAGGTGGGAGCAGGGAGCCTTCGCTTCGATCACGGCCAACCCCGACTACTACTACAGCGGCACCAAGTACACAACGTACGCGGATCTCAGCTGGACCCAGAGCAACGGTTCCGACGTCGATGAGACTTACTACGGCGCCGGTGGCGGCGAAGTGCTCTCGGAGTACACCGACGGTCCGTTCGTAGATGAGATCATCTACTCGGAGTACGGCTCGCAGGATGCCGCCTACCTGGCCTTCCAGGAGGGCGACGTGGACTACGTGTTCAATCCTTCTGGAATCCCGACCGGCCGACGCGAGGAATTGCGTTCGATTGAGGGCCTCGAGTTTGCGATCAATCCCTCGGAGGGTTTCCGCTATATGGCCTTTAATCTACGCAAGGCCCCGATGAGCGACCCGGCCTTCCGCCAGGCGTTCGCGTATGTCATCGACAAGGAATTCGTCACGGGCAGCGTGCTCGGTGGAGCCGCTCTGCCGATCTACTCGCTCGTCCCGGAGGCCAATGCTGCCTGGTACACCGACGAGGTGAACAAGTGGGGCTTCGGCCTGACCGAAGGTGAGCGCTTCCAGGCGGCCGTGCAGGTCTTAACGGACGCCGGCTACACCTGGGACGTGACTCCCGAGCAGGTCGTAGACGACGACGGCAATGTTGTCGACAACGCGTTCATTGACGGCGAAGGCATGCGGCAGCCGGACGGCACCGCCGTGCCTGAGATCGAGTTGCTGACGCCCGGTCCGGGCCTCGACCCGCTGCGCTCGACGTTCGCCACCTGGATTGGTCAGTGGGGTGAGCGCCTCGGCGTGCCGATGGACGTCAACCCGACCGACTTCAACGCACTCCAGGATAAGACGTTCCCACCCCAGACCGCAGAATCGGTTCTGGAATGGGATCTGTACATGCTCGGCTGGGGTGGCGGTGACCCGTCGCTGCCGTGCACGTCGCACCAGGCGTTCTTCGGAGCGGACCAGGACTCGGTGACCGGTGGTGGGTTCAACACCCCCGGCTACAACGATGCTGAGTTCGAGGCCCTCAGCGAGGAATTTGACCTAGCGACCGATCTGACGACGGCTCGCAGTCTGTGCGCAGACATGGAAAAGAACATCTCCGAGAACCTGCCCTACATCGTGCTGTTCTCGACGCCGATCACCGATGCCTGGCGCTCAACTGTTGAGTTCCCGGTCACGGACGTTCTCGGCGGCTTGAACGGGTATCCGAATGGGTGGCCCGGCCAGGTGCTCGTTTCCGAGTAGACAGAGCCAACGGACGTCTTCGGCGTCTCAAAAGATTGAGGGGGAGGGCCTGCTGGCCCTCCCCCTCTAATTTGCGAAGAACGCTTCGCGAAAGAGCCGGTAAGATGCTCGGCATCCGCAGGCCGGACGGAGGATTCGCACTTGCTCAGATTCATCGGTGTTCGTCTGGTTCAGATGAGCCTCCTCTTTCTGGTTTTCCTCACGCTGCTCTTCTTTCTGCTTCAGGCTCAACCCGGCGACTTCAGCCGACAGTTTCTCGACCCGAATATTCCCGCCGAGAACCGGGACCTTATAGCGGCGCGATTTGGTCTGGATCAGCCTCTCTGGCGTCAGTACCTCACTTACATGGGCAACATTCTGCAAGGTGATCTAGGGGTGAGCTTCGCGCGCTATCCCCGCTCAGTTGTCAGCGTGATCAGCGAGCGGTTGCCGCGCACCTTCTTCTTGTTCACCTTTGCCACCATGCTGTCCTATTACCTGGGTTTCATGCTCGGGAAGGTGCTTGCCTGGCGCCGGGGCGGTTCACAGGAAATGGGCATAACCCTGGGCGGCGTCATCCTCTACACGGTCTTCTACCCCTGGTTTGCGCTCGTGATGATCTGGTTCTTCGCCGCCTATCTCGATCTCGTCCCGGTCAACCAATTCTTGACTCCAATACGATGGCGGGAGGCGCCGTTCAGTGCCAATACCGTATTCGCTTCCATCATATGGTCGACGCTTCTGCTCACGGTTGGGCTTGGCCTGTCACTATGGGCATCGCGCAAGCCCGACAACCTCGCCCAGCAGCGATTGATCAGGTGGGGAGGAGTCGGCCTTTCGTTCGCGCTATTCCTGGCGTTCTGGCTGCCGAGCGACCGACGGACGTTTGCGACCGACATAGCCCACCACGCCGTCCTGCCGATCTTCACGCTGGCGCTGGTCGCGTTCGCGGGCGTGATGCTCATCACTCGCGGGTCGATGCTCGAAACGCTGAAGGAGGATTACATCCTGACTGCCCGCGCCAAGGGCCTGGCGCCGAAGACCATCCGTGACCGACACGCGGCTCGCAACGCTCTGTTGCCAGTCACTACGTCGTTTGTTCTGGGACTGGCGTTCATCATCGGAGGCGGCCTCATCACTGAAACGGTGTTTTCCTGGCCGGGGATGGGGGAGCTGCTGCTGGTTTCGGTCCAGAACCAGGATATCCCGGTGGCGATCGGTTCCCTGGCCATGGTGGGGGCGCTGGCGTTGATTGCTCACATCGTCGTTGATGTGTTGTACGTTTTCCTCGATCCCCGGATCAGGTATCAGTAAGGAGCTCGGATGGCATTGGAACAGAAGCCAGGCGATTTGCAGGCCGACCCACTCGTGGCCCTGGAGGGTGCCGAAGACTTGCCAGCGATCGAGCTCACAGATCCGCTTTGGAGGATTCGCCTTCGCCTCTTGTGGCGCAATTTCAAGAAGAACTGGGGTTTGTTCGCCGAGAACAAGATCGGCCTCGTCGGCCTGTTCATCATTGGCGTGTTCGCCCTCATGGCCATTGCCCATCCCGTCCTGATGGCGACAGTATGGGGTGGGGACAACACCGAGATCTACGACCCGGTAATCGGGTACGACGCGGTGGTCAAAGAGTTCATCGTGGTCGAAGTGGTGACTGATCCGCTCAGCGAGATCGAGCTGATCGATGCCCGTTTCACCAACATCAACGCCCAGGTTGGTGACATCATCTCCCAGCCGCAACAGCCGGCGCCCCCCTCGTCCAAGCACCTGCTCGGGACCGACCCGCTGGGTCGTGACGTCCTTTCCCAGCTGATGTTCTCGACCAGAGCCGCCTTCTTCCTCGGCATGGTCGCGGCGCTGGTTACGGTGTTCATCGCCACTACTGTCGGATCCATGGCGGCTTTCTTCAGAGGCTTCGTCGACTCGTTCCTCATGCGTCTCGCCGACCTCATTCTGCTCATGCCGCTTATCCCGATTCTGATCGTTATCGGTGGGTTCTGGACGATTGAGCTGTGGCAGCTCGGTGTGATCATCGGGGTCCTGAATGGCTTCGGGGGAGTGGCCATCGTGCTCAGATCCCAGGCGTTGGCCGTCAGCGTCAAACCGTTCGTCGACGCCGCCCGGGTGGCCGGAGGCTCCAAGTGGCACCTCATCTTCCGGCACGTCATTCCCAATGTGCTTCCGCTCAGCTTCCTGTACATGATGTTCGGAGTCACCGAAGCAATCTCGCTGGAAGCGGTGCTGAGCTTCTTCGGGCTCCTCAACGTCGACATGAGCTGGGGACTCATGATCAGCGTTGCGCAAGCTGAAGGATACCTATTGCGGGGCCTCGACGTGTGGTGGCTGCTGTTCCCGGCCGGCATGGCCGTCTCCGTTCTCGCCGCCGCATTCTTCCTGGTCGGAAGAGCCATGGACGAGGTTGTGAATCCGCGGCTGCGGCAGCGCTAGAAGGGACCACCCACCACTATGACTACCCCACTCGTCGAGGATACAAGCGGTCTAAAGAGCGGCCAGACACTGCTCGAGGTCGACAACCTCATCATGCGCTACAAGACCAAGCAGGGCTACGTGTCCGCCGTCGAGGACGTCAGCTTCGTCCTCCACAAGGGTGAAGCGCTCGGACTGGTGGGGGAATCCGGCTGCGGCAAGACATCGATCGCGCTCTCCTTGCTCCGCCTGCAAGCAGACAACGGCGAAATCATGGGCGGGTCGATCAAGCTTGGCGGCAAGGACCTGGTTCCTATTTCCGAGGAGGAGATGCGAACCCACCGCTGGAACGACATCTCGATGGTGTTCCAGGGCGCAATGAACTCCTGGAACCCGGTGTACCGGGTAGGCGATCAGATCAAGGAAGCGCTCGACCTGCACTGGCCGACCCGGCTGAGCCGAGCCGAGGTGCGCGAGCGCATCGGCGAGCTGTTCGCGCTGGTCGGCCTGCCGGCCGATGCCCAGGACCGCTACCCCCACGAGTTCAGCGGCGGCATGCGCCAGCGGGCCGTCATCGCCATGGCGCTGTCCTGCAACCCGCAGGTGATCATCGCCGACGAGCCGACCACCGCCTTGGACGTCATCGTCCAGGACCAGATCCTCAAGGAGCTCAAGAGGATCCAGGACGACCTGGACATGTCGATCATCTACATCTCCCACGACATCGCCGTGATCGCCGAGGTCACCGATCGCATGGCGGTCATGTATGCCGGCAAGATGGTCGAGTTCGGCGACACCGCCGACATCTTCTCCGCTCCCCGCCACCCGTACGCCTGGCTGCTGCTCTCCTCGACCCCGTCGATCGTCGGCCCCCGCCGGCAGCTGGCGCCCCTCGAAGGCGAGCCCCCCAACCTGCTCGACCCGCCGACCGGCTGCCGGTTCAACCCGCGCTGTCCGTTCGCCACCGACCAGTGCAGGGTGGAGGAGCCACCCCTGGCCGACATCGGCGGTGGCCACATGGTCGCCTGTTGGAACTACGAGGACGTTCCCGTCGGAATCACCGCCGGAGGTGTCGCATGACGACCGAAGCCCACGTCGAAGTCAAGAATCTCGAGAAGCGCTACCCGGTCCAGAAGAGCGTGTTCCGCAGCGCCAAAGACTTCATTCACGCCGTTGACGGCGTCAACTTCTCGATTGCTCCGGGCGAAAGCCTCGGGCTGGTGGGGGAGTCCGGCTGTGGCAAGACCACGACCGGGCGGATGCTGGTCAAGCTTCTGGAAGCCACCAGCGGGCAGGTGCTGCTGAAGACCGACGGCGAGGTCGTCGACATCGCCAACATCACCGACAAGGACGACCTCAAGAGCTTCCGGTCCGACGTGCAGATGATCTTCCAGGACCCGTTCGAGTCGATGAACCCGCGTCGCACCGTCTACGACACCATCGCCGAGCCCCTCACCGTGCAGCGCATCGGGACGGTGCCGGAGCGGGAGACCAAGGTCGCCGAGCTGCTCAACCTGGTCGGGCTGACGCCGGCCGAGTCGTTCATGTTCCGCTTCCCGCACGAACTGTCCGGTGGACAGCGTCAGCGGGTGGCGATCGCCCGGGCGCTGATCGTTGACCCGACCTTCGTGGTGGCCGACGAGCCCACCTCCATGTTGGACGTCAGCATTCGGATTTCCGTCATGGACCTGATGTTGAAACTCGCCGAGCGCTTGGACGTGTCGTATCTCTACATCACCCACGACCTGGCCGTTGCCCGGTACATGTGCGACCGGATCGCCGTCATGTACCTGGGCAAGATCGTCGAACTGGCCCCCACCGAGGACTTGCTCGCCAACCCGATGCATCCCTACACCAAGGCACTGCTGTCGGCGGTGCCGGTGCCCGACCCTTCCTACAAGCGGCCGCCGGTTGAGATCAAGGGCGGCATCTCCAAGTCGATCAATCCCCAGCCTCGGTGTCGCTTCTACGACCGGTGCCCGATGGCCCGTGAGGACATCTGCGGGCCTCAGGATCATCCACCGCTCGAAGAGAAGGCCCCCGACCATTGGGTGGCCTGCTACCTGGTCGACAAACAGTCGGCGTGAACGGCTGTTTGTAGGGCGAAACCACGCAAACCACTATGATGACCGCTCCCACTGAGGTGCTCTAGATGCTCGAAAGCTTGTTGCTCGCCATCCACATGATCTTTTCAATTGGCCTGATTGTGCTGGTGCTGCTGCACTCGGCTAAGGGTGGCGGCATGTCGGACATGTTCGGCGGCGGGATGGGCCCGATGAGCCAGGTCCCGGTGATGGAGCGCAACCTCGACCGCCTCACCGTTGCGGTAGCGATCCTGTTCGGCATCACCACCATGTGGCTAACGATTATTCGCTAACTCAGGTCAGCGGAAACGGCGGCTGCAGCCACCACGACCGGTCGTCGACCACTATCTCATTGACCCACTTGACCCACCAGAAGCCGCGTCGTCCCGGCGCCACCAATCGGGCAGGCGCGCCGTGACCGGCGCTGAGCGGCTCGCCGCCAACGTGGGTGGCTAGCAGGAGGCTCGACGCCTCGGCGATCGGGAAACGGCGTTCGTATCCGGTGGCCGAACGTATCCGGATGCTTCTGCCCGCCCTGTCGCCGATCAATCGGTCGAGACGAGCCCCCGACCAGATCTGCTCCGAATACCAGCCTCCGGTGCAGTCGAGGATGGTGGTGATCTCGTCCTCAAACGCCGCGATGGCGTCTCGATCGTAGGTGGAACCGCCGACCCGTAGCTGCCAGTCTTCTACGGCGATGGATGGTGTCCCATCGTTCAGCCACGAGGTCACGGGCATGGCGGCCGGATCGCCTGATCCGCGCTCATACGAGCCGGTTGGGCGGCTATCCCGGCCCGGCAGCCGCAACAGGGTGGTTGCACCCGATACACCGACGTAGGCGGCCCCGGCCGCACCGAGCACCGCCCCGGCCCGGAGCAGGCTGCGCCGTTCCAGGTCGATCGCCCGGGGCCGAACCGGGCGCTGGCGGGCATGGACGAGGGTGAGAATCAGCGCCAGGGTGCCGCCACCGACGTGGACCTGCATCGCAGTCAGCGGTCCGTAGCTACGCACGCCCGCGGTGCTGAACAGCAGGCCGCTGGCAATCGTGACTACCACTAGGAGCAGCAGCGCCAGCGACGTGGCCGCCTGGCCGGTGTTGACTTTGAGGCCATGGCGGACGATCACCGACTTCCACGGGATCAGCGCTACGACGGCAAAGCCGAGCACCGCGTGGAACACGAGGGGGAGTCGCACCCAGCCGGTACCGATTCCGAAGGCGGTCCATCCGGTGAGAAAAGCCCCCGTCAGGAACGCCAGCAGAAGCAGGTTGGTGAGGCGTCGAGACACGGCACAAGGCTACGCGGCGGCAGAAGTTGATCTCGCCGCAGCGGTTGAGGGGCATATACTCTCTCGTCCACGTCGGAGTGGCGGAATTGGTAGACGCGCTAGGTTGAGGGCCTAGTGGGCGATAAGCCCGTGGAGGTTCGAGTCCTCTCTCCGACACTGGGAACCGGCTTCG
>JABDIY010000185.1 GCA_013003535.1 Acidimicrobiales bacterium | reverse complement strand
TCGTTCACGGACTCGAAACGGACCATCACCGAGGCCGTTGCGGTTGCGCCAGATGGGTCGGCGATGGTGTACTCCAAAAGCACCTGACCGTACTGGTCTGGTTCCGGTTCCACCATGATTCGGTGCTGATCGAAAGCGACGGATGCAGGGACCAGTCGGTAGTCGGGGTGTTCGACGACCGTTAGTGCCAGGATGCGGAGGGCATCGCCATCCACATCCTCGTCGTTCGCCATTGCGTCGATCTCGGCCGTTGTGTCCTCAGGCACGACAACTGCATCGTCCTGCGCTACGGGCGCATCATTCACGGCCGCCAAGCTGAACGAAAGGGTTCCACCGTCGCAACGACCGTCCTCCATGCATGCGTTATAAGGCAGCTCCACCACTCCGTTGAGATCCGCGTTTGGAGTGAAGGTCACCACTCCGCCTACAGAAACTTCGGCCACCCCGTCATCGGTCTCAGAGAGGGTCACAACAACGCCCGGTTCGGCAGCCAAGCCAGTCAGCTGCAGCGTCAGCACCTCGTCCTCTTGGCCCATGACCGCAATATCGGTGGCGGCGGTCATCGCCACTACTTCAGGTATCTCGACCGGTGGACTGAGGAGCCCACCGACCGATGCAATCGCCACCGCCGACAGAGCGGAGACACCGGTGACCGTGGCCGAGCCGAGCGAAGCACCGCCAGCCGGGAGCTGCACCAGAGAGGCCAAGGGTCCTGCCACGAGCCGGAGGCGACCAATGGAGATTCCCAAGAACGCCCTTACGACGTCGGGATCGAACTGAGTGCCGGCATTGACCGCCAGCTCTTCCCGGGCCTTTTCAGCCGGCATCGGCTTCTTATAAGACCGGGTGGACGTCATCACGTCATAGGCGTCTGCCACGGATACGATACGGCCGGCCAAGGTGATGTTTCGACCTTTGACGCCGTTGGGGTAACCGTTTCCATCAAACCGCTCATGATGCTGCGTTGCTGACTCAGCCCAAGTTCCCAGCCAGGGGCGAAGCGGTTCGACAAGGGCGTCGGCCTTGGCTGGGTGGCCTTTGAGGATAACCCACTCTTCGTCGGAGGGTTTCCCCGGTTTGTTCAGGATCTCCGCCGGGACCGCGAGCTTGCCGATGTCATGAACCAATCCCGACCAGTTGAGAAGCTCCAGCTCGTGTTCGCTAAGACCCATCTCGTCGCCGATCATCACCGAATAGGCCCGCACCCTTTCGGTGTGACCCCGGGTTTGCCGATCGTGGTCATTTAGGGCAGCAGCTAATGCCACCAGCTGTTCGGCAGCCTCCTGCGGTGCGGCGGCACTGAACTCACCCGATTCCATCCGTCGTTTGAGTTGCTTGACGGTGCCGTTGCGCAATGCGGTTCTGAATCGAGGTGGTGCACGGTCGGGGAATACCAAGGACAGCTTGAAGAGAGCAACGATCGGGAGGAGTTTCCGGAACAGTCGGTCCAGGATCAAAATCACACCGGTGGCAAACAGGGAGAGCGCTACCCACCAGGCCAAAGTTTTCACCCAACTCTCCGGGCGAGGAATCGCCCGACCCACTACAACAACGAGAACAAGTGCAATAACAATCGGCGCGACAAAGATCAGCGCCCGCAAAAGCCAGGCAAGACGTGGCCGCGACTGCCACTTTTCTGCTCTCTCGTTACCCGATCCCATAGGCCCTTCTGTCAGCTGATTCCTGGTCCGCATCGACATGTCTGCTGGTCGGGTTGAGACTTCCGATCCCAAAGTGGTCGATATGACCCATGGCCAGCGAGCTCAGGCTCTAGTGCTAATTGGCCACAAGCCTGGATCTGCCCCTGAACTCGTTCTGGCGATGTCTAGATGTGAGCAGTTGTCCAACGCGCAAGACGGTCGCAAGAATATTTGGGGCAAGAGGTTTGAAAGGCGCGGTTGGCGGGGAATGTCGTTGTCAGCTAGTTCCCTACTGTGGAGGTTAAGAAATGCTCTGGTCCCTTATCGTTCTCGCAATCGTCGGTTTGATCGCCGGCTTCATTGCACGAGCGCTCCTGCCAGGACGTGATCCCATGTCCATTCTGCAGACCATGTTGCTCGGCGTGGTCGGCTCGTTCGTGGGTGGGGCCGCCGGCTACTTCCTCTTCGGCGCCGACATCGACGAAGGCGCCGTCCAAGCCTCGGGCCTCATCGGTTCGATTCTCGGGTCGATCGTTGCCCTCATGGCCTATCGAGCCTTTGCCCAAGACCGTCGGGTCTTCGGCTAAACCGCACTCATCCCCTCCCCCCGAGGAATGGCGGGATTCGCACCTCGTGTGTCGTGCGAATCCCGCCTTTTTCCTTGTACCCAAACCAAATACCAAAGGAGCCCACGTCCATGGACATCTACGAGAGACTCACCAAAGACCACAACACGCACCGTGAAATGGCCACCCGGTTGGCAGAGACCACCGGTGATAGCGAAGATCGACGCAAACTTTGGGAAGAGTTCAAACCCGAGGCCGAGGCCCATGCCAATGCCGAGGAGCAGACCTTCTATGCCACGCTCATCGAAACGCCCGAAGCCCAAGAGAAGGCTCGGCACAGCATCAGTGAGCACAAGGAGGCGGCGGATCTCATGGAAAAGCTGTCCGCCGAGGATATGTCCAGCCCAGGATGGCTCCAGAACTTCAAGAAACTGAAGGAAGAGCTAGAGCACCACATGGACGAAGAAGAGAACGAGGTCTTCATGAAAGCCCGTACGGTCATCAGCGATGAAACCGCCACCAAGCTGGTCTCCGACTTCGAAGAACGCAAGGCTGCTGAGCTCTAACGAGAGGATGGGCGTTGCGGCGCTCGCCGAGTTCATTCCACCTTGTGTGTAGCAAATGAAAGCCATTGGCTTGCGGTGGGCCCCAACGTGCGGCCACCATGGCGCATGCGCAAGATAGGAGCCTCATCCAGAGCTGAAGCGGTCACCACGGGCGGCAGAGTCCGTGGCAAGTTCGAAGATGAAGGGTCCATGGCGGTGTTCCTGGGTATCCCCTACGCTGCGCCACCAACCGGCTCCTTGCGATGGCGCCCTCCACGGCCGGTGGAGGGTTGGAAACGCACGAAGAAATGCACCAAGCTTGGCCCGTTCGCCTTCCAGCGCAAGGTGGCCTTCGACGTCTTTTTCCAAGGCCTGATCAACGGAATTGGCCTCGGGAAAGCCCGCCAGAACGCGTTGACGGCGGCAGTGAAGTTGGCACCGTTGAAAGAGAGTGAAGACTGCCTCACGGTGAATGTCAGAGCTCCCGCCTACGCCAGCGACCTGCCGGTAATGGTGTGGATCCATGGGGGTGACCACACCGACGGAAGCGGTGGCGAGCCTCATTATCAGTCCAACTCGCTCCCCCAACGGGGCTGCGTTTTGGTCACCCTCAACTACCGACTCGGGCTCTTTGGCTTCATGGCTCACCGCGAACTGGCCGAAGAGTCACCCGATGGTGTGTCGGGCAACTACGGACTGCTCGATCAAATCGCCGCATTGCAGTGGGTGCAGGAGAACATCGCCAACTTCGGTGGCGACCCCAACCGGGTCACAATCTTTGGCGAGTCGGCCGGAGGTGAAGCCGTCCTGAACCTCATGACCTCTCCCCGGGCCCGCGGCCTCTTCCACCGGGCTATTGCCCAAAGTCCCAGCGACAGTGGTCGGTGGTTGCATTTGCGACGTCCAGCGTTGGATTTCATACCAGCCGAGGATGCCGGCCAACGGTTCGCCACCAAGCTCGCTGGTGAGGCGCCCGGTCAGATAGACCGACTCCGAGCCATGGACGCTGAAACGCTGGCGGATGCGTACCGTGAAGACTTCGAGTCCGGCCGCTACATGTTTCCGGTTGTAGACGGCGCGATACTCCCGTCGATGCCCATGTCGGCATTCAGCGACGGCCAACAAGCCGCAGTGCCCTTGATGATCGGCTACAACTCCGACGAGGGCACACTGATCAACGATCTCATGAACCCTGCCGGCGCGGAGTTCGCTCCTCCTCCGCTCCCGGGGATGGAGGCGTCGGTCACTTCGCCCCGCCCAACACCGCAGGCGCTGCGGTCAACTCTGGAGCGGTCCTACCCTTCGCCCACACATGTGGATCGCCTCTTGGCGGCCTACCCCGGTCTGGGTTCACTCGACCAAAAGGCGGTGATCGACCACGTTGGTGACCACATGTTCGGCGTGCACGTGGACCAAGCCTCCCGCCGCCACGCCGAACTGGGGAATCCCGTCTATCGGTATCATTTCCGATCCGTACCAGCATCCAAGAACCAGACCATCGGCGCATTCCACGCAGCGGAGCTCTTCTACGTGTTCGACACCAGCTTTCCGATGATCCCCCAGCCCAAGGACGCTCACTTGCTCAAACGCAACATGGGCGACCGGTGGTTTGCCTTCGCCGCCACGGGCACCCCCGACTCGCCCGGACGCGAACCGTGGCCGCTATTCCACCCGGCCAACCCTCAGCACATGGTTTTCGATCGACCAACGTCGTCGGTGCAGCCGTGTCCGCCCCAACCTGGTCTCGACCTCATGAGAGAACGGATCGACTGGCTCACCGATCAACTCCGCAGCGACAGCAATTGGAACTCGGCCGTCTGACTACGGGACCCCCCGAAGGCGTTGAAATTCCTGTTGATACCCACATTAGTTGTGGCTGAGGACGGGGCATTTCGCCCGATTGTGGCTCTCAACAGGAATTTGAGCTGGCCTAATCCGCGCCGAGTGCGCCCCAGGATCCCGAAAGAAGCGGGGTCGTTGCGAGTGCAACAATGTCGCCCTCAATACTGAGTTCGATATCTGCCTGAAGATGATCGGTGAATTCCGCAATCGGTTCAACACCGCCGCCGCTGTCGGTCCTCCACCAGTCCTGCTGGACGTCCAAGTCAATTCGATCCACGATTGCGTCCAGCTGGCGGTGCACCACACCAGCCTTCGCCGTCCATTCGCCTTTCAAAACGGCGATCGGAACCACGGCGGCATCGGTCGGGGCATCATGGAGATCTCGCCCATGGACTGTTGCCCGCTCTAGGACGTGATGGTACTCCAGCAAGTCCTCTGGTCTCATGTGGACATCGTAGGAGACCACCACTTGTCTCTTCCCGGAGTGGCCGGGTACAGAACTGACAGTAAGCATCGGGTCTTGGATGGTGGGCATGACCTGACTATCGCGCCAACAGTGGATCGAGAGCAGAGCCCTTCGGCTCTGCTCTTGACCCAAGAAGAACCGACACCGTTCACACCAGGATAATTCGAGAGTCCGAGTGGAAGGACATTGCTGCAAATTCCTGTTGATAGCCACAATCGGGCCAAATCCCTTGCCCCCAGCCACAAGAAATGTGGGTGTCAACAGGAATTTGGGGTTACGTGCCGAGGGGGCCGATGGTGTGGCGGATCAGCGGCACCCCGGGCCGGTAGGCCAGATGGTGGTAGGTGGGCGCATCTAGGATGACCGCATGGCCCGCCGAACCTGGTGTGAGCCGACCGACGTCGTCCCGACGCAGCGCCGCCGCTCCCCCAACGGTTACCGCTTGAATCGCCTCGTCGATGGTCATGTGCATATCTCGCACTGCCAGGGCGATACAAAATGAAATCGAGGTGGTATAGCTAGAGCCCGGATTGCAGTTTGAAGCCAAGGCAACGGTGACTCCGGCATCAATGACCCGACGAGCGTCGGGATAGGGCTGACGGGTGGAGAAGTCCGCGGCGGGAAGGAACGTGGCCACCGTGTCGCTGCCGGCGAGGGCTGCGATGTCGTGATCGGTGAGATACGTGCAGTGGTCCACCGATGCACACCCGCACTCCACTGCCAATTGCACGCCGGGCCCGTGCCCCAGCTGATTACCGTGAAGCCGCAGTCCGAGCCCGGCCGCCCGACCGGCGTCCAGGACCGCCTGGCACTGGTCAACGTCGAATGCGCCGGTCTCGCAGAACGCATCGACCCACTTCGCATTGGGGGCGGCGGCATGAAGCATCTCACCGCAGACGAGGTGAATGTAGTCATCGGATCGCCCTTCGAACTCGGCGGGCAGCAGGTGCGCACCAAGGAAGGTGGACTCGGGCGTGTGAGCCTTGGCTATCTGAAGCGAGCGGGCCTCGTCGGCCACGTTCAGGCCGTAACCGGATTTTATCTCGATGGTGGTTGTCCCGGCCCGGTGGGCCTCGAGCAGGCGCAGCCGTACGAGACGATCGAGTTCATCCGTTGGGGTGTTTCTGGTGGCGTATGTGGTTGTGCGAATTCCGCCGCCGTCGTAGGGAGAGCCAGCCATTCTGGCCGTGAACTCCTCTGATCGATCACCTGCAAAGACGAGGTGAGTGTGAGAGTCCACGAAGCCGGGGAGGACGCACGCCTGGTCAGCATCAATGCATTGATCAGCGACCGCTCCGGCTGGCCCCACGCTCGCCACCTTGCCGTCAACGATCACCACGCTGGCGTTGCTGACGATGCCCAGCGGGCCACGCCCAAGGGCCGGGTCGTTGGTGACGAGCAAGCCGATGTTGTCGATCACCAACGACTGCGAGGACACCGGTTCAGTCATGGTCCATGAGCTCCTTGATCGTTTCGTTCAATTCTGACGCGACGTCGATGCGGACATGGCGACGGTTGGAGACGACGTGACGCCCGTCGACGAAAACGTCGGTGACGTCACTCGCCGTAGCTGCAAAGACGATCGCCTCGGTGGCGCTGTGATTGTTGGTCCCCGCTGTACGCACCGAATCGAGAGCGATGGTCACAAGGTCAGCTCGCTGGCCAACCGCAATCAACCCTGCGTCAGCCCAGCCCAGGCAGCGATGTCCGACGACGGTGCCCATGGCCAACAGGTCGGCTGCCTGGTGGATACCTCGCTCCCGCCTACGGAGTCGTTCGTGGAGTTCGACGGCCCGGGCTTCTTCAAAGAGATCGACCACTGCATGGGAGTCCGAACCTAGTGCGATCGGAACGCCCGTAGCGGCGAGTTGGCCGGTTGGGCCGATGCCGTCGCCGAGGTCTCGTTCGGTGGTAGGGCACATCACCACCACCGAGCCGTTGGCGGCGAGAGCGGCGATGTCGGCGTTATCCAGATGGGTGGCATGAACGGCCGAGAAATTGGCGGTCAGCGGTCCTGCGTCTGCGAAAAGGGCTACCGGGGACCGACCATGGAACGCCTGGCATGATTCGTTCTCGGCGATCTGCTCGGAGACATGAGCGTGAAGTGGAGCGCCTCTTTCGGCCGCCCAACCAGCCAGCGCAGACATCGATGCGGGGTCCACCGCCCGAACGGAATGGATGGCAGCGCCGATCCGCTGCGTACTGGTGGGTTGGAGGCTTCCAACACGTTCCACCCAGGCAGCAGCCGAGTGATCGGCGAAGCGCTGCTGTACCCCTAGCGGAGGTCCATAGCCGTCGGCACCGAGCCCACCGTGGAGGTAAAGGGTATCGAGCAGGGTGATGCGGATTCCGGCGTCCTC
>JABDIY010000184.1 GCA_013003535.1 Acidimicrobiales bacterium | reverse complement strand
ACGATGCACCGCTCGTTGAAGCCCTACGCGCCGAACACGAAAAGAAAGAACTCACCGGGGTCTGAACGGGCCTACCGCTTCGGAAGACCAGCAATCGTTGCTACCAGGATGCACGTATCGTCGCCATGATCATCCGATTTCATCAACTCGGCGAGCCTGGCGGGATCCTCAGCGACGCCCGGATCCTTGCGGAGCACTGCGGTCAGCTCGGCGATTCCTTCGTCGAGCGAGCGGTGGCGGCGCTCCACCAGACCGTCGGTGTAAAGCACAACACTCCAGCCCGGCCCCAGCGATATGTGGCCCTCCACAGCCGGTGTCCCGTTGACGCCCAGAAGGGGCCGGCGTCCGTCCCGGAGAACTTTGGTGGCCTTGCCGGGCCGGTGAACCAGCGCTGGTAAGTGTCCAGCCGAGGCGAAGCGCAGGCAATTCGTCTTCAGATCCAGCTCGACATAGACGACGCTGGACGCCATGGCGCCATCGACGGTTTTCGAGAACCTGTTCAGCCGGTCGATCACGTCTACGACACCGCGCCCATCCAGAGCAAAGGCTTGGGTTGCGACCCGCAGCGCACCCATGGTGGTCGCGGCCCCGACGCCGCCCCCTACAACGTCACCGACCACGAGACCAAGCCGATCTTCGGTGACCATGAATGCGTCATACCAATCACCTCCAACCGAACTCATCTCGTGGCCCGCTTGGTAGAAGCCGGCCAGCCGCACCCGTGGATCATCGGGAAGTCGCTCGGGCAGCAGCGCCGTCTGCAGTCGCTGTGCGATGCTCCGCTCGTGTTCGTAAAGACGAGCGTTCTCCAATGCAAGAGCACACGTGTTGGTGACGCGGGACAAAAAGTCGACGTCGCCTTCGAGAAACTCCCTGTCCGGATTGGAATTCGCCAACATCATCGAACCGGTCACTCCGCTGCGACCGATGAGCGGAAGGCCCAAATACGCCGTTGGCTTGATACGGCCCAGAGCAGCCCGTTGCTCGCTGTCGAGGTCGAATGAGTCGTAGGTCGACGGGTCAATATTGTTGAGCACCTGCGCTCGCTGAAGTTCCCGGCCGGCAGCAAGCGAAGATTCATTCTCGGCGCCAATTTCCACGTTGGATCGCAACCACCAGAGGGTCGGTTCCATCGACGGGTCGACGTGGCGAACCGCAACCGGTTCGTTCCCATCCCCTTGTATCTCGATCGATGCCATGTCGGCGTACGTCGGGACCATGAAATCGACGATCAATTGCGCTCGAGCGGCCACCGAGGTTACTCCCTCCAGCCGGTGCAAGAGATTGGAGGCCGCCTGGTTCTCCTCGACCGATCGCCGAAGACGGTCCAGCAGCTGGACACGCTTGAAAGCTTGGGCAGCCATTTCGACCGCCGACCGCAACAGCTGCCGTTCGTTCTCAGAATGGGGATTTCGTCGCCCCATGCCGAACTCCACCACGCCGAAGACGTGCCGCTCACCCTCGAGCGGAAGCGCTGCGACATGCCAGGTCTGGGCGACCTTGGGCGATTGATGCGTAACCGGTTCAGATTCGCTTCGGAACACGGGTTCAGCCCGGGCCATCACCGAACGGACATATTCGGGCACTGGCGGGGCGACCTCATCCGTAGCTTCCAAGCTGTCGGTGGCGCTGACTGCCACTCGGGACAACTCTGCTCGCTCGTCTTCCAGGTAGACGGCTCCGTAGTCGGCCTTCATCCCATCAACGAAGGTGGCAAGAAGTGCCTCGGCGACTTGCTGGATTGTGGTGGCACCACCGAGGAGCGCCGACAGGTCTTGGAGTCGGCGAAGGCGACGCTGTGCAACCAGCACATCCCGCTCGTAGGCTCGTCGGTCAGATACGTCTAGCCCAATCCAGCACACCTCGGCCTCGATTTCGCCAGCCTCCGGCGCCACGCTGGCGCTGCAGAGCAAGCTCAGTTTCGTGCCGTTGGGGCGACGAACGTCGAGAGCTATGTCGTGGAGGTGACCATTGAGTGCCAACGACGCAGTGACCGTCTCCAGCCGAATCCGAGCGGGCGCAGTCAACAGCTCCTGAATGCTGCGCCCCACCAGGTCAGTGGAGCCATCGTCCACCCACTCGGCAAAGGTTCTATTGGTCCACTTGATTTTTCCGTCGATCGTGGCGATAACACATGCGCATGGGGCTTCGTCGAGCCATTCGTTGCCGTCCATTACAGCTCAGACTCGAGAAAATTCCGGATGGCAAGCGCAGTTTCGTCAGGGGCGGTGAGGTTCGGGCAGTGGCCCCTCGCTCCCAGCTGCTGGAACCGAGCCCCAGGAATGTTGTCAGCGACGTATCGACCTACGACGGTGGGAGCAATGAGGTCATCGGTGCATTGCAGCACGAGCGTGGGTACCTGCACCTGGGCCAGGT
>JABDIY010000164.1 GCA_013003535.1 Acidimicrobiales bacterium | reverse complement strand
CCACGGCTTGATGATGCGAGCCAGAAGCGGAAAGTCTTTGCGGAGGGGGTTGCCCTCGAAGTCACCAGGCAGGTAGAGGGGGCGGAGCCCGGGGTGACCGGTGAAGGTGATGCCAAACATTTCCCACGCTTCCCGCTCATGCCACTCGGCGCCAGGATAGCTGGCGACCCAGGACCCGACGGTTGGGCTGTCATCCGAAAGGTCACATTTCAAGGTGAGCCCGAGATTGGTGGTGAGGCTGAAAACCCGGGCCAGAAGCTGGAACCTGGTATCGCCACCGGCCAAGCCCGACACCATTACTTCGGCCTCGGCATCTTCTACGGCCTCGGCATCATCTCCCGGCTCGGCACTGCCGAATTCGGCCGAAGCTGGCTTGGCGTCCACTACCGCGTCCATAGACCGGCCATAGGGGGACGGGAGCCAGTCGATTGCGCTCAAGAACCCGAAGTACCGGAAACGCTGACGGTCGCGAAGGTAACTGGCGGTATCGGTCCACGCACCTTTGGCGATCCGGACGGTGAGATCGACGCCGTGGTTGAGATGGGACTCGACCAGGGCATCGCCGAGTTCGACCTGCATCGCTTCGAGCAGCGCTGAGCGAGCCTCATCCACCGCCACCGGTGCGTCCGCGGTCTCGGTATCAGTGGACGATGGCAAGAGGATCACCTTTCCACTTCTCGGCCATGTCCTCGTTCTGAATCATCTCTTGAAGTAGGACGATCCCTTCGAGAAGTGCTTCTGGGCGGGGCGGGCAGCCGGGCACGTACACATCCACGGGAATGATCTGGTCCACGCCCTTGGTGACCGAATAGCTGTCCCAGTAGGGACCGCCACAGTTAGCGCAGGACCCCATGCTGATGACGTACTTGGGTTCGGGCATTTGCTCGTACAGGCGACGAACGGCTGGAGCCATCTTGTCGGTGACAGTGCCAGAGACGCACACGAAATCGGCTTGACGAGGGCTGGCCGGCAGCGGAATGACACCTAGTCGCATCACGTCATATCGCGGGGATCCAAAGGCGGCACCCATTTCGATGGCGCAGCAGGCGAGGCCCCACTGGTACACCCACAGGGAATACTTCCGGCTCATGTTCAGCAACGTGGTGAGCGGCTTGGGGATCTTCCCTGATTCCACGAGACCCATTATTGCCCTGCTTCCGCGCGCCACGCCCTTGGTGTCATGCCCATCGAAGGACTCCTTTTCGCCAGGCATAGGCCAGGCCGAGAGCGAGAATAAAGATGAAGATCATCATTTCTACAAGACCGAAGAAGCCAAAAGCTTCGAGTCTTGCCGCCCACGGAAAGATGAAGACCGCTTCAACGTCGAACATCACGAAGAGCAGGGCAAAGATGTAATAGCGGATCTGGGATTGGCTCCAACTGGATCCCACCGGATCTACGCCGGATTCATAGTTCTCCACTTTGCCGGTGCTGGGGCGGCTGGGTCGGAACAACGACGCGGCACCGATAAGGGCGGCGACGAGCCCGAAAGCGAGGCCCCCGAAAACGGCAACCAGAAGGTACTGGCGTAAGAACTCTGACACAGCGCTTGAGCGTAGCTGGACCGCCGCCCCGTACCCAAGATGTAGCGAGATTACATGGAGAGCAAAACGTTGCCGCACTCGAGGCAATTGCTCGCTTCATGCCCGGCGAGGGCGCCTCGAATTAGATCAGAGCCAGCCGTTCGAGGCTCAATCCCCCGATGAGCAGACGTTCCTTCTTGTCTTGGCACAGCGCAGTGGCCCAATCTACGGATCCGCCGTCACCAACCTCGAGCAGTTCGCCGTCCGCCTCAACCGACAACTTGAAACACACGTTGGTGTAGTACCCGCGACCGAGCTCACGGTCGTGGTCGATCGAGCATCTGACGCGGCCCGTTCCCAGGCGCTCGGAAACTTCATCAAGTACGGCGTGGAAGCCGCCATCGAAGTCAGAAAGGGCGATCTGAGACCTCAAACCAGTTGCTTCGGTCACGAAGCCGGTCAACCCTGCGAGAATCTCCGCGAGGGCACCCGCTTCGAATCGACCGCTCCCCCGGTCGCGCCCTCCCACCAGCAGACCCAAGAGCGAAAAGTGAGCGAAGGATCGCGCATCGGCAAACAACTGGGCCCGCACCACGCGATCCACTGAACAAAGACGTACGAGCTCGCCAGACCTTACGTTGTCGGAAAGTTGCTGCCTCCGGCGCACGGCGGCCTCCAAGGCGAGCTGATTGGTGGGGTCCGCAGCAACCTCGGTCATCCGAACCGTTGACACAACGTTGTTTTGGTGGACACCTGCAACAACGGAATGCGTTCCCAGCGGCGCTAGAGGTGAGGTTTCCACCGGCACAAAATCCGGCGTAAGGAACTCCAGGGCGTGGAGCTGAAGCCTCGCCACCCGAATGGGGTCAACGGCCGCCGGAGCGACGAAGCGATCGCGACGGTATTGAGCCAGCACATCGGCGGCACCAAGATTGGCAGATCGTTGTGCCATCGCGTCCAAGAGCACCGAAGTGGCATCAGCCCCAGGTAAATCCGACGCGAGAAGATCAAGCGTACGACGGATTGCCGGCGACTTCAGGAGTCGTTCCACTGCAGGATGTTTGAGGGCGTCGCTCACCCAATCAGGATGACACGTTCTCTGCTCACCGCTAACTGCAGTCAGTGGTTCCCGACCAGCGGGCGTGAAAGACTGCATTCAACCGTCGTGTTTGATCGTTGAACAGGGCCAGCATGGTCTCGCCACCGTCAGCAGAGATCTGATGCGACCGCTCACGTATCATGTTTGGCCCGTTTCAGGAGACGAGCGACCAGACCGGTGGCGTCCTCGCCGAGGGCGGGAATCGTGGCGAGCGGTGCAGGAACGCCATCGATATTGAACGGTGGCCGGTACACCTCGGCCTCGCCTGTTGGGGTGGTCACGGTCATGAAGCGGTCGCGAGCACGAAGTTGCTCGTGGTGCCACAACGAATGCGGATCCCGAACCGAGCTATGCGTTATTCGTCCACGCCGAAGCCGATCCCGGATCTCCTCGGCCGGCACCGAAGCGAAGGTTTTGTTGATCACGGTCTCGAGAGCGGTGATGTTGGCGATTCGGTCGTCATTGTTGCGGAATCTCACGTCGTCACTCAGGGCCGCATCACCGAGCACATTGTGCGCGAACGAAACGAATTCCCGGTTGCTCTGCACTGCGATCATGATGATCTGGCCATCGGCGAGTGCGTACATGCCATACGGAGCGATCATGGCGTGGCGATGGCCCGCCCGCTGCGGGATGGTGCCCCGCCCGACGGCGGCATAGGTTGGGGCGGCGGTCCATTCGGCCAGACTCTCCAACATCGACACCTCGATCGAAGCTCCCTGACCCGTAGCTTGACGCCGATACAGGGCAGCAAGGATCGAAGAGAAGGCGTACATCGCCGAGCTGATGTCGGCCACCGAGAAACCCACCTTCGAGACGGCCTCGGCACTGCCGGTGAGTGCTATGGCACCAGCTTCGGCCTGAATGGCGAGGTCATAGGCCTTGTCGTCTGTCCGGGGTCCGCCCTGGCCATAGCCCGAAATGTCGCAGGCGATCAGATTGGAATTTGTTGCCCGTAGCTGGTCGGCCAGCAACCCCAACCGACCGGCGGCCGCGGTTGACAGGTTCTGGATGAAGACGTCGGCACCGGCGATCAGGCGGTCGAGTGTGGCCCGATCGGCGGGATTCTTGATGTCCAGCTCGATGCTCTGCTTGCCGCGGTTGGCCCATACGAAGAAGGCCGAGGTTCCTCCCACGGCCGTGTCATAGTGCCGCGCGAATTCGCCTTCACCAGGGCGCTCGACCTTGAGGACCTCAGCGCCAAGGTCGGCCAGCTGACGGGTGGCAAAGGGGGCGGAGACGGCTTGTTCCAAAGCCACAACGAGAACACCATCGAGGGGGGCAGGCATCAGGCGTTGCGCACGATCGAGATCGCCCCGCTGGGGCACCGTTCCACCACGTGTTCGGCGCGAGATTTCGGCAACTCGGACGGCCCGACGAGTCGGGCGATCACGGTGTGGTCATCCACGATGAACGACTCCGGTTCCACCATCTCGCATTGCCCGGCGCCGATGCACACACCAGCGTCGATCGCCAGTTGAACCATTGGCTCTTCGGTTTCCTCATTGTCGGTCAGAAGGCGTATTGGGGCTCTCCCCTGGTTAGACCTTCAGTACACTAACTTTGGACCCAGAGTAATGCCAAAGGTCGCCTGGAATCCGGTTTCGCAAACGGGCATCGTTTGGTAGCAAAGCAATTGGACAATCGATGGAACCACAACGCAACCGCGCGGCGAACGTGTCCGCATTGATCATCGCTCACGAAGCAGACGGGCCAGGCGGTGAGATCGCCATTTGCCTGGCGGAGCGCGGGTATGTGGTGACGACCCATGTGGTCACAGCCGACCACCAGCGTCCGAACAGCGCTGTGCCCTTTCCGAGCTTTGCGGACTACGACGTGGTCGCGATCATGGGATCGGTCCGCTCGTTGACCAACAAAGACGAAATCAGCAGCTGGGTCTATGAGGAACTCGCCTTGATTCGCCAGGCGTTCGCAGCCGGACAACCGGTTCTCGGCGTGTGTTTCGGCGGCCAACTCATCGCTGAAGCCCTGGGTGGGAGGGTGGAGGTTTCCCCGACTACCGAAATCGGCTGGTTCAGACTCTCCGAAGTCGACGGCGTCACCAACCCGATCGGTCCCGGCCCGTGGATGGAGTGGCACCACGATCGTTTCACCGCTCCGCCCGGGTCCACGATTCTGGCCGAGACCAACAATGGCCCGCAGCTGTTCACGATCGGCTCGATGGTTGGAACCCAGTTTCACCCCGAGGTCAACGTGGCTCATGTTCAGGAGTGGCTCGCCAGTGCCGATGCACACTACCTCGCAGAATACGGACAAGAGGCCGACGAAGTTCTTGCCGATGTACGTACTCACGAGGCCCGCAACCGGGAACAATGCAAGGAATTGGTTGATTGGTTCCTCGAGATCAGCGGGGCCCATGCGCTCGTTTCGCCGCCCTCACCACGAGTGTCGGCATGACCCGTCCCCTCATCGGTCTCACCGGTCGTCGCAAGCTGGCCGCGAAAGTCATCGGCACCGCCGACAACCTGCAGCACCTCTCTGGCGACTGGTACTACGCCGACTATGCCAGGGGGGTTCTGGCCGCAGGTGGCCTGCCGGTCAATCTTCCCATGGAGGCTGACCCGTCAGCCTATGTGGGGCATCTGGACGGGATTCTCTTGTCCGGAGGAGCAGACATCGACCCCTCTCGATACGACGCTCCCTCGGAGACCGACGCCTTTCCGCCGGAGCCGGTTCGAGATCAATTCGAGCTGGATCTCATGGAGGCGGCAAAGCGTGCGGCAGTGCCAGTGCTGGGGATCTGCCGGGGACTTCAGCTGATCAATGTGTCAGCGGGGGGCTCACTCCACCAAAATGTGCCAGAACACGCCCGCTACGACATTTCGTCAGCGGCTCTGGCCCACTCCATTTCAATTGCTCCCGACTCGTCGCTGGCCCAGCTTTATGGAACCCAGCTCATGGTGAATTCGCTCCACCATCAAACCGTCGATCGCCTCGGCAAAGACCTCGTTGCAACCGCCTACAGCGATGGCGTTGTAGAGGGGTTGGAGCATCAGACACTCCCCGTGTTGGCTGTTCAGTGGCACCCCGAAATGCTCGATTCTCGGGATCACGACCCGCTCTTCGGGTGGCTCGTAGATCAGGCCCGAACGTACCGAACCGAGCGCCTAACCCACCACTAGTTTTTGCAGCCTCATCAGGTACCCCGAACGACGGACCCGTACGGCACACTTGATACATGCACGAAGTGATCGGCGCCTGCCCGCTGGATTGCCCCGACGGCTGCAGTTGGGTTGTTACGGTTGATGCCGGGAAAGCGGTGAAGCTGCGCGGTAATCCCGATCATCCGTTCACCGACGGCGGGTTGTGTAAGAAAGTGAACCCCTGGCTGGACTATGCCGCCGACCCGTTTCGCATCCTGCATCCGCTGAAACGAGTGGGGCCCAAAGGCGCCGGCGAGTTCGAGCGGGTCACTTGGGAACACGCTCTTTCCGACATCGCCGCTCGGCTCATCGAGGTACGCGATCGGTGTGGGGGTGAAGCCATCTGGCCGTTCACCGGTACGGGCAACGTTGGCTTCATCCAAGGAGCCGGGCTACCTGCGGGGGTTCGGCTCATGAACCTGTTGGGGGCCAGCCAACACTCGATCTCGATCTGTTCGGTGAGCGGACATGTTGGCCTGAGCTACAGCCAAGGTCCTGCCAATGGCATGGACCCGGAACAGATCGTTCACGCTGGCGTGATCATGCTCTGGGGTGCCAACGTGCTTGTCACGAATCAGCACCTATGGCCCTTCATCGAAAAGGCGCGAGCGAACAACTCCATCATCATCTCAGTCGATCCGGTTGGCACGCGAACGGCCCAGAGATCAGATCATCATTTACAACTTCGACCGGGAACCGACGGCGCTCTGGCGCTTGCGCTGTGCCGTCTGGTTCGAGACCGGGGCGGACAAGACGAGCAATGGCTCCAACACAACACCGAAGGCTGGGAAGAGTTCTCCGAGCTTCTCAACCACTGGCCCGCCGAACGCGGCGCCAAGGTCTGCGGCCTCGCGGTGGAACAACTGCACACCGTCGCCGATCTGATCGTCTCATCACGGCGGCCCCTTGCGATCAAACTCGGTCAAGGTATGCAACGCCATGCCCACGGCGGCCAAGCCGCCCGTTCGGTGAGCTGCCTAACGGGCATGCTCGGCTCCTATCAGCACCGGGGGGGCGGTCTGGTGTACAGCACCTCGCCGGCCTATGCCACCAACCATGAAGCCGCCGCGATGCGCACATTAGCCCCTGGCCCTACCCGCCGATTTGCCATGACCAACCTGGTGGACGTTTTGGAGAACGCCGACCCACCGGTTGAAGCCATCATCATCAGCGGGGCAAATCCCGTAGTGTCCAACCCGGACTCCACCGGCGTTCAGCGGGCACTGGCTCGGAACGATCTCCTCACTGTGGCCATCGAACTTTTTCCCACCCCCACCACGGCGTTTGCGGACTACATCCTGCCCTCATCGATGCAGCATGAGCAGCACGAGATGAACGACAGTTTCAGCCACTACTACCTCCACTGGAACGAAAAAGCTGTAGAACCAGCAGGGGAAGCCTTGTCTCACACCGAGATCTATCGGCGTCTCGCTATCGCATTGACCCGCCATGATTCAGCCTTCGCCGACCCCGCACTGCAAGCGACCGAAGAGGACTACGCCCGGGCCCTGATGGAGACCGATGAATTCCGAAGCGCCGGACTCACATTTGACGCTCTACGCAAAACCGGCTGGCTACGACTGCCGGAGCCGCCGCCGATTCGAACCTTCACCTTCGCCAGCGACCGAGCAGAGCGTGACGGGCTGAGCCGACTGCCGGAATGGCGGGGTCTCAAGGAACCCACAGACGGGACAGGGGGGTATGAACTTGTGGCCAATGGGAGCGATTGGCACATCAATACGGTGTTCTCACAAACAGCGAAGACATTGGATCGAACGAACGAACCACCGGTCATCATCTCCTCCTCCGACGCCGCTCGGGACCGATTGGCGTCCGGTCAGCGAGTCTCTGTTGGAAATAATCGAGGGAGCTTCACTGCACAGTTGATCGTGGATGACGTGATCGCCAGGGCCGGTGTTGCTTCGATTTCCAAAGGGTGGGGACCCCAGCTCGTAAACGCAACCGTCCGGGAAGAGGATTCCGACACCGGAAATGGCGCGGTCTTCCATGACAACCTGGTCTGGATTACCAGCGCTCCAACCAGCACCGAGAACCATGAGCCTGCATGACCCTGGGACTAGGTAAAATGCCCTATACGGAAGGGCCGGTTGACCTGCCGAAGAACAATCTGTGACGCTCCGATCCCCGTTTGCTGCCATTTCCAACACCACACTCGCCGCTGTTTTGGCAATCTTGGTGGCGCTCGGATCAACAGTTATGGGCGTATCCCCTGCGGGCGCATCAGGTTTCTTCACTGGTAACGTCGCCCGGGCCCATGATGCCGAACCCGAAATGCTGGACACGATCAACCGACTCCGCTCCGACATCTACGGTCTGGCCCCACTGGCCAAAAAAGACTGGGGTGACTACCAGGGCTACCTCGAGTGCATTGCAAGTGAAAACGCCGCTAGCGCTCGTTTAGCCCACTATCCGGCCTCATGCAACCAAGGTTTCGTGGAGGCCGAAATCCTGGCCGCCCGCTATTCCAGTGTTTCGGGCGGCAGCACCAACGCATTGGTGAACCAGTGGAATGAATCCGACGGACATCGCCAAATCATGCTCGCCGTCAACGCCAATCAAGCCTCGGTCGGCGTCTACTGCATCGGGCACACATCATGGGCGATCGCCTGGATCAGCAATTCCGATGGCGCAATCTCACAGAACCTCACGCCGAAACAACCCCAGCCTGACTCCTTCTTCACCGACAACGATTACAACTGCCAAGATTCTACTCCTGTCCCCCAGAACGGTCCCATCGGCGCCTACACGCCGGCCGACACCATCGAAGCCCTGATCACCCGCAGCGACTTCACCACCAAGCAGGCGGACGTATTGCGGCTGTATCTGGCATTCTTCGATCGCGAGGCCGGAATCAACGGCGCCAACTACTGGATCGGTGTCAACGCTCACGGCTACTCGATCGATGCGATCAGCGGCCAATTCGCCGTCAGCGACGAGTTCATCAACACCTACGGCAGCGTGGACAATCGCCGCTACCTCGAAATCCTTTACCAGAACGTTCTAGGTCGCCAGCCCGACGCCAAAGGCTTCAACTACTGGCTCGGTCTCCTGGACAGCGGCCAGCTCAACCGAGGCAGCGTCGTACGGTGGGTTGCCGCCAACGACGAATTCGTGAACAACAACCTCTACAACGGCAAGTAGCGTCAACCGGTCGTCAACCGTCTACTGACAGATAGCGCCTACTCGAAGATGGGCGGCACGAAGGTCTGGTCGGTGATAGGGGGACGAACATATCCAGCCTCCCTACCGACCGGTGGCAACGTGATCTCGGGATGCTCAATGTCCTCATAGGGGATTTGGGTGAGCAGGTGGCTGATGCAATTCAAACGGGCGACCTTCTTGTTGTCCGATTCCACCACCCACCACGGCGCCTGTTTTATGTCGGTGCTGGCGAACATCGCATCCTTCGCCTTGCTGTACTCCACCCAGCGATTCCGCGATTCCAGATCCATCGGTGAGAACTTCCATCGCTTGGTTGGATCGGTGAGTCGACGCCGGAAGCGGCGTTCCTGCTCCTCGTCGCTAACCGAAAACCAGTACTTGATCAGCACGATCCCGGACCGGACCAGCATTCGCTCGAACTCTGGGGCCGACCGAAGGAACTCCCTGTATTCCGCCTCGGTACAGAACCCCATCACCTTCTCCACGCCAGCCCGGTTGTACCAGCTGCGATCGAAGATCACCATCTCCCCGGCCGCCGGCAGCTGAGACACGTACCGCTGGAAATACCACTGGGTCTGTTCGCGTTCGGTCGGAGCCGGGAGTGCAACGATCCGTACCACGCGGGGGTTGAGAGGCTCAGCGATGCGCTTGATCGTTCCGCCTTTGCCGGCCGCATCGCGGCCTTCGAACACGACGACCACTTTCAAACCCTCTTGGCGGATCCATTCATGCATCTTCACCAACTCGAACTGCAGCCGGTCCAGTTCTTTTTCGTACCGCTGTCTGCTGAGTTTCTTCGCCTTCGCCATGGCTCCAGTGATACACGCATCGTCCCTCGTACGCCAGTTCACGCAACGGCCTCCGGGCTCAGGCTGTGGAGTGAAGGGGGACTACGTGGTTTTGACCGGAGCGAGAGCGACAGCTCCGAGTGGGGGGATATCAATGACCAAGCTCTGAGCGCGACCGTGGGCTCCGTGGCCATCGGCCTCCCAGCGGGCCTCGGCTAGGGCGCCGGTTCCGCCGAAAATCTCTGCGTCGGAGTTCGCAAGCAATTCCCAAGTGCCCGCCTGCGGAACTCCCAAGCGGTACCCCTCTCGGGGAATCGGGGTGAGATTGAGCACACACAGAACTGGGCGTTCGCCGTCGGCCTCTCGCAACCACGCCAGAACGCTGTTCTCGCCATCATCCAAGACCACCCAGCTAAATCCCTCAGCAAGGGTGTCGGTTGCGTGAAGCGCAGCTTCAGAGGCGTACAACTGGTTCAGCGCGGCTACCCACTTCTGGATCCCCGAGTGTTCAGGGAGCTCCAGTTGGCTCCAAGCCACGGGGTGATCGTGATTCCATTCTGGACCCTGGCCAAATTCTTGACCCATGAACAGCAGCTTCTTGCCGGGATTCATCCATTGATTGCCATACAGCAGACGCAAGTTGGCAAATTGCTGCCAGGGATCGCCGGGCATCTTGGCGACCAGCGAACCTTTCCCATGCGTGACCTCGTCGTGTGACAGACCCAGCACATAATGCTCGCTGAAGGCGTACATGGAGCGGAAAGTGATCTCGTTGTGGTGGTACCGCCGGTGGATCGGATCTCGTTCGAGATACTGGAGCGTGTCGTGCATCCACCCCATGTCCCACTTGTAATCGAAGCCGAGACCTCCGCTGGACACTGGTCGGGTGACACCGGGAAAAGCGGTGCTTTCCTCGGCCACCGTGATCGCATCGGGGAACCTCTCACCAAGGCTCTGATTCAACTGCTGGAGGAATCCGATGGCTTCGAGGTTCTCTCGGCCGCCATGGACGTTGGGGATCCACTCCCCCTCTTCTCGGGAGTAATCGCGGTAGAGCATGGAGGCCACCGCGTCGACCCGAATCCCGTCTACGTGATACCGGTCCATCCACATGTGGGCACTGGAGGTGAGAAACGAGCGAACCTCGTGTCGACCGTAGTTGAATACGTAGCTCTTCCAATCCGGGTGCCACCCCTCCATGGGGTTGCCGTGCTCATAGAGCGGCGTGCCGTCAAAGCGACCAAGCGCGAAATCATCGGATGGAAAATGGCTCGGCACCCAATCCAGAATCACGCCGATACCGCGTTGATGCAGTGCGTCGACGAAGCCCATGAAGTCGGTTGGAAGGCCGAACCGAGCCGTTGGGGCGTAGAACCCGGTGGTTTGGTATCCCCAGCTGCCGTAGAACGGATACTCCATGATGGGCAGCAGTTCCACGTGGGTGAAACCGGTCTCGGTGAGGTAATCCGACAGGGGTTCGGCCAGTTCAGACCAGGTGAGGCTGCGGTAGGCCTCGGCGTGTCGCCACGACCCGGCATGCATCTCGTAGATCGAAATGGGTTTGTCGAATCGCTGGGTGACCGAGCGATCCTTCATCCAGGCAGCGTCGCTCCAGTCATAGGACAGGTCCGTGACGACCGAAGCGGTGTGGGGCGGCAGTTCGGCGGCGAACGCGAGTGGATCGGCCCGCTCCACAACAAACCCCTGTTCGGTCTCGATGCGAAACTTGTAGCGGTCCCCAACTTTGGCGTTTGGCACAACACCCGCCCAGATGCCGCTGGATGCCTGCGGCTCCAATTGCAGTGACGCGGCTCCATCCCATTGGGTGAAGTCTCCGGACACGGCAACGGATCGGGCGGACGGGGCCCACACGGCGAACCGGCGGCCGGGATCAGACCACGCTGTCAAGGGTTGACAACCAAGCACCTCGTACAGCCGAACATGGCTGCCTTCGTTGAACATCCACCGATCAGACTCCGGAATCAAGGTCACCCGGCAATGTTACGCCGGTGACACCGGCTCCACCTCCCCCAAAGTACCCACTCTCGCGCCAGCGGGGATTGAGAGTTAATGCTGAGGGTCAGCGTGCCGATAGGTCATCTGATGGAGACTTCAAACGTCTACACGGCCGTTATCGCCATTTCAGACCCGGGAGCAGCGGTTGCGGCTCGCCAGATCGTGCACAAGCACGGTCAGTTTGAGATCGTTCGCGAGGTACCCAACGCCGTGATGGCGGTGGACAGCTGCCGGATACTCCGTCCCGACCTACTGGTCCTCGGCGACGATTCGCCCGGCTTGCGAGGAAGTGAGGTCGTGGGCGAAATCCGTCATGAAAGTCCCGACACGCACATCGTCATGATCGCCACGTATGACCCCAAACATCTGAAGTCGATTCCCGAGGTCTACCTCGCCGTTTCTCTCAGCGATCCGGACTCTCTGGCCGATGCTCTCTCTGCAGTGGCGACGGTCAAGGAGCATCCCGAAGCCGTGGCGGCTCCGGAGCGGCGCCGAATCGACCGCCGCCTGAAACAAGACTGGTCGAAGGTCTTTGCCGAACGCCGTCGAGACGGTCGACGGGATCACGGCTATGACGTCGACGTCGACGTCGACTGAGACCTCGACGTCGACTGAACCACCATGTTTCGCCAACTGAAGGCCTGAGCACCGAGGGCTCCCGGGCGTGGCGTGGGGCTCCTATCCTGGAACCGTGACCGAAGCTGCCCTCTTTTCACCCGGGAATCGCCCGCAGGTGGTGCTGGCCCCGATGGCGGGAGTCACCAACGCGCCGTTTCGGCGGTTATGCAAGCGGTATGGGGGTGGGCTTTACGTGAGTGAAATGATCTCGGCCCGGGCCGTGGTCGAGGGCAACGCCAAAACCATGAAGCTCACCCAGTTCGCCCCCGATGAGTCGCCACGTAGCCTTCAACTGGCGGCCGTGAATCCTGTGGTGGTGGGCGAGGCGATTCGCAAGCTCATCGACACCGAAGGAATCGACCATTTCGACCTGAACCTCGGCTGCCCGGTCCGTAAGGTCACGAGAAACGGTGGCGGGTCCGCCCTGCCGTACAAAAGGAAACTTCTTCGCGCGGTCGTTGGGGCTGCGGTGGCGGCCGCCGGTCCGATTCCTGTCACGATCAAGTTTCGCGTCGGAATTGATGCGAACCATCAGACCCATCTGGACACCGGGCGCATTGCAGCCGAATTGGGGGTGGCAGCGGTGGCCCTCCACGGCCGGACGGCGGCCCAGCTCTACAGCGGTAGTGCGGACTGGTCCAAGATCACCGAACTTCGCGAGACCGTGCCCACGGAAATCCCGGTGTATGGAAACGGCGACATCTGGGAAGCGGATGATGCGCTGGCCATGGTGCAACAGACCGGTTGCGACGGTGTGGTGATTGGCAGGGGCTGTCTCGGCCGGCCGTGGCTGTTTGCTCACCTCGATGCGGCATTTGCCGGCGAGCCCATTCCGCCGATGCCCCGAACCGACGAGGTCAAACTCATCATGGCCGAACATGCCAAGGAACTAGTGGCCTGGTTCGGTGAGTACAAAGGGGTCCGGGAGTTTCGCAAACACACCTCGTGGTATCTGAAGGGATACCCGCTCGGCGGCGAAATCCGCGGTCGGTTGGGCCGCATCGACTCCCTCGCTGAACTCGATGACCTCCTGGCGGAGTTGCCCGACGTTGCGTTACCGGATGGGAATCGACGAGTCGCTCGCGGTCATACCCGTGGCCCTCAAGTTGTTGCGCTGCCCGATGGCTGGCTCGAGGACCCCATGGATGACCTCGTGGCCAATCCCGAAGGGGACTCTGCTGCCTCGGGCGGGTGAGGGTTTCGTTTGGCCTCCCCGCGTTGTGTGCCGTTCGATGAGTATGGAGTCACCGAACTCGTGCGTTCGGTAGTGGCGCTTCGTGGCAACGTGATGGATTCGCTGCAGCACCGAGTCGGTGGTGAAGGCCCGTAGGAGCTCAAAATGGCTTTCGCCTGGTTCGTGCACGCCCGTCAGAATGGTGTCGATCACCAGGAGCTCGGTTGTGGGCCCGATGCGATTGCGAGCGATTCCGCTTCCTGCCCGAACTGATCCGTCATATTCCGCGGCGGACTCCAGCGCCCTCGCCACCGTAGTCCCAATTGCGACGATCGCCCCGCCTCTTGATCGGGTGTGAGCAATTGCTGCTGCAGTGGACACAGGAATGATGTACGGCTCGTCCAACGGCAATCGCTCATCCAGCTTGGGGTCACCGGTGGAGGAGATGCCGGCGGCGTGGGTGAGTGTTTCGAACCCGATACCACGCCGTTTCCATTGCGAGAGAGTCTGCCAGTTGAGGGCGAACCCCGCCGATGGTGCCTCGAACGCAAACGGTTCAGCGGCAACAGAGGTCCACACGTCCCAGAGCGCCAGATCACCGGAGACGTGAGCATATTGAATGGGCCGGCCGTGCCGAGCGATCCCGGTACGGACCTGTAGCGCATCACCGCAGAACTTGATCTGGACCAGTCGGGGATGATCCAGGAGCTGTTCGACCACGGCGCGCAGGGGCCCAAACCGCAGACGGTCCCCCGATCTGAAGGTGGGCGGCTGGGGCCTCGATTCTGTTGGTGTCCGGTAGTCGCCTTCACCAAATGCCACGGCGATGTATCGAGTTGGATCACCCACGGTAACGAAGCCGGCCAATCTCATCTCGATGGGTGCACCAGTGGTCTCGTGTTGCCCGTGAAGACTCCCCGGGATCGTGGCGGCGTCGTTGGCGATCACCAGGTCGACCGGGCTGAACTGCAACGCGATGGCCGAACGATCCCGGTCATGGATATGCCCGTCGGAGGAAACGACCAGCAGCTTTCCCACGTTTCGGTTGGGACCGGTGGCGGCCATCATGGTCGGACACCGACAGCGTTGAACCCATCCGTCCGGCGGACCGCCTGGATCGCATCTACTACTTCTGCCGCCGAATCAGCCGGGCGTTTCAGGGTGGCAGGGTCAGCATCAGGGTCCGCAAGTGCATGCAAAGGAGTGTCCATGTCACCGGGGTCGATCGAAATGAACCGAATCCCGGTGTCGTTGGATTCCTCACCCCAGATTGCCGTGAGATGGCGAAGGGCCGCCTTGCTCGCCCCGTATGCACCCCAGGTTGGGTATGCGTTGATGGCAGCGTCGCTGGATATGTTGACCACCGTTGGTACTCGACCTTGGCGAGCGGACACGGCTAGCGATCCATACAGCGCTTTGGTCAGCCGAAAAGGAGCGAGCACGTTGACCCGGAGCGCTTCTTCGAGATCTTCGCAGTCGGTGTCGGCGAGGGGAGAGAGCGGCACCGGGCCGAGACTCGATGCATTGTTGATCAAGATGTCCAGACCACCGAGATTGGCTGTTATCTGTAACGCGATCGGATAGATGTCGTCCTTTTGGCTCACGTCACCCACGATTCCGACCGCACCGGTTTCATTCACCACGCGCTCGACGTCGGCGTCGGTGCGGGCGACGAAAGCTACCGCTGCTCCCTCGGCGCTCAACAATCGGACGAGCGCCAGTCCCAGGCCCGATGTACCACCGGTCACTGCGACCCGGAGGCCGCGGATACTTCTGTCATTCACCATGATTCTTCCTGTTCTTTCGGTAGGGTTTCGTCTAAAACTACAAGTTCAAGTGAACTTGAAGTCAAGCGAAAACTTGGCTATCCTTGGATCATGGATTCGGTACTGACGATCGGTGAGGTTTCCAAGCGCAGCGGGGTGGCGTCTTCGGCCCTCCGCTTCTACGAAGACCGGGGTTTGATCCGTTCAACGAGAGCCGGTTCAGGTCACCGCCGGTACCACCGCTCGGTTCTGCGGCGGATCGCGTTCATCGTCTTTGCGCAACGAATTGGGCTGACCCTCGACGAGATCGGGGAGGAACTTGCCAAACTCCCTGATGACCACACCCCCTCGCCTGAAGACTGGCAGCAACTGTCCGGTAAATGGCTCGAGCGGATCGATCAGCGGGCGGCGGAACTGCAGCGGCTGCGGGACGGCTTGACCAATTGCATAGGCTGCGGCTGTTTGTCCTTCGAAGTGTGTTGGATCGCCAACCCTGACGATCGGCGGGGGCAAGCCGGCCCTGGCCCTCGATCGTGGGTTCGATCGAGCGGTTAGGTAGCCAGCCGGTCCGGAATCATGGCGCGCTTCAGGCCGGTGCCACCGTCACGGGCACGCCGTTGAGAGCGATGTTGCCGCTGATCGGATCGCGAAGGTACTCGTCGGTCACGAGGTTGGTGTTGACCCCTCGGTATTCCGAGGCCACCCGCAACTGCACACCTTCCGCATTCTGTCCGAACCCGTGTGGAATGCTGATCACCCCTGGTCGCACGACATCAGTGCACTCTGCGTCGATCACCAATTCACCAACCCGGCTGATCACCCTGGCGGCTGCTCCATCGCTGATTCCCAACCGCTCGGCATCCTGGGGGTGGATCTGCATCGTGCAGCGGTTCTTGCCCTTGGTGAGAACCCGCACATTGTGCATCCAGGAGTTGTTTGACCGCACGTGGCGGCGGCCAACCAACACCATTTCCGGAGTTTCTTCTTGCAACAGTTCGGTGAGGCGGGCGATCTCACTGAGCAGCTGATCGTTCAGAAGTTCGATTGTCCCGCTCTCCGTGCGAAGGATCCCGGGGAGGCGGTTGGCCTCCAGCGGGCCGAGATCAACACCGTGGGGACTGGTCTCCAGGGTGTTGAGGGAAAGCCCTCCACTGTCAGGATCGAAGCCGTCTCCAAATGGTCCGGTCCGAAGCGCGATGTCCAACAGGCGTTCGCTTCCCGTCCGCTCACCGACGGCCTCCAGCAAATCTTCTGCAGTGCGATCGGCAACTTTGCCAAAACCGTCCTTCACGGCTCCGCTCGCCATGCCGGTAGCCGTCGCCATATCCAGGTTTTCCACCGCTTCTGCGGCAGCCGGCCCACTGGCAGCCTCGCCGAGAAAGACTGCGGCGAGGCGAAGGAGAATTTGTCCCTCGTCCATTTGCGTCTCCTCCAACGGCAGAACGGGCGGCGAGTAGTTCGCCACATTATGAACAGCGAAGTTGAGGAGAGCGAGGTCATAGTGGGGCTTCTGCAACGGCGAGGGAGGCGGCAGGATCACGTCGGCATGGCGAGTGGTCTCGTTGATGTAGGGGTCAACGCTGACCATGAAGTCCAGGCCTTCGATGGCCGCATCGAGGCGTCCGCTGTTGGGGTTGGAGCTCACCGGGTTTCCCCCCACCGTCACCAGGGCCCGCACCTGGCCGTCTCCTGGCGTCTCGATCTCCTCCGGCAACGCGGTTACGGGGAACTCCCCGAAACACTCCGGCTGTTCCGAAACCCGGCTCACCGCGCGTCCCATTCGGAAGCCCCGGCCCTTGCCGGGCTCGCCCTGAGTCGAGGGTTGGCCAGCTGCCCCCGTTGCGAACATGGCCCCGCCCTCACGATCGAGGTTGCCACTCAGGAGGTTCACGACGTCCACAAGCCAACTACTCAGCGTTCCGAACTCCTGACACGTGGTACCGATCCGCCCGTAGACGGCGGCGGTGGGACTGGCGATCAGGTCATCGGCCACTCGTTCGACCTGCGCGACGGTGAGCCCGGTACGACCTACTACCGCTGCGGGAGTAAACGGGGCGAACAACTGCGGCAACCGGTCCAACCCGGTGGTGAACGGCGCCAGTCGTCCTGGCGCCGCACCGCGAGCCAGCAGCTCATGAGAAAGTGCAGCCAGAAAGTAGGCGTCGCCGTTTGGTCGAATGGCGAGGTGCCGATCTGCTACTTCAGCGGACTCGCTGCGCCGCGGGTCCACAACCACAACAGATCCGCCCCGTTCTTGAATTCGTTTCATGCGACCCGGGAAGTCCGGGGCGGTACAGAGCGACCCATTGCTGGCCAGCGGATTGGCCCCGAGCACCAGGAGGTAATCGGTTCTGTCCAGGTCTGGGACCGGCACGGTGACCGACCCGAACAGCATGGCGGCGGAGATCTCCTTTGGCCGTTGGTCAACTGTTGAGGCACTGAATCGGTTGCGAGTGCCCATGGCGCGGATCAAGGTCCGGTTGTAGAACATCGGTGCCAAGCTGTGGGCATTGGGGTTCCCTAGATAGATCGCCACCGCGTCCCGACCGTGCTGGTCGATGACCGGCTTGAGCCCGGCGGCGACAGCCTCGAATGCCTCGTCCCAGGTGGCCGGAACGAACCGGCCGTCCCGTTTGATCTGAGGTTCCCGGAGCCAGTCTGGGTCCTCATGTAGGTGTTTGAGGGTGGAGCCCTTGGGGCAGAGGAAGCCAGCGCTGAAGACGTCGTCCATGTCGCCGCGGATGCGCCTCACCTCTTCACCGCCATCGGGCGTGGCGCTGAGTTCGATCTCCAATCCGCACCCGGCCTCGCAGAGCGGACAGGTGCGGAAGGCAGTGCGATCGGTCATGAACCAACGCTAGAGCTTGGGCTGACTCCTCACAAAGCGCTCAAACACAGGAAGCGACGCACGAGACGCAGCTTTCAAGAGAAGTTGCGATTCGTATCGACAACTGCAACCCCAGCTTGAGCAAGTTGATTTACCTGCCTTGCCTGCCCAACCAATCGCCTCGTTCTTGTTGCACGAACGGGGCCTAGCGCAGGAAGGTGGCGGCGGCGTCCCGAAGGATGTCGCCGCCGATGTTCGGGGCAAACCCCCACAACAACGTGATCGCAACTGCGACCAAGATGGCGGCCACAGCGGCGGGTGGGAGCGAGATCTGCTCGTCCGGCGCGATGACCGCTCCGTCTGGAGTGGCCTCAACATTGGTATCGAGGGCGGCGGCAACCGGAACCGTGTGGGCGCCATCGCTGAAGAACATGGTCTTGATGATCCTCAGGTAGAGGTAGGCACCCACTACTGCGGCAACCATCGCCACCCCGGCCAGTACATAGGCCTCGTCTCGAACCGCCGCCTGAATGACACCGAACTTGGCAAGGAAGCCGCTGGTAAAAGGAATGCCAGCCTGGGCGAACAACAGCACCAGGAAAAACCCCGCCAGGATCGGGCTGCGCTGGGCGAGGCCGGCGTAATCACTGAGATCGTGCTTTCCATCGCCGCGACCGCCAACCAGGGTGACCACTCCAAAACTGCCGACCACCATCACCGTGTAGGCGAAGAGGTAGAACAGAACAGAACGGGTTCCGAGCTGGGCCACCTCGGCATTTCGGGAACCCGCTGCGAAAAGGCCGATAAGGATGAACCCAGCGTGACTGATGGAGGAGTAGGCCAGCATGCGCTTCACGTTGTCTTGGCGAATGGCCAGGAATGAACCGATCACGATCGACAACAACGCCATGGCACCGACCACCGGACGCCAGTCATCACCCAGGCGGCCAAACCCGGCGAGGAAGACCCGCAGGAGTCCGGCGAAGCCACCCACCTTCACCGCCGAGGCCATGAATCCCACCACAGGGGTTGGGGCGCCCTGATAGACGTCCGGCGTCCACAGATGGAAGGGAGCAGCCGAGACTTTGAAACCGAAACCCACCAAAAGGAGCGCCATTCCCGCCAAGATCATCGACGAGTCCTCGGCCGGGACGAGTCCCCGGGCGTTGGTGGCGAACAGCGCGGCGTCGATTTCGCTGAGGCGAGTGCTCCCGGTGGCGCCATACACCAAGGCGATGCCGTAAAGGAAGAATGCCGATGACAGCGCTCCGAGTACGAAATACTTGAAGCCGGCTTCCTGGCTTTCGGCGCGGCGCAGGTGGAGCGCAGCCAGCACATAAACGGCGATTGATAGAATCTCGAGACCCAAGAAAGTGACGATCAGATCCTCCGCCGCAGCCATCATCAACCCGCCGGAGGCCGACAACATGATGAGCACGTACCACTCGGGTCCATCCAGGCCTTCTCGGCGGAGATAGTCGTCCAGGAAGATCGCGGCAAATACAACCGCGGAGAGGATAATGGCGGCCGCGACGATCGTGAAATAGTCGATGCTCATCGCCCCGTCGAGGACCAGGATGCGCCGTTCCGGGATTTCGCCAATTCGCCCCCAAATGTAGGGAAGGGATGCCCCGCCTCCGACCGCCATGGCGATCGTGAAGAGCGAGGGAAACTGGCGGGTCCGAAGCTCTGTCACCAGCGACGTGATCGTCACCAACGCAACGGCTCCGAGCGCCATCAGCAGGAACGGCCACAGGAGCGACCACGGAACTTCAGGAGTGGCAACTTGGGCCAACATCACTCCCCCTCTCCCTCAGCGGACTCGGCATGGCTGGCTTCGGCCTCGTGGAACGCCTCGATCAACAGCTCACGAGGATCATGTTCGGCGGGGACATCCGGTTCGGGCTCATCAAATCCGTCTACGTTGGCCTCGATGTGGGCGATGAGGTCATCAACGGCCGGTTCGATCCGGTCGAGGATCGGCTTGGGGTAGACACCCATCCCTATGATCAGCGCCAAGAGCGGAAGGATGGACAAGAACTCCGACACCTTGAGGTCCGCCATCGTGGCGTTCTCCCCCTCGGCAACACCATGAAACACCCGTTGGTAAGCCCACAGAAGGTAGAGGGCGGCCAGGATGACACCGCTGGTCCCAATGATCGCCCACCACCGGGCCTCATCGTTGAAGGCGCCCAGCAGGATCAAGAACTCGCCAACGAATCCGTTCAGGCCCGGTAGGCCAACGCTGGACAGCATGACGAGAGTGAACACGCCGGCAAAGATCGGAGCAGATTTCTGGAGCCCCGAGAGCTCAGCGATCAAACGGGTGTGGCGGCGTTCGTAGATCCAACCGACCAGGATGAAGAGGGCGCCGGTAGAGATGCCGTGGGCCACCATCTGAAAAACGGCCCCTTGGATGCCCTGAGAGTTGAGGGCGAACAGACCCACCATGATGAATCCGAGATGGGCAATGGACGAATAGGCGATCAGCCGTTTCAGATCTCTCTGCATGGTGGCCACAATCGCCGCATACAGGATGCCGATCACCCCCAGCGTGAGGAAGAGCGGGGCGAGATCATAGGAGGCCTCGGGAAAGAGGTAGAGCCCGAACCGAAGGAAACCATAGGTTCCCAACTTCAGCATCACGCCGGCCAGGATGACCGAACCGATGGTGGGGGCCTCGGTATGAGCGTCGGGCAACCAGGTGTGCAGTGGGAACAGCGGAACCTTCACAGCGAACGCCAACGCGAACGCCAACAGGACTGCTCGAGATTCGAACCCGGTGAGCGCCTGAGCTTCGGCGAGTGCCCGTATATCAAATGTGACCACCCCGGTTTGGCGGGCGGTGAGGAACACTACGCCGAAGATGCCGACGAGCATCAACGCCGATCCGGCCATGGTGAAAATGAAGAACTTGAGCGCCGCGTAGACCCGATTCCCGTGGCCCCACCCCCCGATCAAGAAATACATGGGGACCAGCACGATCTCGAAGAACATGAAGAACAGCAGAAGGTCCAGCGCCATGAAGACGCCCATGGACCCCGCCATCAGAACCATCACCCACAGGTGGTACGCCTTGGGGTGATGCTCGGCAGTCGTGGCGAGGATTCCCACGGGGAACAAGATGCCGGTCATCACCACAAGGAAGAGTGAGATCCCGTCGACGCCGAACTGGAGCGACAAGCCGAAATCGGCGATCCAGTCCTGGGCTACCACGTACTGGAAGCCGCCATCGCTGGCGTCGAAGTCCAGCAGCAGATAGACCGAGAGTGCCCCGGTAGCGGCGGAGCCAACCAGCGCCGTCAGGCGGGCATACTCGCCACGGCTGCTGGGGAGCAGCCCGATCACCAGCGCCGTCAGGAGCGGCACGATCACCAAGGCCGGTAGCAACGAGAACGACACGGCCTCGGCCGCTTCGGCGCCAAACAGGAGTCCGGTCTGGGAGACCATCATTGCCACAACCTCGCGAGGAACCAGGCCACAACACCAGCTGAACCAACCACGATCCCCAAAGCGGAGTTTCGAACGAACCCGGTCTGGAGCGACTGCATCGACGTGCCCAACGCACGTGCCGCGGTGGCAACGCCGTCCACCGCGCCGTCGATCACCCGACGGTCGAACAGCGCTGCCAGATCAAAGCCTTTTTGGCCAGGACCCCCCGCGATTCGGGCGAAAGTCTCATCCACGTACCACGCTCGGGCGAAAGGTTCCCTCTCGATGACCTGCGGCTCCGCCCGGCCGCGGAGGTACACGGCAATGGCGGCCCCGATGGCTGCAAGCGCGCAAACTATCGCTACTACTGCAAGCCCCCATTTGGTGGAGGTTGCCACGAGGAGTTCTGCCTCATTGGCAAACAGGCTGGGCTCCAGCCAGTGGCCGAGGAAGTGCAGATCCTTGCTGAACGGGAGATTCAAACCGCCTGCTACCGCGGACGCACCGGCCAACACGACCAATGGCACTGTCATTGTCCACGGAGACTCGTGGGGGTGGTATTCCTGCCGTTCCCGGTAGGAATTGGGCATTTCATCGAGCAGATCACCCAGCTCGGGAGCCTCGGATAGAGCGGTGACGTGTTCATCGGGCAGCGCTAGTGAGTTGCGTTTGGCCTGCAATGCCGCAAATGCGGATTTAGCGGTGGCCAGTTGGGTGTTGGCCTCGTCAACTCCGCTGTTGGCTTGCACGAGACCGTGCTGACTGGAGGCGAGATTTTCAGAGGCCTTGGGAACACTCTTCTCGGCCTTGTCCAGCGCCTTTTGCAGTTTTGCGTGGGATTCGTCGTCGGCACTGACCTTGGCCAACGCTTCTTTGGCTTCGTTCAGTTTCTCGGCCGACACCTGCACGGCCTGGCTGCGTTTGTCAACATCGGCAGCGGCCTTCTCGACCGCCGAATGAGCGGCGACAAGATTGTCTTCGGCGCTTGCAACCCCTCCCCCGGCGGTGGCGAGGCGGTTATCGAATGCACCGTAGATCTCTTCGGCGGTGGCATCGAAGAACCGGGTCCGGCCGAAGAAGGTGAGGATCACCTGTCTGGTCATATAGAACGCCGTGAGGAGGGCGGTAACGAGGCCAACCGCCCAGAGGGCTTTGTTTTCGTTCCATGCGTATAGCAGGATCTCGTCTTTGCTCCAGAACCCAGCGAACGGAGGAACTCCAGCGATCGCCAACCAGCCAACAATGAATGTCATGGCCGTGATGGGCATCAGCTTGGCAAGACCGCCCATCCGGCGCATGTCTTGTTCGTTTTTCATGCCGTGAATCACCGAGCCGGAGCCCAGGAACAGCAACGCCTTGAAAAAGGCGTGGGTGACCATGTGAAATATGGCGGGAACGTAGGCCCCTACGCCAACGGCAAGGAAGAGATAGCCGAGTTGGGAGACCGTGGAGTAGGCCAGCACCTTCTTGATGTCATTCTGGGCCAGAGCCACCGTGGCAGCGAACAACGCTGTGAGCGCCCCGACCCACGCGATGCTGGTGGTAGCCCATCCGTCAGCGACCGCCAGCACGGGGTTCATTCGAGTCAGCAGGTAGACGCCCGAGGTCACCATGGTGGCTGCGTGAATGAGAGCCGAGACTGGCGTTGGGCCGGCCATGGCATCGGGCAGCCACACATAGAGTGGCAGCTGGGCCGACTTGCCAGCAGCGGCGAGCAGCAAGAGCAGCACGATCGCGGTGGCTGTACCGGTAGCGAGGCCAGGCGCTGACGACAGGATGTTGGCGTAGCTGATCGAACCGATCGTGGAGAACACCAGGAACATGGCCAGCATGAATCCGAAATCACCGATCCGGTTGGTGACAAAGGCTTTCTTCCCGGCGGAGGCGTTGGAGGAATCGGTGAACCAGAACGAAATAAGGAAGTAGGAGCACGCCCCAACACCTTCCCAACCGAGGAAGGTCATCAACATATTGTCGCCCAGAACCAGGACCAACATGGCGAAGATGAACAGGTTCAGGTAGACGAAGAACTTTGAGAAGTTGGGGTCGCCATGCATGTATCCGATGGAGTAGAGATGGATCAGCGCACCAACACCGGTGATGAACAGGCACATGGTGATGGAGAGGGGGTCCACCAGCAGTCCGGCGTTGACGGTGAAGTTCCCTGCCGGTACCCATTCGAAAAGGGTCTGAATGAAGAAGCGTTCTTCGAAGTCCTCGGCAACGAGCCCGAGGAATACCACGGCGGTGGCCACGAAGCTGGTGGCTGTAGCCAGGAAAGCTAGCCAGCCGGCCGCCGGTTCACCGAGTCGGCGGCCAAGAAGGACGAGAAATGCGAAACCGGCGAGCGGGGCGGCGGGTATTAGCCAGGCGAGTTCCAGCACAGCTAACCCCGTAGCGCCGAGATGTCGTCGGCGGTTGCTTCAGGGGTGCGTCGCAGCACGGCCACGACGATCGACAGGCCGATCACTACCTCGGCGGCAGCCACCACGAGCACGAAAAACACGGCGGACTGGCCGGCCAAATCGTTGAGGGAGATGGAGAACGTGACGAAGGTGATGTTCACCGCGTTGAGCATCAGCTCGATACACATGAACATCACAAGCGGGTTCCGCCGGATAAGGAGGCCCACAGCACCGATCGAGAACAACAGGGCGCTCAGAACCAGATACCAGCTCTCGGTCAGTTCCATGTTCCCTCCTCTCGCTCGATACGCATCGCAGTCCAGTACATCGTTACTCGGCCGCTAGACCAGGTTCATCGACGACCAAGTCTTCGCCACCTTCGTTGCGCACCAGCACAACCGCTCCCACGGTGGCGATGGTGAGCAGCAGCGCAGTCGCTTGGAACGCAAGAATGTTACGGCTGAAGAGGTCCTCCCCCAACTGTTCAACCTGAGGACGATCGTCGATTGGGCGAATCACAGACTCCTGACCGGTGAGCGCCACCGCACCGTCCTCGCCCCCGGGACCCGACAAGAAAAGTCCGCCGAAGGTGAGCGCGAGAAGGAGCACCCCGAACAGGATGGCCATCGACCGTTGACCGACCAACGGTTCGACCCGAAGCGAGTCCGCGGTGTCCACCCCCAACAACATGATCACGAACAGGAACAGCACCACGATTGCCCCCGCATAGACCACGACTTGCACCAGCGCCAAGAAGTGAGCCTCCTGAATGATGAAGACAACCGCCACGCCGAAGAATGAAGCAATCAAACTGAGCGCAGCGTGTACCGGTTTGGGAAGCAAAATGACACCCAGTGCCCCGCCCAGCACGATCGCCCCGGCCACCAGGAAGGTAATAACTTCTACCATCAGTGGCCTCCGTGGTCGGAATGGTCGTGGTCGGAATGGTCGTGGTCGGAATGGTCGTGCTCGGCCGCAGCCAGGGTGACACTTGCGTCTTTTTCATCTTGAGGGAGTTCGCTGGGACGGACGCCGTAGCCCAGTTCGCCGTTCCAGTTGGTGGTACCCAGAAAGCTGGCCTTGCCGGAGGAGGAAGTGGCCCGCATCCACCCCGAGGTGTGCTCGTCCTCACCGGGCCGCCAGTCTTCCCAAGGCAGATTTTGCGGTTTGCCGTCGTCGCCGACCAAGAGTTCATCCTTGGTGTAGATGGCGTCCTGGCGGTTGGTGAAGGAGAACTCGAAGAGCTTGGTCTCGGTGATGGCCTGGGTGGGGCACGCTTCAACGCAAAGATCGCAGTGAATGCAGCGCAAGTAGTTGATTTCGTACACGTACCCGTACCGCTCGCCCGGGCTTTTGGGGTCTTCTACGGGGTTGTCCTTTCCGCGGACATAGATGCAGTTGGCGGGACACACGCCGGCACACAGTTCACATCCGATGCACTTCTCCATCCCGTCCTCATAACGGTTCAGGACGTGGCGACCGTGGACCCGTTCCGGCTTTGGTGCCTTTTGGTCTTTGGGATTGATCTCGCCTTGGCGATTGGTCCGGCCACCGCGGTATTCCTTGGTGGTTGTACCGACCCCCCACTGCTTGAGCGTTACACCGAATCCCTCGAAATATCCCATGTCAGTTGACCTCCCGGGGGTTGAAGCCCGCCGCTATCAGACGGTCCCGACGGGCATTGGTCATGGCGCTGCGGAGCACATACATACCGATGAGCAGAATTGCGAAGGCAACGCCGATCACGATCAGTGTGTCGCCGAAAGCCGAATCAGCGATGCCGAGGTCGCCATTGCGGGCAACACGGATGCCGGCCAGCACCAACAACCATCCCAGTGACAACGGAATCAGAAGCTTCCATCCCAAGGACATCAACTGGTCATACCGGAACCGAGGCAACGACGCTCGGAACCAGACAAAGGCAAAGAGAAATACGAGCAGTTTCAGAAGGAACCAGAACATGCCGGTCAACCAACCCAATGTGGACCCCAGGAAGGCCGGACCAGCCGGCCCCCCGAAGAACAACGTCACGATGATGGCCGCCATCGTGACCGTATTCATGAACTCGGCAAGGAAGAACAACGCGAAACGGATGCCGGAGTATTCAGTGTGAAACCCGCCAACCAATTCCTGCTCCGCCTCAACAAGGTCGAACGGCGGCCGGTTGAGCTCGGCGGTACCGGCGATGAGGAAAACAGCAAACGGGATGAACCCGGTGACGATGATGTTGAAGTTGGGAATAATGCCGCCGAAGCCTTCACCGGCCTGCTGCATCACGATCGAGTTCATGCTCAAACCACCAGTCACCAATACAACCGCAGCCAAACTCAACCCCAGAGCAGCCTCGTAACTGATGGCCTGGGCCGAGGCCCGGACCGAGCCCAACAATGGATACTTCGAGCCAGAAGCCCAGCCGGCCAGCATGATCCCGTAGATTCCCAGCGAACTCATGGCGAGAAAGAAAAGGATGCCAACGGGCGGGTCGGCGACCTGAAGAAATGTTTCCCGCCCAAAAACCGTGACCGCCCCATCGTTCCCGTTGTTGAAGTCGCCGCCGAGGGGGATCAACGTGAAGGTGAGAAATGCCGGGATGAGCGACAAGTAAGGGGCGAGGCGGAAGACGAAGGGATCGGCCTCCTTAGGGATGTTGTCTTCTTTGAAGAACAACTTGATCCCGTCCATCAGCGTTTGGAGAATCCCGAAAGGGCCGGAGGTGTTGGGGCCGATCCGATTCTGGAGGCGACTCACTACCTTGCGCTCGAACCAGACCATGAACATGGTGGCGACCAGGCAGATGACGAAGGCCAGGATGGCCTTGGCCACCGACAGTACGACATCGCCGAAATCGACGCCGTCGAGCAGGTAAGGGTCCATTACAGCGCCTGAATCCGGATGTCGATCACCGGTTGCCCGGTGACAAGGAAGTCTGACGCGTCCACCCCGTTGAGGTGGAACGGGACATGTGCGGCTCCCACGGGCACTCGGGGATCGCTCATCACCACCACAGTACGAGCATCCCCGCCGCCCACTGCAACCGACGCCTCATTTCCCGACGGAATACGAAGGCGAGCGAGGTCGGCTGGGGACACGCTCATCACCGCATCACCTACCTGGCCCTTCAGCGAAGCTGCGGCCAGCGTCATCGTTCCGTTGTCCCAAAGTTTGCGATCAACCACCAACCGAAGACCGTAGTCGTCGGCGGGTGGGATCGGTGCGGTTTCGGTGAGCGTAGGTTCCCATGACCGGATACCGGTGATCACGGGGCCGTCTGCACCATGACCAGTGCGATCCCAATGGACGTCGGAGAAGCCAGGCACGTTGGCCGCAATATCGGATCGAAGCTCGGCCAGGGTAGTGAACCCCAGATCTCCCCCGGCCGCAGCGGCGACTTCGGCTGCGATCATCCAGTCAGCTCGGGTCTGTCCTGGTGAGGTGACCTTTGCTTGCACTGGGGAAATCCGGCCCTCGAGATTGAGGAATGTTCCATCGACCTCGCCGAACATCGCCGCCGGGAGGACCACGTCGGCCCGCCCGGTGCTTGCGGTCATGAAGGTGTCTACCGAGATTACGGTGCCGACCCGCTCGAATGCGGCCGCAGCCAGTTTCGAGTCTGGGAAATCAGTCAAGGGATCGGCCCCGAGAAGGACCAACGTGTCCAGGGTTCCATTTACCGCCGACTTCAGAATGCCGGCGGTGTCGAGACCCCTGGACCTCGGTGCCATATCCCAGCCATCCACCGCGGCCGACAGGGGCTGAGCCCCGGGCAAATAGCCAGGTGTGAGACCCATCTCCAACGCGCCGTGCACATTGCCACGTCGGAGGGCGGTGAGGAATTTGGCGTTGGGATTCGCGCGCCGCAATGACGCCACCGCGGAGGCGATGATGTCGGTGGACTCAGCCAAATTACCTCGTCCCAGAATGACAGTCACGGGACGGTCTGAAATGAGCAGCTTGTGGGCTGCGGAGAGTTCTTCGGCAGAACTGCGACCGATGCTGGTGCCCACCATGCCATCGGCCAACGCCTTGGCAATCTGTCCCGTGGCACCGGGCAACGGGTTGAGCCGGGCTGCAACCGTGTCACCGAACGAAGTGACCCGAGGCGAGATTTCCACGAGGGAAACCCCATCGAACTGAATGGCGTGGCGCAACCGCAGATACAGGGTGGGGAGTTCCTCTTTGAGGTCCGGGCCGAGCAATACCACTACTCCGCCAGGCTGGCAGGCCGAGTCGATCGTTGCTTTGGGGAGGCCAAGGACCAGCTCAGCGGGCAGACCGTCGCCCAACTGGGCGTCGATGTTGTCGACCGCACCCAGGCCTTTGAGGAGCTTGGCCCACGCGTATTGGCTCTCGAGGGTGAGGCGGGCACCGCCGATCACGCCAATGCGGCGGGGATCCGACGGCCTGGCGAGAGCTTCCACCACCTGCTTCACCGCATTGTTCCAACGGGTGGGAACGGCGTCGCCGCTGCCATCCCGTACCAGCGGCTCGGTGAGCCGTTCGGGGGAATCAGTGGCCTCGTAAATGAAGCGTTCCTTATCGCTCAACCATCCCCAGTTGGTGGCGTCGGAATCCACTCCCTGGATGCGAACAAGACGGTCCTGACTGGAGTGCAGGGCCACCCGGGCGCCGGTACTGTCGACCATCGACGTGGACTCCGTCTCGCTGAGATCCCACGGGCGGGCGGCGAAACGGTACGGCTTTGCGGTGAGCGCACCCACCGGGCAGATCTGGACCGTGTTCCCGCTGAAGTAGCTGGAGAATTCGTGTTCGGGGAACGTATTGACCTCGGTTTGAGCACCCCGACCGATGAAGTGGATGAGCGGATCGCCGGCGACCTCTGAAGCGAAACGGGTGCACCGGTCACACAGAATGCATCGCTCCCGGTCCAGATAGACCAGATCGCTGATGGGGATGGGCTTCTCGTAGTGCCGCTTCTCCTCCACGAACCTGGACTCGCCGGGCCCGAATGCGTAGGCGTTGTCTTGGAGAGGGCACTCACCGCCTTTGTCGCACACCGGGCAATCCAACGGATGATTGATCAGCAGGAGTTCCAGTACTCCGTCCTGAGCCTTCGTGGTTGGTTCGGATTCGGTGTTCACCTTCATGTTGGGAGTGACCGGCAGCATGCAGGACGGCTGAAGACCCGCCCCTCGGCCCGTATCGACTTCCACCAAACACATTCGGCACATCCCTACCGGTGTCATTCTCGGGTGATAGCAAAAGTGCGGGATGTGGACTCCGTGGCGCTTCGCCGCATCGATCAGTAGCTCACCGTCGTTGGCGTGGAATTCAACACCATTGAGAGTGAAAGGCACACCGGGGTTCGTTTCGGGGCTGGCCGATTCTGGATTCTCCGTGGCGGTCATTATGCTCCTGCACCAACCGGCGACACGGCGGCGATCTTGGCTTCGAATTCGGGTCGGAACCGACGAATAGCACTGGTAATGGGTGCCACTGAGCTGGGTCCAAGGGGGCAGATGGTGGTCTGCTTCGGAGGAAACGGTACCGCCTCCAACCCGCTCTCCGGAGCGGCAGCCACCGGGTAGGGGCTCGGGCTGATATTTGCTCCAACCTCGAGCAGAAGGTCGATGTCTTCGGGCCGGCCATGACCGTCGAGGATTCGTTGGAGAATCTTTTCTTCCCAGCTGGTGCCTTCGCGACATGGAGTGCATTTGCCGCAGCTCTCTCGAGCGAAGAACCGCACTACTCGTAAACAGGCTTTCACTGCATCGGTGGTGTGATCCATCACGACGATCGCCCCGGACCCCAGCATGGATCCCGCGGGACCAACGTCGCCGGCCTCCAGCAGCAGATCCAACTGCTCCTCAAAGAACCAGGGAGCGGAGCCTCCGCCAGGAATGAACATCTTGAGGTCGTTGTCATCTTTGATTCCGCCGCAGAAGTTATGGCCGTAGAACAATTCGCGGAACGAAACCCGGCCCTGCTCTACTTCATACACGCCGGGTCGTTTGACATGACCGCTAATCGCCAGCAGCCGCGTGCCAGGGGATTTCTCAGAACCGTATTCCTTGAAGTTGGCTGCACCGTTAGTGATGATCCACGGCAGGTTGGCCAGGGTCTCAACATTGTTGACGATCGTGGGCTTCATGTAGAGGCCCTTGGCCGCCGGGAAGAACGGCGGCTTGAGCCTTGGCATGCCTCGATTTCCTTCGAGGCTTTCGATCAGTGCCGTCTCCTCGCCAACGATGTAGGCGCCGGCACCCCAGTGGAGAACGATGTCGATACTCACATCGGTGCCGTCGATGTTCTTACCAACGAGACCCGCGGCATAGGCGTCGTTGAGCGCCTCAGCGATGCGTTCCTGGGCTACAGGCATCTCGCCCCGCACGTAGAGAAAACAAGTGTTGAGACCCAAAGCGAAGCAGGCGATGATGCAGCCTTCGATCAGCTGATGAGGATCCCGTTCCATGAGAAGCCGGTCTTTGTAGGTGCCCGGCTCGGACTCGTCGCCGTTGACCACCAGGTAGCGAGGCCACACCGGTGGCATGAACCCCCATTTCACACCGGCAGGGAAGCCGGCGCCGCCACGCCCCAGAAGCACGGCATCCTTCACGACGGCGGCGACCTCGGCAGGCTGCATCCGCAGCGTCTTCTTCATGCCTTCGTAACCGCCGGTGGACAGCGAACGCTCCAACGTGTAGCTGTCCTCATATTGGAATCGACTGGAGACGATCTTGACGCCCTCGTTGTCGACATATCCGGCGGCGTGGGGCACGTAGGTGTTGGTAGCCATCAAATTGCTCTCAATCGAAGTACGAACTAGTTGGAGGACCGGGCGGTGAACCACTCCGGCGATCCGGTTTTCTCAGGGGAGTCAATGCCGGCCATCCGGCCGTCAGGAATGTGTTGGCGGACAAGACCCAGCGTTCCGTGATCAGGGATGTCAGGGCGACTCCCAGACCGAAGCTCGCTGATCAGCGTGTCGAAATCGTCGTGGTCGAGCCGATACTCATGCCGGTAGTTGACCTGCAAGCACGGGGCCTCGGTGCAGGCGGCCATGCACTCAACGTCTTCCAGCGTGAACAACCCGTCGTCGGTCGTACCACCGGGCCGGATCCCCAGGGTCTTCTCGGCGTGATGCAGCAACTCTTCTCCGCCCAGCAACTGGCAGGAAATGTTGGTGCAGATATTCACCATGTACTTGCCCTGAGGCTCGAACTTGAACATCTCATAAAAACTGGCGGTGCCCAAAACTTCGGCCGGCGTGATGCCGACCAGCTCGGCCAAGTGCTCCATGGCAGCCGTGGTGACGTAGCCGTTCTGTTCCTGCGCCACGTGCAATAGCGGAATCAGTGCACTTTTGCGCCGCGGATACCGGGCGATGATTTCTTGGGCGAGTTCGACGTTGGCTTCGTTCAGTCTTGACATGTGGTGACCAATGTAATTGCGGGCGGAGCGAACAGACTGAGTTGGGCGTGAGGCTGTGGAGGCATTTATCGGTCTACCTCGCCCATGATGGGGTCCACGCTGGAGATGCTCGCTACGGCGTCGGCCACCAGACCGTCGGCCATCTTGTGGGGCAAACACTGGAGGTTGACCAGGCTGGGGGCGCGTATGTGCATGCGGTAAGGAACGGCTGATCCGTCGCTCACGAGATAGCAGCCCAGTTCACCTCGGGGAGATTCCACCGCCACGTACACCTCGCCCTCAGGCACTTTGAAGCCCTCGGTAAAGATCTTGAAATGATGGATCAGGGCTTCCATGGATTCATCGATGCGGGTCCGGGGCGGTGGCGTGACTTTGGTGTCTTGCACCCGGTAGTCCCCCTTTGGCATGTTTTCCACGATTTGGCGCACGATCCGGATGGACTCGCGGATTTCATTCAGACGAATGGCATAGCAGTCATAAGAATCGCCGTAGGAACCCACCAGCACATCGAAATCGACCTCGTCGTAGGCGAGGTAGGGCTCGTCCTTGCGAATGTCTCGGGCGATCCCAGTGGATCGCAAGACCGGGCCGGTCACCGAGAGCGCCAATGCTTCTTCGGGTGACAGGACGCCGACCCCCTGAAGGCGCTCGCGCCAGATGGGCTGACCAGTCATGAGGATGTCGTACTCCTCGAGGCGCGGAGGCAGCATGTCCATGAGGAACAACACGTCGTCACGCCAGCCGTCGGGGAGGTCTGCCGCAACACCACCGGGACGGATGTAGTTGTGGTTCATCCGCAACCCGCTGACTTTTTCGAAAAAGCGCAGAACCTGTTCGCGTTCCCGCCAACCGTAGATCATCATGGAAACCGCACCGAGATCCATGCCGTTGGTGGCCATGAAGAGAAGGTGGGAAGCGATCCGGTTCATTTCACACATCAGCATCCGGATCCACGTTGCCCGGGGTGGAATCTCTACATCGAGAAGCTGTTCTGTGGCCAAGGAAAATACCAACTCATTGAAGAGCGGGGATGCGTAGTCCATCCGGGTGACGTTTGTGCCGCCTTGAAGGTATGTGAGCGACTCACCCGTCTTTTCCATCCCGGTGTGGAGATACCCGATGATGGGTTTGGAGCGGCGAACGATCTCGCCATCCATCTCCAACATCAGCCGGAGAACACCGTGGGTGCTGGGATGGGATGGGCCCATATTCACCAGCATCGTTTGATCGTTTTCGTCCTCGAGGGGTTGGTCGGCCAATTCGGCCGCCTGCACCTCGCTCATGCGGAGCACCGAATTCAACCTCGGTAGACGATGGAGTTGGCCACCGGCAGGTTCCGGGGTTCGCAAAGCCCTAGGCGGGTCGGTGACCGTTTCGTCAGGTGTGATGGTCATCAGGATCGGCCTTCCCTGCTGGAACGATCGCGTGGCTGATTAGGGCTCTTGAACTGCACCGGGATCACACCCTGGGCGAAGTCTTTCCGAAGCGGGTAGCCCACCCAGTTCTCCGGCATCAAGATCCTGCTGAGATCGGGGTGCCCAACGAACTCGATACCGAACATGTCAAAGGTTTCGCGTTCTTGATAATCCGAACCGGGGAACGTGGCATACAACGATTCAATCCTCGGGTCGGACTCCGGAACCTGGGTCCGCATGCGGATCCGAGCGCCTGTGTCGAAACGGACGAAGTTGGCCACGACCTCAAATCGTTCTGGTTTCACCGGGGCGGGGAGGGCTCGGCCGGCGCCGTAATTCAGGTAGTCCACCGCGGTGATGTCCACCAACATGGTCCAGTTGTCCTCGAACAGCGCTTCGGCCGCTGCCTTCCACTGGTCCCGGGGCGGGTGGATGACGTCCTGACCTCGGCTGGAAGTCAGCGGGAAACCGTAGCGTTCGGGAGGAGCTTCGATCGCTGCCTCGTCGGTGACTTCTTCCTCCGTGACGGTTTCGGCCATGTCAACGCCTTCCGATGGTCAGCAGCTCTGGAAGGCCCTGCCCGTCGAGCTGTTCGATCGTGATGCCGCCAGCCCCGGCGTCGCGCCGTCGTAGGAGCTCGCCGTTTTCAATTTGTTCGTGGAGCGTGTTGATGGCGTGCAGCAGGGTCTCGGGGCCAGGCGGGCACCCGGGGGCGTACACGTCGACCGGGACGATCTGGTCGACCCCCTGGACGATGGCGTAATTGTTGAACATTCCACCACTCGAGGCACAGACCCCCATGGAGATCACCCACTTGGGCTCGGCCATCTGGTCATAGATCTGGCGGAGAACGGGCGCCATCTTCTGGCTCACGCGGCCCGCCACGATCATCACGTCCGCTTGACGGGGCGAGGCCCGAAAGACTTCCATGCCGAGGCGAGCAATGTCGTAATGGGAACCGCCCGTTGCCATCATTTCGATGGCGCAGCACGCCAGTCCGAAGGTGGCCGGCCAAGATGAGCGAGCTCGACTCCAGTTGACCAGTTTCTCCAACGGAGCAGTGAGCACATTGTGATCCAACCCCTCCATACCGTGATCTTGGACATCTTTGATGAGACCCATCAGTGCGTTCCTCCTGAAGGCGGACCAGTCCCCACGAGCGAAGCTTCGAGATCGGCCATCGACGGCTCGGGAATGGCCGTTGCAGCCCGGGGTGGAAGCCGGCCCTCGGCTCCGACTCGGCGGACCGTGGAAGCGCTGGTGCGCCGCGGATCGGACATGCCGACACCGGCCGTTTCAGACGCTGACGTACTCAGCGGAGCGTGAGCATTGAGGGGGCCCCAATCCAGCGCACCCTTGGAGATCAGGTAGACGAAGCTCTCGAACACCAGGGCGGAGAAGATCAGGATGGCGATGAGGCCGAACCGACCAAGCGCCTGATGGGTAACGGCGTAGGGATAAAGGAAAATGATCTCGATATCAAAAATCACGAACATCATGGCAACGAGATAGAACCGCACGGGAAACCGTTGCGGGGGCTCACGGCCGGGAATGATCCCGCACTCGTAGGGTGCGATCTTCTCTTGCGTTGCCCGGCGAGGGGCCAAGAGTTTCGACGCCATGAGGCTGACGAAACCAAAGATGAAACCCAGCACCAACAATGCCAGAACAGGTAGGTACTGACTCATGGTTCAGGGTTCTCCAAGGGGTCGAAGGAGCCGCAGCCTAGGCTGTGGCGTGAGCGCGAATCGCCATTTCCCGCCGGTCACGAATGTGCATGAGGTATGCGCAGATCGCAAAGAGAATGGCGTTAAAGATCGTGAATGCCAGCGGCACGAAGCGGGTTCCGCTGATAAGGAACGGGATGGGGCCACCCCGGTTCCGCTCAACGACCGCGGTGACCACGGGAGCGGTGTCGTCGGCCACCGCAATTGGCGGGGCCTGGCCGGGG
>JABDIY010000131.1 GCA_013003535.1 Acidimicrobiales bacterium | reverse complement strand
AGAGCGCAGCCCTCTTTTGTTCGGCTCGCCGCTCGGCTTCGAGGCGTTCAAGATCGGCTTCGGAACTGTGATTGACGAAGGCCATCATCCCGGCGATCGCTTTGTGCCCGGCTGTCTCGGCGATGGCGGTGTGCATTTGCTGGGCCACGGTGCGGTAGGCGGGGTGACCCTGCGGTGTGGATCGGAGTTCGAGCATGTGCATGGCCGACCGAGCGTTGAGGTCCATCATGAACCGAACTCGATAGGCCAGCGACACTGCATACGACGACGCTGCGCCAAAGGGTTCGAGGACACTGAAAAGTGCTGCCGATCTATGCATGGCTGCGTCGAACTCGTCGGTCAGGCCTATCTCATCGATGAGGTCGGGCCGGGTGAAACCATGATTGGGGTTCAATTGCTGCCATTCCACCGTGAGAAGGCGGTGGCGTTGCAGATCACGAAAGGCCCCGTAGTCCGCCAGAATGTCGAACCGGTAGGCAGGGCGCTCAAGGGCTCGACCCGGCCGATGGCGCCGATTGGTCCGATTGCCGGTGTAGGCGTCGATGACGCGTAGCCGATCTTCCACGCTCATCGAGTGAATCTGGTCGATCAGTGCCGTCTCGGAAAGTCGAGAGTACGGGTACAGCATGGCCGCCACCAGCTTCACCTCTGCTTCAGGGTCGAAGTCGACCAGCTGGACCGATGCGCCCTGATCGGGCGGTTCGGGCGTCAACAGCTCATCAGCGACCGAAGCCATGTGCATGCTGACGTCGCTGAGGTAATCACTGTGGGCGCCACCGCGCTCGGCAACGTCGACGCGCTTCACGAACGACGGGATCACCTTGCGCAGCTCGGTGAGCATGAGATCGGCGTAGGCGTTCGCTTCTGGCAGCGGATTGGCTCGCATACGGATCAGCATCTGCTCGTACGCCTGACCGCTGGCGTAGATTCCAACGTTGCTCTGGGCGGCGGCCGGAAGAATGCCGCGCACAGCGTCCAGGGCTTTTGCCTTCACTGCTTGTCTGTAGATGAAGTCTGAGTCGCCGGGTGCTTTTGGAACCGTGGCTTTGATGTGATCTTCGACCTTGGGGGCCAGTTCTGCGTATGAGTCGAAGAGTCGGTCCATGTCGCCCACGTAGCGTGTGCCGAAGTTGGAGGCAAGGATCTCAGGGTCCCGGTAATAGCGGTACCGACCGCCGTAGCGGGAGTCGTAGGGGATGTAGCGTGTGGACTGTTCGAGATAGGACGCCAACCGTCCCCATTCGAGCACCTTGGTGAGAAGGTTGGAGGCCTGCTCACAGGCGAGGTGCACTCCCCCTAACTGCGCTACGGAGTCGTCGCCGTATTCGACGAAGATCCGCTCGTACAGGCTCTCGGCCCGATCGAGGCCAATCGTGGCGTCGATCGTGGCGTCACCCTCGATATCCAGCTCGTTGACGAACTCATCGAGAAAGAGCCGCCGCAGACTTTTGGCGGACCGTGAATACCGAGCGAATAAGGCACCTTTCACCACTTCGGGCAGATTGACCAGCGCGAAGACTGGGCTGTCGAGGTTGGTGAAATACCGACGGAGAACGTCGGTTTCGGACTCGGTGAATTCCTCTGCGACGTACGCTCCCACGGCTTGCAAGGGTATTCGGGCTTGGTGGCCGGTCCGCGGATCAAGCCTTGCGTATTTGGGCATTCTTTTCACGGCGGCATCCCGCCCAGCTCAGCTACACCACGACCAGCCCAGCGTCGGGGCGTACATGAATCTCGACATGCCGGGCCGATCCATGACGATAACCGTCGATCCAGACCCCAACCGGAGAACGAAAGTTGTGGTCCCAATGTGTTGTCCTGGTGACCTTCAGGTTGGGGTGGGGAAGGTGACTACCAGACCTGACGCGCCGACGCGCCAAGTACCGCTGTTGGGCCGAGAGAGCACCGATGGTTACGTCGACCAAGCCATCGTTTGGGTGTGAGCGAGGCCCTAGGTACCAATCGTTGCACCATGCGGCGTTCATTGCTACTGCACACTCACCGCGCCAGAACCGCCGTCGGGCGATCGTGTGGGCCACCGCCAGAACTACCGGGCCTTCGTCCAACCGAACCTCCAGCACATCGAGCGGATAAGCCAGCGGCGCTACGCCGGGACGGGCGCCTCCGCCCAACGTGACAAGAACATCGCCTGCCAGCACCGTGCAGGGCGAGGTGCCCGCTTCGGCTATGTGAGCAGCAAGTTCTCGATCGTTTCCACATTGAGGCAGGTGGGCTGGGTTCGGGCCCGGCGTTCCATACGTGCCACCCTTCTCAATCACCATGCATGGCAACCTTGGTGCGCTCGGTTCTACGCCGCGTCATCAGCATCGCCGATCTCCCCAGGGGTGTCATCGTCGCCGGTGTCGCTGATGATCTGCGAAACCGTAACGAGGTCACGAAAAAGCGCGTCTCCGGCTCGACGGGCAGCGCGTTGGGTGGTTGGAACAGGAGCCAGGATTGCGAGCTGACCTATCAGGTCCATCACCTGCTTGATCGTACGCACAAAGTCGCCCGGCGTCGTCTCGCTTTCGGTCAAGACGGGGTCCAGCTCAACGCCGAGCGCCCATTGGTACGCAACGCTCATGAAACCGGGATCGGGATCTCTGGTAGGGGAAAGCCCCGCGTCTCGTTCAGCTCGAATGAGCTGGCGATGAAGGCGCTCCACCACTTTGTATCGGCGGCGGAGTTCCGCAGTAGGGAAGACCGGTGCCTCTACCGATCCCCCGCGCCTACTGGACCGATGATCCCGACTCTTGCGCCCAGCACCTTTGCTGCTCGTGCCGTTACTACGACGATCGTCGAACCCGAAGACCGATGCGAGCGCAGCAACCTCGGCTGGCGAAAGTCCGTCAAAGACGCCGTCCTCCAAAGCCTCCACAATCAACAGGTCAGCCTCGTGATACATGCTCGCCAAGCGTTTTCCAGAGGAGGTCAGAGACCAACCCTCGACATGGCCTCGTTCGGCGAGAACACCGAGGACAGCGTCAAACTGGCGGGCCAGGGAATCGGCGTCGGCAACAACACTGGCGCGAAGCCGAGCGACGTCGCTCTCCAGCCGATCGAGTCGCTTCAGACCTTTGATGGCACTTCGCGGCAGGGTTTCACCGTGATACCGCAGCTGGGCGGTAGCAGAGTTTTTGCCGCCGAGCTTGCGCCGCCGTTTGACGCTGACGAGTCGTGCCCTAGACAACTCCTGGCTCATCTCGTGAAGGAAGGAAATGCTATTGGGGAGATACGGTTCCGGTACCGAAATAGATCCCACGAGAACCGGCGGTCCGTCCAGCGATTGCCCATCGATGTGATAGACCTCGGTATCAACATCAACAGCCGTCACTTTGATGCGGGCGCCCTTCCGGTATGCCACCGAAACCACCACAAGATGAGGCGGCAAGCCGGGGCCCTCCACCTCGATGATCTGGCCGGGCCGGAGTTGACTGAGCGCGAAACCCACATCGTCGGTGGCCGGGGTGCCGGCACTGCGTGAGGCGGTTTCGCGAGCTACGGCCCGAAGCTCGTCAAGCTGGCCGAATTCGCTCTCGAGCTGGTTGATCACCTTGTCCCTACGCTCCACCAATCGTTCAAGCTCCTGTTCTGACCTCACGATCCCGGCGTTCGCACGGAACTGCGCAAATGAGAGATTGAGCAGTTGTCGGGCCCTGTCCGGCTCGTAGCGGCGAACCAGGTTTGCCGTCATGTTGTAGGTAGGCCGAAATGCTGACGTCAGCACGAACTCACGGCTGGCGGCCAACCCGGCAACCTGATCGAAGGTGGTCCATGGTGACCACGGCACAAGCGCCTGACCGAAGTCGTCAATGCCTCGCCTTCCCGCCCGACCCGTCAGCTGGGTGTACTGAGCGGGGGTGAGAAAAGCGTGACCTTCTCCAGTCCATTTGGTGAGTTTGTCAATCACGACGGAACGAGCGGGCATGTTGATACCCAGAGCGAGCGTTTCGGTGGCGTACACCATCTTGATGAGACCGGAACTGAAAGCCGCCTCAACCAGCTCCTTGAACACCGGAACCATGCCCGCATGGTGAGGTGCGACGCCCGCCTCCAGTTGTTCCAGGAAGCGGTCATACTCCAGGGTCTGGAGCTCTGCTGTGGTCAAGGACCCAACGTGCTCGGCGGCAAGGCTACGAATGGCGCTGCGTTCTTCGGGTGAGGTCAGGACAATGCCGGCCTGGTAGACCTCACGCGCCGCGTCACTACATGCGGCCCGGCTGAAGATGAAATGAATGGCCGGCAACATCTGGGCCTTGCGGAGTTCCCGGAGCACTTCGGGCCGACTTGGAGCTCTCCACTTCCGCTCGGCGCGACCAGGCTTTGTCCCATTGCGCTTTCCGCCCCTTTTCCGGGACCCGAGAGTGGTGGCTGCATCCTGGTCGAAGTCGAAGCCCCGATTGTTGGGCTTGCCCCCGATCAGGGTAGGAATCACATGGATTCGGGATCCGTTGCGCTCGGCGATGACATAACGGTTCTCCAACTGCACCGGCCGCTTGGTTTCCACGACCAGCGTGGTGGGGCCGCGCACCGTCTGAATCCAATTGGCCAGTTCCTGAGCATTGCTGACCGTGGCCGACAAGCAGACCAACTGGACGCGGTGAGGCAAGTGGATGATGACCTCTTCCCACACCGGACCGCGATAGGAATCTTGGAGATAATGAACCTCATCCAACACCACGGTTGCGAGATCATCCAAGTCCGCCCCCGCATACAGCATGTTTCGAAGGACTTCAGTGGTCATCACAACCACCGGGGCCGCTGGATTGATCACATTGTCGCCGGTGAGGAGACCAACGTTGGTGGCCCCGTGCTCGATACGGAGGTCATTGAACTTCTGGTTGGACAATGCCTTGATCGGCGTGGTGTAAAACACCCGTCGTCCGGTTCCCAGAATTCGCCGCACCGCATGTTCAGCGATATAGGTCTTGCCGGATCCGGTTGGCGCCGCGACCACAACGTGCTCTCCGTGATCTACTGCCTCGGTGGCCTCCACCTGAAAACGGTCCGGGGTGAAACCCAGCGTGTGTGCCGCCCGGTCCGGCGGTGTGGGGATCGTCATGAAACCCGGCCTAAGCGACCGGAACAGCATCGTCGACGGGGCTCTTCTTTCGACCACCGATAAGAATGGCAATCTCATAGAACAGATACATCGGTACGGCAAGCACACCCAGGGTGAACGGATCACCAGTTGGAGTAATCACCGCAGCGAGCACCACAACGATGATTACAGCAACCCGCCGGTTCTTCTTGAGTGTCTCTGTCCTGACGATCCCGACTAACTGCAGGAAAACCATGACGACCGGCAGCTGGAAGGCGATGCCGAAAGCCAGCAGCATTTTCGTGAAGAAACTCAGGTACTCGTCAGCACGAAAGAACGCTTCGAACCTGTCGCCGCCGAGGTCGTTGACAAGAACGTCCAAGGCTTTGGGGAGGAATGCGTAGGCCAACCACATTCCTGCGAATAGCAAGACGGTGGCTACCACCAGGTAGGGCGCCAGCGCCCGCTTCTCGTTGGGATACAACCCGGGCAGGACGAACCGGCCCATTTGATAAAGAATGACCGGCAACGCAATGATTACTCCGCCATAGCCAGCCAGCGTCAACTTCACGTTGAAGGGTTGCAGAGGGCTGGTGGCGATGAACTTGCAGTCGGCGAGGTTGAGTTCCTGCAGATCGCAGTACGGCTTGGAGAGAAAATCCATGACGGGGTCGAAGAAGATCCAGACTCCGATAGCAGCCAAGGTGATGGCGACAGCACACTTCATCAGTCTTGATCGCAGCTCTTGGAGGTGACCCATGAGGGTCATCTCGCCGGCGGCACCAACGGCAGTTCGTTTTCGCCTGAACGGGATCTTCATCTAGGTGTGATCTCCCGCCTGAGTATCGGCGGGCGGAAAAGAACTGAATGGGGCTATCGGTGGGATCACTGTGCGCCCCCGCCCGCGATTGGCCAACTTTCGCGCAGCGGCTTCGGCCTGCTCGTCGACGGTTGGCTCGGTCGCATTTCTGGACTCGGACCCGGCACCAGTATCAAACCCTCCGTCTGTATCGGTTCCCGGATCTGCGACCGTGCCGGCTCTTGACTCGTTCCCTTGCCCTTCCCCCGGATCGGTGGCGGGATCAACTTGGGAATCGGCGCCACTGCCAGGAAGCGGTGCCCACGGATTGACGGGTGGGGTGATTTCAAGCTTCTTCGAACGATCCGGCGCCGTGATGGCTTCGGCATCGGCGAGATCCTCGGTGCTGGAGGATTCGTCGCCTGGCTGGCTACTGGCCTGATCAGCGAAGCCTCGGGGCACGATGGGGTCATCGGCGGTACCCGCACCCCAGTTCCGCACATCGGCGTTTTCTGTGACTGTGTTCGAGAAGTCGTTCATGCCCTGTTGGAACTCTCGAATGCTTTCCTGAAACGGTTCGGCACCGGCCATGAACTCCGCGCGCAGCGAATCGCTCATCTGTTTTGCCTGGCCGGCGTACTGACCGAGCTTCCGCAAGAGGCCCGGGAGTTGCTCGGGCCCAACCACAACGAGAGCGAGGACACAGATGAGGAGGAGTTCACCTCCTCCGACGTTGAACATATGGTCTAGGTTACCCAATCGAACCCGGTGGGATGGGTCTGGAACCGGGCCCCATTGGATCCCGGCACGGGGATCCTGTCCGGTGTTACGCTGCTCCCGTTCCGACCGGCGGGCAGGTCACGCCATGCGCGGCGGGCCCGCTGTTGGAGTACCCGGTCGGCAAAACGAAAATGAGCGGGCCTAAGGCCCGCTCACGTTGAAATCGTCGTTGCTGGGGACTAGCCGGAGAACTGGGCCATGGCCTGTTGGAGAGCGTCATCGTCGCTCAACAGGTCATGGAAGTCGAGGAGATCATCATGATTGATCGGCGCTCCCTCGTGGTTCTCGTCCAGTTCGGCCGGGAGGCGCCACGTGGTAAACGAAACGCCGGAGGCAACCAGTAGGTCGATCGTGCGAGGTTCTGCGCTTTTGACCACCGTCATCTCACAGTGGGGGCAACGAAAGGCGTAGGTGCCGGCATTGTTGTCATCACAGATACGAACGTTTACATCTGCGGTCGTGAGTTCCACGTCGCCGCAGTCTTGACAGCTAGCCCGAATTGTTGCCATTGGATCATTTCCTCCTAGTAGGAACAAAGATAGATTCGGCAACTACGGCGGAACTCTTGAGTGTTTGGACAAACATCGGCGACTCCTCGCCCCACAAGCGGTTAGTCTGGGCCCCAAACCGCTCGTCGTGGTGGACCCCTCACGGCGCTGAAACACGTTTGCAACATCAGAATCTCGCCAAATGACAACCTCCGACCAGCCCGTACCCCCTTTCACCTCATCTACGGCGCGTCCGCCGCGCTACCGATCTCTACGTACTCCGCCGATTGCGTTCGCTCACCGGGGCGCAAAGGCCCACGCGCCGGAGAACACCATCGAGGCATTTCGGCTGGCGCTACGGCTCGGCGCCACCGGCCTCGAATCTGACGTTTTCATGACAGGCGACGGCGTTCCGGTGCTCGATCACGACGGAGTTGTCGGTTCGGTCTTGCGAAAACGCTCGATTTGTGACATCAAGCGCCGAGACTTACCGGACCACATTCCAACCCTGACCGAGCTGTATGACGCTGTGGGGAGCGATTTTGAGCTGAGCCTGGACATCAAGGATCCCGCCGCACTCGATGCAGTGGTGGAGGTATCCCGACAAGTGGATGCCGAAGAACGGTTGTGGCTCTGCCACCCGGCCTTGGACGTGCTCAGCTCCTGGCGGCAAAAAACCAGCGCTCAGCTGGTCAATTCAGTGCGAGTCACCAAAATCTCCGAAGGCCTTGAACTCCGAGCCGCCAAACTCGCCGATATAGGCATCGATGCCATCAACATGCGGTATCCAGACTGGAATGCCGGTCACGTCAGCGTGGTCCATCGATTCGAACTCTACGCACTCGGATGGGATGCTCAGCAGCACCGCGAGATCGCCGCTCTTTACGACATGGGCCTCGATGGCGTTTTCAGCGACCACGTGGACCGGCTCAGTGAGACCCTCGCACTGTTCTATTAGGCCACACTTGGTGGACAACCACACCGGAGCTGACAGTGAGTCAACCGAATAACCAGACAACTCAGATTCCCAAATGGGTTTTCGGAATCGCTGTAGTGATGGCAGTTTTCGTCGCAGGCTATTTCGTTGGCAATCTCAACGACAGCGATGACTCGACGGTGGGCGGTGGCGCATTCGGGACCACGATCGTTGTAGAGGCCCCGTCCGCCTCACCCAACACGATCCCGAACCAGCCGTCTTCAGGCAAGTTCATCCAGTACTCCGAACTCCCCTCGGTTCTGGTGACCAAACTCCCAGCTGAGGCATGGGACACGTTGGAGCTGATTGCGGGCGACGGACCGTTTCCTTATGACAGGGACGGCTTGACCTTCCAGAACCGTGAGGGGATCCTGCCTGACTTGGAGCGTGGCCACTACAGGGAATACACGGTTCGCACTCCAGGTGAATCAGACCGCGGCGCCCGCCGTATCGTTGCCGGCGCCCACGGCGAGCTGTATTACACCGATGATCATTACGCGTCGTTCCGAGAGATTATCTACGCGGACTGAGTCACGCGACGAGCCGAGCGGAAAGCCCAAGGCGCCCCGGCGCCCCGGCGCCGCAGGGCGCAGAGCGAGGAAGTGTTACAGCGTTCCTACGCGGTCGAAGGGCCAGAACAGCACGAAGGCTCGGCCGATGATCCGGTCCTCGCCGATCGTTCCGAAGCGGCGGGAGTCCAGGCTCTCGTCGCGGTTGTCACCCATCATGAAATACTGACCTTCGGGCACTTCTATCGGCGAGAAGTCGCCGAAGGGATTTCCGTCGAGGTAGGGCTCAACCAGCTGTTGGCCGTCGATGTAGATCACGCCGCCGCGTCCCTCGACCGTCTCCCCGGGCAGACCGATGACACGTTTGATCAGGTCACGAATCTCTCCGGGCTGATCATCGGGACGCCGAAAAACCACGATATCGCCCCGGTTCACGTCATGAAGGTGATAGCTGACTTTGTTGACGAGCAGGCGATCGTCCTTGAAAAGGGTGGTCTCCATGGACTCTGAAGGAATGTAGAACGCCTGAAAGACGAACGTTCGAAGGATGATGGCAACAGCCACGGCTGCTCCGAGGACAACGATCCACTCGAGGACATTGCGAGCAAACGCTCGATCCTCGCTCTGCTCTTCACCGCTGTCAGACGACTCCTCTCCCTCACCGTTGTCAGCGGGGGGCCGCGGCGGCATATCATCGATTGCGAAATCGCCGTCGTCAGCGGAAGCAAGGACATCGGGAACTGGCGGAGCCGGCGACGAAACCCCGAGTCGGGAGTCAGCTACTTCGCCAGAGGTGCTGTTGTAGAAGGACGACGCCGTGAGGGGCGCAGTTCCACCAGATTCGATCACTCTCGCACCGTCGGCGCTGGGCTGGACAGGTTGAGCGTTGCGCTGGGTATTCAGAAGCGCTGCGACCAATGCCTCGCCGTGATGGGCAACGGTGGAGGGAGCGGGTTGGGGTACCTTGTCGGCCGACGCAACCTCGACCACCGGTATCTCGGTTGCTGGTGGTGTGGTGGTGTCTGAGGGATCCGGCGTCGGATTACCAGCGGCAGGATCGGTCACGTAACCAGACTACTGGCGGTACCGAGCGAGGACTCGTCGTGCAGTTTGCGCGGCCAATGCTTGCGGAGCCTCAATATCGGACCGAATGACCTTGGCTTCCGGCCCGAGCTGAAGGAGCAGACGGACCAGGAACGTCTCCGATGCCACCGCCAGGGTGACATCTAGCTTTCCGCCTTTTCTTTCATCGATGCGCAGCACCGGCAGACTGTCTCGAACCCAGTTCTGCTCCGGACCAAGGCGCAATGTAACTGTTGGCAGCGCACCGTGGGAGCCAAAGACTTCTCCAGCCGGGCCGAGCGTGGCCGGTGGCGGCGGGTCCTGCCCGGACTCCACCGGCTCCATGGAGAGGATTCGGTCCAATCGGAACACGCGCTCATCTTGAGCGCTTCGACAGTATGCGTCCACATACCATGCTCCGGCGCCTGACCGCACCCGACGGGGAACGATGATCCGTTCCGAGGTCTCATTCTTGCCGTGCGCAAAGTAGGTGATCTTCAGCTCCGAACCAGTGGCGGCCGCAGCCCGGAGTTGTAGAAGCCGATCCGAGGGGGCGTCCCCCAGTTGAATGTCGATCTGCTGCTGAGGTGTGACTCCTGTGGCGTCGGCGAGTTTCTCGAGTGCGCTGTGAAGAGACCCGTCCGGGTCGGCTCCTTCGATTCTTCGCAGAGCGTCGGCCGCAGCCAGCAACGCCAGGGCTTGTCCGGTGGACAGCTGGAGTGGTTTGGAGAAGTAGTCGGCGAAGTTGATCCATACCCGGTCGCCGTCGAATCGGACTTCGATGAGGGCGTCCGGACTGTAAGGCGGCACGCCAACGAACGACAGCATTTCCAACGTCTTCATCAACGCAGCCGGCTTCTGACCGAAACGCTCAGCGATCTCGTGGATCGAACTCCCAGGATGGTCGATGATCCAGGGCACAACGGATAACACCAAACGAATGCTGGAGGCAGCGGTACGGGGGCCTGCAGTCATGAATCGTCCCGTTCGGCCGACGCCGTGAGCGTTTCGATCATTGCCGCTCGCGCTGACTCTGGCGACAGCACTACTGCGTGCTCGAGCCACTCCAGAATGAATGTGACAAGCGCATCGATAGCCCGCACCGATAGCTCGAAAACCGATCCCGATTCGCTCCCAAGCGTTGCGTCTCGCACGGGCTGGGCGTTCACCCGACTGGAGAACGGCGCCACCGAGTCGGCATCAACAAAGACCTCCACGACTACAGGATCGTTTGTTCCGATCTCCCACGGGCGAAGTACCACCGGGCCATCCTTCACGGAGACCGGCTGAGAATTGTTGCCCTCCAGGTTTTCCAGTTCACTCATCCGGTCCAACCGAAACTGCCGCTCGCCACCCGCGGTTCGGTCGTAGCCGGTGAGATACCATCGACCCCGTTGAAAGTACAGCGACCACGGCTCCACCTCTCGTCGCCGCTGGCTGGACCCACCTCGATAGTGGAAGGCGAGGGGCTTCTTCTCTTGGATGTTGGCGAAGACGTGAATGAGCGAAGGGTCGCTCGGTAACTCCGATATCGGAGAGGCGAACATGGCACCCGAAGCGGCGGAACTCACGTCGGTCAGTCCGACGCCGCCGAGCTTCCACAGGGCTTCTTCGTCGCTGTTGCCAAATTGAACAGCCATGGTTGCTACGTGCAAAGCCGCCAGTTCAGCCGGCGTGAAGGTGGCGCCTTGGAGATAGTACTCTTCGGGTGGGATTCGATAGCCCTGTTCGAAATTCGTGAACGGAATCTCCACTACCGACAGGGGGATCCCTATTTCCCGCAAGGTGTCTTTGTCACGCTCGAACTGGCGGCGGAACGAAGCATCGTCGGCGGGATATCCGTCTACACGTTCGCGAAGATCATCGCGAGTGAGGGGCCGGGAGGAATCCAAAAGGACTGCGGTCAGATTGAGCAATCGCTCCTCTCGGGAGATCTTCGAAGCCACCTGAACATGCTAGGGGCGAGACATGAGGCTGCGGAGCCGTGAAACGACCCGGAGTGAGGAACGAACGAAGGCGGCGTGAGGCTGCGAAGGGACGAAGCAGCTAACCGATCTCTCCGTATTGGTCGAGCGGAGCGAGCCGTGAAGCGACCCGGAGTGAGGAACGAACGAAGGCGAGCGGAACCAGAGTTAGAGACTGTCGATCAGTTTTTGGACTCGCTCGTCTTCGCTGCGAAACGGGTCCTTGCAGAGAACGGTTCGCTGCGCCTGGTCGTTGAGCTTCAGATGAACCCAGTCCACGGTGTAGTCACGCTTTCGCTCTTTGGCTCTCCGGATGAAATCACCTCTGAGCTTGGCTCGCGTGTTCTGGGGTGGCTCCTCGATGGCCAAGTTCATTTCGGCATCGGTCAAGGTGCGTTCCAACAATCCTCGACTTTGCATTTTGTAGAACAGGCTGGTGGTAGTTCGAACATCGTGATACTGAAGATCCAGCAGCTGTACACGCGCATCGCTGAGTTTCAGGTCATGCCGCTTCCGATAGGCCTCGATGAGGTTGTGTTTGATTACCCAGTCCAACTCGCGATCCAGTTTGAATGGATCGGTCTCGAGGTGGGTCATCACGTACTCCCACATCTGCAACGCTTTCATCTCGTCGTCGGGGAGGCCTTTGGTCTCGGCATAGCGCAACGCCCGGTTCAGAAACTCACTTTGAATTTCGAACGCACTGGCTTCACGGCCATTCCGTAGCCGAACTTTTCTCTTGAACGTAAGATCATGGCTGATCTCTCGTATGGCTCGGATCGGGTTCTCGAGCGTCAGGTCTTTGAGAACACAGCTCGGATCCTCCACCATGCGAAGCAGTACGGCCATTGCCCCGACTTTGAGGTAGGTGGTGTACTCGCTCATGTTGGAATCACCAACGATCACGTGCAGTCGACGGTAGCTCTCGGCATCGGCGTGGGGTTCGTCACGGGTGTTTATGATCGGTCGACTGCGAGTGGTCGCGGAGCTCACGCCCTCCCAGATGTGCTCAGCGCGTTGGGAGACCGAATAGCTGGCGCCCCGAGCGGTCTGCAGAACCTTTCCGGCCCCGGCATAGATCTGCCGACTCACCAGAAAAGGGATGAGCAGTTCGTTGTAATGGGCGACGTCGTCGGTCCGGCGGGTGAGATAGTTTTCGTGGCAGCCGTAACTGTTGCCGGCGGAGTCGGTGTTGTTCTTGAAGAGGTGCACCGTGCCCCGGATTCCCTCATCTTTGAGGCGTTCCTCGGCGGACTCCAGAAGCTGTTCAAGAATCCGCTCGCCGGCCTTGTCGTGAATTACCACGTCGCCGATCGAGTCGCACTCCGCGGTGGCGTATTCGGGGTGGGAACCAACATCGAGGTACAGCCGAGCCCCGTTGGCGAGGAAGACGTTGGAAGATCTGCCCCAACTCACCACTTTCCGGAACAAGTATCGAGCCACCTCATCCGGGCTGAGACGACGCTGACCACGCAGGGTGCACGTAACCCCGTACTCCGTTTCGATCCCGTAAATCCGACGACTGAAGCCCACGCAGTAAACGTAGTGGCTCTGACGGTTTTAGCGGCTGTCGACCCGCGAGGATTTCTCTGGGCTGGGTGGATCTGTTCGGTTCTGCCTTTATGGAGCGAGGCTGGGCTCCGCGAGCATCTCGGCGATCTCGCTATTCTCGAGCCGACGGAACCGGCGACCTTCGCCACCTCGCTCCAACACGCCAACTTCTAACTTTTCAGGCGTGAGTGATTCTTCATCTGACAGGGCATCCACCGCAACTCGAAGCGCCGCGGCAAATCCCATCTCGCTAGTGTCGGTCTCTTTGAGTTTTAGCCGGATTTGTTCAGCCTCTCCGCCCAATGCCGCGAACCCATCTTCATCGCTCACGGACCCGTCATAACGGATGTGGAAGAGTCGATCGCTGTCAAGGTCGGCACCCACCGATGCCACCAGGATCTCGACCTCCATGGGTTTGACGTCATGGGTGAAGATCTGCCCCATCATCTGGGCGTACTGGTTGGCGAGGGTTTGAGCGTCTACGTCGTCACGGCTGTAGGTATAGCCCCGAATGTCTGCGGCGCGGATTCCGGCGATGCGGAGCTGGTCGTATTCGTTGTACTTCCCAACTCCTCCGAAGGCGATCCGGTCATAGATTTCGGAGATCTTACGAAGGTTCCGGCTGGGGTTTTCAGCACACAGCACTATCCCGTCGGCGCATTCAACGGTGACGAGGCTCCTGCCACGGGCGATGCCCTTCTGAGCGAAGTCGGCCCGATCCCGCATCATCTGCTCTGGGGGTACGTAGAACGGCATGTTCATGGGCTAGACGTCCTCTGTTTGGTCGTGGAGGCCGGCCACGTAGTCGGTGAATCGGGCAGCGATCTCGGACTCCGGGGCTTCTGCATAGCCATCACGAGTAATCGAAGCGACGATGGGATAAATCTTGCGGACCAAATCTGGGCCGCCGGTGGCGGAGTCTTCATCGGCGGCGGTGAACAGAGCGGAAATCACCAAATCCAAGGCCTGTTCTCTACTCTGATCAGGGCGATAACCGAGCTTGATGACCGTACGGGCATGCAGGGATCCCGACCCTGAAGCGACATAGTTGGTTTCTTCGTACCGTCCGCCGGTGACATCGAACGCCCAGACCCGACCCTTGTTTCGCCGCCGGTCGTACCCGGCGAAGATCGGCACTACAACCATGCCCATCATGGCGGCCTGAAGATTGCCTCGCACCATCATGGAGAGCTGATTGGCCTTCCCTTCCAAAGACAGGTGGGTACCCTCGATTTTTTCGTAGTGCTCCAACTGAAGTTGGAACATCTTGATCATCTCTATGGCCGGTCCCGCCGCCCCGGCGATCGCTACGCCGCTGTACTTGTCTGCCGCAAACACCTTCTTCATGTTTCGATGGCTGATCAAGTTTCCCGACGTTGCTCGCCGATCACCGGCGATGACAACGCCGCCATCGAACCGACAGGCGACAACCGTGGTGCCGTGAACTACATCGGCCATGCTGGCCGGTGTTGCCGAGGCGGGGCTGTAATCCGGAGCCAAACCATAGCTCTGGACCAGACTGGAGAAGTTGGGGCCGGGGTCATCGTGAACATCAAATCGAGGGAAGGTCACTGGCCACCCTTTTGGATGTAGCTCTTCACAAAGTCCTCGGCATTGGTCTCGAGCACTTCGTCGATCTCATCCAGAAGGTCATCGAGTTCAGCCTTCAGTTCCTCGCCTTTTCCGCTTACCTGGGTCTGACCGCCGTCGTCTCCTGGGGAGTCGTCGCGGGGCGGGGAGTTCTTCTTAATCTGTTCACGTTCAGCCATGAATCACCTTTGTGGCTAGCGGCAGCTAGCTGCCGAGTTTCTCGAGGAGTTGAGCGACGGTGTCACTCTCATCTAACAGCGTACCCACATGGGCTCGAGTCCCCCGAGTCGGTTCCATCATGGGCACCCTTCGGAGGGGCTCGTCGCCGTTGTCAAAAACGATGGAATCCCAGTTGGCGGCCACCACCTGGTCACCGAACTTCTCGAGACAACGACCCCGGAAGTACGCCCTGGTGCCCTCGGGGGGTTTGGTCATCGCTTCCTGAGCATCAGCCTCGTTCACCAGCCTGTCCAAGCCGGCGCGGGCCGCAAGGCTCTTGTCCGGGCGCATGTCATGGTATTGAAGATCCAATGCCCGCAAGCGTGAATCCCCCCAGTCACAATCGTGGCGTTCTCGGAATCCGTCGAGCAGGCGTTTCTTCGCCACCCAATCCACCTTTGATGCCACCGAGTCCGGATCTGTTTCAAGCCCGGTCAGGACCTGGGACCAGGTGTCGAGGATCATGCGCCCGACCGCGTCGCCGCCGACGTTATCGAAGCCCCGCTGCGCTGTGTATTTCTCGGCCTGTTCGAGCAGGTCGAACTGAGCCTCCAACGCCGTGATCGTGCGGCCGCCTTTCAAGGCGATGGGCCGAGCGAGTGTCAGGTCGTGGCTCACTTGATGGAGGGCTCGAACAGGGTCGTCGTATTCCCGATCCAGGTTCATTGCGCCATCTTCGATCATTGCGAAAACCAATGCACTAGTACCGACCTTGAGGAAGGTGGCATATTGCGCAATGTTGGCATCGCCGACGATCACATGGAGCCGCCGGTAGCGCTGAGAATCGGCGTGTGGTTCGTCGCGGGTGTTGACGATGGGTCGCTTCAGCGTTGTCTCGAGACCTACTTCTTCTTCGAAGTGTTCGGCGCGTTGGGTGATCTGATAGGGAACTTGCTGGGCCCCAACACCAGGCAGCTCAGACCCGACCTTGCCCGATCCGGTGAAGATCTGGCGTGAAACGAAGTGCCAGGTCGCGCCGGTGACGATCTGTCCGAACGGCAGGTTGCGATCCAACAAGTAGTTCTCGTGCGTTCCGTAGGCGTTGCCCTTCCGATCTGAGTTGTCCTTGTAGAGGACGAGTTCCTGACCAGGGGGCAACAACTCTCGGGCAGCCTCCATGGATTTAACACCGATCATTTCCGCAGCCCGGTCGAACAAGACGACACTCAGTGCATCAGCGCACTCCGGCGTGGAGATCTCAGGGTGCGCATGGTCCACGTAGTATCGGGCACCGTTGGTGAGGACCGCGTTGACCAGATGCGTCTCGACCTCGGGTGGGAGAGCGAACTCGAGCGGCAAAAACTCCCGGGCATCGGCCCCTGGCGTCTCGTCCACGAAATCCCACGCGATGGGAGCACTCTTTTCGTTCCTGGCTCCGCTCCCGTCAGCACCGAGATAAGCGTTGATCAGCAAACTGGACGCTGATACCGGGTTCCAATCGTTGGAACCGCGCACCATGATCCCGTACTCGGTCTCGATACCAATAATCTTGGGTACAGCCACGACACCAGGCTACTCCCGCTCGTGTTCCTCCAAAGCACGCGCCGACTGTCTCCCATGCGTCGGTCCACGACCGCCAAGGCCGGACTGGTGAGAACTAGAGATACTGCCCGGTGGCAACGGTGTCGATGGACTTGCCGCCGGTCTTGTCGCCGTCGGGTGACCCGATGAGGGTCCGAATGAAGACGATGCGCTCACCCTTCTTGCCACTGATCTTGGCCCAGTCATCGGGGTTGGTGGTGTTGGGAAGATCCTCGTGTTCCTTGAATTCCTGGGTGACAGAGGCCATGAGATCTTCAGTCTTGATCCCCTTCTCCCCCTCGGCCAAGAAACGCTTGATCGCCAACTTCTTCGCACGGCGCACGATGTTCTCGATCATTGCGCCGCTGCTGAAGTCACGGAAGAACAGGATTTCCTTGTCACCGTTCTGATAGGTGACCTCGAGGAACCGTGTGTCGTCGTCGGTCCGATACATGAACTCCACCGCGGCATCCACCATCTTGGAAACGGCATCATCGCGGTGCGTTACGCCCTCGGTCTCCGAAGCATGGATTGGAAGGTCAGTGGTGAGATAGCGACTGAAGATCTGCTTTGCAGCTTCCGGGCCAGGCCGCTCGATCTTGATTTTTACGTCCAGGCGACCAGGGCGAAGGATCGCAGGATCGATCAGATCCTCACGGTTGGACGCGCCGATCACGATGGTGTTCTTCAGGGTCTCGACACCGTCGATCTCGGCAAGCAACTGCGGAACGATGGTGGACTCGATATCGGAACTGATGCCGCTGCCGCGGGTCCGGAACAACGACTCCATTTCGTCGAAAAAGATGATGACCGGAATACCCTCTTCGGACTTCTCCCTGGCTCGTTGGAAGATGAGCCGGATTTGCCGCTCGGTTTCGCCGACATACTTGTTGAGCAGCTCCGGTCCCTTGATATTGAGAAAGAAGCTACGGGTTTCGGAATCACCGGTCTTTTCGGCGACCTTGCGGGCCAGCGATGCAGCCACGGCCTTGGCGATGAGGGTCTTTCCACAACCGGGCGGACCGTAAAGGAGAATTCCTTTGGGCGCAGGGAGCTCGTGTTCGGTGAACAGCTCGGAGTGAAGGAACGGAAGCTCCACTGCATCGGTGATGAGTTCGATTTGCTCATCGAGGCCACCGATATCTTCGTAGGCGACATCGGGAACCTCTTCGAGCACGAGATCCTCCACTTCCACCTTTGGGAGTTTCTCGATCAGGAGACCCGATCGCCCGTCGAGGAGGAGTGAGTCACCAGAGCGCACTTTTTCGGTCAGAAGATGTTCTGCCAGCTCGGCCACACGCTCTTCGTCAGCACGGCCCACGATGATGGCCCTGGTCTTGTCGGCCAGCATTTCCTTGACCGAAACAACCTCGCCGGCTTTCTCGGGAGGCCGAACCTTCACCACGTTCAGGCTTTCGTTGAGGACTACCTCGTTCCCGCGGATCAGCTCGGCGCCTTCGATTGCGGGGTGCACCTCCACTTTCATCTTGCGACCGCTTGTGAACACGTCGACGGTCTCGTCGTCGTTCACGCCAATGAGGGTCCCGTAGGCCGAGGGAGGTTGGGTGAGCTTGTCTACCTCATCGCGGAGACCACTGATCTGATCGCGGGCCTCCCGGAGTGTGTACGTGAGTTTTTCGTTCTGATTGACGGCTTGAGACAGTTGCCCTTTGGTGTCGAGGAGTCGCTCCTCGAGCGTGCGGACCCGCTTAGGGGCGTCCTGCAGGCGGCGCCGCAAGGAGACATTCTCCTCCTCCATCGCCTTTACCTGCTCCTGAAGCTCAGCAAGGCTGCTCTCGTAACTGGCCAGTCGCTTTTCGTATTCTGAGTTACTGATGGCCTTGCCTCCTGCTCGACGGCACCTGGACCGTTTCGTTCTCTGACACTACACCTATCGGCCGGTCTAGGAGAACCGCGTAGGCGTGAGCCGATCTATTAGAAACGCCAACACTTCGGCTTCATCACGCCATGCGTCGTACCGGCCGGTTGAGCCGAAATGCCCGGCCCCCATTTCGGTTTTCAGCAGAATCTGCGCCGAAGAGTTCGTTCGTTCTCGCAGTTCGAGGACCCACTTGGCTGGCTCCCAAAACCGAACCCGGGGATCGTTGATACCCGTGGTGACGAACATCGGCGGATATGGAGCGTCCCGCACGTTCTCATACGGGGAATAGGACAGCATCGCTCGGTAAATCTGCTCCGATTCCAGGGGGTTACCCCACTCGTCCCATTCGATTTGGGTGAGTTGTTGGGATGTGTCGATCATCGTGTTCACCACGTCGACAAAGGGAACCTCAGCTACTACCGCTCCGAAGAGTTCCGGGGCCATGTTGACCGCGGCGCCAACAAGAAGACCTCCGGCGGATCCACCCCGGATCCCCAGTTGGGCTGGCGTTGTGAGCCCTCGGCTGATCATTTCTCGAGCGCACGCCACGAAATCGGTGAAGCTTCGCTCCTTGTGTTCGAACTTTGCCGCCTCATACCAGCTCCGACCCAACTCACCGCCCCCGCGCACCTGGGCAACCGCAAAGGTGAAACCACGATCGAGAAGCGACAAACGGGACACACTGAAATTGGGGTCCATTGCGGCCTCGTATGAGCCATAGCCGTAGAGCACCATCGGCTGCGGGCCTTCGACCCGATCTCGACGCCAGGTCATGAGAATCGGAATCTTGGTCCCATCTGCAGCGGTGGCCCAGACACGTTCGGTGGCGTAGTTGGCGGAGTCGAAACCACCCAGTACGGGTGTTTGTTTCAGCACTGTGCGCTGACGCGTATTGAGGTCATATGAACAGACCTGGGTGGGGGTCACCATGCTGGCATAGACATAACGAAACGACGTGGTCCTGGCGTCCGGGTTCGCGCCGGGATAGACGGTGCTGACTTTCTCGGCCTGCTCGATCAGGTGCTCCTCACCATCGGAAAATCGTTTCACCCGCAACTGAAGAAGCCCATTGGATCGTTCCACCAAGACGAGATGGTCGGCGAAGACATCGAGCCCACCCAGCGTGACGTCATCACGATTGGGCACCACTTCGGTCCATTCTCCAATATCGAATTTACCGGTCAGCACAGCATCCTCGGGCGCCGTGAGTAAACGGAAGTTCTTCGCATCGAGGTTGGTATGCAGATAGAACACGCTCTGCCCGGCGCTGTCAGTGTGATGAGCGATCCCGTATTCGATTCCGAACTGGCGCGGCCGAACCACAACCGGAGCAACGGTCAGATCATCGGCGGGAATGAGCCTGGTTTCGTCGGTCACTGCTGAACCAAGGCTGATGTGGACAAATGTGTCATCGCGTTCTTTGGCGAGTCCGACGAAAAACTGCGGGTCCGACTCGATGTACACGCACGAATCATCGGCGGCGTTCGTACCAACTACGTGATGCCACACCTCGGCCGGGCGATTGGTTTCATCCGGCCGCAGGTAGAGGAAAGAGCGACCGGTGTTGTCCCATGCCGAACCCGACGACACCCCGGTCAGCGGGAGCGTCTTGGTGGTGCCAGCCTCGATGTCAAGCAGGGAGAGCGAGTACTTCTCGTCGCCTTCTACGTCGATCCCATACAGGCAAAGTCGGTGATCATCGGAGATGTCGAATACGCCCATGTCGAAGTAGTCCGAATCGCCGGCGAGCACGTTCTCATCCAGGATGACGATCTCAGGGCCCGGCTCTCCCCCATCTACTGCGGCGAGCCGCCGACAATGGCGGCCATACTGTTTGCCTTCCTCGGTCCGGCCGTAGTACTCCCATTGGTCCTTTCGGATCGGGACGCTCAGATCTGTTTCTTGGACGCGCTCCTTGATTTCATCAAAGATTTGCTGCTTCAGGTTGTTGAGGGGAGCCAGTTCTACCTCGACACGAGCATTCTCGAACTCCAGAAAGGATCTGACCTCGGGGCTGGTCGGATCCTCGAGCCACGAGAAACGATCTTCGACTTCGTCGCCCCAGAGTCGACGGACACGCGGTTCAAATGCTTCTTTCAAGGCGACCTAGTGTGCCCAGGTCAATATGGAAAGGTCCGTTGGAGCCAGGGAAACCAGCCAGGAAAATGGCTCCCGACGCCACGTACCCACAAACCGACAAGCGACTGGTTGGTTGTAGAGCAGGCATCTGATTCCACCGACGAGAGCGGCGCAGTCATTACGGTTGGTGGTCGTGGCGAAGCAAACCTACCCCCAGTCCGAATTTGCAGCCCCCGAGGGCTCCACCCGATTCGTGCTCATTCGACACGGTCAATCGATGCCGGGGACTCACGGCGAGCGATTTGAACTTGTGGATGGTCATGGCAATCCACCCCTCTCTCCGCGCGGTTTTTGGCAGGCCCAACAAGTCAGCGCTCGGTTGGCAACCCACGAGATCAACGCCCTCTATGCATCCTCTCTGGTGCGAACCCAGCAGACCGCCGCCCCTCTCGCCGCCGCCAAAAATATGGATGTGATCATTGACCACGACCTTCGTGAGGTCTATTTGGGCATCGGCGAAGGCGGTCGATTTCGGGAGATGGTGCACGAGGAACACCCTGCGATCCAGCAACTACGGGCGAATCGGGACTGGGGCGAAATCCCCGGTGCTGAAACGAACCTCGAACTGACCGAGAGAGTCATTCCGGTGTTGGAGACCATCCATCAGACCCACATGAATCAGACAATCGCCGTGTTTTGCCACGGTGGCGTGATCGGTGCGGCCGTAGCGCACGTACTCAATGTGAACGCCTATCGCATGTCCGGGGTTCGCAACGGCTCGATCTCGGAGATCGTGCGAACTCCAAATGACTGGATACTGCGAAGTTTCAACGACGCCAGCCATATTGGGTCGTTGTTCCTCGACTACGACCCACCGGCCGATATCGTTCAGGGCGGTGAAGGCGGTTCGGGATGATTGCCTATTCATTCACCCTCAGTGACTACGGCACCCTGTTACGTGATCGCTGCAACGGTGGAGTGGTGAAGTTCGCCCATAGACGATGGATGGCGGCGGTGAGGCTGTCGTAGTGTTGGCGAAAGACGGAGAGAGTGTGGGAGAAAAGTTCTGGCCAAGGCGAGTAGAAACAGCGGCGGGCGTGCTTTTCGCCGCGTCTGCGCTGCTCGTCCTGCTGGATCTGATCGTGCGCTCGCCATCGGCGAAACAGGCGCAGGTACTGGGCGGCCTGGGAATCGGTCTGACGGCACTGGCAGCTCTCATGCTTTTCACCCGGTGGGCTACCCGTCGACCCTCGTTTCGCCTAGTCCCACCCCTCGTGGTGGTAGCGGCCACCACCGCCGCAGTGCAGGCCGGCGGCATTGTGGAGGCCGACACGGGCATCATCGGCCTCACTCTGGTGGCCAGTTTCGTGTTGGTGTACATCGGCTTTGTTTCGCCTCCGGGAGTTGCGCTCGCGGCTGCTCCATTGGTCCTGGTGCTACTGGTTCTGGGCCGACAATCTGATCCCGACCGGTTCACCTTGGCATTACCGATTGTTGCGGTGCCCGCCTTGGCGGTACTGGCGGAATTGGTGTCGTATCTGACCAATCGTTCCGCCATGGTTTCAAACCGGAACGACCGACGGCTTGCGGAGCTCGACCGGCTCAGTTCCGAACTGAGCCGCTTCCGCAGGCCATCGTCACTCGAGGAGGCGGGCCTGCAAATCGTCGATGCGGCCCTGGAGTGCTTCAACGCTCAACGGGCAACAGTGATTCTGCGAGACGAAACCGGTGTATTGCAGACCATCACGCAGGGCCCGCCGGTCGCGGCAGCGTTGGAGTCTGATATTGCAAAACTCATTTCCGATGCGGTCAACGGAACCGACCCGATCATGGTCGCCACGGCTCGCCACGGCCAGATCCTCCTCATCCCGCTGCCCACCGACGAGGGAACACCAGCCGGCGCAGTCCTCATGCACCCTGTCGATTCCGAAGATGCCGACTTCGTCATCGATATGGCCTACCTGTTCCAGAACAGTGTCTCGATCGCCATCGGTCACCTGTACGTGATCGATCAGCTCAACCGTCGTTCACTGATCGATCCGCTCACCGATCTCGGAAATCGTCGCCATGCCGATCGCCTCCTGCGCTCCTTGGCCCCCGGCGATGCGGTTGTGCTCCTCGATCTCGACGGTTTCAAACAGGTGAACGACACGCTCGGCCATCCCGCCGGCGACGAGGTGCTTCGCCTGCTGAGTAAACATCTGAAGAGCACGTTGCGCGACTCTGACACCAGCGCTCGGCTGGGCGGAGACGAATTCCTGATCGTAGCCCGACAGGCTTTTGCCGATCCGCTCACCGTGGCCGAACGTGTGGTCATCGGCTGGGCTGAACTGAATGAGCAGACAACGCTCAGCGCGGGTGTAGCCCTCCATATGACCGACGCCACCAGCGCCGAGACCTTGGACCTTGCCGACAGAGCCCTTATGACCGCCAAGAAAGTTGGCAAGAACCGAGCGCTGCTGGCCAATCCAACACACGAAGTTGACGGTCCCACGCCAGACTCCGAGCCAGCCGCAGAGAACTGATCCAGGTGTCGCAGCACAGAGAAGTTGCTCGGCACAGGTCACAGCAAGAGATGGTCTGCCACCGCGGCACCTATTCGTTCCACGCTGGTCGCCACCACGTCAGCGAGCCGGCCAACCGCCCTTCGTTGCGCAAGCAACAGGACTGCGAGGCCTGGCACCACCATCGAAGTCTTGTACCGCTGCGCCACTTCGTCGGGATGCCGGCCGGTGATCTGTGCATAACGAGCGAATACCACCGGCTCCATGCTTCGCCGCGAATCGGCGGACACGCTGGTTGCCAGCAACCAGGCCAGGTCGGCCTCACCGGCCTGAATGGCGATCTGTTGCCAGTCATACAGCAAAGCAACCGGACCATCGATCTTGTTGATGAACGCCAAGTTGTCCGCGCGCGGGTCGCCATGACAGAGCACGGGATCCGCTAGTGACGCGAAAGCATCAATGGCCTCGCTGGCCCCATCGAGAAGTGACGTGAATCCAGGGATGGCTTCCGAGGGTAAAGCCCCGAGACCCCGCCGCAGTGCGGAACGATCGAATGTGGCCGGGGTAACGTGCCGAACCCCCAGACCGTGCGCAATCGTTGGATCGATCAGGTGATGGCAGCTACCGAGAGCATCGACGACGGCCTCGACGTGGGGCAGATCCAACCCGTCGAGTTGGTCCACGAATCGCAAACTTGTGAGATCATCCAAGACAAACGCCGGACCATTCAGGGTCGCAACGATTCCAAAACACTCTGGCGTAGGCAATTCGGCAAACAGCAGACTGCGGTACGCCTGTTCCTCGCGGTCATACGCCCCGCTCCGCCGAGCGGCGTCTCCGTTGATTCCAGATTTCGGCATCTTCACTACAACTGAAGCGAAAGGACCGGGCGTCGGACGACGGCGGGAGAGGTGCCAGACCGAAGAGAAGACACCGCGATCGGCCCCGATTCTCACTGCGTGGAAGTCCCTGGCCATATCGCCAAGAGCCTCAACTGCGACCGCTACTGCCTCCTCCGCCTCGCTATGAGCATCGGCTATCACCTCGGCCTCCCGACACTATGTGACGATTCCACTACTACTCGTGCGGTGATCGTTGACCACCGCCACCTCACAGCCTAATCTCATGAACGTAATTAGTATTCTGTAATTCGCATCATGTAATTCGCTGCGGATGAGATCGGCGGAGGAGATCACCGTGGCAGTCCAAGAAAACTACACCGGCAAGAAGGCCGCTGAGATCGTCGGGATCAGTTATCGCCAACTCGATTACTGGGCCAGAACAGACCTCATCCGACCCTCGCTGGCCGAAGCGGCTGGCTCAGGTTCCCGACGCCTTTACAGCTACCGGGATCTTCTCGAGTTGAAGATCATCAAGACGCTGTTGGACGCCGGGTTGAAGTTGGAGATGGTACGGGAGGTCTTCAACTATCTTCGTGAACAACTCGGAACCGATGTCTCCGCAGCCAACATCGTGATCAACGGTCACCGCTCGGTTGTGGTGCAGGACGGCGAAGAACTCATCGACATTCTCAAAGCAGGCCAGGGGGTGCTCAACATTCTTCCGCTGTCAGGTGTGAAGGACGAAGTAGACGCCGCCATCGTGGAGTTGCGCCCACCAGTGGAGGACCTGTCCCCAAGGAATGACCCCCGGCGCCCGTTTCGGCCCGGAACCGGTGACGTAAAGTCCGGCTGAGCCAGGCGATCGCACTGGCCCTGATGGCTCTACCAATCTCTAAGGGTTGAAGTCCTCCGGGTTCACCTCGTCTAAGAAGTGCCGAAGTTCTTCCACCAAATCGTCCTCGTCGGCGGGCTCGCTGGGATCTTCCTCAACGAATCCCACCTCTTCCACCAGGGCCATCTCCGCAAAGATTGATGCGCCGGCACGAACTGCTATAGCCACTGCGTCAGAGGGCCGAGCTGAGAACGTGGTCTCCTCTCCGCTCTTGCTGGCAACCACGAGGTCGGCGAAGAATGTTCCTCCCACCAATTTGGTGATGAGAACTCTCTTGAACGTGAAGCCGAGGCCGCTGATGACCTCGACAAACAGATCATGTGTCATGGGTCGGGCCGTCTTCGTGTTGGTGACGGCCAGATCGATCGAATGGGCCTCGGGCCCGCCAATGAAGATCGGAACCGAGCGCCTGTCCCCTGTGACCTCGCGTAACACCAGGACAGGAGTGGTTGCCGGCATTTGTACTTTCACGCCAATCAACTCCATTTCAACTGCCATGCTCAAAACTTAGCCGCCGGGTTCGAGATCGGCCACAAGATCTCGCACGATGATCGAGCGAAGACTTGCCGCCAGCTCTGCGAGATCTTGAAGGGTGTCGTATGAACGTCGGCGTGTTTCTGGGTTGTTGGCCTTCAACGTTGGACCGATGCTCTGCGTGAGAAGGGCAACCTCGCGCTCGGCCCCGAGGCGGAAGGTTCGTAGGTGACGAGGCTCCAGGCCGTACCTCCCGAACTGCACTGCCAAGCGTGCCAACGTGAGAGCCGTGGAGTCGAAGAGGATTGCTCCGGCAACGTTGCGGGGACTGATCAGACCATGCTTTTCGAGTTCGGTGACCATGCCCGGGGTACAGCCGCTCTGTTCGGCCAGTTCCTCTCGGGTGAGCGCAACCGAGGAGCCTGGCAAGGTGGGTCGAGGTGGCGGGGCCAATACCTCCGCCGTTGACTTGGTGACGGGTTTGGGACCCTCGGTCCTGGTGCCCAGCAAGCGCGGCGCAGGCCGGCGTTTCTCCGGTTGGTTCATTGCATCCTCATCTGTGGAGTCGGCTGCCGCGCCCTGGTAAGCGGAGTGGTCCGCAACTTCAATTGGTTCTGACTCGCCGGGCCCATCGGGGGACGGTGCGACCCACTCTGCCTCGTCGGCCGTAATGTCTGGCCCGTGGGCCGAGTCGACGGCATCATCTTCGGCTAGCAGATCAGGATCCACCTGACGCGAGGCATGATGTACCGCCGCCGCCAACGCATTCTCCGACTCATGCTGTACCGGGTGATCCTCGGTTGGGTCTGCAGCCCTCAGCGGACCCTCGTTCTCGGCAAGTGCGTCTCGGAACATCGTGTCACGCTGATCATGTCCCGGCGAAGCAGCTGTTCCTGCCGACATGGCATCGGACTCAGCTGACGCTTCGGTGGGCTCAGGATCGTCCGCGAAGTCGGCATCCCCGTCGAACAGAACCGGTGCATCATCGGATTCATCCATGAGGTCTTCGTCCTCTGGATACTCTCCGTCGGGAAGCTCGTCACCGATCCGGGAATCGCTTCGGCGCGGCGCAGCTGCAATGTCTTGACCTTCATCGAGGCGATCCCTGATGACGCGCAGGGGCAGGTAATGGTCACGCTGTTGCTCGAGAATCCAATACAACCGGTCGTAGTCTCCGTCGGAAAACTTTCGGTACCCCGACGGGGTGCGCTCGGGATCGATCAACCCCTGGCTCTCCAAGAATCGGATTTTCGAAATCGTCACCTCGGGAAATTCGTCCTGCAGGAGTGACAGAACTTCACCGATCGACCAATGGTCACGTACCCGACTCATTGCTCGCCCCCCAATGCCAGATAGACCAATTTGAACTTCCCAACCTGAACTTCATCGCCGTCAGCCAACATCGCTTCTTCAATCAGTTCTTTGTTGACATACGTGCCGTTGAGGCTGCCTTGATCGCTGACCCGGAACCCGGTACCCACCCGATCGAGACGGGCATGGTTTCGCGAGACGGTGATGTCATCGAGGAAAATATCGGAGTCTTCGCCTCGCCCGATAGAAATCACATCGGCATCGAGAGCGATCCGAGAACCCCGCTTTGGCCCTTGGCGAACTACCAACACCGCCTCGCCCGAATCAGCGGCGTGACCGGTCCCGCCCGCGTCGGACACCAAAATTCGCTCGGTCTCGGAATTGACCGTAGCCCGGAGCTGCCCCCCACAAGAGGAGCAAAAATTCGAACCCAATGGGTTGTCGTATCCACAGTTGGGACAGGAGGCACCCACGATGCTTTCGTTACCCTTCGGTCAAGGCCGCATACGCGGCGGCGTCCATGAGCCCCTCGACGTTTTCGTCGCTGGCTACCTCGACCACAAACATCCAGCCATCCCCGTAGGGATCGGCGTTTACTTTCTCAGGGGCATCGAGCAACTCGCTGTTTACCTCGACGACCGTCCCCGTGAGGGGGGCGTACACATCGGAGACGGACTTCGTTGACTCAATCTCGCCGATGGAATCACCAATCGTGACTGACGCTCCAACATCGGGAAGATCGACAAACACCACGTCACCCAGGGCGTCTTGGGCATAGTCGGTGATTCCCACCGTGAACCGTCGATCACCGTTGGCTTTGATCCATTCGTGGTCTTTTGAATAGCGGAGATCGTTAGGTACGTCCATGACCTGCAAATCTAGCCGAGGATGCTGCGCGCCTGTGGAAGGTACTGCCCAAAGGCTGACCAATATGAGTAACCAAGACCAGGAATCACCGATAGCCAGGCCAAAACTTCCAGCACAGGGGCGTAGGAAAGGGTGGATTGGGCCCCCAGAAACATCGGCACTGCGAGGAACAAGAGAAAGGTTCCGCACTTGCCTTCCCATGTGACCGCGAACGGCTCAGCATTGCGGTAGGCCAGATAGAGAGCGCCCGCCGCCACCAAAAACTCCCGCGTCAGTATCGCGACGGCGATCCACCACGGAATCGACCCATCGATCAAGATGCTGGGAACCGCAACGAGAAAGAGCAGCCGGTCCACCGTGGGATCGAACAGCTTGCCGAAATCGCTGGTCTGGTCAAAGCGACGGGCGAGATACCCGTCGACCCAATCGGTCATGGCCAGCGTGCCCAGCATCCACGATGCTGCCGCCCGGTTCTCCCTTCCAAACAGCAGCCAGACGAATATCGGGATGCAAAGAAGCCGCAGCATGGTGACCAGGTTTGGCCAGGTCAATAATTGCTCCCGTGTCCACAGCGAGGAATCCGAAAGCTTCTTCATCTGTGGCTCATCGCCAGACAGTCGATCATGGCCTGAAGTACAGCAGGATCGTGTCGCCGTCACCCTCGTTGACCCGATTGAACCCGAGGCCGCTCATCTGCTCGGTGAACGTTGTGAGCTGATCTCCCGTCAGCGGTTGATCCAGCGTTCGTTGGTCGATGAGTACTGCACGTGATCGGAAGACCGCCGCGGCGACCGTGGGAGTCTCGTCGGCCATTGGATAGGCAAAGCGGCGCTCGGCGAGCAAGGGAAGAACATTGGCCGAAGCCCGTACCGGAACCTCCGGGTCCAAACGGAGCGCCGCTTCAGTCAGGGCAATGTCTTCAGGACTGAGCTCGTTCAGCTCCCAGGGGGACTCATACGGCGACAACGGCGACCGCGTGACAAAGAGCAGCAGCGCCGCCGCTATCAGGGCCGAAAGCAATCGGGTGTCCACAAAGACCCGGTCAACGCCTAGGGTGCCGAGGCGGCTGAGCGCGAACACGGTTGACACCATGACGAAGGCCAGGATTGGGGCTATGCCATCGGAGCCATCGCCGGTCTGGGTGAGCAGGAGCAGCACGGCAGCAGGGATGGCAGGGAGCAGGTGACGCAACGACAGCAGCGGCAAGAACAGGACTGGGGTCAATAGTCCGAGCAACAGTGTCACGTTGTCTCTGGCCACGAGGTCCCCGAGAAACCCAAGCGGGCTGGAAAGGATCTCGAGCAGAGCATCGCCAAAAGAATCTCCATACGGGCCATAGTTGCCGCCGATGACGCCGGTCTCCCCGGTCAAAGGCTGTGCAACGAGGAGCAGCCCAAGCGCCCAGACCATGCCTATGCCCAGTGTCCACAAGCCCGTCGATCGGGCCGCGTGATTCAGGATGAGCAGCGCGAAGACGCCTATGACGAAACCCAGGTCGGCCTGGGCCAGGAGAACGAGCCCCACTGCGACCCAGTAGGAAACCCAGCGTTTTGTGGTACCGAAATACACCATCGCCAGCATCGCGGGCAAAGCCAGCGCCTCGGGATGGAAGTCGAGGGTGCCGATGGCTTGGGTGGCGGGGTGGAGGGCGTAGCCCAGGCAAATCGCCGTGGCGGCACCAACTCGCAGTCGCGCCACTTCGCGGGCAAGTCTCCACAGTGGCAGCACGGCAACTCCCAGCGCCACTGCCTGAGCGATCAGCAGTGTTTCGGCGACGGGTGCGAATCGAGCCGGGATTGCCAGCACGTACAGGAGGAACGACCAGCGAACCTCCAACAGATGGACGCCTTCACCCAGAATGGATGCCCGAGGGGTCAATCCTTCGCTGATCAAGTAAACCGCCTGGGTATACCCAGCTAGGTCGTCTCCGATCGTGAAAGCATTCATCCGCCGAACGCTGACAACCGCCATGACCGCAGCCAAGACCGACCCGATGGCATAGGGAATCCAGCGGTCTCCGGCACCGGCATCGAGGCGCGCCTGTATTGCGGTCAGGCGGCGACGGATATTCCGCCGGTAGGGCGTCTGGCTCACAGCGCAATCACGTTAGCCCTGATCCGCGCCAGCTCAGATTACTTTCGCCTTGACGGTCCCACCGGCGGCCATGGCAGCTTTCACGGGAACGCTGCTCACAATTGGAATCTCAGCGCTTCGGCCCGTTCAATCAGCTCTGGGCCTTTATTGCGAACATTATTCACCATGGTGGTGATGGGCGTGAGTTGGAGGAGACCATCGGGCGCGGGTCGGAACAGTTCGCTGATCTCGTTGACCGTCACCTCGGGATCCAGCCAGCGGTCCCACCATGTGGGAGGGACCAGCACCGGCATCCGATTGTGGATCTCGGCCATCTCCGCGTTTGGAGTGGTCGTCATCAGTGTGCAGCTAATCAACCAGGAGATGTCTTCGCGAGCAGAACCCTCGGTGGTGGCGGCCTCCTCGGCTTCAGAGCCGGGTTTGGGTTTCCAAGCTTCCCAGAGACCGGCGAAAACTATCGGCTCCCCGTCGGCCCGAGTGATGTAGTAGGGCTGTTTGGATTTCTGTCCTGGGACCTTCGCCCACTCATAGAACCCATCGGCTGGAACCAGACAGCGCCGCTTCTTGATGGCAGTCCTGAACGCCGGCTTCTCCGCGGCCGTCTCGGAGCGTGCGTTGATCATCTTTGCTCCGATCTTGGGGTCTTTGGCCCAGGACGGCACCAGACCCCACTTCATCACATCGATCTCCCGATGGCCCTCTTTGGCGCGAACGGTGTGGACGTGGTTGGTGGGGGCCACGTTGTAGCTGGGTTCCGGGGAAGTTTCGGAATCAGTGGTCGCCAGCGACTCCGACAGAACTGCTTGAAAATAGTCGGCCAGTTCACCCGCGGCCGCCGTTGCTACAAATCGACCACACATGAATCCAAGCGTAGTGGTGCGTTGTGAAGGTGCTAAGCTTTCAGCTCTTACATACGGGCTGTGGCGCAGCTTGGTTAGCGCGCTTCACTGGGGGTGAAGAGGCCGGGAGTTCGAATCTCCCCAGCCCGACAATGTAAGCCCAGTTCCAAGCCTCAAGCGGCGAGCGGGCTCATCGTGGGCAAACCTCCCCGAAACGACACGGCCTACTCGATCAGTAAGCGAAACATCGGCAGCTGACTTAATCAGTAGACGGATAATGCCGATGGAAGGCTGTGTCCCAGCCTCGTTCGTCAGAACGGCAAGGCAAGCCCTCTCTACGTTTGGCGGCGCTCGTAGCTTCGGCCATCCTTGTCGCCACCGGCTCGGTCATTCTGCGCGACGCCTGGCTCGGGGCGCCACTCATCTCCAGTCCCTGGTTCGTCGCAACAATCATCGGGACTGGCTTCGGCGTTGCACTGTACGCCCACGTCTTCGTTCAGATCCGCGGCCAACAAGTGCAGTTCGCCTTCACCGAGATTCCGTTCGCCTTCGGCCTCGCCTATCTGAGCCCGTGGCTGCTGGCCGCATCGTGGGCACTCGCGGCTACCGCCACCAGCATCATTCGCCACGGCAGCACCTGGTACAAGCTGACCTTCAACGCGGCGATGATCGTGTTGCGGGTCGCAGTAGCCGATGCGATCGTCAGAGCCCTGACTACCGAGCTGAATTCGCTCAGAGGTGCGGCTGCCTTGATGACGGCCATAGCTGTAGCCGAGACCGTCGGTTCGTTACTGAACGCGGTGTTCCTCCGCTGGGTCAGCGGCAAGAACAAGTCAAAACTGTTGATCGACGTACTCGGGTCGACCACCCAGTCCGTGGTGGGCGCTTCGATGGGAACCTGGGCACTGATCGCCGCCTTGGCCGAGCCCGGCTTCCTCATTCTCCCCGCAATCGCCATGGGCCTGATTTGGCAGTTGTCGAAACAACAGATCGCCGATCGCCTGGCATACCAGGATCTCCTGGAAATCCACGGCTTCCTCGAGACGGTGGCCGGCATTGATCCTTCGGATGTCGTGAGGGAAGGTCTTGTCGCCCTTCGGTCTGGTTTGAACAGTACTTGGGCGGCATTGGTCGACAAGGACGGAAAGGTGATCGAATCAACCGGACTTGAAGCGACCGCCGAAGACGGCTCCCTTGTCGAGCAATCAGTCGCAGTCCACCGATTCCGGAAGGCCGACGGTCGAATGGTGTTGTTGGGTCCAGGCATCCACGCCATCTCCCCTAAGCGACATGCGGCCCGATTCTCCGCTGCCATGGACCTGTTCGAGAGCGCGATCACCCGAGCTGACCTGCAAATCAAGCTCGACTACGACGCAACCCACGATCCGCTCACGGGTCTTCTCACGCGACGCGGCTTCATGCGAGAAGTCGACCCTGAACTCGATCGTCTCGGCGGCGCAGCGATCGTGTTGATCGTGGACCTCTCCCGCTTCGGTGACGTCAACAAGACACTTGGCTTCAAGGCAGGGGATATGTTGTTGGTAGGCCGCCAAGCGACTTGAAGAGTCCCTGGAGACGCCGGCGGTCGTCGCTCGGCTCAACGCCGATTCCTTCGCCATCTTCCTGCCTACCGGGGACCAGCGCCACGGAATGAACGTAGCTGCCCGAATCCGGGCATCGCTGGGGCGGCCGCTCAACGTTGAGGGACTAGCGCTCTCGCCGCTGTCCAAGATTGGCATCGCGATCGGACCGATCCATGGAAAGTCCACCGAAGAGCTGCTCCGAGCCGCCGATGTCGCCTCGGATCTGGCGCGGCATACCCAGCCGCCGGTTGTGGTGTACCGGGTTGAAACCGACATCCATTCAGAATCTCGCCTGGAGCTTCTCACGAGACTCCGGCGGGCCCTGGACGACGAAACGTTAGAGGTCTGGTTCCAGCCGAAGGTCGACGCAATTTCGGGTCTAGTTGTCGGGGCGGAGGCGTTGCTTCGGTGGCAAGACCAAGAGCGCTGGATCCCACCGGATCTCTTCATCCCTGCCGCCGAGGCCGCTGGCATGATGAACGAGCTGACCGACTTCGTGGTCCGCCGCTCGCTCGCTGCCGTAGCGAAATGGAAGGCAAACGGGCACTCGCTTGGTGTCGCAGTGAACCTTTCTCCGTCCTCGCTGGAGGACTCCGACCTGCCCGCCCGAATCGCCGGTGAACTTCGCCGCTTCCAAATCCACCCACCGTCACTCACCATTGAAATCACCGAATCCGTAGTGATGGGTTTGGGTCAGACCGTGGCTGAAGGGCTTTCCCGGCTCCGGTCGCTCGGCGTCCGCATTTCCGTCGACGATTTCGGTACAGGTTACTCATCACTTCGTTACCTGAAGGATCTGGACATCGACGAACTCAAGCTCGACCGGTCTTTCGTGCAAGATCTCTCGGTGTCAGATCGGTCCGCCACGATTGCTCGCGCTGTCATCGGATTGGGACATAGCCTCGGCCTACAGGTAGTTGCCGAGGGAGTGGAGACCGTCGAGGCCAGAGATCTCTTGAATGAGATGTCCTGTGACGTCCTTCAGGGTTTCCTGGTGGCCAGGCCAATGGACGAAACGAAACTGGCACGATGGCTCGATCGCCATCAGACAAAACAAACACGGCCGGACCGCTCCGTAAGAATCACGAAAACCGGCCCGGCCAAGTAGCTAATGGGGCCTAGACCCAAGAGGTTCCTCGCATTGCGACTCCCTTCCGTTGACTGAGTTGCCGACTGCATCCCTGCATGCCGTGAGCAACATAGTCCGATCCAGGTCAGTCATGGAACGGCGACTTTCGGTTTCTGGTGAAATTGCTTACCACGCGCTCACTGGGTGCGAGATTTCCGTGACTGAATGTGAGAATTCCGCCAACTCCACAAATCACTGCTCCCACGATTGCCAAGCTGATGTTGGCAAAAACAGAACCAGCGAGATCTGAAATCGGGCCACCCACGATCGCTCCGATCGAGAGTGCAGCAAAAACAGCGGTCTGAACGACCACGAATACCGACGCCCGATCACTGCCTGGAAGACGGCGACCAACGACGATGTTGGCTGCGGTGGAAGCGGCGAAGGGCACCCCCACTGCGGCGTAACCCACGAACGCCAGGATGGCGACGGATCGGAACGAAAACGCAACAGCGGCTCCCACCAGAGCGACAGCCGATACGCCAAAACTCATCGATAAAAGTTGGGCGTCGGGACGTCGGTGTGGAATCAGAAGAACCCCCAGGAGCGTGACCGCGGGAACCATTGCCGCCAGCACACCAATCCATTGATCGGCCAGTCCCGCCTCGCGGCCAAATACCGGGGCCTGAGTCTCGATGCCCATTCCCGGGATTGTGAGACCCACGGTGGTGACGATGGCGATGAGCGAAACCCGGTCGCTGCGGAGAAAACGCACAGCGGCTCGCAAGGACCCCGAACGATGCGGGCGCTCGGAATCCTTCGGCACGGAGATACCGCCTACGAACATGGCCGACACGACGAAGCTGCCAGCGTTGAACCACAGCGTCCCGACGGTCCCGACCGCGGCGACGAGAACCCCTCCCAGCGCCCAGCCAACGAGAGTCGACGCTTGATTGACTGACGTGACAAACTTTTGTGCTGGCGCATATTCGTCGTCGCTGGCGACGTCCACGAGCAGCGCTGATCGGTTGGCCTCCCAGACGGGATCTATCACCGCCACCAACGCCACCCCGGTCAACAGAATCCATACCGGAGCCCCAGTTGATGCGGCGAGGGCGATCGCGGCATACAGAGCGGCACGGGTGAGTTCGGATCCAACGAGTAGTCGCACCCGAGGCATGCGGTCACCGAAACTGGCCAGCAACTGACCCGGCCCGAGCCAGGGCAGGAAAAACAAGACAGCAACAACGCTCACGCCCGAGGCGAGCCCCGTTTCGTCCAAGACGACGAACGCCACTGCCAATCTGGCCGCCCAATCCCCTATCTGTGACACGGCGGCCGCGGCCAGAATGCGCCGAATCGCCGGGTTGGCAAGCGCCTGTTTCACGGCTGGAAGCCTAGGAGCAAACCCTGCCTCGAATCGTTCCAATGGCCCTAAATGGCGTTAATCACCCACAAAACACCTTCGATGGCTCGCCAGCCGAGGTAGAGGACCAGACTGGCGACCATGAGCCAGAAATGCCACGGCGCCCGGGCCGATTTGGGAACCTTCAGATCATCACTGTCAACAGCGTTTCCGCAGGTAGAACAGGTTTTGTCGGGCTGTAAAGCGGTCGGCGCCCGGTATTCATCACACGTATCGCACCACGGCACCGTGACAGTATGCGCCGATCACTCCCAGGCTGCTCGGTGCAACTCATAAGACGAGCGGCGGATTGGCCGACTAGCCTAAGTGTTATGGAACGCGTGGTGCCTCTCGCTGGCGCTGTGATCTGTGGGGTGGCAGCCATCTTCTGGATCAGAGCAGCCCGAAGCCGCCGCCAGCTGTCCGACCGCCTCGCGAACGAAGGGGCAGAGTCTGACCTCTGGCGTCTGGCTGACGCGGATTATCGGCGCGACGTCGAGGCAAGCTTCACCGCCATCGCCACCGCGGCTCTGCTGATGTTTTTCGCGCTGGTCGGGATCGAATTCTGGCCAGGTGTGCTGAGCGGAGTTCTCGCTATTCCTTCCGCTCGCACCATTTATGATCGCACCAAAATCAACGAGGTCAGCAGAATCGCAGCCGAACGGGCCGAGATCGAGAAACGGGCCAGGGAGGTAACCCAGCAGGCCAACCTGGCTCCCTACCATTGGGCCGCTCGCCTAGCTCCCTCCAGCCTTCCCGAATTGAAGGGATTCGAGATCGGCCAGGAATACACGCCAGGCGCCGGTGCCCTCGCCGGCGACTTCTTCGATGTCTTCCGGGTGGACAACGATCGCGTGGCCGCAATCATCGGTGACGTTACGGGTCACGGCATCGAGCCCTCCATCACCGCTCTCCAGGCCAAGTATCTTCTTCGGACCTTCTTGATGCAGTATCGCGATCCGGGCCAGGCAGTGGAGCAGCTCAACACTCAGATGTCGGTGCTGGAGCGAGGCGAGGAGTTCATCTCCCTGTGCGTTCTGGTGTTCGACGTAGAAGCGGAATCACTCCGGTACGCCAGCGCCGGTCACCCGGCGGCTTTTGTGTGGCACCATCAGGAAGTTCGTCCTTTGGGTGCTACCGGTCCCCTGCTCATGCTGGACCCCAAAGCCGTGTACCACTCTCGAGAGGTTCAGTGGAACTCTGAAGACGTCGCCGTTCTCTACACCGATGGTCTGGCCGAGGCTCGTCGTGACGGAATCCTCTTTGGCGAAGACGGCGTGGCCTCGATCATTCGTCGCGATCCCACCGCCAGCGTCGACGTCCTGGCCAAGTCACTCATGGAAGCCGCCCGGGACTTCTCCGACGGCCCCATCACCGACGACGTAGCCATCTTGGTGCTCCGTCACACCTAGTTGCGGTTGCGAACTCGTAGTTTGATCGGCGTAGGACCAAGCGCCAGCTTCTCTCGCAACTGATTCTCGATGTAGCGAACATAGGAATCGGGCAGGGCCCGATTCGTGAAGAGAGTGAACGTTGGTGGGTCTGTGGCGCCTTGGGTGGCATAAAGGATTCGACCACCGTTAGGGGCTGGCTGGTACACCTGGGCGTCCCGTATGACATCGTTGACCTTCTTCGTGGGCACACGAGTCTGGTACGCATCGATCGCGATGTGCAGCGACGGCAGCAATTTGCCGATACCGGCGCCAGAAAGGGCCGAGACCCGATGCACGGGAACATCGGGCAGGAAGCTGAGCTTGCGTTCCAATTGGGCAGCAACTTGATGCTTGTGTTCGGTGCCGGCCAGGTCCCACTTGTTGAGCACGACAACGATGGGGCATCCGGCGGCGTCTACGCGCTCGGCGAGGCGCTGATCCTGATGGGTGATCCCCTCCGATCCGTCGATCACGAGCAAGGCAACGTCAGCCTTGTCCACCGCCGAAAGTGCCCGGACCACGCTGTAGTACTCGGTATCTTCATCGATCTTTGAACGTCGACGCATCCCGGCGGTGTCAAGAAAACGAACCGGGCCCTCGTCGGTGTCAACTACCGTATCGACGGTGTCACGGGTGGTACCGGGCATGTCGTGCACAACGCTGCGTTCGTCCCCGGTGAGCTGGTTGAAAAGTGTGGATTTACCAACGTTGGGACGACCGACCAAGGCGATACTGAATATCCGCGGCTCCTCATCCGGCTCCGACGAAAGGTCTCCTTCGGAGCGGTCTGCCTCGGGCAACCGGCTGATCACTTCATCCAACAGGTCGCCCACTCCCCGGCCATGGAGCGATGAGACAGGAAATGGGTTGCCGAAACCCAACGCCATCAGCTCCCACATGGCGTCCACATGTTTGCGGTCATCTACCTTGTTGGCCACCACGATCACCGGAACGTCGAGACGGCGAATCAAACGAACGACGTGCTCGTCCTCATCGGTGACCCCGACCATGGCGTCGAGAACGAGAAGCACGAGGTCTGCCTCGGCGATCCCGGCCTCTGACTGGGCGGATACTTTCTTGTCCATTGCCGTGCCGCCGGATAACCAGCCACCGGTATCGATGAGATCGAATCGTGACCCCTGCCATTCAGCTGGCACGACTTTCCGATCACGAGTTACTCCGGGTTTCTCTTCCACGATTGCCTCGCGGCGCCCGAGGATCCGATTCATCAGAGTGGACTTTCCAACGTTGGGTCGGCCGACGATGACCACCTTTGGAAGGGAACTCATGGCTGTACGACCAGACTTCTAGTGGAAGAACCGAGGAGGGCTTCGCGCAAGGCGATGCCGTTGGTGGGAACGATCTCCACGATGCGGGGAAGATCTGAAGGTGAGGTTCCGTCGAGGAATACCCCGTTCGATAGGCAAACGTCAGGGAGAAGGTAGCGATGCCCCATGGGTTCGTTGGCCAGAACCCGCTGGAGGTCTTCACCGACCATCAGACCGGTAACGCCGATATTGCCGCCGAAGAACTGGTTCTCTACTTCGATGACCCGTGCATGGTCCACGGTTTCCACAAACGGGGCGATCACTCGAGAACCGTAGGACGAGGTGAGAACACCGACCGGCGTCGGTTCACCGGAGCGGCGCGGTCCCAGCATCACCGGGGTCCCGACAATCTCGGATGACAATCGAGGCGCTCGGTAGTCGACGGCAGGGGCGCCGTCGACCCATGCGAAGAAGCCGGGCTGAGTACCCGTTGGGCTCTCCACCTCGGCGTCGAATTCACGTTGAAGAGTGCGGGCCATCCCGATGCCATCTTCGTGGAGCTCGAATCCTTCATAGGTGGAAGCGGCGGGGAACGGCAACTGGGCCAACAGGTAATACTCATCCGCGGCGAAGACCAAACGCCGCCCAAGAACTTTGAGGAAGCGGTCCTGCCATTCCTCCACCGTACGGACTACTCGGACGGCCTCTGCCACGGTGTGGAATCGCATCGAATCCTCATTTGAGAATTTGGAGACCCCCAACGGTACAACTGCAACCGAGGCCATGGAGGCGTAACGATCCATGATTCCGCGCATGGACCGTTCCAACTCATCCCCGTCATTCAGCCCGGGGCACACCACGATTTGGCCGTGTACCTCGATGTCGTTCTGGAGCAGTGCGCTGAGCCACCGCAAGCTCATGGCACCTCGCCGGTTCCGTAGCATCTGCGACCGTGCATCGGGGTCTGTGGCGTGAATGCTCACATACAAAGGTGACAATCGCTCGGTCACAACACGCTCCAGGTCTGCTTCGGTGAAGCGGGTGAGCGTAGTGAAGTTCCCGTACAGGAAGCTGAGCCTGTAGTCGTCGTCCTTCAAATAGAGCGATTTTCGCAAGTTGGGAGGTAGCTGGTAAATGAAGCAGAACGAGCAGTGGTTGTCGCAGGTTCGAACCTGATCGAAAACCGCCGACTGCACTTCAATTCCCAGCGGCGCACCATCGGCTTTTTGGATTTCGATAGTGAGTTGCAGTCCACCCCGATCCACCTCCAACTCCAGAGATGACTCGTCGACGAGTGTCTGGTACTGGATTACGTCTCGCAAGGTTTCGCCGTTGATCGTCCGCAACGCATCGCCGACCGCTACGCCGGCCTGGGCCGCCGGTGATTCCGGTACGACGCCTATGACAACAGGCGCGTCAGCGGTTGTGGCGGTGGGGATCACCTACCCAGTGTAGGAAGCTGTCTCGCCAGGGAGTGCGTGCTTTGTGCCACCTTGCGGCGTGGCCGGTGCGAGAACGAGCTTGCTCCCCGGTACTGCGAATGCAATAGGCGAGGACATCTTCGTAGGAATGATCGGAATGTGCACAGCCGAAGGGATCGGCTGCTTTCCTGGAGTAGGAGTACCCGAAATCCTTGGGCGAAGTGAGCGAACGCGCCGGTTCTAATCGGGCTAGTGTCTCTGTTGTCCTAGCGGAGGCGTTGGAGGGACAGCGGATGCCAAGTTCAAACGAGCCCACGAGCCAGGGTGAACCTCGCAGTGGAATCGGCGCGTTTTCTGAGCATGAGCTCAGTACCAGACGTGTCGTCATTCGCCAGCCGACCGGCACAGCGTCGGAACCGGCCTCTAGCGGATTTCGCACATCGATCGTGCGTCGGGTTGAAGCAGAACGCCGCACGATTGGCACCGCCGGTGTCGCGGTGCTCGGCATGGCCGCAGTTCTCGCCCTGACGTTGCTTGGTGTCGGCGTGAAACAGTTCACTACCAGCGGTGATGTAGCGCCGGTCGAGGCTGAGGTCATGGGCACGGTACAAACGTCGCCGGCTCAGGGCGCCCTGGGCGACGAATCGTCCCTCCCCGACAATACAACCTCTGTCGCAGGTGCGGCACCGGCGGAATCATCGTCCACCTCTAGCCCAACGTCGGAAGTTCCGGCAACACAGAGCCCATCCACCAGCCCGACCCGTACGCAGCCACCTTCTGTACAACGACCAACAACCGCGGCTCCGACCACCGGGACAACATCTATCACGGAGCCCGCACCTGCTGCACCGGTGACCGCCCCGGGAGATAATCCGGTCACGTCAGACCCCCAGTCCCCTGTTCCCACCGACCCTCCCGTCACTGCGGCACCACCCACGCAGCCCCCTTCTACGGCTGCGCCGACCACCGAACCGCCCCGCACAACCAAACCGCCGGCCACGACCGCCAGACCGCAGACCACGACAACGAGCCCACCCAAGACAACCAAACCACCCAAGACCACAAAGCCACCCAGAACCACCAAACCACCCAAAACTACGGTTCCACCCGAAACGGCTACCACGGCGACCCCCAAGACAACGGGACCGGTTGTGACCGATCCGCCCGTCGAAAAGTCGCCGGCGCCCACCACGCGCTCGTCAAGCAGCACTTCCAAACCGGCCAGCACCCTCGCCGAGCGCACCACCACCACCGAGAAGAAGAAGGGCAAACCCGAAAAGCCCGGCAAACCAGAAAAACCCGGCAAACCAGAAAAGCCTGGCAAACCAGAAAAACCCGGCAAACCCAAATTGCCCGTCACAACTATCCAAGAACCGCCGTTGCCAACGACCGGCGACACCACCGGCTGACGCGAGCGCCCCACCGATGTCGATCTCCTTGGACATCGACAAAGCCGCTCTTTGTTGATTGTTGAGGGCTGAGGTGGGTGAATCGGTAGTGAAGTGGGTAGACCACCTCTGATGAAGATCGCAATCGTCGGGTCAGGTATTGCTGGACTCACTGCCGCCCATGTCCTGGGACCTCATCACACCGTCACGCTTTTCGAGGCTGCTGACCGAATCGGAGGCCATTCCAACACCGTGACGGTCAACGATCCCGACGTTGGCCCTCTGGGAATCGACACCGGCTTCATCGTCCACAATGATCGGAACTACCCCAAGCTCCAACGTCTGTTCGCCGATCTCGGGGTCAGGACAGTAGACACCGAGATGAGCTTCGGCGTAAGTGATGAAGCGAGCGGCGTTTCTTATCGCGCCACCAGTTTGAACACACTTTTTGCCGACCGCCGAAACATCTTCCGTCCGCAGGTTTATCGAATGGTCGTGGACATCGCCCGCTTCTATCGAAACGGCCGAGCATTCCTGCTCGAAGGGGACAACAAAACGAGCCTGGCGGAGTTTCTCCGCTCCGGTTCCTACTCTGAGGAGTTCGTCAACCTCCACCTCATCCCGATGGGCGCATCGGTGTGGTCGGCCGATCCGGCCAGCTTCGCCGAGTTTCCCGCCCGAACGCTCCTGCGTTTCCTGGACAACCACGGGCTTCTGAGCGTGCGCAATAGACCGCAATGGAAGGCGCTGGTCGGGGGAAGTCGCTCGTATGTAGATCTGATCGTTGATCGCTTTCCAGGAACGATCAAGACGAACTCCCCGGTGACCTCGATTGCGCGAGATCCGCAGGGCGTGACCGTCCGAACCGACCGGACCACCGACCACTTTGATGCGGTCGTCTTGGCGTGCCACAGCGACCAGGCCCTCACACTTCTCGCCGACCCGACGCCGGCCGAGAAAGAGATCCTCGGATCCATTCGTTATCAACCGAATTCTGCAACACTCCACACCGATCCATCGGTGATGCCTGACCGACGTCTGGCATGGTCAGCCTGGAATTACTACCGCCGTAAGGACGGTAAAGACGCTGGCGCCCCCGTACTGACCTACGACATGACCGAACTGATGAAACTGGATGTACCAACGCGCTATTTCGTCAGCCTCAACGACGACCGGGTCGACCCGTCCACGGTGCTCTACCAGACCACCTACACCCACCCCATCTTTGACGGACCAGCCATCGCCGCTCAAGAACGAGTGACCGAGATCAGCGGTGTCAACAACACGCATTTCGCCGGTGCCTACTGGAAGTACGGGTTCCACGAAGACGGAATGGTCTCTGGTCTCCGGGCCTGCGGTGAGTTGGGTATTGCGTGGCCAGCAACCGGCCAGCCATCAATGGAGCCTGGGCCTGCCGCACTTTGCGAAGGCACCGTTTGGCATCGCCGGAGCCGACCTGCGGTCAACGAGTTCACCTACCAGGTCAGCCAGGTCTGGATCGATCCCGAACGTCCCGAGGCGCTCACCTCGCGGCATCCGCTGTGGTCTTCTACCCGCTTCGCCCCGGCGCGCTTTCGGCGCAAGGACTACGGCCCAGGCACCGAAGGCTCGATCGGACAGTACGTACGCAACGCGGTTGCGCCACTCCTGGGCCACCAACCCACTGGCCCGATCCGAATGCTTACCCAGATCCGTCGGTGGGGATGGCTGTTCAATCCCATCACGATGTATGTCGTTTGGGATGCCGCCGGAACCGAACCGGTCGCCGCCGTGGCAGAAGTGACCAACACCCCGTGGAAAGAACGAACCCACTATCCACTCCTACTGGAGCGTCAGGAGACCGGCGTCTGGTCCGCAACCTTTGACAAGTCGCTCCATGTCTCGCCCTTTCTCGGGCAGGACTATTTCTACAACCTACGGATCATCGACCGAGCCCCGGAACTCGAACTCCACATCGATGTTTGTTCACCGGACACCGACGAACCGATCGTGCAGACCGCCGTTCGGGTGACCCGCACGGAGCCAACACCCGGCGCCCTCACCAGGTCACTCTTCCGACATGCTCTCTCTACCCGACGCGTGTCATTTGGCATACACAGCCAGGCGTTACGACTCGGCTTGAAGAGAGTTCCGTTCGTTCCCCATCCAAAACGCCACTCACCGACGTAAGGAGCGTTATGACAACCATCAGCTCGGATTCCACTGTTCAACCGGATGCTTTGTTCAGAAAAGCTCGACTCATCGCTGATGCTGCTTCCACGCCGGCCGCGGATCGGCAGGCCCACAACCGCCGGTACCGAATGGCCCGGGCTGCGGTGACCAAGTTGCTGGGGCGAATCACCTCGGATTCCATCGTCATTTCGGAGGATGGAAACGTCTCGTTGTTCGGACCGGGCAACGGGTTGGAAGCTCGGCTAACCGTCCACGATCCTCGGGCGTGGTGGCATCTGGCCACCGAGGGCTCAATTGGCCTCGGTCGCGGTTTCATCGAGGGATGGTGGCACAGCGAGGAACCGGAGGTGGTGGTGCGGATCGCCGCACGGAACATGACCGCACTGGATGAGTTCAGGAACCGAATGGCAACCATGACCAATCCGGTCATGGATCGCTTGCGCCACATCGCGCCCAAACCAGACCGGTCACGCAATAGAGAAGACATCGGCGCCCACTACGACCTCGGCAACGCGTTTTTCCGGACATTTCTCGACGAATCGATGACCTACTCCAGTGCAGTCTTCGAGACGCCTGACGCCTCGCTTTTTGACGCAAGCATGGCGAAGTACGATCGCCTACTCTCCAAGCTCCGCATCAACTCGGGAATGACGATGACCGAAATTGGCACCGGATGGGGTGGGATGGCTTTGCGAGCGGCTGGCACGTTCGGCGCAACTGTCACCTCCACCACGATCAGCCGCGAGCAATATGCCGAAGCCAACCGCCGTATGAAGTCCGCCGAAGCCCACCAACTCATCGCACCAAACCAGGTGCGTTTGCTGGAGGAAGACTGGCGCGACCTTGCTTCCGTCGTAGCCGAACCGGCGGACCGACTGGTCAGTGTGGAGATGATCGAAGCCGTGGACTGGCGCGACTATCCAGACTTCTTCAGGGCGATCGAAGCAAATACCGCAGAAGACGGGATGATTGGTCTCCAGGCGATCTGCGTACCTGACCGGCGCTATGAGCGAACCAAGAACACCGACGACTTCATCGCCCGGTTCGTTTTCCCTGGGGGCTTCCTTCCCTCCATCGGCAAGATCAACCAAGTCATCAGCCGACATACAAAGCTCCAACTGATCGATGTGGAAGACTTTGGCGCTCACTACGCCGAGACATTACGGCAGTGGCGGGATCGGTTCGATTCCCGGATCGACGAAATCCACGCCATGGGTTTGGACAGCCGGTTTGTACGTCTCTGGCGGTTCTACCTGGCTTATTGCGAAGCTGCCTTTGCCGAACGCCATTGCACCGTGAATCAACTGATCCTCGTTGGACCCGCATGGCGCCCCGACGGTCTCACCCTCCGGCCCGCATAGCCGGCTCGCAACCGCAGCCAAAACAGAAACGCAGCCAAAACAAAAGCAATGGTTCGCCCTATTCGGAGGTCTCACCTTGCTTCTCGTTGGCGACACCGCTCTGCGGTGTGCCCCGGTTGAGAGAAAGCGGGGAGCGATCCGAACAATGCGAACCATCGCTGAGATCAGTGTGCGCCGATCGCCCGAATTCGTCAAGTCCGGAGATGAAATAGGTCCGCCATGTGGGAGAACTAGGGTGGAGGCATGGGCCTCTCCGCCGGCATCGCTGGAACCGTGCTCGCCGCCACAACGGCGTTCGCTTCGATAGCGGCTCCAGTGGCTGATCTCCCACCGTCGGAGCCGCCGGTGGAGCCGGCATCGCCAGCCGAACCAGTGGAGCCAACACCCTCTCTCTTGATTCAGGTCGGCAAAGACAAGTTCACGGTGGCCGAAGCCAACATCCTCCGCCTCTACCGCGCCTTTCTCAACCGAGAACCGGATGCGTCTGGTGCTCAGTATTGGATCACCGTCGGCGAAGGCGCTTCTCTCGATGCCATTGCAGAGCAGTTCGCTATCAGTCAAGAATTCACCGAAACCTATGGCGATCTATCCAACCAAGAGTTCCTCGAGGTCGTCTACCAGAACGTCCTTGGCCGTAGAGCCGATAGCAGCGGCCTCCAGTATTGGCTGGCCCTCGTCGACGATGGACTGGAACGAAGCCGCGCAGTCCGCTGGATTACGGCGAGCGGTGAGTTTCGCGCCGCCTACCCCTATGAAGAGATGTCGCTCAAACGGTCCACTTATGCAGTGCTGGGGGCATCCAGTCCACGAACCTGCGGCGGCAAGGTCGTCACCGTGGATCTCAACAAAGGGCATATGGCAACCGCCGGCGACGATGTAATCCTCGGAACCTTGGACGACGACATCATCTTCGCCTTGGGTGGCGACGACATCGTTTGTGCTTCCAATGGCAACGACACAGTGGTCGGTGGTCCCGGGGACGATCTGATCTTCGGCGAGGCTGGAGACGATCTTTTGTTCGGGTCGCTCGGTAGGGATTCGATCCACGGTGAACGGGGAAGCGATATCGCCGTTGGTGGCGCCGGTGACGACATCATCCGCGGCGGAGACGGCGACGATTCAATCTTCGGCGGCCTCGGAGCCGACCTGCTCCAGGGTGAGCTGGGAAATGACACAATCGCCGGTGGCGCTGGCGACGAAACACCCCGGGCCGGCGTGGTTGGGGCGCTCATCCGAGCCGGGATCTACGGTGGCGAAGGGGACGACAGGCTCTTTGGCGACGACGGCACCGATGCCATTTACGGCGAGGACGGCAACGACGTGCTCGTGGGAGGCGCCGGTGACGACGTCCAATGGGGTCGATACAACGCCATCTCCGGTCTTTACGGGGGTTCTGGGGCAGACGTTCTGTTCGGCAGCGCTGGCAACGATGCGCTCTTCGGTGGCTCGGGCCCCGACACCCTCTCCGGCGGGGAAGGCAACGACGGCATTTGGGGTGGCGACTTCGACGATGTCCTCTACGGCGGGCCCGGTGATGACCAGATGTCGTTCATTTTCATCGGCGCCGGGGTTACCGCATCCCTCGAAGCAGGCAACGACACCTTCTTCGGCGGGGAAGGCAACGACACGATCAACGGCATGGAAGGTGAGGACCGGCTGGACGGCGGCCCGGGCAATGACAACCTGGCCGGTGGCTCAGGCGACGACATTCTCATCGATACCGATGGCGCCAATGAGCTCGTAGGTGATTTTGTCCCGATGGTCGCCGACGGGTCCGGTGCCGACTTCCTCTTCCTCCCCGGCACCAACGATGTCTGCCTCGGTTCAGCTGAATCGGTGATCAGCGAGGATTGCGAGATCATCACCGCCCCCGATCTTCCGGTCCCATGAACCCGATCTTCACAAAACCTGCAAAACCCGCTCGGGACTTCTTCACCAATCGACCGTACTGTGGAAGCTCGTGACTCATTCGAGCGGGCGATCCAAGGTGTTGGTTGTAGAGGATGAACCCGATATCTCCGATGCTGTCGTCGCCCGACTCGACGGAGAGGGATACGAGACCTGCACCGCCGTTTCCGGTCCCGAAGCGGTCCGAATAGCGCTGGATGAACTTCCTGATCTGATCATCCTCGACCTGAACCTGCCCGGCTTTGACGGAATCGAGGTCTGCCGCCAGGTTCACGCCGTTCGCCGAATCCCGATCATCATGGTGACCGCCAGGGCGGACGAAACCGACATGCTTGTTGGACTCGGCATGGGTGCCGACGACTACCTGACCAAACCGTTCTCGATGCGAGAATTGGTTGCCAGAATCAAGGTTGTTCTCCGGCGGTCGGTCCCCGAACCGAACGACGCGGAGGTGCTGGCTGCAGGTCGGCTCAGTATGGACATTGGCCGCCGGACCGCCACGTTCGCCGGCCAACCTGTGCACTTCACGCCAACTGAATTCGATCTGCTCCGAGCATTGGTTGAAGCAAACGGGGCAGTGATGCGTCGCGATGCCCTCCTCCACAAGGTCTGGGGCTACGGCGATACCGCCGGATCACGGACGGTAGACAGCCACGTGCGATCCGTGCGCCGAAAGACCGAAGACGAGATCATCCGAACCGTCCACGGCATCGGTTACGCCGCCACGGAAGCGCCAACAGTTCCGTCATGAGCCGGCTTCTGCAGAGACTGCCGTCGCCGTTGGTACGGATCCGGAGCATCAAGCTGAAGTGGTCGCTCATCATCCTGGCTGCAGTGGCCGTCACTGCTGGCACCAGCCAACTCGGGTTCGCGCTGGGCTGGCCGGTTTGGGTCCGGCCGATCATGGCGGGTGCGCTGGCACTCGTGGCTGTTCAAGTCCTCGCCCAGGGTATGACCGCACCGCTCCGGGCGATGGCATCCCAGGCCGACAAGATCGCCAACGGCGACTACGACCAGCGTGTACACACAGACGCCGAAGACGAAATCGGCCAACTGGCTGCCAGCTTCAACGGCATGGCCGAACGGCTGGCCGCAGTAGATTCACTGCAGAAGGACTTCATCGCCAACGCGTCCCACGAGTTGCGCACCCCCGTGGCCGCGATCCAGAACCAGCTGGAGAATTTGGTCGACCGGGTCACCCAGCCCGATCCGGACACGCTGCAACGGATGCTTCAGCAGACCGAACATCTCAGTGCTCTGGTCCGGCAGCTCTTGGATCTGTCCAGACTCGACGCGGCCACACTGGGGCCCGCTCGAGAACTCGTGGCCGCCGGGGTACTCCTCAAGCAGGTGGCCCATGAGGCTCAGCTGATGCACCCCGGCGCAGACATCGTTGTGCAACTCGACGGACCGCTCGGCATCTCTGCCGACGAGGCCATGCTGCACCAACTGGTCTCCAACCTCCTTGCCAACGCGCTCCGATTTTCCCCTATTGGTGCCCCAATCACGCTGAGCGGAGAGGGCGCGTCAGACCACGTGACGATCGAAGTTGCGGACCACGGCCCCGGTATCGCACCCGAGATTCGGACCCGAGCTTTTGAACGCTTCTGGCAGGCCGACGGGAGCGGACCAACCGGCTCCGGCGGCGCCGGCCTTGGCCTGTCGATCTGTAAAAGGATCGTTGAGCTACACGGCGGCACGATCTCGATCCACTCCAACAATCCTGAAGGGACAAGGGTTCGGGTGCGGCTTCCTCTGGTCCCCTAGGGATCAGAGGGTCAAGAGCACGTCGGTAGCGTTGATGTGGCGGTCCTGGAGGGCCGGGCGGTCGTCGAGGCCGCCGCCCAGACCAATGGTTACCGCAATGTCGAGAGCCGAGAGGAGGTCGCGAATGTCACGTGGCGGAGCGAAGTACTCGTCTTCTTCTGTGATCCGGACTTCCTCAACTCCATCGGTGGGATCGAGCGAGGCGATCACCGCCGTCACCACATCGTCGGGAGCTGAAGCCCCGGCGGTGACACCTACGGTTCCGGTGAGATCGCCAGGGACTTCCTCAGGGCCATTCACGCGATACACCCGTTCACAGCCCGCCTCAGATGCCAGCTTTGCAAGAGCGTTGGTGTTGGAGGAGTTCGCCGAACCTATCACCAGAATGGCATCGCAACGGTCCGCTATTGCCATCAGCGCCGACTGCCGATTTGTGGTGGCGAAGCAGAGATCAGAGTTGGTCGGTTGCCAAAGATCCGGAAATCGTTCCTTGGCGGCATCGGCTACCTCGCTCCACTCTCGATGGCTCAGCGTGGTTTGGGCTAGAAGGGCGGTGGGCTCATCAAATTCGGGGAGCGCCGCCACCTCGGCAACCGATTCCACCCGGCTGATCGCCGAAGGAGCGACCGCCATCGTTCCAACCGCTTCTTCATGTCCTTCGTGGCCGACATAGATGATCCGGTACCCCTTGTTGGCCCGAACTTTCACCTCATGGTGGACCTTGGTCACCAAGGGACACACGGCGTTCACCACGTAGGAACCGCGGGCTTGGGCGGCGGCCACCACCTCGGGAGCTGAGCCATGGGCGCTCAGCATGATCGGTCGGCCCTGCGGCACGTCGCTGATCTCGTCTACAAACACAACGCCTCGTTCGCAGAACCGGTCCACGACGAGCTTGTTGTGAACGATCTCGTGATAGCAGTAGACCGGTGGTTCGAACGCTCGAACCATCCACGCCAGGGCTTTGATCGCCATCTCCACCCCGGCACAGAAGCCCCGCGGTGCACAAAGCAACACCTTGTCGACGGTCTGGGCCTGGGGCATGGGTCCAATGGTAGGGAGTGGGGATGCCGCCTGGACAACCCGGGCGCTAGGCCTTGGCCGACGCCTGGGCCTCATTGAACAACGATTGCAGCGAAGCATGGAGTTGGGCCGTGACTCGCTTGACCTCGCTACGTCTCACCCGGCTACCGTCAGCGGGCCGTTCAGCGTAAATGGGTTTGCCCACGATGATTGCCATCCTGGTGGGCTTCAAGAACTTGGCGCCCTTTGGCCAGGACCGTTCTCCTCCCCCAATGCCGATCGGCACGATCGGAACCCCGGCCCTGGCGGCGAGAAAAGCCGCACCGTCTTTCAATGGTTGTACCTCGGGTCCGCTGTAGCGAGTGGCTTCGGGGAAGATCACCAATGGTTCGCCGGAGCGAAGAACTTCCTCAGCGACGCGCATGGCGTCACGATCGGTGGACCCCCTCTCCACCGGGAAGCCGCCGCAAGAACGGAGGAACCACCCCAGCACGGGGGTCTCGAAGTACGACTCTGCACCCATGAACCGAAGCATTCTCTTGGAAGAGACCGCGACGACGGCGGTGTCGACAATCGAGCGGTGAGCACCGGGGGCAACAACGAACCCACCGTGGCTCGGAAAGTTTTGGCGACCCGTGATGCTCAGGCGCAGGTAGATGAACGAGAATGCCCGAAAGACCGATTTGGCCACCTTGAAGAACGCCCGATTGGCGGCGGAGGTATATGCGGGAGACCTCTCGCCGACTGTGGCCGGCGTGGCTGCGATCACGGCTCTAGCGGCCGGGCGTCGGGCCGGACGGCCCGGACCTCGTCGACAAGCAACTCCACCACCTCTTCGATCGTGAGCCATGATGTATCGATTTCCAAGGCGCCAGCGGCCCGTTTCAGAGGATCGGTCTCACGATTCTGATCCAACGCATCGCGGCGGGCGATGTCTGCTGCCACGGTGTCATAGTCGAGATCTTGAACTTCACCCGCTCGCCGACTGGCCCGAACTTCGGGATTGGCGTTCAGGTAGACCACCAGGGTTGCATCGGGGAACACCACCGTGCCGATGTCTCGGCCTTCCAGCACACCACCACCTCGGCGGCGCGCCCATTCGCGTTGCCGACTCACCAGTTCCCGGCGAACGGCGGGATGGCTGGCAACGCTCGACACCGCCCGCGTGACCTCGGGTCCCCGAATTTGCGTGGTGGCATCGACTCCGTTGACCAAGACGGTCCCGTCCTCGTCCATCTGAAGATCCATCCGGCGAGCGAGCTGGGCTACCTCATTGGCATCAGCGGGATCCACTCCAGTTGCGATGCTGGCGAACGTAACGGATCGGTACATGGCCCCGGTATCGAGATACTGCACGCCGATCCGCTCGGCCAACATCTTGGCAACGGTGCTCTTGCCAGAGCCCGCCGGCCCATCTATCGCCACCACCAGCAGGTCCTCAGGGTGCGCTGTCTCAGAACTCACATCGCCAACCTAGCGGGACTTCGCAAAACCGGGTGATGGCCTCCCACAATCAGCACCCAGCCGGAAACAAACTAACTGAGCGTTCGGACGGTGGGCCGATATCCCTTGGCGATCAAACCGCCGACGAGGAGATCCTTCATCTCGGCATCGGTCAACAGAATCATCACACCCTTGCCTCCTTCGCCGGAATGGGTGAGCTCGAGGTCGTGGATGTTCACATCCAGATCGGTGGCCAACGTAGCGATCGCGGCGATCTGTCCAGGCGTGTCCGGGACGGGAATCGCGAACTCCACGAGATCGTCGCTGATCTTGATACCGGTGGGCAAGTTGATCCTGGCGACTCGCGCTTTTTCGAGCATCCGCAAGAGATCCTCGGTTCGCCCCTCTGCCACGGCCTTTCTAATGCTCGACAGTTGGACGATCAAGCGATCAAGCCCGTCGCCGATCGACTCGGTGTTGGAAGCGATGATGTCGGGCCAGATAGATGGGCGCCCCGCTGAGATCCGGGTCATGTCACGAAACCCGCCGGCGGCAAGGCGGAGAAGAGCGCGATGCTCGATCGAGGAATCGTCGGCCAACGTCATCAGGGCCGCCGCCGTGAGGTGCGGCACGTGCGAAACCTGGGCCACCATCCGGTCATGCACGTCGGCCCGCATGGTGAGCACCTCGGCACCCATGCTCCGTATGACCGCTCTCACCTTGGCAAAAATCCGCGCTTCGGTGTCTTCCCTTGGGGTAAGCACCCACGAGGCGCCCACGAACAGATTGGGGTCGGCGCCGGCGATGCCATCTTGTTCGGAGCCGGCCATGGGGTGACCACCCACGAAACGTTCATGAGTTACCGACTCCACCACGCTTCGTTTGGTGGAGCCAACATCGGTAACCACACCTTGGCACACCTCCAGGGCGGTTGCGGCCATATCGGGGATCGAGCCCACCGGGCCGGCACAGAAGACGATGTCGGCATCAGGATCCGGGCCGAGTTCGTGGGCGATCCCGCGCCGCAGCGCCTCCTCAGTGACAGTTGGATCGGCGTCGCTGACCGCCACATGCCAGCCCTTTGAGGTCAGGGCGGCCGCCACCGAACCCCCGATGAGTCCGCAGCCGATCACCCATGCCCGGCCCGGCTGGATTGTCAGCAGGCCGTTTGCTGGGGCGGGCTGGGTCATCGATCATCGCCTGGGCGAGCCAGGTCGGGACGCAAAATCGTGGCACCCCGTAGGAACACGTGGTGCAGCGCTGCGCGCGGCAGCTCACAATCGAAATGCAGCATGGCTCGGATGCAGAGCGGGAGGGAATTGTCCACCGGCATCTCCTGAGCACACAACAAGGGAACATCTACCAGACCGAAGGCACGAGCGGCCTGCGCTGGAGCGACGGCGGTGAGGTCACCGGTGGCGGTGAAGATGAGGCTGGTGATGGCATCGACATCCAACTTGTTCCGCTCGAACAACTCGGTGAGCAGATATGTGGTTTGCTGAAGAATCTGTTCCTCGGTGTTCGCATCACAGGTGATGGCGCCACGCAGCGCTCGGGTAGGCATGAAGAAAGAAGCTAGCGCTTGGGGGCCGGAGCCGAACGGTTGACGGACTTCTGCAGGGTCAGGATTTCTTTGGTGGTGAGTTCCCGCCATTCGCCGGGCTGGAGCTGGTGATCGACCAGCGGACCTATTCGGGTGCGAATAAGACGCTTGACCGGATGGCCCACCGCTTCACACATGCGCCGCACTTGGTGGTTGCGGCCCTCGTGGATTACCAGCTTCACGACCCCTCCGCCGAGGTACGACGCTTGGGCTGGCGCGGTGAGACCATCTTCCAGCTCGACGCCTTGCCGCAGTAGGCGCAGCGCCCCCGGCTTGGGCGTTCCTCGCACGTGAGCGAGATATTCTTTTTCTACGCCGTGGGACGGATGGGTGAGCTGATGGGTCATGGCGCCATCATTGGTGAGCAAGATCAAACCTTCGGTCTCGGCGTCCAGCCGTCCGACGGGAAAAACCCGCCGGTTGGCCGGCACGAAATCCAAAACCGTCTGGCGCCCGTGTGGGTCACTCGCGGTGGTGATCACACCTGCCGGTTTGTTGAGAAGATAGGTGACTGCGTCGGGCTTGGTAGAGATAACTGCCCCGTCCACACTGATCTGATCGGTTGCAGGATCAGCCTTGTCGCCCAGGGTGGCGACGACTCCGTTGACCGAGACTCGCCCCTCAGCGATCATGTCCTCAACCACCCGCCGGCTGGCAACCCCAGCTCGTGCCAACACCTTCTGCAGCCGTTCGGTGCTCTGAGGGTCTGAGCCATCAGCTATCGGGGCAGCGGCGTCGCTCTCCACGGGCTCGTCATTCAACATCTGCTCGCAGGGTTTGCTCCAGCGCCTCCAACACATGAGCTGGAGGTACAAAATCGCCCAGCGGGGGGAGCTGGCTCGGATCGGCGATGCCGAGCCGTTCGCAGAACGATGCCGTCGTTCCGAAAAGGACGGCTTGGCCGGGCCCCTCGTCTCGTCCGATCTCGGCCACGTATCCCCGTTGGCTCAGCGTTCGCAGCACGCCATCGACGTTCACTCCACGAATCGCCCCGATCTGAGCCCGGGAGATCGGCTGCTTGTAGGCGATGATCGCCAACGTTTCCATTGCAGCGGGCGAAAGCTTCGCATTCTGCCCATCGATCACATAGTCGCTGATCACATCGGCCATCTCGGGGTGGCTTTGGAACCGCCAACCTCCGGCTACGTAGGCGAGCTGGAAGCCCCGATCTTGATCCTCGTAGGAGTCGCTCAGCGCCACACAAATGGTACGGATCGTCACCTCGTCGGTTGCAAGGGCTTGAGCCAACACCGCATCGGGAACCGGCTCGGCCGAGATCATCACCAATGCTTCGATGCCGCGTGACAGGTGAGCGAGCTGCTTCTCGTCGCTCAGATCGATGATCGCCGTCTCGATGTCACGACCGGCATCAACTTGCACCCTCGTGTCGAGGTTGGCACCGTTCTCGGGTTGGGTTTCCTGCATCGCTTATCCTTCGTAGGTATCGATGCCGGTGAGGGCGGCATCCCGGTCTTGTTCGCTGCCAACCCACTCCACGGTGAGGTCTCCGAAGTGACCAACTTGGTCAATGTCAACAAATCCCTGCTTGAAGAGTTCAAGAACGGCCAAGAACCGGACCACCACCTCCATGACGTCATCAGCCACATGGTCGGTGAGCTGACGGAACGTGAGCCGGCCACCGTTGGGAAGGCTCAGCAACATCTCGTGAATCGCCTTGGTGACGCTGGCCTTCACCGCGGTCACGTGGTGCAACCCAACGTTGGTAACCGGCTTTGGCCGCATGGCTTTCATGAACGCCTTGTGGACATCTTCCGGTGTGGAGTTCTCCAGCAGATCTGGGGCCAGTGCCAAGAAATGATCCTCTAGCCCGGCGATACGCGGTCGTATGAGGGCGGCAGAGTCGGCCATCCTCTCCAGAGCCTGAGCGGCATCCTTGAAGGTCTTGGATTCCAGAAGGCGGGAGAGCAACATGTCCCGTTCCTCCCAAAGAGCCAATTCCTCATCCAGATCCAACGCCTCGTCCTCGGGCAGGAGCCGACGGACCTTCAGATCGATCAGTGTGGAAGCGATGAGGAGAAACTCGGTTGCGACCTCCAGGTCACAGTTCTTCAACTTGACCACTTCCGCAAGGTATGCGTCGACGATGTCCGAGAGCGACACTTCGTACAGATCTACTTTGTCGTTGAGAATAAGGTGCAGGAGAAGGTCGAACGGACCCTCGAACCCGGCCGCTTCGGCCTTTACCGACGGACCGGATGCCGCTCGTTCCGCCGCGGTGGCGGGAGTGGCGTCGGGCTCTACAGAGGCTGGAGCGGCAGTATTCACTGCCGTGATTGTACGCGACCGGCCTCACCGGCCCTGTCCAATCCGAAAATGGCGCTCGAGGTCCCCAGCCTTCGTCCAAGTGCCGCTCGGTCCGTTGTGGCACAACTCCCCGTCGAGCAATTGGATCGGCCCCTAAGCTGGTGGGAATGAGTGAACAGCGTCAACGCGTCTTCAGCGGGATTCAACCGTCTGGCTCCACCCACCTTGGGAATTACCTGGGAGCGCTTCGCAACTGGGAACGTCTTCAGCACAACATGGACTCGGTCTATTGCATCGTGGATCTTCATGCCTTGACATTGCCGAAGGCTCCGGGCGAGGTGGTAGAGGGCACGATGAACATGACTCGAATGCTCATGGCCATCGGAATCGACCCCGCTCTCAGCATTCTGTTCACCCAAAGCCACGTGCACCAGCACGCCGAGCTGGGTTGGCTCATGCAATGTGTCACGGGGTACGGAGAGTTACGACGGATGACGCAATTCAAAGACAAGAGCGACCGCCTCGGCGGCGTGTCTGAGAGTGACGCCGATGAAGCGACCAGCGGAAACAATGCATCGATCAGCGCCGGCCTTTTCACCTACCCGGCTCTTCAGGCAGCCGACATCCTCCTGTACGACACCGACGTAGTCCCGGTAGGCGATGATCAGCGTCAACACATAGAACTCACCAGAGATCTGGCCAACCGGATGAACTCCCGCTACGGCGAGGGAACCGTGGTGGTCCCCGACCACCAGATCCCCGCCGCCGGCGCTCGCGTCATGAATCTGCAATACCCCGAGCAGAAGATGTCCAAGTCCGTGGGCAGTGATGCCGGAACGATCAATGTGTTAGATGACCCGAAGGCGATCGAGAAGAAGGTGCGGAGGGCGGTCACAGACAACGACGGCGAGGTTCGCTTCGACGTGCAGGAAAAACCGGGCGTCTCCAACCTGCTTTCGATCCTGGCGGCCTGTACTGGCGATGATCCGGAGAAACTTGCCGAGAAATACACTCAGTACGGGCCTCTGAAAGCCGACACCGCCGCTGCCGTCATCGCCGAACTCACTCCCATTCAGGAGCGCTATCGCGCCATTTCCGATTCCGACGTTGCGGCCACACTGGCCGTTGGAGCAGAGAAAGCAACTGCGGTGGCCGCACCGGTGATGCAACGAATTCGGACGGCGATTGGATTAGTCTCGCCGACGCCATGAGATTGTACCCCGCCTCCGTTTCCGCTGGGCGGGCGTGGCTCATTCTCACACTCGCAGCATGCCTTGGAGTCAGCGCCTGCTCCCCGGGTCCGGTGGGCGATGCCGACGGTGAGCTGGTGATCGGGACCCTCCTACCGCTCACCGGTGACAGCAGCGAGCCCGGGTTAGCAGCCCGCGATGCGGTCAACGCCCAAATCGTCGAGATCGCCGCCGCAACCGAGTTCGACGATACTCAGGTTCGACTGGTGCATGCCGACGTCCGCACCGACGGCAAGCTGCTCGCCGCTGCGGTGGAAGAATTGATCGCAAACAACGTCGACGTGGTGATTGGGCCACCGACCCATGGACAAAACAGTGCCGTTGGCCAGCAGCTGGCTGCGACCGGCACCGTGATTCACCTCCCGCTAGCCGAGTCCACCAGTAGTCAGGCGCGCATGATGGCCGATGCGGTGCTCGCCGACGGTCACACCGCCCTCGCCCTCGTCACCGGTAGCTCTACGGCCACGGATGCCGCGGCGATTTTTACTGAACGCCTCAGCGAGAACGGTGGAAGCTTGCTAGCAGACGTGGAGCTTGGGACCACCGAAGAGGGTCGCTTCGACCCTGAAGTAGCTCAAATCGCCGCTGCCCCATCAACTGCAATCGTGCTGTTGGGACTGGCGGACCCGCAACGTTTCGTCGACGCATTGACCGAGGCCGGGGTTGGGCCAGGCACTCGGACCGTCTATGTGGTCGGCAACACCCATTCGGTCAGCCCAACGCCAGGACTCCGGCTGGTGGAACCGGCCGGCTCGTTGGCGGACCAGGTCGTGGACCGATTGGTGATCGCATCCCTAGCCAGCGCGGCAGCCGGGACCGATGACCCTTCAACTGTGGCAGCGCAGTTGTCCTCCGTCGTTGCCGGCGAGACTGCCTGCGCGTCCTTCGCCAATTGCCTCAAGGAGCTTCGGGAGAACCAAACCGTGGCCTTCTCCGCAACGGCCGCAAACGCGTTCACCTCCGACGGTCAGCCAACCCAGGTGCCTTACCGGCTGGTGGCATTCACCCCCGACGGACAGGTCAACGAAGAACTCACCCGAATAATCACCAGCTCCTAGACAAGGCCCGAATTCTGGCGCCGCAGACGATCGAGCGCTTCGAGCGCCTCTTCAGATCGGTGGACAGGGACCAACAGGTGATCGTGAAAGAAACCGGCGAGAACGTTACAAGGAATTCCCGATGCAGCCAAAGCTGCTGAGAGTGCTGCGGTCAGTCCAACGGCCTCGAGAGAACTGTGCACTCTGACCGTGAGCCAGGCAGCTTCGAAGCCCGGCGGGATCCCGTGGGCCCGAGCGGTCTCGACTTCGAGAACCAGCGTGGTTCCCTCTGGCTCTCTGATCATAGCCGATACCTCTTGGGTAGGGATCGGCACATCGTCGGTGACGTATGTGAACGTTCCCGGCTGCACGTCTACGGCCAGCCCCGCCAGCATTCTTTCGAGGTGCATTTCGCCACAAGGCACCGCATCTTCAGTCGTCATCACATTCCTTCAGGACGGCACCCCATTCGACACTAACAGTCCAGCGATCCGACGGTGTATGATGCTCTGCCGCCCAATTCGACGTCAGAGGATCTGAACCAGCATCGACGAGAAGATCTCGACCCAGCTCCGGGTGCAGGCGATACTCCGCCAAGCGCTGCACGAGACGCTTCCGACCGAAACCGTCACCACCAGACCAGCGGTGGGCCACGCCACCCTTTATCGACCTGGGAACCAGCACCCAGAACACCGTGGCCGCAACCCGACCAATGGTCCCGTACCCACTTACGACCTTGCCGACATCGTGTAATACCGCCGCTGCGATCACTGGACGAGGGGCATCAGGTCGGGCTCGTAGGAGCGTACGGGCTACCTGAACGGCGTGTCGTTGATCGGGGGCGCTCAGCCGCTCCCAAAGAGCGGTTTCGCCGGGCAGCAGTTGCGACCGGATCCACCGATCGTCAACTTCCGCCGGCGGGTCCTTGGAAAGCGATTGGAAAAAACGTTTGGCCAGGTGAAGGAGCTGCTCCCCCCTCACCATGAGGCCGGATCGGACCATGATCAGACGCCGAATCGCCGAGCTGCGGCCAGGAGACCGATAATCGTCTTGGCGTCGGTGATCGTGCCGTCGAGCGCCATGTGGACTGCTTCCTCGATCGGGAACTTCTGAACTGTCATGTGCTCTTCTTCGGGACCATCGTGACGGGTGGGGACCTCGGAGAGTTCACCGCACAAGAAAACCGTCTGAAACTCGTCGCAAAAACCGGGCGAGTGATGAAGCGTGATCAGCTCTTCGACCGTGCCGGGATGCCGCCCTATCTCTTCCTCCAACTCCCGGACCACAGTGAGCTCGAGGTCCTCGTTGGCAACATCGAGTTTCCCCGCCGGCAGTTCCCAGGTCTGAACACGTAACGGGGCGCGGAATTGCCTCACCAACCAGACGTCGTTGCCTTCCATGGCAACCGCGGAAACAGCGCCCGGGTGTTTGACCACGTCTCGCTGGATCTCCTCACCGTCGGGCGTGGTGAAAAAACTGTTGTAGAACCCCACCACGAAACCCTGGTGGATGAGTTCGTCCCGAACATGAGTGAATCCCGAAGTCACCAAATCAGGGTAGCGGCCGATAATTCCTGGCGGCCGACACGCCGGCACCGGTGATTGACCAGCCGAATGCTAGTCCAGCGTGATCGAAACCTGATCGGCAACTGGCGGGGCAGCCTTGGCGAACCGCTCGGGATCGGCGGCCTCGGCCCGCTCCAACGCTGCGGCGATGAACCCGTCGAACAACGGGGCGGGACGGTTTGGCCGACTTTTGAGCTCCGGATGGGCTTGGGTGCCGATCCAGAACGGATGGTCAGGGAGCTCCACGAATTCCACGAGCTTGCCGTCTGGTGAGACCCCAGAGCAGACCAGACCCCACTCCTCGAATTGGCTGCGATACCGGGGATTGAATTCGTAACGGTGTCGGTGGCGTTCCTGCACGACCGGCCGCCCATAAAGTTCGGCCACCCGGGACCCCTCAGCGAGCACCGCAACATAGGCACCAAGGCGCATCGTGCCGCCCTTGTCCTCCACCTTGCGCTGACTCTCCATGAGATCGATCACAGGATGAGGGGTGACGGCGTCTTGACTGTCGAACTCGCTGCTGTGGGCGCCGTGCAGGTTCATCACATGCCGTGCGAATTCGATGGTCATGACCTGCATGCCGAGGCACAGTCCCAGGCAAGGAACGTTTTTCTCGCGGGTGTACCCGGCCGCAGCGATCTTGCCTTCAACGCCCCGTTCACCAAAGCCACCCGGCAGAACCACGCCGTCGAGATGCTCAAGTTGTTCCTCCACCAGCAGTCCCTCGACGTGATCACTCATGATCCAGTCGATCTCGAGGTCCACACTGTGAGCGAAGGCGGCGTGTCGTAGTGCCTCTGCAACCGACAGGTATGCATCCGGTAGGGAAACGTACTTCCCCACGATCCCGATCCGGAGCGGCTTCCAGACGCTTTCTACCCGGCGCACCAGGGCTCGCCATGGCTCCAAATCGATCTCGTCTGCCCCGAGTTGAAGAAGATTGCAGACATAGGTGTCGAGCCCACCAGAATGCATACGCAATGGAATCTCGTACAAGCTGGCGGCGTCGGGGGCGGCGATGATCCCCTCGATAGGAACGTCGCAAAGGTTAGAGATCTTCTCGCGCAACCCATCGGGGATCTCCCGATCGGACCGGCAAACGATCACGTCAGGTTGGATACCTCGGCTCCGCAACTCGGTGACACTGTGCTGGGTTGGCTTGGTCTTCTGCTCCCCCGCCGGCCCGATAAAGGGCACGAGTGTGACGTGTATGTAGCAGACGTTCTGGCGACCTACGTCGAGCCGGTACTGACGAATGGCCTCGAGGAACGGGAGGATCTCGATGTCGCCGACGGTGCCACCAACCTCGGTGATCACAACATCTACATCGCTGCTGGCCAGATTGGCGATCCGTTCCTTGATCTCGTTGGTGATATGGGGAATCACTTGCACCGTCTTGCCCAGGTACTCACCGCGCCGCTCCTTGGCGATCACGCTGGAGTAAACGGAGCCGGTAGTTGTGTTGGACGCCTGAGTGAGGTTCTCATCGACAAAGCGTTCATAGTGACCGAGATCGAGGTCGGTCTCGCCCCCGTCATCGGTAACAAACACCTCACCGTGCTCGAATGGATTCATTGTTCCGGGGTCGACGTTGAGATAGGGGTCGAGCTTCTGCATGGTGACCCGAAGTCCCCGGGCCTTCAACAGGTTCCCGAGCGAGGAGGCGGTGAGACCCTTTCCCAGCGAACTCACTACTCCACCGGTTACAAAAACATGTTTGGTCACGTTGAGGCCCCTTCAGGTATCTGCGCTCTCCGCTTGGCCACGGTAGTGGATGAGAGTACGTTCGCAGACGTATGTCTTTCAACGCGCTTGTACTTTCTGAAACCGACGGCAAAATCAGCGCCGCATTCACCCAGCTTGAAGAGGCTTCACTTCCCCAGCCAGAAAACTCGGTCACGGTCGCAGTGGAGTATTCGTCGCTCAATTACAAGGACGGAATGATACTTCAGGGCATCGGCCGCTTGGTCCGCACGTATCCCCATGTGCCCGGTGTGGATTTGGCGGGAACGGTGACCGATTCCAGCGACGGTCGATATGCGATCGGAGACCAGGTGCTCTGCACGGGCTGGCGGGTCGGCGAAGCCCACTGGGGTGGATATGCCGAAAAATGCCGGCTCAACGGCGACTGGCTTGTGCCGGTACCAAAAGGGATGACCACCAAGGACGTGATGGCGATCGGCACTGCCGGCTTCACGGCAATGCAATGCCTCGATGCTTTGGAATGGAGCGGGGTTGAAAAGGGTGCCCCCATCCTCGTTACCGGAGCATCCGGGGGCGTCGGTTCCTCGGCCCTCATGTGGGGCGCGGCGATGGGGCATCATATGGTGGCCAGCACCGGCCGCATGGACAACGAAGCGGTACTTCGTGAGTGGGGTGCGTCCGAGGTGATCGACCGGGCCGAAATCGCCGATGCCCCGGCCAAACCGCTCCTGAAAGAACGGTGGGCCGGATGTGTGGACGCAGTCGGTGGCGAAACGCTGGCCCACGTCCTGGCCGAGATGAACTATGGCGGTTCGGTTGCCGCCTGCGGACTGGCCGGTGGCAACAGCCTGAACACCACGGTGATTCCTTTCCTGCTTCGGGGCGTGAAGCTGCTGGGCATTGATTCGGTGATGGCCTCCTTCGACGAACGGCTACGGATTTGGACTCGCATAGCTGACGTTTTCGACGCCGGCAAGCTGGCCGCCATAACTACCGAAGTCGACCTCGCTGATATCGCCGACCTTGCATCCCAAATACTCGCCGGCCAGACCACGGGTCGGACAGTCGTGAACACCCAGCGATGACATCGATCATTCCCGAGCCATCACTGGCCAGCTAGTTCAACTTTTCAGCTAGAGGAGGGCCCACCCGGCCAGCGCCACCGAAATCAGCCCGCCGACAGCCACTGAGATCAATGCCTTTGTTCTTCGTTTGCGCATTACGAACTGGATGACGAGGCCGCTGACGCCCACGATCACAAGAATTGCCCCGGCGATGTCGATCGTCCAACGCCACGGACTGTTGGCATCCCGCCCCTTATGGAGCTCGTTCATGACCGCCAACCAGCCCTGTTGTTCGGTGGCCAGGTCGTATGTTCCGCTCTCGGTATCGAACACCACCTGAGCCGAGTAACCGGGCGACTTGTATGTGATCGAACCTTCGGTTCCTTCAGTGTCGAAGCCGTTGACCTCACCTTTGACGCCTTCGGCTTCCCGTAGAAACTCGCTGACCATCAGAAACTCCACGTCGCCGTCGGCGTTGAGGACCGATTCGGGAAGTTGACCCGATATGTCGCTTCGAACAACTTCAGAGCCGAAGGTCCACGTGGGATGATTGAGGGTGATTCCCGTGAGTCCGAAAAAGATCACGATCACAAAACTGATCATGCTCGTGTAGACGTGCAGCCAGCGAGACCAGTTGTTGGTTGTTTGCTTCGCCGTCCGCCTTTTCGAATCGGGAACACCTTGTCGCTCGCGGAGTTTCTCGAGCCGCTCGTCGGTCGCTGGGGAGCCGTGGACGGCCGGAGGGCTTGTTGGAACCGTCTTCATGCAACCGTTGCTGAAGCTGTTACCACTTCGCCCTCGTCGGCTAGCGGGAGCAGAAACGGCGTCCCATCAAGCGTGACGGACTGGCGAACAAGGCTGTACGGTCCGCGCTCTCTCACGGCCTCGATACAGATGAAGTAGTCGCCTGCCGGTGCCGGGCCACCGTCGATCGTAGCGCCGTCCCAAACCAAGCTATAAGCGCCGGGCAATCGAGTGGCCGAGGAAACGACATCCACCACATCGGACCCTCCGGCTCGTATTCGATCCTCATCTACAACGTTCCAACGACGTAGATCACTTAGCCACCTTGGACCCTTCTGGCTCTGTTCGAACCAAAGCGCCACGGTGTCGACCAGTTCACCATCAGTGTCTTCGATCCAGACCGCGACGTAAGGAGGAACGTTTTTGCCACCGTTCGCCTGTTGGTAGGTGAAGCTGATCTCCATGACTGCGCCGGCCGCAAGCGCCGTTCCGAGCGTAGGTGATTCGGTCGTCTCGGCGACTGCCGAGGTTTCCGAAGTGGTTGCGTTGGCCTCAGCGGGCGCCGTCGTGGTAGTTGTATCGTCGCCGGAAGGCGAGGTATCAACAGCCGCTCCGGCGAACGCCGCCTCGTCGCCATCGCCGCACCCAAGCCCAGGAATCAATGCCAGCGCGCCAAGCCCAAGCGAACCTTTCAAGAGGGCACGGCGCGACACCGCCGGGTATCGAGGATTCTTCATCGCGCCATTCTCACCGTGGGAGTTGAATACAAACTGAAACGTGGAGGGTACAGCTGTGACCTACTGTTTCTAGATCGCCCAGTTGTCCACCCTTCACACCGATCTGCTGGGGACCACGGTTGAGATTCACATGGAGGGACGCTGGACGTTCGCACTCCACCTCGCTCAGCGGAGAGCGCTTCGTACGATCAGGGCTCAGTCGAAGGTCTTCAATATCTTTGATCCGAACAGCGACATTTCCAGACTACGAGCCGAGCCCGAACGCGAGATTTCGTCTCAATTGCGGTCCGTCGTCACCGCTGCAGAGAATTGGCGCCGCATCACCGGCGGGGCGTTCGACCCGAACGTTGATGGCCAGCTCAACCTGAATGCAATCGCCAAGGGATACATCGTTGATCAGGCCAGTCGGCGAGCGTCCCGATTTGCCCGGAAGGTGATCATCAGCGGAGGGGGTGATATCCGGCATCTCGGGGCGGGATCGGTGACGGTAGGTATAGAGGACCCCCTCCGCCCCTATGACAACGTTGCGCCGTTCCGGCGAGCCACGATCAGCAACCAGGGCCTGGCTACCAGCGGGACCGCTCGGCGCGGAAAACACGTTATCGATCCTCGCACTGGCCAACCGACGGATCACATCGCATCGGCCAGCGTGATAGCTGAGGACGCCGTGACCGCTGATGTTCTGGCTACTGCACTGACCGTTTTGTCGGTGGAGGACGGATTACAGCTCATCTCGGAGCACCGCTCAACCGCCTGCCTGATCGTGGAGCAGACCGGGAGGACTGCCGCTAGTCCCACTTGGCCGGATGGGTGAATCATCCAAGCATTTTACTTGCCCGTTTTCATGGACAGTTAGACCCTCAAGCGTTTAAGCTAGAGACACTAACAGTTGTGCCCCATGGCACAGCGTTCGCTTGCTGGAGGTGCGCACCATGACCGTGATCGAAAACGCTGAAACCCTACGGACGCGGGAAACGAAAACCAGAGAACAGCGCCGCAACGCCCAGAAGCACCTGATGCCGCACTTCACCAAGGGAACGGCATGGAAACAGCAGACCATGGGTGTCATCGAGCGCGGTGAAGGCTGCTACGTGTTCGACACCGATGGCCGCAAATACCTCGACGGTCTGGCTGGCCTTTTCTGCACCAACCTCGGCCACGGTCGGATGGACCTCGTGCAGGCCGCCGCCGAACAGATGGCCCAACTCCCGTTCTATCCCACCTGGGGATGGGGGAACCCCCCGGCCATCGAAGCCGCCACCATGATCGCCGCTGAGGCACCAGGTGATCTCGAAGAAGTGTTCTTTGTGAACTCAGGCTCCGAAGCGGTGGAGTCGGCGGTGAAGTTCGCCCGCAGCTATCACCTCAGCAAGGGCGACACTGAGCGATTCAAAGTGATCTCCCGGGAGTGGTCCTACCACGGAACAACCCTTGGCGGCCTCTCGATCACCGGCGTGCCGAAGTTCCGCACCCCGTTCGAGCCGATGCTGTGGACCGGTACCCGCCATGTTCGCAACACCTATGGCGACACACCAGATGTTCTTGCTTCGGCGGCCGCATTCGAAGAAATGATCCTGGCAGAAGGGCCCGAGACGGTGTCGGCGATCATTTGCGAACCAGTGCAGAACGGACGGGGTGGTTTGGTCCCGCCCAATGGTTACTGGCCCGAACTGCGCCGAATTGCTGACAAGTATGGCGTGCTGCTGATCGCCGATGAGGTGATCTGCGCGTTCGGACGCTTCGGCCATTTCTTTGCCAGCGAGCGGTTCAATGTTGTGCCGGACATCATCACCTTCGCCAAGGGCGTCACCAGTGCGTATCAGCCGCTCGGCGGATTCATCGCCCGGCAGCCGCTCGTCGACTCGGTGTGGGATTCGCCAATGGGCACGTACATGCACGGCGCCACTTTCGGTGGCCACCCTGTAGCAACGGCGGTCGCAGTTGCAAATATCTCCGCGATGCGCTCGGAGGGGATCATGCAGCACGTTCTGCACAACGAGGCTGGCTTCCGCCGACGTATGGACGAGCTAATGGCCGAACACAACTGCGTCAGCGAAGTGCGAGGTCTCGGTTACTTCTACGCATTGGAGTTGGTAGCAGACTCAGAAACGGGCACGCCGTTGTCCGATGCCCAGCGAACCGCACTTCAAGGCGGTGGTCTAAACAGCATGCTACGAGACGCCGGATTACTCATTCGGCCCGATGACCGCGGCGCCACCATGCTCGTCACGTCACCGCCGCTCGTGGCCGACGATGCGGTTCTCGACGACCTCCAGACTCGTCTCGACGCCGCTTTTTCCAACACCGACAGGTGGCTCGATCAGAACCCCGCTTGACACGCTGGTGCAACGCGAACGAAGGACAGAGGTTGTCCGGTTTGAAAGGCGCAGGGTGATAAACGCGTCTAGGGTGAACTCCGTTAACCGGTTATACCTTCTAACGCCCGAAGAGGTGTTGACCATTCAAGGGAGAGATATGAAAAAGATTCTTGCACTACTGGCCATGCTGGCCCTGATCGCCGCGGCATGCGGCTCAGGTAGCACAGCGTCCAGCGATGACGGTGCTGCAGCCGACGACTCAGCCGCAACGGACGACAGCGCAGCCGACGACAGCGCCGCTAGCGACGACGGCGAAATGACCGAAACGCTCATCGACAACCTCAACGTTGCGTACTTTGCGGCGTGGCCACTGCCCGCACAAATCGGCCAAGCGGACGGTAGCTTCGCAGCTGCAGTTGGAGCGGAGAACATCACCTGGATCCCGCTCAACTCCGGCGGCGAAATGGCTGAGGCCATGATCGCCGGCGATGTGGACATCAGCTACTCCATGGGTCTCACCCCGTTTGCCAACAATGTAAACAACGGTGCGGAGCTCACCTTGGTCGGTATCGCCGTTTCCTACGCCGAGGCCGACAACTGCATTGCTCAGGATTCGCTCGGACTGACCCGTGACAATGCGGCTGAAGTTCTAGCCGGTAAGACCGTCGTCACCCCGATCGGCAACGTCACACACTTCAAAATGCTGTCGATCATGGACTTCCTCGGCGTTGACCTCAGCTCGCTTTCGATCGTTCCCGCCGAGGGTGGCGCGGCCACCGCCGCTGCGTTTGCCACCGGTGATATCGACGTCGGCTGCGCCTTCGGTGGCCCGGTGGTTGACATGATCAATGCCGGTGGATCACCCATTCTCACCGGGGCCGAGACTGAGTCAGAAGTTGGCATTCGCACCTACGACATCAACGCCATCCCCACCTCCTTCGGTCAAGAGAACCCCGAGGTCGTGACCAACTTCCTCAAAGCAAGCGAGCAGTTCAACCAGATGTGGGCCTCAGATCCCGGCACCTACAATCCCATCATCGCTACCGCAGCCGGTATGGAAGATGTCGGTGACTTCCTCGACGGCGACCTGTGGTTCAGCTTTCCCACCATCGAGGAGCAACTGAGCGCGGACTGGATGGGCGGAAATGTGGCCGAGACAATGCAGGATCAGCTTCAGACCTTCGAGGAACTGGGTCAAATCGATTCCGTCCTCGGCGACTTCAGCGGTTTCGTAGACACCAGCTACCTCGAGGCGGCGCAGTAGAAGCTACAGAGCAATGAATCGTTCGGCGGAGTGCCGATCGTGATTTACGATAGGCGCCGGTGGCTATTTGCTGCCGGCGTCTGTCGTTGCTAGCCAGATTCGAAAAAGGGGAACTCCGATGAAACCGCTCAGTATTCAAAACATCGACATGGTGTATGAACTGCCGAAAGGGGGGTCGGTACACGCTTTGAGCGACGTTTCTTTCGACCTCGCTGGCGGCCGGTTGCTCACGCTGCTGGGTCCTAGCGGCTGCGGCAAGACAACACTACTCAACATCATCGCCGGTTTCCTCGCCCCTTCCAGCGGTCAGGTGCTGCTGGGTGGTGAGAGGATCAACGGCCCGAGTAAGGACAGGGGGATGGTGTTTCAGCAGGGAGCCCTCTTCGAGTGGCAATCAGTTGCCAAGAACATCTCGTTCGGCCCCCGCATGAACGGCCAGAAGCCGGCCGAGTACAAGCCGGAGGTGGACCGGCTCCTCGACATTGTCGGGCTCAGCGGCTTTGGAGAAAAACAGATATACGAACTCTCGGGGGGAATGCAGCAGCGTGTGGCGCTAGCGCGTTGCCTGGCAAATGACCCCGAGATGATGTTGATGGATGAGCCTCTCGGTGCACTCGATGCGCTCACACGCGAGAAGATGCAGGGGCTGATCCTTAACCTCTGGGTCGAGACCCGCAAGTCCATCGTGATGGTGACCCACAGCGTGGAGGAAGCTCTTCTACTAGGCGACGTGGTGTTCGTGATGGCACCGAGACCGGGCCGCATAGAGAAGGTGTACGAGCTCCCGTTCGCCAAGCGGGCGTTAACCGAAGACACGCGTGAACTCAAACAGGGTGACGACTTTCAAGAGATCAAAGAAGAAATTCTCAGTTTCATTTGGGAGATGGAAGAGCAAATCATGGGAACGGGAGTTTGATATGACAGGAAACGAAGACCTGCCGCTCATTTCGGGATCGTCGGCCGATGGAGCATCGGGCGGTGCGCTCACAGCAACGTTTGCTGATAAGAAACCTAAAAGGTCAGACAATAAAACCGTGACCTTTGGCGACGCTGGCGCTGTCCGCAGCCTTCCGATGTGGAGCGTCATCTCACTAATTACCATGATCGGTGGTTGGTATGTAGCAACCAAGGCCTGGGGGTTTCCCGGTGACTTCGCAGCAACCCAGGAGAACCCCGACGCTACGGACAAGGTGCTCCTCGCCGCCTGCAATCGCGCCGAGGAATGCGGCAGAAGCGCGTATACCCAACTGATCGGCCCAACCACGTTTCCCTCCATGAGGGACACGTGGTCCGCTGCTAGCTCGCTCTTCACCGACGGCTTCCAGAACAAGACCATTTGGACCCAGATCTGGGCCAGTCTTTGGCGAGTGATTCGCGGCATGTTTTTCGGCACAATTATCGGTGTTCCGATCGGTCTCTTCATGGGCCTCAACAGCAAAGCTCGTGGGTTCTTCGACACCCCGGTGGAGATGTTCAGGCCAATCCCACCGTTGGCACTTATCCCGTTGTTCATCCTCACGTTTGGAATCGGCGATAAGGCGGCGGTGCCACTGCTCATTTTCGCCTCGGTGTGGATCATGATCATTGCCGCCCGGGCCGGCGTGCGAAACGCCAGCCTGCAGAAGGTGCGTGCCGCCTACTCGCTCGGCGCCAGTAAATGGCAGCTGCTCTCGCGAGTACTCATTCCCAACGCGTTGCCTGAGATTTTTACCGGGATTCGAGTGGCTCTCGGCGTCAGCTGGGGAACATTAGTGGCCGCGGAACTGGTAGGAACCGACACTGGCCTGGGCGCCATGATCTTCCAAGCACGAAACTTCAGTCGGCTCGACATCATCGTGGTGGGAATCATCATCATCGCAATCATTGGCGTGCTGATGGATCTCCTGCTCAGATTCCTTGAGAGCATTCTCATCCCTTGGCAGGGCAAAGGCTAAGTGCAGATCCTGGAACGCTGGTACGCCCGGGCTCAAACTGCTCCCAAACGAATAGCTCTGGCCGATGCCGGCGATGTCCGGGCCCACGAGGCGGCGTACCTGCTTCGGGAACGAGGTTTGGCCGACGCATTCGTGGTGGAGGAGGCGGCAGACTTTTGCTCGCCGGCGGTGATCGAAGCAGCCGGGAGTCTTCAGAAGGCGGTCGACCTCAATGACCCGCTGGCCGTTGCCGCGCTGATGGTTCGCGTGGGCGAAGCCGACGGCTGTGTGGCTGGCGCATCACGCCCAACCGCCGACGTTGTTCGAACCGGCCTTCGAGTGCTGGGCACCGCTCCGGGCATTGCGGCGGTCAGCAGCTGCTTCTTCTTCGTCCTGCCTGATGGCACCCCGATCGTCTACGGCGACTGCGGTGTCCTCCCGGATCCCACCGCAGAGCAGCTCGCCGCTGTGGCAGTTGCGTCGGCTCAGACATTCGCTCGGCTAGCCGAGGAGGAACCGCGGGTGGCCATGCTCAGCTTTTCGACAAAGGGCAGCGCTGACCACGCTCGGGTCCAGAAGGTTCGTGAAGCCACGGCGATAGCGCAGTTACTCCAACCAAACCTCGTGCTCGATGGGGAACTCCAGTTCGATGCCGCATGGGTTCCTGAGGTTGCCGCCAAGAAGGCGCCCGGCTCTCCGGTGGCCGGCAAGGCCAACGTTTTCATCTTTCCCGATCTCGACAGCGGCAACATCGCCTACAAGATCACCGAGCGGTTGGGTGGGGCCCAAGCCTTTGGTCCGCTCCTGCAAGGTCTCAACGGTGTGATGCACGATCTCTCCCGGGGCTGCAGTGCCCAGGACATCGTCAACGTGGCCGTCATCGCAACGCAACAATAGGGACAGGCCCCAGCGCTTCTTTCGCTTCTGCGTACAGTCTGGCAAGATCTGCATCACCTTCGAGCGCACTGCGGGTCCTACTTAGCGCCGCTCGCACGCTGCCCGGCTTCATACCTAGGAGCCTCGAGAGATCTGCGATCGATTCGCCGACGACTTCCCTCAGCAACGTGATGCAGACTTGGGCCGGTCGGTTGGAGGCGCCTCGAATACGAACGAGCACTTCCTGAGGCGGTATACCACTCACGCGAGCCACGCACTCAATAACGTCCGATCGGGTGACCGACTCCCCTGTCTCTACGAACTCGCGATAGGTCTGCCGCGAGCCGCCGAACAGCTCCATTGCTCGCTCGGTCTGAACCCACCCGGACGGCCGCCGGCCAAGGTAGACGGCGTGGCTCGACCAGCGATAAGAAGACAGCGGAGCAGACGGGTCGATCGCAACCGGGTTCCGGTGGATATATCGAACGGCGTTACGGAAGTAGTCGTCATCACGAATTGGGTTGGAGTAGTACCGGCCTCGGAACAGCGGTCCGTCGAACCCGTTCCTATCATTGAAGTTGCGGGTGTAGAGGAAGCCAAGTCGATGCATTGCTTCCGAAAGCTGATCTACGGATCCTTCAGCCAGTAGATGGAAGTGGTTGGTCATCAGGCAGTACGCATGTACACCGACATCAAATCGTTCTGCGAAATCGCCGAGGATCCAAAGGAAGAAGGACCGATCCTCCGCATCTCCAAAGATCGGGAGTTTTCGAGCGCCGCGGTTGGTCAGGTGGTGAAAGGTTCCGGCTCGGCTCTTTCGTGCTTGGCGTGGCATGTACGAACCATAAAGGGGGGGTGTGACGCCAACTCTGCGGCAACGCCGGTGCCTGTCCCTTTTGTTGCGAAGAGGTGGTGGAGCACGTCGTAGGTACTGAGGGTTAACGTTCCGCTCAGATCTTCAGCGGTCGAGTTGGCCACGAGCGCTTCCATCGACTGGTCAACCGAAACCGCCCCCAAGCGAATATCGGTCGTTTGTTCAACGCGATCCACCACAGATCGCAGGTGATCGAGGAGCAATGATTCACGATTGTGAGCTGCAGTGGTTGCCTCCATCGGCTGCCCGTCGCTTATGAGGACAAGGTATCTTCTATCGGCGCAGCAATCGAGCAAACGCTGGGCGGCCCATTCAATCGCCTCCCCGTCGACACCCTCGCGATAATGATCCAACCTGAGCATTGCTGCGATGCCAGCTCGACTCTGCCGCCACGTACGGTCGAACGACTTGTAAACGATGTGCATCGTGTCGGCCAAGCGTCCCGGATCTTGTGGCGATCCGGCGGCCTGCCACTTCGCTGCTGACGCTCCTCCAGCCCAGCTGGCGGTGCTGAAGCCGAGCACTTCCGTTTGAACACCGATCGTTTCCAGAGATCGAACGAACGTGTCACACAACACGGCAACCGCTTCGTAGCGCTGGACCTTCATCGACCCGGTGGTGTCGATGAGGAAGGTGACGGCGGCGTCGGTCCTTCGGCGCTTCGCCGGCAGAGCGTGGACGTGCGGATTGAGCGGGTTCGCTACGATCTGGGCCAATCGGGCCCGATCAATCCGCCCATGATCCTGACCACCCCTAAGCCCGCCATCGACGGGCTGATGGAACAAAACACCCAAGCGTTGCGCCAGGCGAGTCACGCTCACCGCCTGCTGAGTAACCGCCCGATCCAGGTCCTTTCGGAGCCTCCGAAGAACATACGGCCTGTAGAGGTCTTCGGCGTGGCACTGGACGTCATGGGCCTTGCTGTAGATGGTGTAATCGGCAGCCGAATCGACCCTGATATCAGTGAGCCAATCGGCCGCCACCTCTTCGGCCAACGCATCCCATCCGATTGGCACCAGGATCAGATTGCGCTCCACTGCGCTTCGTGTGTGCTTGCCGTCTGGAGCAGCATCGTCGAGCATCTCGCTAATCAGACGGGCAATCTCCAACGCTGGTTCCGAAAACGCCACCTGATCTGTTATCAAGTGCGGGAGCTCGCCCAGGGCGTGACCGATGAGTCGACCGAGGGTAGCTCTGGTGGTTTCGATCAGGTCATCGACATTTTCGTTGGAGAGTCGTTTCAGCAGCCTCGCACGCAGCATGTGTGTGATCGTGAAGACCAGCAAGCCGGTGCCAGTTTCACCGATCCCGTT
>JABDIY010000087.1 GCA_013003535.1 Acidimicrobiales bacterium | reverse complement strand
CGGCAATTCGGAGAACGGATCGCCTACTTCCTTGTGCGCCAGGCTTCGAGTCGTTCCTGCGTGTCGGGCGGAGGCTCGGCGAGTTCGATGACCTTGGTTCGATGTCGGTGGCCCGAGATGATGGTTAGCTGATGCTTCCTGACCTTGAGGATGGTGGCCAGAAGTTCGAGTGCAGCCGCATTTGCCCTGTCGTCAACAGGTTGTTGGGTGACCGCAACATTGAGGGCACGTTGCCGGCCCCAGGTGCCACCGACGCTGGTCCCGCTTGACCCGGGCTTCAGTCGTATTTCGAATCGGCTCTGCCACGGACCGGACACTAGAAGCACCGCGGTGGCGGCGCAGGCATCCACCCGCCCACAATCTAGACGCCCATAATCACCGTTATGTCAAGTTGGCCTCCAGTTGCCCGGTCCCAAACCGAGCCGGCGCAACTACCCGTTAACGTAGCCGCGATGCGTCATCACGCGGCTGTGGCAACGATCGGATCGCTATGGGGCGTGTTCTGTGCATTCGCCAATGGCTGGCCGATCGCCACGACGCTGGCTCAGATGGCTGTGCCGTGGATGTGGGTGGCAGCTTTCGTCGGCTTCCGATTCGCGAGGGATGGACGCCGGGCTGCCGTCGCGGGCGCCGTCGTGCTTTTGTGGGCAAATCTCGCATATTTCGGGTTCAGCTCCATTGGCCAGCTTGTCAACAGTGGAGCGACGCTCAGCGGAGTGCGATTCTTCGTGTTGTGGTCGATCGTTGGGCTGATCGTCGGCCCGGTCGCCGGACTACTCGGTTGGAGTGCCAGTCTCAACCCCCCTTACATGCTCGGCATCACGGCCCTGACTACAGCGTCGGTGGCAGAGCCGCTTGCACTGTGGAAACACATTGACCACACCGATGCTCACATCGCGTTTGTGATCGTTGCCGCGATCGGCCTGACCCTCCCTTTCCTGATCCGCTCAGGGGTCAAAACATCGCTGATAGGAGTCTCGATGTCCATTCTGCTCGCCTACCCGCTCGCTGTTGTA
>JABDIY010000068.1 GCA_013003535.1 Acidimicrobiales bacterium | reverse complement strand
CGGTTGATGTTCCGCCTCATGTCCGTGTCGCCGATGGTCCAGTCGGCCGAGAAGGGGTCGTATCCCGAGGTGATGTGCGCCACGGAACCCGAACTGGATCTCAGGGCGTTGTACGGCCCCACCGGCTGGAACGAATGGGTGGGTCCGGTCGGGAAAGGCACGCTGGAGCCCTTCGCATACGAGAAGCCGGTCATGGAACGGCTCTGGGAGCTATCCGAGAAGGAAACCGGCTATACCTGGAAGCTCTAAAGCACGCCGACACAGCAACCAGGGACCGCAAGGATTCCAACGCTCCATAGGAGGTACTTGCCGAATCGCCAGTGGCTGTAGGAGCCTCGATCTGCTTTCACACGGTAGAGGTCGCAGGTTCAATCCTGCAGCGCCCACGCGGGAACCCTCGAGGGCGGCCAGTACCTATTCGTTCGCGCCTATCAGTCGCATTGTGGTCGAACCTCCCTGTTCGCGTGGGGTAGAGGATCGCCCTCCGCGATCAGCTACACGCAACGTTTAGGCATTGGGCCGGATTGCCGTTTCCTGCAGCCATGTTGCCTCCGCCGTCGGTGACGCCTGGCAGTGCTTCGATCCCGTAGTCGTTGTTGTTGTTCGCCGTGTTTTTGGTCAACGTTGCCGATGCACTTTGCACGTTGATGCCATCGCCGGCATTGTTGTTGGTGATATTCAACTCGAGCACCGTGCCGACCGGTGCAGCACCATCTGCGGGTTCTACCAGGATCCCATTCGTGAAGTTGTCGCTCGAATTGTTCTTCGAGATTCGCGTGTTGTCAGAGCCCCGTTCGACCTGGATGCCTCCATCGACGGAAACCCCACTGATGACGTTCTTCTCGACCGTGTTGCCATCGGCGTCGGTGAAGACGGAAATCCCAAACCTGTTGTCCGTGACGGTGTTCTTGCTCACCAGGTTGTTGTTTGCGCCATTCGAAACCGATATGCCGAACACGTTGTCAACCACCGTGTTCTTCTGCACGATGTTGCCGCTCGAAGCGTCGACCCGGATGCCGTCACCGCCGTGATTGGTGACGACATTCTTTTCGATCAGATTGTTGAAGTTTCCGCCTGCCAGGTCGACACCCCGATTGTTGCTGTCCAAGGTGAGACCCCAGATATGGTTTGCATTGGCCCCTCCGGCGAGCACCACGCCTTCGTTGAAACCGGTGATAGCGCCGTTTCGAACTACGACGTTGCTGAAGTTGCCCTCGATTCGGACCCCGCCACCAAGCCCGACCGAGTCGCCCGAAATGGTGTATCCGTTGAGGTTGATCGTGATGCCACTGGCGCCGACCTTGAGCCCGTCGTCCGGACACGGTCCGAGGTCGGCCATCAATGTCAAGTCGGAGGTGATGGTGTCGCCACAACCGATGGAGTTTCCGACCGCCGGAACGGCACTCATCGCGGCGATGAGCACGGTGATGGAAAGTATGGAAATGACCTTGCGCATGAAATTGCTCCCCTTTGGATCGATCGCGTCGCTGCTACCAGAAAGCTAGGTCGCTCCTTGACAAAGAGAAGGACAAAGAGAAGGGATGTTTTTCACCCGAAAGACGCCGCGCTTAAGAAGGCGGCGCTTGGGAAGGTCTTGGACGCGACGAGGTCCGTTCGGCTTGCAGAGTGGCGTCGGTGGTCTCAGGCGGGCGGGGATCTATGCGGGTGGTGGGGCCCGGTTTGCCTCCGTTGGAAAGAGGGTTGGAAGGACGGGTGGAAGGACCGGTGGAAGGAAGCGCCGGCGGCAGGGTGGTGAATGAGGGTCGATGTGAAAGCCTTCTTGGTGGATGACCACGTGGTGGTGGAACCAGCACAGGAGGGTGAGGTTGTCGGGTTCGTGGCTACCTCCATGAGAGCGGGCCTGCACGTGGTGGGGTTCGAGGCGGTAACGGCTGGTGCACCCGTCTGCGGTGCAGGCCCGATCGCGGTAGAACACGTAGTCCCTGGTGCGTTGGGGGAGTCGATCCCCATTCGTGGGGACGACTTTGAGACCGTCGGTGGCTACGAGCGTGGTCTGAGTTTCTCCGATACACAGGATTTCTTGGAGGGTATTGGGCCCGACTTTGATTCCAGACCGGGTCGTCGAACCCGCCTCGCCGTTGGTGTGGGAAGAGGTACCGGCGTCGACGAAGATGTGAGCTTTGAGCCGGCGGGGTGCCACAGCGGTGCTGTCCTGGGGGGTGATGGTGTCGAGGGCCATGGAAACGAGGGCGTCGATGCGGCGTTGTTCGAGGCGGGGCCGATGCGGATCGTACGGGTCAATGATCGCATCCGCTCGTTGATCGATGGCGTCTAGAACCAATTCCATGTCGGTTCCGGTCATCGTGAAGGTGCCGGTGGCGACCGTGTTACCCAGGTTGGGTTGGAACCAGAGACGCCGCATTCGAAACGCCGTTGTCTCGTCCACCGGCGTGGTGCGGTGGTGTCGGGCGGCCAGTTGATGGACTTGGGCCACTGCGACTCCGTCGGCCTGGTCGAGGAGTTGCTGGTCGGCGCCACTGTTTTCGAGCCGGGCGGTGGCTGCAGCCCGGTCGACGGATACGACGCCTGCCCGTAGCGAGTGGCGGATCGTGGGTGATTGGGTTTTGGCGAGGGTGGCCAGATCGGAGGCGTTGCGAGGCTGGATGTCGAGGCGTCCGCTGATCCATTCTTTGAGCGAGCGGGTTCCGTCCCAGTAGGGGACCTGGAGCCGATCGATGGCCGAGAGGATTTCGACCTGGCGGGCACGAACTCTGGATATCAGACCCTCGAGCCGGATCAGTTCCTGTTCCATCGAGTCGAT
>JABDIY010000032.1 GCA_013003535.1 Acidimicrobiales bacterium | reverse complement strand
CGGCTGTCTTCGGCGTGTTCGACGAGGCTCACCATGGCCGCACCCGCCGCGGCGATCGATGTTGTCAGCGGGAGGTGGATGTACGTCCACGTCGCAAGTCGGACAGCGCTCGCCGACGGAACGCGTCGCCCCAACGCGTCGAAGTAGTTCCACCACAGTCCCATACCGACGGCCAGGCCAAGCATCGCCACCGTAACCGTCAGAGCGGTTCGGTCTTCGACCTCGCCGAGTCCCTGGACGACACCGATGACAACCTCGCCGAGCACCACGATGGTGAACAGGCCGAAACGCTCAACCATCGAACTGGTCAGGCTCTCCCTGAACCCGGTCACCTTCGTGGTCGCCACCGCCGCGAACCCTCCCAGTGCCCACGCCGCGACGATGCCGGCCCAGATCGCGATCCGTGCGTGGTCGGGCACAGCGATGCTGATACCCATCGCCGCGATCGTGGCAAGCATTCCGGCGAGGTACCGCGAGGTAATGCCCCGGTAGACGGGATCGTCGATTCGGTGCACCGCCCACCACTGGTAGGTGTACCAGGCGAAGAGGACGATGTAGACGGTGGCGAACGCTGGGCCATCGGTATCAGTGGCGTGACCGGTGTACACGGCCAGCAACGCGATCAATCCCATCTGGATGAAGATGTTGGTGCGGCTTCGCCCATCCTCGCGGCCGTGAACCTCGTGCCAGAACGTGCCGTTGAACCACGCGAGCCAGATAAGGCCGAACACGACGACGAAGTCACGCAATCCTGTCCACGACACATGGGTCGCTAGATGGTGCGCAGCCTGGCCGATGATGACCACGTAGACAAGGTCGTAGAACAGCTCGAGGAAGCTGACTTCACGGTCGTGGTCGACCTCGCCATGCCGGCGGGGTGGCCGGAAGAAAAACCACCGCAGCCCCTGGCCGGCAGCGGTCTTGGAGGCCCGATACTTACTCACGGCGATCCAATGTGGCGCATTGTGCTTTACGCGATTCCCGCGGGTAGTTGCAGTGATTTGCTCCACTGTTTGGGGGATTGCCCGTAGAGACGCTTGAACTCTCGGCTGAACTGCGAAGAACTGACGTAACCCACTTCCATGGCGGCTTCATTCACACTCGTTCCCTTGGCGATCCTCATGGCAGCGTTGTTCAACCGCATAGCCTTCACGAACTGGATGGGCGACATCGTGGTGGCTTGCTTGAACTTGCGGTGGAACACGGCTCGGCTCATCCCCACTTGGGCGGCCATGTCGTCGATGGTGACCACTTCGTCCGGACGGGAAGACACCCGCTCTATGACGCTGGCAATCTCGTTGCCCACGCCGAAGGCGCGCCGTGCGGAATCTCCCGCCTCACCCTTCAGAAGGGCGTAGTACACCTCTCGAAGCCGACTGTCCCCAAGCACGGCCGTATCCGTCGGACTGTCCACTAGCTGCAGCAGCCGCAGCAGTGCCTCAGTAAATGCATCGTCCCAGTGGGCGAGCGCGAATCCCTGTGGGAGCGGGCCGCTTTTTGGCTTTCGGATAGCACCAGCCGCCCTTTCCATCTCGATGGCGAGTTCGGTCATCACTCTCGTATCCAGGGCGATCTGCACTCCGAGGAGGGGGTTATCCGGCGAGGCTGCCGGTGTCCCCGCCTCCACGGGCATCGACATGGCGCAACACATGTACTGACTGCTGTCGTACACGTAGGACTTCCCGTCGAGAATCGCTTCCTTGGCCCCGCTCACGATGGCAACCAGCGTGGGCTCGTACACCGCGGGTGCACAGCGCACCGATTCGGTGATCCGGAAGAGCTGTACGCCCTTCACCCCGGTGTCGACCATGCCGTCTTCGGTGACCCG
>JABDIY010000012.1 GCA_013003535.1 Acidimicrobiales bacterium | reverse complement strand
GCATGATCTACCAACACGACCGTCTGCGGCACCTGACCGATCAGCTCGACCACCGTTCCACCGCCGGCAGGCACCAGCGTGGTCTGCGAGCCGCGCAGCGGCTGATTGATCAGCGCCGCCTCCTGGTACACCGCGTCCCAATGGGACCCGATGGGGTGGAAGTTCGAGTCCAGGTTCAAGCCGGCGTTCACAAAGTAGATCCGCGCCGTTTCGCCCACAGACATCTTCAAGGCATTGTCACCGGCAAGCGCCCCAACCGCTCCGTTGAACACAACGTGGCTGGGGTTCTCATCAGTAATGGCCTGGCGATCCGTTCCCACCAGGCCCGGTCCGGTGCCGTCTGTGTAGTACTCCGACTGCACCATGTAGAACTCATGTTCCACCTCGGGCAGCGGATCCGCAGGGTCCACCAGGATTCCACCGTACATGCCGTGGGAGATGTGGAGCGGCACATCGCCGTAGGCGCAGTGATACATGAAGAAGCCGGGGTACAGGAGACGGCCCTCGATCGTCTTGGTTTCGCCAGGCGCTACGACGGTGTCGGCCGCTCCCCCGCCCTGGCCCGTCACGGCGTGGAAGTCCACGTTGTGCGGATGGGTATTGCCCACCGGGTTGGTCAGAGTGAACCGGAACACATCGCCTACCCGGCCTCGAATCACCGGTCCGGGAGTGCCGGCGACGACATTCGAGTCGCCGTCGATCTTGTACCCCCAGGTCTCGTATTCGGTGCCGGTCTCGGGATCGATCGTGACCACGCCCTCCACGACCTCGAAATTGACCTCGATGATCGCTTGGGCGTTTCGGCCCGAAGGTGGCGGCATGTTCGGAGCGTATGCCGTGTTCACTTCGGTACTCGGAACGAGCTGCAGTTGAGCCACCGGCGTCAGTTCAGGAATGATGCTCGTACCGGCTTCCAGCCCGGTGACGAGCTGGGTCTCGGCGAGCAGCGAGTCGACTTTCTGGGAAACCAGATCGTCGTCAACCGAGTTGCGGCCTGCCGTGATCCACAATGAGCCGATCGCCAGAACCACGCCCACGACGCCGACCAGAACCCCGATAACGGCTACCGACCCGAGGGTGTAGTGCGGGTGGGGTGGGGGCGGCTCGGGAGGAAGGGCCTCAGGCCGTCTTTCTTCTTCGGTTACTACCGGCCTATCGAGTGTCTGGACCATCGCACACTTCCTTTCTTATGTGCTCAGAACCGGGATCTGGCGTAATTCGGCGGTGAGCGCTTCCTGAGCGCCCAGCCACAGTTCATGCAGCGCGCAGGCTTCTGTTCCCGGGCACTTTGAACCACGCAATACGCAGCGGTTGGTCGGTATCTCGCCTTCGACTGCTTCGATGAGGTCGAGGAGCGAGACAGCCGTCTGCTCGAGGCGGTAGCCTCCGTTGGGACCGCGATCCGACGTCACCCACCCGCTTCTCACGAGGGGAGCCATTACCTGGGACAAGAAGTTGAGGCTGGTGCCAATGCGGCCTGCGAGATCAGATCCAGCGGTGGCCGAATCCGTTGACAACGTGCGCAGCGCCCGCATCGCCAGTTCCGTCTTCTTCTGAAGGTTGATTTGCATAGTTCCATAGTCGACAACTATGCAATCCCCATCTAGGGCCGTTTGTCACAGGTAGGCCCTGTCTTGCACGCTCGCCACGACGAAGTCGGCTTCAACGAAATCACCCTGGGTGTAGGACCGGGAGAGTGCGATGGAGACAATTGAGATGCGTCCGAACTGGCTTTGCGTCGAGTCTCGGCAGCAACCACAAAACGGAGAAAGGAAGCGGCTTCCGCTAGGGCTGGAGGCCGGCCAGCAGAAACGTTGCGGCCGCTTCGGCGTAATCATGGACGACCTGTTTGGGGTCCGGCGATTCTTTGACTTCGCGACCGGCCGCCATGATCACATCGTTGATGAGCCGACCCACGAAGCGGGGCGGCAGTCGGCGGAAGACTCCCGATTCGCAACCTGCCAGGTACAGGTCGACAAATGCATCGGCAAGGTCGTGGTGGGCCAGCCTGATCCGGTTCTGTGAATGATCGGACAGGCGAGGCACCTCGGTGTGGAGGAGCAACCCGACATCGTCGAGCCCGACGAACTCAACCATCCGGACCACAAGCTCCGCCATTCGAATATCCGCCGGCTCGTCGAAGGGCAGCGATACCAGGAGCTGCTCGCTCAACATCGGAAGGCGGGCTTCGACCAGCTCCACCAGCAGAGATTCCATGCTGGAGAAATACTCGTAGAAGGTGGTGCGTCCAATCCCGGCCGCGCCCGCAATATCGGCATGTGACGTGTTGTGAAAACCGAACTCGAGAAACTGTTCGATGGCGGCAGCGAACAAGTCCTGCCGGGTTTGGTCTCTGCTGGTGTTCATGCGTGTGTAAACATGGCGACCTCGCGTTGATGAGATCGCGTCCACGACCGAACATGCGCGGGCTTCATCATTCCGAAAGTCTATTCCGTCCGACTTGGTGTCGGACCATCGGGCCGCCAACCTCACCACATCTGCCAACCCCGGAGTTCTCATGAAACACATTGCCATCGGTTTGATGGTCGCAATGGTGCTGGCCGCCTGCGGAGACGGCGAAACCGCCGATTCCCTGGATCTTCCAACAGACGGCAGCAATACATCGACGACTACATCCGCTACTACATCCACGACCACCCTCGCTCCCGAGACCCCAACGACGTCTGCCCCGTTCGAGGTGATCTTCACCGGAGCAGACGGCGTCGAGTCGACGATCACTGACACCAGCCGAATCATTTCGCTCAACGGCGATATCACCGAGATCATTGCCGCGCTGGGGCTCGCCGACCAGCTGGTGGCCGTCGACGTCACGACGACATTTCCTCCCGAGACGGACGCCTTGCCGAGAGTTGGTTTCGGCCAGCAGTTGGCACCGGAAGGCGTGTTGGCGTTTGAGCCGACGCTGGTCATCGGCGACACACAGATTGCACCATCCGAATCCATCGAGCAGCTCCGATCAGCCGGGATCCCAGTGGTGATCATCGACGTGCATACAACCCTCGAAGGCGTCGAAACCAAGATTCAACAGATTGCCGAAGTGCTCGGTGCCTCTGAACAGGGCGTCCAGCTGTCGGCCCAAGTCCGCGCCGAGATCGCGGCCGCGCAAGAGCTGATACCGCCCGAGGCGGAAGCGCCACGAGCGATATACCTCTATGTCCGCGGTCCCCAGCAGATCTTCGTCTTCGGAGGGGGCATGGTGACCAACGCGCTGATTGCCGGGGCCGGTGCCGTCGATGCGGCAGCAGAGACCGGGGTGTTTGGAGCGGTTCCACTGACTCCGGAAGCGCTTGTTGCCGCTCAGCCCGATGTGATTCTCGCGCCGACGGCCGGCGTCGAGGCCCTCGGAGGAGTCGAGGCCCTCGCAGACCTTCCCGGTGTTTCCGAAACACCGGCGGGTGCGGCGGGCAATTTCCTCGTCTACGAAGATGGGTTCTTTCTCAACTTCGGGCCTCGGACAGGCCAAGCCCTGAATCAACTGGTGAGCGACCTCTATTCCGAGGAGTAGCGCCGTTCGGACCCGACGATCCTCCGGACGGTGGGCCGCCCTGTCGATCTTGGGAGCGTTGTTGACTGCGGGCGCGCTCATCTCGGTCGGAGTCGGGGCCGTGGTCATCGATCCAGGAGAAGTCCTGGCGGTGTTGTCACGCCGGCTCGGTGTTTCGTTTGGGCCGGAGCCGTCGTTCCAGGCCTCGGCGGTGCTGTGGGAGATCCGATTGCCCCGCATTCTTCTCGGCATCGTGGTCGGGGGCGTACTGGGCGCCACCGGTGCGGGACTCCAGGGGCTCATGAGAAATCCGCTCGCAGATCCTCAACTGCTGGGGATCGGGCCCGGTGCATCGGTCGGAGCTGTGCTTGCCCTCGTAGTCCTCGCCGACGGTACAAGCAGTGCAATAGCTGGAGGCACACTGGGGGCGATCGGAACCGTCGTCTTTGTCCGACGTTTGGCGGACGATCCGAGTCCGACGCCGACCCGTCTCATCCTGAGCGGTATCGCCCTGGGTGCCGTTCTCTCGGCGTGGGTGGGATTCCTTGTTTTTTCGATCGGTCGCAACGCAGTGCCGCCTATCGAATTCTGGTTGCTCGGGAGCCTCACCGGCGCCACATGGAGAGTGCTGACCGGCACGGCCGTCATATGCGGACTGGCAGTCATTGCGTTGATATCGAATGCGAGGTCGCTCGACGTGCTGGCGCTCGGCGAGAGCGAAGCCTCCCACCTGGGCGTCGATGTCGAACAGGTGAGAACGGTCGCACTATTTGCCATTGCCGTCGGCATCGGAGCGGCTGTCGGGGCAGCAGGCGTGATCGGTTTCGTCGGACTGCTGGTTCCTCACCTGGCGCGGCGACTGGTCGGCCCGGCGCATGCAATACTGATCGCTGCCTCCGCGATCATCGGTGCGCTTTTCGTCACCCTTGCCGATGCGGTGGCCCGGACTATGGCTTCGCCGGTTGAGATCCCCGTCGGTCTTCTCACGGCCGCCGTGGGCGGCCCGTATTTCTTGTGGTTGATTCGCCGCGGGGTACGGACGCCATGACCACCCTCCTCGAGGCAACCGATATCGTCGTGGACATCGGCGGGAGTCGCCTGGTGGCAGGCGTGTCATTGACACAAACCGCCGGAGCGGTCACCGCCATCCTGGGTCCGAACGGAGCCGGAAAATCGACGCTGCTTTCGGTCCTGGCCGGCGACCGGAGGCCAACTACCGGCTCAGTGAGGTTTGGAGGAATACTGTCGGGGCAGCTCAGTCCGTTGGAGCTCGCAAGACATCGCTCCGTTTTGAGGCAAACCCGAGCCTTCGATATTCCTTTCACGGTATGGGAGGTGGTGATGATGGGTCGCCACCCGTACCG
>JABDIY010000205.1 GCA_013003535.1 Acidimicrobiales bacterium | reverse complement strand
CATGAGCGTGAAGTGGAGCGCCTCTTTCGGCCGCCCAACCAGCCAGCGCGGACATCGATGCGGGGTCCACCGCCCGAATGGAATGGATGGCAGCGCCGATCCGCTGCGTACCGGTGGGTTGGAGGCTTCCAACACGTTCCACCCAGGCCGCCGCCGAGTGATCGGCGAAGCGCTGCTGTACCCCTAGCGGAGGTTCATAGCCGTCGGCACCGAGCCCACCGTGGAGGTAAAGGGTATCGAGCAGGGTGATGCGGATTCCGGCGTCCTCGGCGGCGGCCAGCAGCGCTTTACCCATCTCGTTCGGGTCGGCATATGGAGTGCCGCCGACCCCATGGTGAAGGTAGTGGAACTCACCAACACAGCTGATGCCAGCCATCGCCATTTCGGCGAACACTGCTCGGGCAAGGCGATGGTAGCTCTGGGGTTCCAATCGTTCCGCCGCTCGATACATCAGCTCCCGCCACGTCCAGAACGTTCCCTTATCGGCCTGCGTGCGAGACCGTAATGCTCTGTGGAATGCATGACTGTGAGCATTGGCCATGCCGGGAATCGTGAGGCCGGCCAGGCGTGTGGTGGTGCCGGGCTCGGTTGCCGCTTCGATCGAGACGAACCGTCCGTCCGCGATTTCTATCGTGACTCCGGTCGCCACCTTCCCATCGATCAGCGCCCGGTCACACCACAGCCTGGTCAAGAACCCACCCGTTCCACGAACTTGGTGATTCGGGCCACGAACTCGTCACGGTAGTAGGTTTCGAACTCGGCCCAAGTGGCGAGCGTTGAAGGGTCCGAGACCCGATCCACGAACAAGACACCGTCGAGGTGATCGCATTCGTGTTGCCACGTGCCGGCGGTCAGCCCGCGTTTGATCTCGTCGTGTTCGACGCCGTCGCGATCGAGGTAGCGGACCCGGATGTTCACGTTGCGGTGCACGTTGCCTCGGAGCGGAACCGAGAGGCAGCCCTCGTTGATCTCCACCAGCTCGTCATTCAAGGGTTCGATGACCGGATTGATGGCAACGGTCAGCGGAATCGGGGGCTTGTAGGGATAACGAGGATTGTCACCAACTTCCATCACGACGATCCGGACACGGTGGTCGATCTGGGTGGCGGCGAGTCCGGCTCCGTTGGCGTGACGCATGGTTTCGATCAGATCGTCGATCAGCTGCTGCACGTCGCCGCTGGCAATGGCGTCGACCGGAACGTCATCGGCAACGACCCGGAGCGTGGGGTGGCCGATCGAAAGAATCGGACGGACCGTCATGAGCTGGTGAGGAGGCCGTGGCTCCGAGTCCAGAGCATCGGAAAGAGGGGGTGGTCCATCTCGGCGCCTTCGGCTAGCTCTTCATCGAGGCCATCGAAAGGCGGTGAGGTTGTCCAACGGCGAGGAGCATGGACCATGTCATCTCCCAGGAACCTTACCGACAACACACGGCGACGGTTCGGGCCGAGCACTCCCCCGGAGCCGTGAACGGTGAGCATGTTGAAAAACACTGCGTCGCCCGGTTCGAGTTCCCAACCGATCACCCGCCATCGGTCGGGATCCGCTTCGAAATCGGGCATCTCGGCCAGGCTGCCGTCCGGAAACCATTTTGCCTGATCGTCGAGGAAGGTGCGCGGCATGTACCACGGCCCATGGTGGGTGCCGGCGATGAACTCGAGGGTTGCGGAGCGGTCTACCGGGTCCACCGGTAACCACATGCTGGCGTTCTGGTCACCGTCCACGTTGTAGTACGGCTGGTCTTGGTGCCACGGGGTGCGTTGCTTGGTACCAGGCTCTTTCACCAGCACATGGTCATGATAGAGCCGGGTTGTTTCCGAGCCGGTCAACTGAGCCGCAATCGCTGCGCCCGGTGATTCCCTGATGAACCGTTCCATTGCGGGGAGCCGAGTCCAGTTGCAAAAGTCCTCGATGAAGGCGCCGTCGCTTTCGGCGCTGGCTCGCTTGGCCCGCGGGGAGAGGTCGCCAAGGTTCTCTTCGATCGCCTCCTTGGCCCATCCCACCTGTTCCGGTGTGAAGGCACCCCGCACGCAAACGGCGCCGTCCGCTTCATAGTCACCCTCGATCGTCCAGGCGGTCATGCGCTCGCTCCCACCGGGCCGGCACCGTCAGCTCGCATTGGAATAGTGACACCGCGTTCGTCGGCCACCTCGACGGCGCGGTCATAACCGGCGTCCACGTGGCGGATCACCCCCATGGCGGGATCGTTGGTGAGGACCCGTTCCAGTTTCTGGGCGGCGAGGTCGGTGCCATCGGCGAGGCTCACTTGCCCGGCGTGAATGGAGCGACCTATGCCAACGCCGCCACCGTGATGCAGGCTGACCCAGGTAGCCCCGGAGCACGTATTCACCAGCCCGTTGAGCAGTGGCCAGTCCGCAATGGCATCGGAACCATCGATCATGCCTTCGGTTTCGCGATAGGGCGACGCCACCGAACCGGAGTCCAGGTGGTCCCGGCCGATGACGATGGGGGCGTTGAGTTCTCCGGATCTCACCATCTCATTGAACCGCAAACCGAGCCGGTGTCGTTCGCCGTAACCCAGCCAACAGATCCGGGCAGGCAGGCCTTGGAACGCCACCCTCTCCCCGGCCAGCTTGATCCAGCGATGAAGGCCCTCGTTGTCGGGGAATTCTTCGAGCACCGCCGTGTCCGTGGCCGCAATGTCGGCTGGATCACCGGAAAGGGCCACCCACCGGAACGGGCCAAGCCCCTCACAAAACAGCGGTCGAATGTAGGCGGGGAGGAAGCCGGGGTAGTCGAAGGCCCGCTCGAACCCACCCAGTTTCGCTTCCGCCCGCAGACTGTTCCCGTAGTCGAACACCTCGGCGCCCGCGTCCATGAAACCGACCATCGCCTCGCAGTGTGTGGCCATGGCAGCCCGCGAGCGGCGAGTGAACTCGGTTGGATCGGTGCGCTTCAGTTCATCGGCCGCGTCGAGTGTGAGATCATTCGGCATATAGCTGAGCGGATCGTGAGCGCTGGTCTGATCGGTCACGATGTCGGCGTCCACCCCATCGGCCAACAGGCGAGGAACGATGTCCGCGGCGTTGCCCACCAGCCCGACCGACAGCGGCGTCCGGCTGGACTTGGCCTCGTGAACTCTCTTCACCGCTGCGGCATAGTCGGGTGCAATCTCATCCAAGTATCGATGGTCGACGCGCCGTTGCAGCATGTGCTGGTCAACGTCGATCAGCAGGACCACACCGTCGTTCATCGTGACCGCCAATGGTTGCGCGCCGCCCATGCCGCCGGCCCCAGCGGTGATCGTGAGCGTGCCGGCCAGCGTGCCGCCGAACCGTTTGCGAGCGATCTCGGCGAAGCATTCATAGGTTCCCTGCAGAATCCCCTGCGTCCCGATGTAGATCCACGAACCGGCTGTCATCTGGCCATACATCGTGAGGCCCTGATGCTCGAGACGGCGGAACTCGTCCCAATTGGCCCAGTCTGGGACCAGGTTGGAGTTGGCGATGATCGCTCGCGGGGCCCACTCGTGGGTGCGCATCACCCCGACGGGTTTGCCCGACTGCACGAGCATGGTTTCGTCTCGTTCCAGCGTGGTCAGGGTGCGCAACATCGCGCGGTACGCATCCCAAGAACGAGCAGCCCGGCCGGTCCCGCCATAAACCACCAGCTGATCAGGGTTCTCCGCCACCTCGGGATCGAGGTTGTTCTGCAGCATCCGGTAGGCAGCCTCCTGCGGCCAGCCTTTGCACGTGAGATCAGTGCCTCGAGGTGCGGTGATGTTCGTGACCGGCCTTCCGATCGGACCAAAGGAGTTGCTCATGCCTTGCAGTTTGCTCCCCTGAAACCTAGGATGTCAACTTATAACATTTGTTGTCATCTACTGACAAGGAAATCGCTCTTTTCCATGACCTCGCTGGCCGACACCACCACTCACGACGCCGATACTGCGGGCACAAATCCCGATGACTCCAGCGTGCCCCGTTCGATCGCCCGGGTCCTGGACCTGTTCGAAATCGTCCTTTCCGAACAAAACTGCAATCTCACCGCTGCGGCCAGAGCCTCTGGGCTCACACCCACAACGACGCTGCGATATCTACGGGCACTTGAGGCACGCGGTTATCTCGATCGAAACGACGCCGGTGACTTCTCGGCCGGACCAACCATCTTGCGCATCGCAGCGTCCCTTAGAGGCGGCACCGTTCTCGACCGGCTTGCCGCTATCGCCCAACCGCATCTAGACGAGCTCGCTGAACGGACCGGCGAATCCACCTATCTCGCAGTGAGCGACGCCCGAACCGGCACATACATCGCCGCCGCCGAGAGCCCCCGGGCCATCCGGCATGTGGGCTGGGTAGGCCAGAATGTGACGCTCGATGGCTCCGCGTTGGGCGCGGCGCTCAGCTCCCACGGCACCGTGTCGATCCGTACGGGGGCTGTAGAACCGGACATCACGGCCATGAGCCTGGCAATTCCCACCGGCGGCAAGCTGGGCATGGCCGTTTCGATCATCGGACCCGACTACCGATTCACC
>JABDIY010000196.1 GCA_013003535.1 Acidimicrobiales bacterium | reverse complement strand
GCGTTGACAACGCGCAATCCCCGGGCCGACGGGGAGAGGATTCACCGACCCGGGTATTGGCTGTACTTTGCAAGGGATCCTTGCGGTTCGCAGCGGGCGGCAAGTGTGCGAAACGCTCGAATTCCTTTGCGTTGCAGTTACGTTACGACATGTGACGGTCTCGTGACAAGTGATTGGGCAAATTTCCCCGCCCAGGCACCCACGCTGGTTCCGCCGGGGCTGCGGCGAACCGCCTGCGGCGGCAATAGGATCAGTTTGTGGGTCATCAGTCGCTGTACCGCCGCTATCGGTCACAAACTTTTGCCGAGATCAAGGGCCAACCCATCGTCACCAACGCCTTACGAGCCGCGGTGGCCGAAGGTCGGCACGGTCATGCCTACATGTTCAGCGGACCGCGGGGAACTGGCAAGACCAGCACCGCCCGGGTACTGGCGAAGGCCCTCAATTGTGAGAACCCCACCAACGGCGAGCCCGATGGCACCTGCACCAGCTGCAAAGACATTGAGAGTGGACGCTCGTTCGATCTTCACGAGCTTGACGCGGCGAGCAATAACAAAGTCGACGATATTCGGGAGTTGATCAACCGGGTGGCCCTGGGATCCCCCGGCCGGACCAAGGTTTACATTCTCGACGAGGTCCACATGCTCAGCTCGGGTGCAGAGAATGCCCTGCTGAAGACCCTGGAGGAGCCGCCTGACCACGTGGTATTCGTGCTCGCCACCACCGAGCCGCAGAAGGTGGTTCCTACAATTCTCAGCAGGACCCAGCACTTCCGTTTTTCGCTTTTACCAGCCAGCGTGTTGGAAGAGCATGTTCGCTGGGTGATCGCTGACGCCGGCCTGGACGTAGATGACGAGGGGATTGCATGGGCCTTGAAGGCCGGGGGTGGCTCGGCTCGTGACACCCTTAGTGCGCTCGACCTGGTGGTGGCCTCTGGCGGGGCACCGGAGAGCATCACCGCCGGGGCGGAACTGTGCCGGGCCATTGGTCACCGGGATAGCGCGGCGGTTATCGCGGCGATGCAACGGAGTTTGGAGGGAGGGGCCGAACCTCGCATCATCGGTGAGGACATGCTCGGCGAGCTTCGAAACGCTTTTCTGGCGTCTATGAAGGCGCCGCTCCCGCATCTCAACGATGCTGCTCGAGAGCGAGCCCAGGAACTGGCAGATCTCATGGGGCCGGCCACCATCACGAGGTCGCTCGAGATGATGGGCGCAGCGCTGGTGGAGGTGCGCCAAGCTCCAGATCCGCGGGTCCCGGTGGAGGTGGCCCTCCTGCGGCTGGCCCGAGCCGACGGCAATGATGTTGCAGCTCTGGAGCAGCGGATCGAATCGTTGGAGCAGCAGCTGGGCACGCTGTTGCAGGGAACTGCTGCCGCACCAGCGACAGCCGCACCGGCCGCACCCGCCGCACCGCCGCCACCGAATCGCCGTCCAACTCCACCGCCACCGGTCGCGGCAGCTTCGCCCCCGCCTCCTCCCCCTGCGGCTGGGGCCAGTATCTCCAAGACCGAGGTGGAGGCCGCCATGGGGGAGGTGCTCGACAGCTTGAACCAGAAGGTGCGAGCTCGCTTCCGCCAGGGTCGACTCACCGATGTCACCAATAACGTGATCACTTTCGCCTACCCGTCGGCCCTCCCGGCCGACCGGGCTGATGAAGTGAAATCGGAGCTGGAAAGT
>JABDIY010000173.1 GCA_013003535.1 Acidimicrobiales bacterium | reverse complement strand
GTGCAGGACTCGGACAACTACCGATTCGCCGAGCCGATCCCGGACGGCCCCACGATCACGAAGATGGTGGCGCTCGCCAAAGAAACCAACATGGTGTTGATCGTGCCCATGTATGAATGGGAGCAGGAGGGGGTCTACTACAACACCGCAGCCGTGATCGACAGTGACGGAACCTATCTCGGCAAGTACCGCAAGACCCACATACCCCAGGTACAGGGATTCTGGGAGAAGTTTTACTTCCGGCCCGGCAACACGGGCTATCGGGTGTTCGACACCGCGGTCGGCAAGGTGGGTGTCTACATCTGCTACGACCGCCATTTTCCCGAAGGATGGCGGGAATTGGGCCTGGCCGGCGCCAAGATCGTCTTCAATCCGTCGGCAACCACGCGGGGTCATTCCAAACACCTCTGGCAGCTGGAACAGCCGGCTGCCGCAGTGGCAAACGAGTATTTCGTCGGTGCCATAAACCGGGTGGGGAGCGAAGACCTGGAGGACACCGACTACTACGGGTCCTCGTACTTCGTGAGTCCCCGGGGCGAGATCGTTGGCGAGACCGCCTCGGATACCGAAGACGAGGTTTTGGTGCGGGACCTCGATCTAGGTCTGCTGGAAGAGGTCAGGAATTACTGGCAGTTCTATCGCGATCGGCGTCCCGAAACCTATGTGACCACGGCGGCCCCGTGAGCCGGCTCCGGGTTGAGTTTCTGGTCGAGCCCTTCAACGAAGGCGAGCCGGGACTGCACGTGCAGGCGGCGGTCGGAGAATTCGAGGCGAGGGGGTTGGTTGTGGAGATCGGTCCGTTTGGCAATACCGCAGACGGCCCGGCCGACAACATCCTCGATGCCCTGCGGGCCGGTCTCGAGGCGGCGGTGGCGGCGGGGGCGAGCCGGGTGAACGTGAACCTGACCCATGGCTGAGGAATTCGTCACCGCGCTCAAACCGCTGATCGACGCCATTGGAGCGACTGTGGTTCCGCTCGATGATCGCGCCGACACCGATCTCGTACTCGATTGGGAGGGCAAGCCGGCGATAGCGATCCGGCTGGATTTCGAGGACACGCTGTCGGGCATCATCGCGGCGGCCGAGCAAGAACTGGGCAAGCAGTTTGGCGATCTCGATCGCACTGAAAAGCAGGCCGCGGTCAGGCTTCTCGACAGCCGGGGGGCCTTTGTGCTTCGTCGCAGCATTGATGAGGTCGCCGAAGCCATGGGGGTGAGCCGCATCACGATTTACAACTATCTCAACGCCATCCGGGAGGCCACATGAGCGAGTACGGGTTCTATGACAACATCGTCGATGAAGACGTGCTCGATAGGGCCGTCAACCGGTTCAAGGAGCGCAACATCAAGCTCCCGACGTTCGCCCAGCTCGCCAACCCATCGACGATATCGGATGAAGTGACGGCATCCCTCGCCGACGTCGGACCCGACGACGCCGACGCCCACAACCTGTACCGGGTGCACTGGCACAACGATTGGAACCGGACGGGGCGGGTCGCCGTGCCCCTGTATCTCGATCTCCCGAAAGCACTTACCGGGGTCGACGCCAGGATTCTGCTGGCCGTCGGCGACGTGTTCCCCATGATCACCGCCCACAAGGTGTTGGCAGCCTATGCGTGCCTGGTTCCCCGGCTGGTGGCGGGGGCTTTCGACCCTTCCAGCCAGC
>JABDIY010000159.1 GCA_013003535.1 Acidimicrobiales bacterium | reverse complement strand
CGGCCGTGCTGTTCGGCGGCGACCCGTCCGAGGCGTCGGCGGATGCCTGGACGGTGGTGGCGGCCGAGGTCGACACCGTCGGCCCGGCCCCGGACGCCGACCTCGACTCGGGCATCGATCCGGTGGCAGTCCTCGTCGACGCCGGCTTGGCGTCATCGAAGTCCGAGGCCAGGCGATTCCTGCGCGACGGCAGCATCCGAGCCACGGGCCGCCAGCTCGACGAGGACGGCCAGATCGGCTCCGACGACGTCCGCCATGGGCGGTTCGTGCTCCTCGCGCGGGGCAAGAAGCGCTACGCGGTGCTCGATCTCGAAAAAACCTCGGTGTGAAGTTGACGTCGGTCGAGTGCGTCGCTACCTTGGTCATTCGCCCCGCACGGCCACACCGGCCGGAACGGGGCACCGGTCAAGTCAGCGCCGGCCACGGCCCCCGCGACGACGTCCAACGGAATGCAGCCTCGGTTGCGCGCCACGGACCGAGTTTGCTCACGGCACGAGCCACCCGCTACCTTGCCCGCTCCGGCAGCACCGCCCCACGGGGCAACTGCCCGAAGAGCTCCTTGAAAACAGAAGAAGAGGAATGACGTGCGAGTGCGGGCGATCGCCCTCACTTCGGTGAGTGTGATCGCACGAAAGTATTTGCACCTGTCATCTTTGAGTTTCTACAAGGTCTACCCAAGACCAAAACGCATAGAGATAGATGCCAGCAGGTGTCGGTCAGTCAGGCCGACACCGCTCAACCAATTGATCGAGTCGAAGACTCGGATCAGCAATGAACCGAATCTTCGCAAGATCTTGACGGAGAGTTTGATCCTGGCTCAGGACGAACGCTGGCGGCGCGCTTAACACATGCAAGTCGAACGAGGTCCAAGGAGCTTGCTCCTGAAGACCTAGTGGCGAACGTGTGAGTTTCACGTGAGAAACCTGCCCTGGAGACCGGGATAACCCACCGAAAGGTGAGCTAATACCGGATACCTTCACGACGCTTCATGGCGATGTGAAGAAATGGATTCCGCTCTGGGAGGGTCTCGCGGCCTATCAGCTTGTTGGTGAGGTAATGGCTCACCAAGGCAACGACGGGTAGCTGTTCTGAGAGGAAGATCAGCCACACTGGAACTGAGACACGGTCCAGACTCCTACGGGAGGCAGCAGTGGGGAATATTGCGCAATGGGCGAAAGCCTGACGCAGCAACGCCGCGTGCGGGAAGACGGCCTTCGGGTTGTAAACCGCTTTCAGCAGGGACGAAATTGACGGTACCTGCAGAAGAAGCTCCGGCCAACTACGTGCCAGCAGCCGCGGTAAGACGTAGGGGGCGAGCGTTGTCCGGAATCATTGGGCGTAAAGGGCTCCTAGGCGGTTCAGTAAGTCGACTGTGAAAATCCAAGGCTCAACCTTGGGACGCCAGTCGATACTGCTGTGACTCGAGTTCGGTAGAGGAGTGTGGAATTCCTGGTGTAGCGGTGAAATGCGCAGATATCAGGAGGAACACCAACGGCGAAGGCAGCACTCTGGGCCGATACTGACACTGAAGAGCGAAAGC
>JABDIY010000085.1 GCA_013003535.1 Acidimicrobiales bacterium | reverse complement strand
TGGGAAAGCTTCTTGGACGGCAGAACAGGCTCATTCTTCAACGAGCGGACAGGAAGGAAGGTTGCACACTCCGCCCAGTCGATGAGTTCTCAGATGATCTGCCACAATGCCGATCGCTCGGGTGAACGGGACAAGGTCTGCCTTGTCCATCAGGCTGAGTAGCAGGGATCTGATCAGGTCGGCGTGAGGCTTCGAGGCTTCGGCCAGCGCCTGGGACCCGACGGCCGTGATGATGGCGTCGATACCGCGCTTATCACTGGTCGAGGCCTCCCGCCGAACCCACCGGCGCTTTTCCAACCTACCGATCGTCTGAGATATGAGGGGTTGAGATGCAACCATTTGACCGGCGAGTTGCGACATCCGAAGCCTGCCACCAGCTCCGTCCAGTCTTACAAGCACTTCGTATTCGCGGTGCGACATCCCATGGTCGTGGTGTAGCTGAGCGCTCAGACGTTCGTCGAGCATACGTGAAGCGTCCAAGAAGCCGGTCCATGCCTTGAGCTCGAGCTCACTGAGGTGCCGCCCGGTTCCGTTTAAATCGGAGTGTAATTCTGAAAAGATGAGCGGACACCTCTGCGCTTAGGAGACTGTTACCGACAGTACCTGACCTGCGCTCGCGTGGCTGTTTGGACCGAACTGAATGTTGCACAGGAATACATAGCTGCCCGGCTCCAGATCGAAGGTGACTTCTGCGGCATCGCCGGCGTCAATCCGTTCGCTCCGACCAATGAAGTCGGCGCCGAGGGCTTCTTCATCCACTGCCCCATTTGCCAGTTGAGGTAACGACTCGTAACTGTCACCCTTGGCGACAGCAAACTCATGGGTGTTCTCGCCGATGTTCATGACCTCGAACGTGATGGTCCCTGCTGAGATCTCGGTTGGCCCAGAGACCTCCCACTCAACCAATTCATACACCACACTGGCGGCGGTGGGGGCCTCGGTTGTTTCGGCTGCGGTTGTCTCGGCCGCCTCAGTTGTTTCGGCGATGGTGGTCGGAGCGGCAGTGGTGGTTGGCGCCGCAGTTGTTGTTGTCTCAGTAGCGGCCGCCTCGGGCTCGGACTCGCCACAGGATGCAACGAGTAGCACGAGTAGGGGCATGGTGGCTAGGAATCGTTTCATGTATCAGGTTCCATTTCTTGGTGGTTTGCTTAGTGGTGGATGGATTTGCAGCGCCTAACCGCCATCGTCGTCATCGGGAATGACTCCGTCCCAGGTAATCCTTGCGCCCTCTTCGCCAGTCTGGACTACCCACGTCGTCGACAGCACAGCGAAACAAATCGTGAGGGCTGACAGACCGAAACGAGCCTTCCTCCACAGCGGGTTGGCCTGGTCACGGTTCCGTCGAAGAACAGACAACAGGGCTGCCACCGCCAATCCGAGGCCGACGACAAGCAGCATCGTTGTGTTGGCCAACGATTCGTGACGATCGGTGTCCACCTGACCGGCGATGATTTCATCAAACTCCTGGCCGGACTGTACGGCGGCCCAGGTGAACGCAATCGTGATGAGCACGCCGGAAAGAACTCCCCTCGTGAGCCAGGCAGGAGGGCTCTTGTGCAATCCCAGAACGACCGCAGCAAGACTGACGAGCGGGATGAGCACGATCGGCGCGTGCACAAAGAATACGTGGGAAGGCAGCCCGTTTAGTGATCGAAACACGGTCTCTCCCCTGGGTGAAGTAGTCGTAAACTTAAGGACTAACTCCTTGCAACTTTAAGGACTTTGGTCCTCGACGTCAAGCGATATCGTTCTCGCCCGCGCTCTACGCCCTCATATGCCAGTTGGAAACGTCGCCAACGGTGAATGTCGCTGTCACCTCGACGCGATCAAGGGCAAGAAGGATCTCGAGACTGTCTGAGTACATCTCGGCAAGCGGCAGGCCACGGCCTCCCTCGGCCTCGGGCTCTGGCATTGCGCATGTGTTGATCCAGCCTGTCTCAACCCGAAAGTTCGTGACAGTGACTCGAATCTGGTTCGCACCCCGCGGGCCGTCGCTTCCCACTCGGTATTGGACGGAGTCCTGGGGAGCAGCGGCGTTGATCGCGTTGCTCAGCAGTTCGTTGAACACCAGCACGATGTCTTCGATCGCCTGCTGATTCACGCGATCGGTGAGCCAGGATTCCACTGCGTTCCGCGTTGCGGACAAATTGACGAGGTCGGCTTGGATCGATCCCACCAGAGTTGGGCGTCCCGCCGAAGCTTCGGTAGTGGGCTGTGTTTTTCCGGCAATAGTCATCATCACAGGTATCGGACGCTCCAAGACCGGTTCCGGTCGCGCATATTTGACAGAAGCGTCGACATTAGTTACTCCGATACCGCCGGAAACGTCGGCAGTGAGAATTCCTGGCAGGATCGGGGTTTGATTCCCGAGGTTTCGGTCGGCGATGTCGACGATCCAAGAACTCTGCGTCGGCCAGGTTTGGCGGCTGCTGGACCGACGGCCGCCGGTAGTCTGGCTCCCAATGGCAGAACGAACGATCGTCCACACCGACGGGTCCTGTGACAACGGAGGCACCAAGGTAGGCGGTTGGGCCTGGGTGAACCTCGATGCAGGCACTCAGGGCTGGGGTCGGCCGCACTCCCCCACCACGAATCAGCGGATGGAACTCGCAGCGGTCCTGGAGGCAATCTGCAGCCATCCCGACGATTCGCTGACGATTGTGACCGACTCCCGGTATGCCCAACAGATGTATGAAGCTGGGTGGATGGCTCGCTGGGAGCGGAACGGCTGGGACCGCAAGACCTCCGCCGCTGGGCGGGAGAAGCCGGTGGAGAATCTGGATCTCGTTGCCGCCTATCACGCAGTTGCATCAGCACATCCGGATCTGATCGTTGAGTGGGTCAAAGGCCACGCTGGCGACGAGGGAAACGAAGCCGCAGACGTCCTCGCTGGAAAGGCCGCCACGTCAGGACCGGAGTGGACACCTCCATCAAAGCCCGAACGCCCCCAGGCATCGCTGTTCTGATCCAGTTCCCGCCCGCAAAACTCCTCGATCATCTCGAGCGAGGGCTGGCCGATAGGAACTGGTGGGTGATGACGAACTAGACCAGGGTCCCCCGGCGCCGCCGCGAATGCAGCCCGCCAATCCTGAGTGGCTTCAAGCTGAAGTTCCTCTGGCATCGGATCGAACGAGCCCGAGCGGCACGACGCCATCAATGCTGGTAGCCGGATCCTTACCATTGGCAACGGCAATGATCGGGCTGCTTGCCGGTCTATCGGTTGAGATCAGCGGCAGCGGCTCTTGGACGCTGTCGAACACTTTGGCGGCCTTGATGGCCACCGCATTCATCGGTTTCGGCTGCGGCGCTCTCCTGATCACGATGTTTCGCCGGTGGAACAGAGCAGGCTCGACCGGGAGATTCTTTCTCGCGGTATTCATGACACTCACCTACGCAGTCGCTGCTTTCGCGTCGTGGGTGGTCTACGTCGCAATTGCGATCACCCGGGATCCACCAGAGTGCTGACCCAGTTCCCTATAGCAGCGAATGCCGGCTGGACGCGCGGACGCGTGTTGGAACGGTTCCTCCGGGTGAGAAATGCGAAGCTTCCGCTCGCAGTCTTCTTGGCCGTCGGGGTGACCCGGCAAGCCGACAGGCAAACGCTCATCCTTGGCGCCCTTGTTCTTGTTCTCACCTACGGCTTCATCGCCGTGTACAACGACATCACGGACGTGGCCGCTGATCGCCTCAACGGTCGATCGCTACCATTGGCGACCGGAGAACTCACCGAGCGCGATGCATTGATTCTTCTCGTTTTCTTGTTGGCCAGCATTTCGACCCTTCTGGTTTTCTGGTCTTCGACCCCGGCTGCACTGTGTGTTGCCGGGGTCAGTGCGGTGGGGTTCGCCTATTCCGCCCCGGGTTTGAGACTCTCCGACCGCGGGTTCGTTGGCGCCGCGGTCCTCGCCTCGGCGTACGTAGCAACGCCGCTCGTGCTCGCCACGACACTCACCAATGGTTCCCTGCTTCGCTCTGCGGGCATTGCGCTTGTAGCTCTCCCCTTTGCCGTCGCCACGTCTCTGTACAAAGATTTTGGCGACGAAAAAGGTGACGAGTCCATCGGCAAGGCAACGCCATTGGTGCGGTACGGCGATCGGGTGGTGTTGGAGGTAGCGATCCGCCTTCAGCTGATCGGGCTAGCCGCTGCGGCACTCTTGGCAATCCTGACCGAACACCACTTTGGGTGGTGGTTGCCGTTGGGTCTTGGCAGCCTGGGTCTATCACTGGCGCTCCGCATCCGGATGCGTCCGAATTTGGTTCAGCTCCACAGATTCATGACAACAGGGACCGTTGTAGCACTCGCAGTGTTCATGGCCTGAGAGGCGCAGCTCGCCTGGCCGCTCGAAACGTCGGCAATGAGCTGGCCGCTCTGAATTGGTTCCGACGAATCACGTGCGAAGCCGGCTACCGATATCTGAGGGTGAGCCAGAAGAAATGCCGTTCGTGTTCATCGTCGAGATACGTGGACTCCAGGCGGACGTACGCCTGGCCCATCGGATCGTCTCGATGGACTGCCTCAACGTGTTGCCCCCCTGCTCGGAGCACCTCATAACCGGCTTCGTCCAAGATCTCCGGCCAGCGTTGTTCCATGAACTCCACTTGGACCGCCCCCCACGCAGGCGTCTGAGAGATCAGTTCGAAGCCATAGACACGCTCGAGAGGGCCATTGATATCGGTGTCATAAAAGCCCGTCGATGTCATCCCGGGAATCTCGAGATCAATCAGCGCTGCATGCACCCTCAGCAAGGCCTGCACTTGTTGTTCGTCGCGCGACTCTGCTTCTTCATCGGTTGGGCAACCATCGTAAAACCAGTTGCTGTGTTCGAATGCCCATCGCGCCCGGTCTCCGCCCGGGGCCAAGAAATCCGCCTCGGAGATCACCGAGGTAAAAGCGGTGTCGCCGTCGACCTCATCAACAATCACGGCAGTGAGATCAACGAAGTCAGCGCCGTAGCCCGGGTAGAGGAGAATGAGGCTGTAGTCCTCCATGACTTCGATCAAGCCCGCGCGGCAACGGAGACTCATCCACTGGTAGATCCCCACTTCCTCTTGCTTCATCGCGTCCGCGATCAACCTGATGCGGACAGCAAGCCCGTCTGCAGACGAGTCACCAAGTAACGGAACTCCGGCCCCCAACGGATCGACTTGGTTCGCGCAAACATCAATCTGCCACCGACCATCGTCTTCCACCCAGATCTGCTCAACCGTTACCTCGCCGGTGTCAAACGTGACCACCGCTCGACCCTCGCTCGGAAAGCCCTCATGAACAACGAATTCGGCGTGGTCGTCCTCTGGGATATGTCTGACGAGCACCTCCTCGATGAGGGGGTCGGCCATCGTCACCAACCCGAGTTTCTGTCGGCACTCCGCCGTGACCCAGTCCATCGGTAGAGTCCCGGCGCGGACGTGCTCACCAAATTGCGTGATCCGCTCGGAAAGACCCTGAATCTGACTCGGAACCGGTGGCACAGTTGTCGTTGTCTCCACGGCTACAGACGATTCGGTTCTGGACGGATTGGTCGCTTCGATCGTCTGATCTCTTGAACAGGAGGTTGCTATCAATACAAGCGACACGACTACCCAAAGAAAGCGCACGCCCTTCTATCGTGATAGGTGGGAACTTCCTTGAACTGACGATCGCAGCTTCTCAAGTTGTGGCCGCTCGAACCATCGGCCGATCCTGCTGGAACTAGCCCAGAAGCTCTTCGACCGTCACCACTCTGCCCGCAGCCGACCGTCCGGCGTGCGAGGCTCGCCGAGGTGTCCGCTAGCTGGAGAACTCGCCGTTGCGGATTCGTTCAGCTTCCATGAGTTCGATTTCGTGGGCGCCAGAGACAACGACGTTGGGATCGGGCACGAAGTCCAGATCCGGGTCCCGCTTCTCGTAGTCCACTGCGTCAAGAATTACGCGCATCGCGTTCAGCCGGGCAAGGTGCTTGTTCTGCGACCGGATGATCGACCAGGGTGTGTCGCTGGTATGGGTCCGAGTGAGCATCTCATACTTCCGAGTGGTGAACTCATCCCACAAGTCCTGCGCTTGGACATCGATTTCGCTCAGCTTCCACTGTCGCAGCGGATCATTGCGACGACGTTTGAAACGTCGCAACTGCTCGTCCTTGGTTACGGAGAAGTAAAGCTTCACCAGAATGGTCCCCTGCCGCACCAGATCCTTTTCGAACCCAACGACACCGCGTAGGAAATTTCGGTGCTCCTCCACCGTGCAGAACCCAAAAACGGGTTCAACCATTGCCCGGTTGTACCAACTGCGGTCGAAGAGAACCATCTCACCGGCGCTGGGAAACTGGCCAACATACTTCTGGAAGTACCACTGCGAACGCTGATCATCTGTGGGCCGTCCCATGGCAACCACTCGATAATGCTTTTCGTTCATGTACCGAGTGACTCGCCGGATGGTGCCGCCCTTGCCCGCCGCATCCCGGCCCTCGAACAGCACGATCATCTTCATTCCGTGGTTTTCGAGGTGGGCCTGGAGTTTTAGCAGTTCCACCTGGAACGGTTCCAGTTCTCGCTCGCGCTTGTCCCGACGGTCCAACCTGGCGAGTCGTCTCGCCTCTTTCTCACCCGGTGTTCTCGCCTTCTTCTTGCCCGCCATCAAAAAATGCCTCCTCGGCCCAGCACCAGAGGTTCCACCGACGCTGGCATGAGGGTCTCGGGAAAAGTCCACGCTGAACAGTGCCCAAAGTCCCTAGTAGACCCATCGACCGAAGGTCTGTAGACGTTAAGAGGGTCGTAGGATCCATAGGTGCTGACTACGACCCCGCCGTCCTCGGCACACTCATCCCAAGAGTATCGGATGGGGCGGAAGGAACTTCTGGCGCTGGTTTCGGCGATCATGGCGTTCACCGCGATGGGGATCGACGTGATGCTGTCGGCATTTGACGAGATACGCGCGGAGTTCGAGCTGGGGGTGACCTCGACGGCTACCAGTCGGGTAGTAACAGTCTTCTTTCTCGGCCTAGCGTTTGGCCAGCTCTTCTACGGTCCCCTCGCTGATCGTTTCGGGCGGAAACGGGCGCTGCACCTCGGCGCATCGTTCTACATTCTCGGCGCCGTCGGGTGTGCTCTGGCGCCGTCTTTCGATCTGTTGCTGGCCAGTCGCTTCGTTTGGGGAGTCGGTGCTGCCGGGGCCCGTGTGGTTGCCACCTCGATCGTTCGCGATCGTTTCGAGGGCGTGGCCATGGCCAGTGCAATGTCCAACGTTATGGCTGTGTTTATCCTGGTTCCAGTGGTCGCGCCATCACTTGGCGCGGTGATCATTGCCATCGCCCCATGGCGGAGCGTGTTCTGGTTCTGCGTGCTGTTTGCCGTAGCCATCGTGATCTGGAGTGCCCGACTCCGGGAAACGCTGGCTCCTGTGAATCGTCGGCTCCTCAGCCCTACGGTGATTGCCGAGGGGTACTGGCAGGTGGCCCGCACACCAGTGACCTTTGGCTACACAATGGCCACCGTCTTCATCCAGGCGGCATTCACCACCTATTTGGCCAGTGCGGAACTCCTCACTGCCGTGGTGTTCGATCGGGAAGCGCAGTTTCCTGTCATCTTCGGTGCGGTGGCGGTGCTTTTCGGGCTCGCCGCAATGGTGAATGGTCGCATCGTCGAAGAACTCGGAATCGATCGGGTGGTGACCCGAGCGTTCGTAGCTCTTGCCGGCCTGTTGATCCTCCTGGGCTCGGTGACAGCCATTGGCAATGGCGAGCCGAATTTCTGGCTGTTCATGCCCGTCATAGGACTCACGCTGGCCTCCTTCATGTTCGTGATGCCCAACCTCAACTCTGCTGCGATGGAACCGCTTGGCGCAATCGCTGGCTCGGGCTCGGCCTTGACCGGAGCCGTCCGTGTCGCCGGCGGTGCGGTACTCGGCGGATTCTTCAGCGAGCAGGTAGATGATTCGGCTACGCCTCTCGTGATCGGAATTGCGTCCATGACCGTTTTGGCTGGACTTTCCGTCTGGCTGGTACGAACGGGGGGCCTTCGTGCTCACCTACGATTCACTCGGCTGATCCCGGAGTCCTCCTAACCCGCAGGCGCCAGAACCGCAACCAGGAAGTCCGAGGCGCTGGTGAAGGGCTGAAGGTCCCAGGTGCTCAACCTGAGTTGAACTTCCAGATCGGCGGCCTCGACATCGGCGAAGAACTCGTCGAATGAATATTCCCGGCCGATTCCGAAGCCAACGACGATGCGGCCACCAACCCCTAAGTGCTGTGCCAGCCGTCGTAGCACTTCTTGCCTCGTGGTGGGGGCAAGGAATGTCATCACGTTGCCTGCGGCCACGACCACATCGAAGTCGGCATCGATTCCACTGGCTGGTAGATCCAGTTCGGCCAGATCGGCAACGAACCACGTTGGAGCCGGGAAATCCTGTTCAGCAGCAGCGATGAGCACCGGATCCACATCTACTCCCACCACCCGGTGCCCCCGCGAGGCTAGGGCGGCGCCGACGCGACCCGGTCCGCAGCCGGCGTCCAGAATGCGGGCTGCCCGGGGAACCATGGCATCTACAAGTCGTGCCTCGCCTGCAAGATCCTCCCCTTCGGCGGCCTTGGAACGCATTCGCTCCACATACCAGTGAGAGTGGTTTGGGTCCTCCTCGGTCTTTTTCACCCAGCGGCTCTTCTCTGCCATGTTTGCTCCTGTCAATCCATCCGCTCGAGTGAGCCATCTGAGCCTAGGGTCCGACTGCGGCCGGCGCCGTCAAGTACTTCACGGTCTCCTCGTAGGCCCGATCAATACCAGCTCTGATGGAGGCGCTGTGGTTGTAACGCAGCTTTGACGGGTCATTGAACTTGGAATGACCGTCGAGCCCGGTGGGGAGCACGTGGAGAGTCACGCCTTCAGGGAGATCTTCCATATCGGAATGAAATCTGTGCCGGCGGGATATCTCAAATGCGACGAACGCTACGTCCCAGGCGTTCCGGGGCACCCGCAGTGGGGCGTCGATGTTGCCGACGTGAAGTACATAAATTGTGCTGGCGCCCAACTCGAGCGCTCGAGAGATGGGAATCGAGTTGACCACACCGCCGTCGATGAAGTGTCTGCCGTTGACCTCGACCGGAGGGAGCAGGCCGGGGACAGCGCACGAACTGAGTACTGCGTCGATGAGCGGGCCGGAATCGAACCACCATTCGGAGGAGAGCTCAACGCACGCTGCAGAGCATTGGAAGGGAACAGCCATCTCTTCGAAACTCTTCACCGGGAGCCAGTCCAGCAGGAGTTTTCGCATCGCATCGTTGGTGTGGAGGTGCGTGCGATGTCGAACGATATTGGCAACTCGGCTGAAGACACTTTCGCGCAGGACCCCTCTGGCGGTGAGTTCACCCCACATCCCCTCCAGGCGTCGGGCCATCTCCGGGAGCGAGCCGGAAGCGACAACCGCGCCGTTGATCGCTCCTATTGACGTACCAACAACAAGATCGGGACAAATGTCCGCCTCGGCTAGCGCCTTGATCATTCCTACCTCGGCCGCACCGCGAAGGCCTCCGCCACCCAGAACGAATGCAATGGTCTCGCTCTCACCACGTGTCGGTTGATCGACCATCATGCGAGGCTAGCCATGGGTTCGAGAGAGCAGAGCGAAATACAGTTGATTGAGCCCCGACCGATCGGGGCGAGCTGAAAGGGAGGTCAGTGAACAAGCCCGAAGCCATTTGGATCCCGCCCCGCTGGATCCGAGTGTTCCTGATCACTCCCATCGTTCTTGTGGCCACGGCACTGGTGACGATTTCATCGCCCGTCCTCCATCTCGTGCTGGCGTTCATCGACCTTGTGGATCGGCGAGAATGGCGTTTCTCTCGGATGGGCGGACTCGGGATCGCTCTTTGTGTGACCGAGTTCCTTGGACTCGTAGCGGCATTCGTCCTGTGGGTTGCCAGCGGCTTCGGCTGGTTCCTGAAGGCTCCTACCTTCCAGCGAGCCCACAACACGGTTTTTGGTTGGTGGCTCGAACTCGTCACGCGAGCTCTGCGGTTCTACCTGGGTTTTGAATTCGTTCTGCCCATCACCGAACGGATCAATGGGCCAATTCTCATCGTCGCGCGCCACGCCGGCCCAGGCGACGCATTTCTCCTGGCCCGCACGGTCATTCGGGACTATCGGCGACAGCTACGCATGTTGGGAACGAGCAAGTTGTTGTGGGATCCATTCATCAACCACATGATGCTGAGACTCCCCAACGTGTTTCTCGATCAGCATCCCGAAAATCGGCAGGGCCAGCTCGCAGCCATCACCGAGATGTGCGCCACCATGGATGACCGCAGCGTGGTCATCATTTTCCCCGAAGGCGGCAACTGGACTCCCACCCGGTGGCATGGTTCCATCCGGTCGCTCGAAAACCTCGGCCGGGCTGACCGAGCGCGTCGTGCGGCGAGCATGCCGAACGTGCTACCGCCCCGGTCGACTGCGGTCGCCGCCGCCCTCCAGGCTCGGGATGACATGACGGTGGTGTTCGTGGTTCACGAGGGCCTCGACGATCTGTATTCGTTGAGGCAAATCTGGAGCAACGTCCCCCTTCGTCGCACGGTGCACGCCGCCTATTGGTCGATTCCCTGCACGGAGATTCCGGTGGATCGAGCCGAGTTGACTGCATGGCTCTATGACCAGTGGGCGTTGGTGGACCAGTGGATCACCAGCGCTCGACCACCGAGGGCCGGTCCTGACTGAGTGTGTTCATGGTCTCGAGGAGCGGGTTGGGGGCTCCTCCGCCAGCCGGAACAAGCGATGTTTCAAAGCGGTTAGGACCAGGTAGGTAGTTTGAGATGTCAACCAACGCCCGGGACATATCGATCGTGACGCCGATTGGGGTCACAGAGGAGCTAGCCATGACGAAGGAAACTATCAAAGCCGACGTGATCGTCTTGGGAATGGGGCCGGCCGGTGAGCATGTCGCCGGAACACTGGCCGAGCGAGGTTTGAACGTCGTTGGCATTGAATCAGATCTCGTTGGAGGCGAATGTCCCTATTGGGGGTGTATCCCCTCCAAGATGATGATCAGGGCCGCCAACCTTCTGCAAGAGGCTCGTCGGATCGATGGGGTGGCAGGCGCCGCTACTTTGACGCCGGACTGGGCGCCGGTCGCGCAGAGAATCCGAGATTCGGCAACCGACAACTGGAACGACCAGGTTGCGGTCGACCGCTTTGTCGGCAAGGGCGGTCACTTCATTCGGGGGCGCGGTCAACTCGCCGGCCCCGGCGTCGTCATGGTCGACGACCAGGTCATTGAAGCATCACGTGGAGTTGTCATCGCCACGGGCACATCACCAGCCGTGCCGCCGATACCAGGCCTCGACACCGTGGATTTCTGGACCAATCGGGAGGCGGTGGCCGCCAAAGAACTGCCGGCGTCCATCATCATCTTGGGAGGTGGGGCAATCGGGGCCGAGTTCGCCCAAGTGATGAATCGATTCGGCACCAAGGTCACCGTCGTCGAAGCACTCGACCGGGTGTTGCCGAACGAAGAACCCGAGGCCAGTGCGGTTGTTGCTGAGGCGTGGTCGGCCGAGGGCATAACGGTCCACACCGGTGTGCGAGCCGTAGCGGTTCGTAGCGACGGGGAAAACACGATCGTGGTGCTCGATAACGGCGATGAACTTCGGGCCGAACGGCTTCTGGTGGCTGTAGGGCGGTCCATCAACGTTCACAACATCGGGCTGGACACCGTTGGGCTCCCCCACGATGCCCGCCTGGTAGAGGTGGATGACCGGATGGTGGCCGGCGACAAGTTGTGGGCTGTTGGCGATGTCACCGGCGAGGGTCTCTTCACCCACGTCGGCATGTATCAGGCGAACATCGCAATCGCATCTCTCCTTGGAGAGGAGGGCCCGGCGGCGGACTACCGAGCGATGTCTCGCGCCACCTTTACCGACCCGGAGGTTGGTTCGGTGGGTATGACCGAAGCACAGGCGCGGGATGCCGGGCTGCCAGTAGCCACGGTGGTTCAGAACGTTGCCCACACCGCCCGCGGCTGGCTGCATGGGCCTGGCAACGAGGGCGTGATCAAGATCGTCATCGATAAGGAACGGCAAATTGTTCTTGGAGCCACCACGGTCGGCCCTCACGGAGGAGAGATGATCAGCATGCTGGCGCTGGCGGTCCATGCCAAGACCCCGGTAACAACCTTGCGATCAATGATCTTCGCCTACCCCACGTTTTGGAGAGGAATCGAAGATGCTCTCAACCAACTCGATGGTGACAGCTGATTGGCCAGGCCGAACTTTCGAAACACCGGGCCTCTTGGTTGATCGATCAATCTGATTCCTCAGGTTCCAGCACTGCCAGCTCGATCTGATCCAGCGCCCGCACGAACTCTTGAGTCCGGCGCAGGTTTCCATTGCTGAACTGCGGAATCAACTCGGTGATCTCGGACTTCACGTTGGGAAGCGCAGCGGCGTTGTAGCAGTCGAGAAGGGTGTCGATGCAGTCGACAACTGCCACGAATTTTTTGTCTCCGATTGATTGGCGGGCGATGGCGATCGTTTCGGTTACGGAGGGGCGGACAACGGGTGCGGGGTGATTGGCAACGTTCATGGGGGGATGCTTCCTACTGGGGCCAACAGACATGCTGGACACTTGTCTTTTTAACCGATTATGGAGCCGGAGAGTTCCCGGTTGCGGACGATGACTGACAAGATTTGCGTTTTCCCTAGACTCCTGCGTGAAGATGCTGGTGGGTTGGTGGCTGAAACTGGACCGGGGCCCTAGGGCTCTATCGAGCGGCGCTCTTGTCTGCCAGAATCGAGACCAAAGCGTCGAGGATCGCCGCCGATGGCTCTCAGCGGCGGGCGACCTCTCCCCACACTCAAGAGGAACTATTGCCATGACAGCAACGAAAGAAATGCAGCCGATCCTTGAAAACATCAAGGGTGTCCGGGACTCGATATCGGTACGCCGGGTGTTTGGCGACGCGTACGAACTGGACGGAGTAACGATTATTCCCGTCGCTCGAGTTGCCGGAGGAGGCGGGGGCGGCGGGGGCGATGCCGCCGAAAGTGATGGCGGCGGCAACGGCTTCGGCACCGGCTTCGGATTAGCGGCTTATCCCGTTGGGGTTTACGAGGTCCACGACGGCGCGGTGGAGTGGAAACCCTCAGTGGACGTGAACCGTCTGGCCAAAGGCGGTCAAGTTCTGGCGGGAATCGCCACAGTGTGTCTCACGTTGATTTTCCTGCGTCGGCGCTGACCTGCAGATAGTCCGTCTCGAGAAAACCTCGGCTCCGCGTTGGGACCAAAGACGCTTGCCGCTTGGTCCCCCGTGGGTCTACAAGTGGTCTAAGCGGCGCGAGGAGAAATGCAATGAACAATCGACTGAAGATCGGAATGGTGGCTCCGCCCTGGGTGCCGGTTCCCCCAAAGGCCTACGGAGGCACGGAGCTTGTAGTTGATGCGCTCTGCGTATCCCTGCAACGGGCCGGTCACGAAGTCACGCTCTTCACTACAGCCGATTCCACCTGTGCGGTCCGGCGGCGTCACCTCTTTGCCCATAGCGATCCCGATCGAATGGGCTCGGCCGTCTTGGAGTTGCGGCACGTCGCAGCGGCCTACGACGAACTTGAACAAATGGACATCATCCATGACCACACGCTGGCCGGGATGTTCTACCGGGACGCCCCCAACGTCCCGGTTGTGGTGACCAACCATGGTCCGTTCAACGCTGACCTTGCCGACCTCTATGGCCGGGTAGCAGGCCGGATACCGGTGATCGCCATCTCGCGGGACCAGGCCAGCCGGGCACCGGATGGACTTCCGATCGCCGCAGTCATACATCACGGCCTTCTCTTGGATCGCTACCCCTTCGCTGAGCACCCGGCCGACCACCTGCTGTTCCTGGGTCGGATGTCGCCCGACAAGGGAATCGATAGTGCCATACGAACCGCACGCCGAGCAGGAACTCCGCTGCTGATCGCTGCAAAGATGCGCGAAGCCAACGAAGTTCGATACTTCGAGGAGACCATCCGGCCGATGCTCAGCCGATCCGTGAGGTATATAGGCGAAGCCGACTTCGCTTCCAAGGTCCGACTCCTTTCCAGTGCTCGAGCATTGATAAATCCCATCCAATGGCCAGAACCCTTTGGCCTGGTGATGGCCGAGGCATTGGCATGCGGAACCCCGGTAGTGGGCTATCCCGGTGGGGCGGCGCCGGAGATCGTGGATCACGGGGTCACCGGTTTCCTCGTAGATGACGAGGACGAACTCGTCGATGCCGTGAGCAGAATCGACCAAATCAACCGAGGTGTCTGCCGGGAAGTTGCCGAGGAGAAATTCACTGCCGCGCGGATGGCGGCTGACCATCTCAGGCTGTATCGGGACGTCATCGGCAAGTGGGGGTCCCGGCATTCGAATCTGCCGACCTCCGAAGACACCTTGACCCGATCGCTTCTTGCCCTCCACTAGGGTCCAAAGTCCCTTGATTGGGCTTCACTCACCGACAAGGCTGGATCTATGGCTTCTGCGGCAAAGTCCCTCAAAAAACCGAACGAGTTGACCGGCAGTGTTGGGCCGATTGATTTCTGTCCCACCTGTTCCGGCCGCAACTTTGTTCTGCTTCAACTAAACGATGCGGTGGCATTTCAGTGCCAGGGTTGTGACTCGGTGTGGCGCTACGAACTCGGTTACGTGTGGCCGGTCCATCCCGGCGGTGAATCCGTCTGACGCCTTGGCGAGATCGAACTAGGGACCCCACCCACCGAACCCCTACGCTACAAGTCCCTTTTCGGCCAGCCATTGTCTCACGACGTCTTCCGCGCTGGCGCCGTTGGTTGCGAGCAGGTTCAGACTGCGTAACTCACTGGTCGTCAACGGTTCTGCCAGCGCGGCGAGCGCAACAGCGACCCTGGGTCCCCATCGTTCGCTGGCCTCTTCCCGAAGGACGGGCGTGACATTCTCCGCTGGCTGTAGTCCACGGTCGTCAACCAGTTCCACGAGTTCGGCGTCGTCCAGTTGGGCGGCGGTAGAAAACATCAGACCAACGTCGATCTCACCGCGCCGCAATGCTTCTGCAGTGAAGTCGAGCGAACGCTGCGGCACGAATTCTTTGAAGGAGAGTCCATAGACCCTGTTCAGACCCACCAAACAAAGTGGACGATCACGACACTCGGCCGGACCACCGAAGCTTTGGTCTGGCGCCAAAGAACCCAGGTCACTGATGTTCTCCAGCCCATTCCGTTCAGCTGTTTCCACCGTAACCACTATGGCGTTCTTGTCTTCTGCCACCGCTGGCTGGAGTGGTTTCAAGCCCCGATCCGCCAACCGTTGCGCAAGGTCGGCCAGAGCCAATTCGGTATCTGGATTGGGTGTGTCAGAGCCAGCGAATTCCAACGCAGTACCCAAGTACTCCGGGACGAGATCGATATGGTCCAGCTCCATTGCGGGCACGACGATCTCCCGTGGCCCCACCGAGCCGAGTCGAATCACAGGTACACCAGCTTCCTCGATGACCTGCGCATACATCTCGGCGAGCAAATTGCTTTCCGGAAAATCGAAAGATGCGATCCGCAACCCAGCAAGCTTTTCGGCCTTGTCATCAGCCTCGGAGTTACTGCCGCACGAAACGACCGCCAGCACCAGCAGCGCCCTAACAACCCAGCGAAGTCCCGGTCGTCCCACGAACCGAGTCTCTCACGTTTCTCGACAGTGTGTTTCGGCAGCGCTTCCCCCCCTCTCACCCTTTTCCGAGCGGCATCCGCAATGAGCGATGTGGCACCAGAGGAGACTCGCCCTGAGGGCCAGGCGCTGATCATCGCCAACCACACCCCAGTGACCGGCCAACGACGACGTCCCTCGGGAGAGCCTCCACCGCTGCCCCGGGAACTCAACACGACCGCCGCTGCTTGGCTGATCGGATTTGCTGGATGGGCCTGTGTCTGGGCCTTGGTGTTTCTGTTCGATGGTCCGGAGGTATGGATCACCGAACGTGACTTGGAATGGATGGGGCCGATCGTGGACAACCGGCAGTCCTGGCTTACGCCCTCGATGCAAAAGGTCAGTGAGATTGGCACATTCTGGGCTACGCCCGTGGTGGGCTGGGTCACGATCATCGGTGGTCTGGCAGCCCGGAGAATACGGCACGTGGTTCTCCTCATCGTCGCATTGTCGCTCGTGGCCTTCATTTCAACGGTCATCTCCGTTCAAATCGGGCGGCCTCGACCTCTGGGAGTGTCCATCATCGGGGCCTGGGAAGGGTTTGCCCAGCCATCTCGTCCCGTAGCGCTCTTCGCCGCCAGCGTTGTCTCTGCCGGTCTGACGCTTGCGCCATTCGGGCGATGGCGGCGATCCTGGTTCTTCGCGTCCGCCGCGCTGGTTGCCATGTTTGGTTTTGCCCAGCTGTACGTTGCCGTCGACCACCCCACTGACGTTCTCGCCGCCGCCACGGTCGGAGTCGCCGTAACACTCCTCGTCTACCGACTCTGGGCGCCGGAGTCGGTGTTCCCCATCACCTACCGCGGCGGCAAGACCGCTCATCTGGATATCGCTGGAGCCCGGGGGGCTGCAATTCGGAACGGGCTGGAAAGCCAACTCGGTATCACCGCTACAGATGTGCAGCTGATTGGTGTTGAAAGCTCGGCCGGATCCACGCCGCTCAGCATTGCTACCGCAGACGGTTCCCGGGTTTTCGCCAAACTGTATTCTCGCAGCCACCTGCGCTCGGATCGCTCCTACAAGCTCTTCCGGACCTTGCGCTATGGCCGACTGGAGGACGAACAACGCTTCAGTTCAGTCCGGCGACTCATTCAACACGAGGACTACATGCTTCATGTCATGCGCAGGGCGGGCATCGACTGCATGGAGCCGATGGGGATCGTGGAGATAACCCCAGATCACGAGTACCTCCTCGTAGCCGAGTTCATCCAAGGAGGTCGAGAAATCGGTGAGGTCCGCGTGACGACGAGCCTTATCGACGCCGGTTTGACCACCGTTGCTCAGATGTGGGGTGCGGGCCTGGCCCACCGAGATATCAAACCGGCCAACATCATGGTGCAAGGCGATCGGCTTCGTCTGATCGATGTGGCATTCGGCGAGGTCCGGCCGTCGCCGTGGCGCCAGGCTGTGGACCTGGCGAACATGATGTTGGTCCTGGCTCTGGGAAGTTCGCCCGAACTCGTCTATGAGCGAGCGCTTCAACACTTCAGCGAGCAAGAGATTGCGGAAGCGTTTGCCGCATCCCGAGGCGTGACACTCCCCTCTGCGTTGAGGGCGAGCGTGAAGAAGGACGGTCGAGCGCTCTTGGAATGCTTCCGCGAACTCGCCCCTGAGCGTCCAATGGTCTCGATCCAGAGATGGTCGGTCCGAAGAATCGGCCTCACGCTCTGGGTGACGGTCGTGACAATTGCACTCCTTGCAGTGTTCGTGGGCAGCTTGAACGACATCGGTCTCACATGAGGATCCTCTGGACCACTTGGCGGCAACGATGCGCCCAGCTGGCCGTATCCGTCTTTCTCCTCGCCCTGACGGGAGGCTGTTCGGTCTCCAGCTCGCTCTCGGCCCCAACGTGTGAGAACGGACAGTCCACGCTCATTGTCGCACAATCAGTGCCGTCGGCCGAACTCGTCCCGTGCCTCACCGAACTCCCCCGAGGCTGGACCGTTCAAACCGTCGAAATCACACAACAAGGAACAACGATCCGAATGGACTCGGATCGTGCCGGAACGGTAGCGGCCGTCCTTTGGTTCAAAGAGTCCTGCGATACGAGCGACGCGGTTTCCCTGCCCAGCGATCTCGATGGAGCTGAGTTATTCGAATACATTGTTCGGATCACGCCATCCTTCCGTGCCCAGCGGTACTACGTCTTCCCCGGAGGTTGCGTGTGGTGGGACTTCGACTTCAATGCGGACAACTCCGCCGCGCTCTCGATCGACCTCGGGAACAGCCTCGTACTCGTCTCTCGCGATGCGCTCAATGAGAACATCCGGGACAGCTTCATCGACGAGGAGCTGTGATGCCTCATCAAGTCAAGTCCTTAGGTCTTGCCACCGGCGTGCTCGTTGCTGCTGCTTTGGGCTGGAAGGCCAGTAGGCACAGCGTAAGTGCCCGAGAAGAGCGAATATTTCGTACCTTCAACGATGCTCATGATGCACTGCACTTGCCGGCTTGGGTTGTCATGCAGTCCGGATCGTTGGCTGCTGTCGTTGTTGTCTCGGCCGAGCTCCTCAAGCGAGGCCGGAAGCAGACTGCGGCCGCGTCGTTGGTTGCCGGCATCGCCGTTTGGAGCGGCGTCAAAATAATCAAGCCGATCGTCGGCCGAGGTCGGCCTTCGGCCTGCCTGGCCGATGTGACCGTTAGAGGATCAGCGCAATCGGGACTGGGCTTTCCTTCAGGTCACGCTGCGGTCGCCACCACACTGGCCTTGATCGCCACCCGCGGCGCCGGCCCTATGGCCCGCAGCTCCGCCGTAATGGTGGCTGGTGTCACCGGCGCCGCACGAATGTACGTGGGAGCGCATCTTCCCTTGGATGTTGTCGAGGGCGTGACGCTCGGGCTTCTTTGTGGCCATCTGGTCAACCACGTGCTGAACAATCAGCACCAACTCAGCTGAGCGCAGTCGAGTCGTCAGATTTGCGCAATGGCGTCCAGAACGTTCAACCGGGCGGCGCGCCGGGCCGGGATTGAAGCTGCCACGAGCCCGGCAATCGTGGCGATGACGACGTAGATAGCTAGTGTCTGGGCTGGAATGGACAGCTTGCTGATGAAGGAATCAGGAATGGCGATGACTGCGACCCAGCCGAACGCCAAGCCCACCAGTACCCCCAGGAGGGCACCGAAGAGCGAAACCACACCAGCCTCCAACCGAATCATGGAGCGGGTCTGTCGGCGAGTGGTCCCTATGGCTCGCATGAGCCCGATCTCCTGCGTTCGCTCCAGGACTGAGAGGGCCATTGTATTGGTGATTCCCAAGAGCGCTATCACGATCGCTAGTCCAAGAAACACGTTGATGACCACCAGTAGCGAATCCAGCTGACCTTCAATGTCGGCGGCGAATTCGTCCTTGGTCTGAAAGGTCAGCTGTGGCGACGCTTGTTCCAGTGGCTCGAGCGCCGCAGCTGCCGCAGCCAAGTCGACCCCCGGTGCCACTTTCGCCGAGATGACGTTGTCGCTTGTACTGGCGAAATTCTGATCCCAGCCGGAGAGGTCTATCAGATAGTCACCCACCAGGAAGTCGTTCTCGTACACAGCGCTCACCGTGAGGGCTCGCATTCCCGACTCGGCGAATTCAACAACGAGAACCTGGCCGACCTCCACACCGTGCTCCTCAGCCGCCTTCTTGGTGACGACAATCGACGATGGGTCGGCGGCATTCACCGTGTCACCTTCGAGAACGTCGATGTCCAGCAAGTCTGTGACGACAGAAAGGTCCGTGGCAGTTACAGCCTTCTCCTCCCCCGCCACCCGCATGTTGCCGTACCGCACGGCCGAGACTTCACTGAACTCTGGTAGAGCACTCACCTGGGCTGCAATCGTGTTGCTGAAGTTTCCGTCGTTCGGGGGCAGGACCAAGAATTCTGCTGTCAGGGTCGAACCGAGTTCAGAACGCAGCGAAGCCTTGAGGGAGGTGGCCACGACACTGGCCATCGCGATAAGTGCAAGTCCGATCATCAGACCCGCAGCAGTGGAGGCGGTTCGTTTGTTGTTGCTCGACGCGTTGTTGCGAGCGATATGCCCGGTGATGTTTGCACCCGGCAAGTGTTCGAGTGGTGCCCCTAGAAACGACGCGCTTGGACTGGAGAACAGCGGTGCGAACATCGATACCGCCACAAAGACGAGGACGGCTCCGGCTCCGAGGGCCAGGAAGATCAGGCCGGTGTCGTCGGAACCACCGAAGATGCCGTAGGCGATGGCTGCACTGCCCAAGACTGACAGAATAACGGCGATAATCGTGCGACGGGTTCCTTCACCGGACCCAAACCGAAATCCGGCTCGCATTGCTGCGACCGGAGGCACTCGTGCTGCCCGGCGAGCCGGAGATAGCGACGCCATGAGGGTGACGCCGATTCCAACGACGACTGCAACGACGACGGTCCTTGGTGCGATGATCAGATCGATGCTGGGCAGACCGAATCCCATTGCGTCCATGAGCGCCGCCAAGCCGATGGCCAGGAGCACTCCGCCACCGAGGCCGAGAACTGACGCCAACACGCCAACGATCAAGGCCTCGAGCACCGCACCGAACTTGACTTGACGAGCGCTGGCTCCAAGTGCTCGAAGCAATGCGAGTTGGCGGACCCGCTGCCCCAACAAAATGTTGAACGTGTTGCTGATGATAAAAGTGCTTACGAATACGGCTACGAGCGCGAAGCCGAGGAGGATATTGCCGATGATCGACAGGATCCCGCCGATCTCGTCCTGCCCTTCAGCCACGATCACCTCGCTGCTGACGGCCTCGACGGTGCTGGGGAGGGCGGCCTCCAGCGACCCAATCAAAGCATCAGGTTCGACGCCGGCCACGGCGGAGACCTCGATCCACTGGATCAGGCCTTCGGTCCCATCGAGTCGTTGGAGTTCATCGAGAGTGAACGTGAGCATCACGGCCCCGCCCAAGGCATTTTCCTCCCCGAATCGGGTTGTACCCACCAGGGTGTGGGGCTCCACGCCGTTGACGCCGAGAACGCCGTAGGTTTCTCCGACCACGAAACCTTCTCGCTCGGCCGTGGTCTGGTCCAGCGAGAATTCTCCTGGGCCCTGCGGAGCCACACCGTCCACCACGGTCACCGACGGCGACGAGCCGGTCCAGTTGAAGGAGAGAATGGGAGCGCCGGTGGTCTTGACCGGTTCGCCATCGGTTTTCACCGGGATGATCCGCATGCTCTGGGCGCCGGGAAAGACCTCCGCCACACCCTCGGTAGCGGCGACGACCTCGAGTAGGGACTGGTCGAAAGGACGGTAGGTGAAGCTGACCTCGTCGAAGTCGCTCCGTGCCCGTACCTGGGCGTCGATTCCGGCATTGGCGTCTTCGACGATGGTGTCGAATGTACGGGTCAATCCGTCGGTTAGCACGAAGGACGAAACCACGAAACTCACGCCCAGAAGTACTGCGAAGGTAGTGAGGATGAACCTCAGACGATTCGCGGAGAGCGTCCGAAGGCTGAGTTGGAGCATGAGTCGCATGGCGGTCAGGTCTCGAGTGCTCTGATCTGATCATGCACCTCGTCAGTAGTCGGGTTCTCGAGGCGTCCAACCAGCTGGCCATCTCTGAGGAAAACGACCACGTCGGCATAAGAAGCCGCCTTGGGATCATGGGTCACCATCACCACGGTTTGATGCCAGTCGTCCACTGCCCGACGCAAGAACCCCAGGACCTCTTCCCCGCTTTTCGAGTCGAGATTGCCGGTCGGTTCATCAGCGAAGATGACCGCTGGTTGCGTCACCAGCGCTCGAGCAACCGCAACGCGTTGTTGCTGGCCGCCTGACAGCTGATCTGGCCGATGGTGCAGCCGGTCACCCAGCCCGAGGCTCGCCACAACTTTGGCCTCCCAGTCCTTGTCGGGTTTGCGGCCGCCAAGCAGCAATGGCAGCAGGATGTTCTCCTCAGCCGTCAGTGTAGGAACGAGGTTGAAGGCCTGGAAGATGAACCCCATTCGTTCACGACGCAAAAGAGTCAGGTCTTTGTCTGAGAGCTCGGATATCACTGCATCACCGGCCCGGACCTCGCCGTCGGTCACCGAGTCAAGCCCGGCCATGCAGTGCATCAGGGTGGATTTGCCGGAACCGGAAGGGCCCATGATGGCGGTGAGTTTTCCTGCCTCAAAACCAATGTCCACATGATCCAGAGCGACTACCTCGGTTTCCCCCTCGCCATAGATCTTGGTCAGACCGGCCGCCGTGGCCGCCATGATCTCGATACCGGGTTGAGCCAACCCTTCCGCCCTGGAACTAGCGTGGTGAGCGGGTCGCATTCGGTGCTTTTTCTTCTGCGTCTCCGGCCGGGCTTTGGTCAATTTCATGGTGACAGTCCTCTGCGTTGATCCTCGCCCTTCATGCCAGCATCCTCAGCAATGATCGACAAGAGCCGAAGGTCACCGGCTACGGAGTGAAAGCCAATCAGTGGGCGCCCGTTGATAGGCGCGAGCGCGTTCCGGCCGCAGCCAGAAGTGCTCCCCAGGTCAGCGACAGCGTCACGTCGCCCTCGACCTTGATATTGCCCTGCATCGCGACGACGTTCGGTGTCTTCTTTCCGCGATACACATCGAGCAAGTCTCGGCCGCGCGCTGTGAGTACGCAGTCGGCTGGTTTGTGGGCTCGCTCGACGAGCAATTGGCCGCGTTCGACCGACAAGTGCCAGCTTGCCCCGTCCTGAAGATCAATTTGGATCGGACCGGAGATATCGGCCAGGTCGCCCGATCCAACCTGACTCGACAGCGTGGTGAACACCTGTTCAATGGTGCCGTCTGCGGGCGGCGAGCCGGGCGAGACCGACGAACTTTGCGAGAAGGCATTCGCTCGGCCCCAGCGGCCGCGGATCCCCGTGATGTCGATTCGGCCGATCTCCTCGGGAAGACTGGGATTCATGTGCAACCGGAAGCCAAGCGGTTCCAAACCGAGCAAACTGCGCAACAACAACAGTGGTGCGCCGGCGGCCCAGGCCTGGGGGCTGCACGCCGTGGGAAATTCCACCGGGAAGTTGGTGAGATCTCGGGAGTATCCGGCAAATGCCTCGGGAAGACGGTTTCGAAAGTAGGTGCTGGCCTGAAAGATCGCCAGCGCCACAAGCGCCGCTTCCTGATGATGTCCGTAGCGGGCAAGTCCATGAGCGATGAGCGAATTGTCGTGCGGCCAGACGGTGCCCGTGTGGTAGCCCACCGGGCTGTATGGGGCTTCCGTGCTGGCCATCGTACGAATCCCCCAGCCGGAGAACAGCGCAGAGCCAACGAGATGACCAGCACACGCATGAGCTTTGTCATCATCGGCGATGCCGCTCCACAACAGGTGCCCGATGTTCGAAGTGAGAGCGTCGACTTGCCGCTTGTCCCCGTCGAGGGCAAGTGCGAAGCAGTCCCGTTCGGGGATCCAAAACTCCTGGTTGAAACGTACCTTCAGCTCGGCGGCTTCTACCTCGAGTCGGTCGGCCAGGCTGTCATCGCCCCAGAACTGGCGGGCCAACCGGGCGGTCCGGACTTTGGCGTCATAGACGTAACCCTGAATTTCACACGTTGCCCGCGGCAAGGACGACTCGGATCCGTCTGCAAACACGATCGAATCATGAGAATCTTTCCAGCACTGGTTCTCCAAACCAGTGGTGATGTTCCGACGCTGGTACTCCACAAAGCCATCGCCGTCACGGTCTCCAGAATTCTCGATCCACTCCAGCGCCGCCCTAGCGGGCTGCTGCAGTTCGTGGACCAGTGCTTCATCGCCGGTCCAGCGTTCGTATTCGTCCAGGAGCACGAGAAAAAGCGGTGTTGCGTCGGCAGTGCCGTAGTAGGGAGAATGCGGGCGTTCTTCGAATGCGGTGAGTTCTCCACTTCGGAGTTCGTGCATGATCTTGCCAGGCTCAGCGTCGCGGAAGTCATCGAAGGTTTGGGATTGAAGGAGCGCCAGGATTCGCAGGGTTGACCTGGCGAAATCCGGTACAAATGGCAACGTCTGGTAACTGGTTATCAGGCTGTCTCGTCCAAATATGCACATGAACCACGGCAGTCCTGCTGCCGGTACAACCGAGCCGGTGGTCGCATACGCGGGGAGACGAAGAGCCGCCAAATCGGTAAGAGATCGGTTGTAGGTTTCCTCGATCGTTGACCAATCAGATCGGACATCGGGTGCCTGTTTGACGAATTCGGTAAGACTCTCTCCCATCGAATTGGGCCGTCTAGTTACACCGGCAGACGGCGTGGTCGGACTGATGGTCGACTGCATGTCGATCGCGATCTTCACCCGTACCTGAACGTGCCAATCCCCCCGAGGCTCGAGTTGGATCTCGAAACACAAATGGTTTCCTTCGAAAAACGCGTCGTTGCGGTCGCTCGATATCCGAGTCTCCCGCAAGTACTCCCCCCGGCGATATCCGAAGACAAGTTCGTCGGCCTGCGCGTGCTGATAGAGCTCTCCCGTCTTGCTGAGCTGCTCCCTGATCTCGAAGAGGTCCGCAAAGTCGGCGTCCGCTTCAGCTCGAAACTGTAACGAGACAGACTTCGTGCCGTGGTTGAGGATCGTGATGCTGTCGGTGAAGCCGTGGCCGATGGTGCGCCGGCGGATCACCGAAACCTCGGCGTCGTCAACGAGTGACCCGGTCGGTTGGATCATGAAGAACTGTGCGGTGTAGTACGCCACGTCGTCAGTGGAAAGCAAACTTGGCGTTTTGCCGTTGAGAGTGAGCTCGAGCTGCGACAGATACCGCATGTCTTCGTGAAACAAACCGTGGGTTGCCGTAGCGCGTGCGTTCACGTCGCCTCGGCGGTCGCTCACCACGAACGTATTGCCGTTCAGCACGCTGATCGTGTCTGCCAGCATTAATCGACCTCGTCAGCCTCGCTGATTCCTCGCCGCCGGTTCAGCGCACCGCCTCGTGGTAAATCCGGGCGTCCGAGCCCGGATAGATCAAATGATCATCTTCGGTACCATCCCACCGCACCCGGTATGGGGGTCCGCCGCCCTCCCCTTCAACGGCTACGACTGTGCCCTCTCGATTCTTGCCGCCAACACTGCGGGAACGGATGATGATTCGATCGCCAACTTCGGCCTCCATGGCAGCACCTTTCTCTTCGGAGTCTCCGGATCTACCGGGTCATTCTCACAGTTGTCGCAGAGCTCGGCCACCAATAGGGCCTAAAGACCTCTCGAGCGCGCGCGTTCGAAGACCCGAAATCTGAGCTAGCGAGCCATTGAATAGAACTCGTCATTAGGTCGCATCGATGCAAGGTTCGCCAACCGGTTGGACAAGGCAAAGAACGCCGTAATCGCGCCGATATCCCAGATCTCGTCTTCGGTGAAGCCCTTCGCCGCCATCGCAGCAACCTGATCGTCGGTGATCCCTGCGGAGTTGCCGGCCACGAGCAACGCAAAGTCCACGATCGCCCGCTCTCGGTCGGTGAGATCAGCCTTCCACGGGTTGGTCGCCAGCTGATCGGCGATCAACGGGTTCTTCGCCCTGATCCGCAGGATCGCACCATGCGCCACGACGCAATAGAGACAGTTGTTGGTCGCACTGGTTGCTACAACGATCATTTCCCGCTCGGCCTTGCTGAGCCCATCGGACTTTTCCATCAATGCATCATGCATGGCGAAGAAAGCGCGGAATTCATCGGGACGATGAGCGAGCGCCACGAATACGTTGGGAATGAACCCAGATTTCTCCTGCACCGCCTCGATCCGTTCTCGAATGTCATCGGGCAGGTCCGCGAGTTCAGGAACAGGGAAACGAGAAATGCGATGGTCAGCCATCACCGAATCCTATGAGGCTCAAGCGGAATCAGTCCTCAGACCCCACATCTATGTCAACCATGAGGTCTTGAGCAACATCTTCCAGCACCGTACGTAGATCATCGTCACTCATGCCTGGCGGCAACTCCAGGAACGCCCGGGCGGTGAACATGTGGCCGCCCTGTGGTGCTGGGCCCACTTCGGTCTCGAGTTCGTCGATGCTCACACCGCTGGCGGCCAATGCCGTGGAAACGTCATGAACTATGCCGGGATGATCCTGACCAACGAGTTGGAGCATGATGCGTTGGGGCGGCGGTAGATCGGGTTGGGTATTGGTCAACTCGGCGGTGATCGTAAGGAGACCATCAGCTTCCAGAGATTCAAGTGCCACTAGGAGGTTCTGCGCTGCGGCATCGGGCACCGTGACCAGGACGATTCCGGCAAACTTGCCGGCGAGTTCGGCCATATGGCTACGATCCCAGTTGCCGTCGTGCTCTGCGACAACCGCAGCCAACCCACCCACCAGTCCGGTCCGGTCGTCGCCGATTGCGGTGATCACTACTGAAGCCATGGGTTCGACGGTACTACTACCGCCTCACCCGGACCTCCTCCACACGGCTGGGCTTCAGGGCGGTAACTTCGATTTCGATCTTCATGCGAGGGTCGGCCAAACCGCATACGAGCATGGTTGCCGCCGGCCGTGCTTCAGAGAAGTACCGGCGCAACGACGGCCAGCACGCCTCGAAGTCAGCCGGATCTGGCAGGTAATACTTCACCCGAACCACATCTGCGGCCACTGCCCCAGCCGAGACAAGCGCCGCATCGATGTTGGCGAGCGTCTGCTCCACCTGATCCACGACGTCATCAGCGATGGTCATCGAGGCGTAGTTGAACCCGGTGGTGCCAGAAACAAACACCCAGCGCCCGTCGCTGACAGCACGGGAATAGCCGACTTGTTTCTCGAAGGTGCTGCCCTGGCTTATTCGGACTCGGAGGTCTTCCATCAGACAACAGTAGTCAGTGAGCCGAAAGACCAACCGATCAGCGGATCGGGGCCACCGGGAGCGGAGTCAGATCGGTGACGGCGGTTGGAGTCGAGCAAATCGGAGAACCCGAGATGTCCTCTACGAGACCAGAGAGAGCTTCGGCGCCCAGTGCTCGAAGGGCCAGCCTGCAAGCATCGAGTTCGGTGAGCGCCTCCCAAATCTGGATTCCGCTGGTGTTGAACGCCGACGCAATTCGGTCGCCATCGGGGGACCAGTCCACTCGAACCACGTCGGCTTTCCAGTCGGGGTGGGTCAAGGCTGGTCCAAGTTGCCGACCCGCCTCAATATCCCAAATACGGACCGAAGCGTCCTCGGATCCCGAAACCAAGAGGCCGTCGGCTGGCGACCACGAGACGCTCAACACTCCGGCGTCGTGCCCCAACAGCGTCCTGAACGGTCGAGTAGCGTCATCAACATCCCAGATACGAATCGTGCTGTCCGAATAGCCGGCCGCCAGAAGCCGACCGCTCGGCGACCACGCAATCGAGTTGACGAAAAGGTCACGATCATCGAGCCACAGTTCGTTCTCCACCTGGTCGGTCGCCCGATGCCAGAGGTTTACCACGCCATCGTCACCGGCGAGGGCGAGGCGATCACCCTCCGGCGACCAACTCACCGAAGTCAGGGCGCTGCCACCGTCAGGGGTAATCGTTGCGATCCGCTGTCCCACTCCCCCATCTGTGATCGCAACGGTCCCATCGGTGGATGCGCTTGCGATCAAGTTCGACGCCGCTGACCAGTCCAGGTCGAAAATGGCGTCGTCATGAGCGTCGGTTCTGAAGAGTTCGCGCCCGGTGGTGGAATCCCAAACCACAAGAGTCCCGCCATCGTCGCCCGATGCGACCCACTGCTCATCAGCAGACCACGCCACCGCTCCCACTTCGGCATCGTGGCTCATGGACCCTCCCGTCGGTTCGAGACTCCGAGCGTCCCATACGAGGGACGTCATGTCAGAACTACCAGACAGCAACGACTGACCCGACGGCGACCATCGCAAACCCAGAACCGAGTCCTGGTGGGATCGGAGCTCGAACGGGCCCAGCGATCCATCCGTTTCCCACTGGCGAATCGTTCGGTCCGTGCTCGCAGTGAGGAGCCGTTCTCCGTCGGGTGACCATGCGACGCTATTGATCCAACCTCGGTGGCTTGTGAGCGAACCGCCAATTTGCTGTCCGCTCTCGGCATCGAAGAACCGGACCTGGCTGTCATGTCCACCCGAAGCGATCATCGCTCCATCCGGAGAGTAGGAGACGGTATCGATCCAGTCGCCCTCGAGCGACAAAGAGGACGTGAACTCTCCCGTCAGCGCATCGAAGAGCTCGATCGTTCCGCCCGATCCGCCGATTACCACCGTCCGCCCATCGGGCGACCAGTCAACAGCACGTACCGCACCGACCTCGGTGGCTAGCTCGATCGGGCCCATTCCACCATCGGGATCCAGAATCAACGCCACGTCAACCGTCGCTCCGGCTGACAACAGTCTGGAGCCATCGGGGGACCATGCCAAATCGTGTTTGTAAGCGTCATCCCCGGACTCGGGGTCCAAGAGCCATGAGCTTTCGCCGTCCGCTGGGCTCACCAGCAGAACCGCCCCCGACCGAAGTCCAACGGCAACTACGCTTCCATCTGGCGCCCACTCCACCGCATCAACGACGGTCTCTGATAGCCCAAACGACGCGATGGCGTTTCCACTTGCCGAATCGAGGAATGTCACCTCGCCTCGATCGTCACCGATCACGATCCTCGTCCCGTCCGGCGACCAAGCGACCGATTCATAACTCTGGCCGTCCTCATGGTCAGGCGCGATGTCAAGGACCACATCCCCGCGCTCGCTCCAGACGACAACGCCAGCCTCGCCACCCACGCTGACCGAGCGGGATCCATCGGGCGACCAGGCCAGGTCATTCACCCCGCCGACGTGCTTTCGCCACGGCGGCCCAGTTGCGGTTGCTGGTAACTGGAGGTAACGGTTGACCGCTGTGGCGAATGCAGTTCTGGCGAGAACAACCGGAGACTCGGTGGCGAATTCAGCCTCGACGGCGAGTGCAAGCGCTCGATCTGGATCGTCTTCGCTGATCGCCAGGGCCGCCAACTCACGAGCGCGAGCATTGGCTGTCTGTCGCCTTGCCTCATTTCGTTGTCCTACGGCTACGAAACTCGTCACGACCGACGCCATCGTCAACACGACCAGTCCCAAGATCGCAGCGCGGCGATATCGGCGAAAACGACGAAGCTCTTTTCGATCTTCACCATCTAGCTGGTCCTTCGATTTCCCGTGGATGGGAGCCGCGATATCCACGACTTTGGATCGAAACGGCCCTTCCCGAATGTCCGCGAGATCCTCAGGTGAGAAGCTCGTCAAGTCAACAAACAATGGTTCTGCTGCGAAAACATCGGCCTGAAGTAGCGCCGCAGGCGCAGCGTTGGAAAGCTGGGGGTCGAAGCTGTTCCGTTCCACATCCCAGACCAGCGAGCCCTCTACCAGAGCGATGAGCACGTTGTCAGAACCGCGCTCCGAGATCCACGTTTCGATTTCCCGGTTCACCCACTCTGACCCCGCTGCCGCCGGTGAGAGAACCGCTACGAGGTAGCGGGATGACTGAATCGCCTCTTCCAGTTTCGCCCAGAATCCCGGGTTGGCGGCGAGATCGGTGGCATCCCGGTAGACCCGCAAGGCTCGAAGCTGACCGACTCGGCGGCCCACTCGGTGGAGGCCGCGCTGGAGAGCCTCAGCTACGTGGATGTCAGCATGGCTATAGGACAGGAAGGCGTCGTAACTCTGCCCCTTCCTCTCCGGGACGTCCATCAGGCCCGATTTCTCAACGCGTTCATATCCAGAATCTGAACAGGGATTCCTCGGGATCGGGCCAAGTCAACCATTTGCCAAGTACCCCCCGGGAGCTGACCCGAGGTGACGCCATCCCACAGCGCCAGAACCATCACTGGAGCATCAGCGGACTCGTTGTCGTCGAGCATCCAAATGTTGGCCCGCTCGAATACCGCAGGGCCTGACTCGCCGGAGCCGGGAACCCGGGCATCGAGTTCGGACGCGTTCCGAATCTCGTGTGTTCGCAGAAGCTTCATTGCACGCCACACCCATCGGACACCACCACTGAGAACGGACTGGCGGATGAAGTCTGGGGCCGGGAGCGGTAAGTAGATCGTTGATGTGACACCCAAATCGGCGCAGGCCTCGTGAAAGAGAATGTCGCCACCACTGGCGAGGCTGGCTATCCCAGAGACCTCAGACTCGGAGTTTGCGACAACCTGCTGAAGTGCGGTTCGTATCGCCTGTTGAACCGCAGCTTTACAGCGCGGCGGAAATCGCTCAAATTGTCTGCCTCGTTCATCGATTCGGTGGCCGCTGAAGACCACTCTCACGGCGAGGCAACGCCCCGGAAACCAGCAAAGGTCTCCCAGTTGACTTCCTTGGCGGCAGCCTTGCCGATCTCGGAAAGCTCCGCCATGAACTCCACACCATCCAGTTGCTGGGCACCGGTCACGATTTCGTCGCTGGTGAGGTGATCCAGGCTCATTTCTCGGAACGAGTCGGCGCTCAGCTCCGCGTTGTAGCGAACATAGGTGAACAGCGGTGGCGTTCGACGTTGAGAATCCACCCGACCAACCTCGCCGTCGATCGGGGCGCCGTGCCGGCAACGACCGATTGCACGGCACATGAGATCTTGCTGCATGGCGGCTCCGGCCATGAGTGTGCCGGGCACCGTCTTGAGCGTGTGGACAAGATTCATGTCCCTGGACCGAAGGGAGGGGATTGCCTTCGGGATGGAACCGGTTCCCACGGAAACGAGGAGCAACTTGTCCTCGCCCGTCTCCCATTCCAACCGGTATTCCGGCAGCGTGGCCTGCAGGAACAGCTGAAAGGCCGGATTGTTGAACGGAGTAATTCCGCCATCGACGAAAATGAACTCCCGGGTTCCTAACGTCACCCGTTCTGGCGGAAAAAACACTGGTGCGGCAGTGGAGGCTCGCACGATTTGCCAGAGCGGCAGGTTGAGATTGCAGTCGGCAAGGGTGCTGTCGTTGTACAGCGCATCGGGATTATTGCTGAGGGGCCACGGTGAATCTGTAGTGCTGTTGTGAACTACGACGAGGAGCAAACTGTGAAAAGCGGCGTCGCCGAACCGGGTTTCCGTGCCGTACTCCGCTTGCAACTGGTTGGCCAGCCCTGCTCTCGGATACTTGTAGCCGAACAGCGTTGCCACCCGTCGGAGCTTCTTGATGGGCTCGAACAGCAACGGTCCGGAATCGACGTAGCTTTTGAGGATTCTTTCTACCGGCCAGCCCAACGCCAATCCAGTGGCGATCATGGCCCCGGTACTCGTGCCGGCGAAATAGTCGAAATAGTCGGCCAGAACCAGATTCTCCTGGTCGTGTTCGGCCCGGATCACCGCCTCCAGTTCCGCCAATATCTCCAATGTGAGAACACCCCGAATTCCGCCCCCGTCAAGGGCCAGCAGACGGCGTTGGCCCGCAACTTTCGGCGGCGGCGGAGCGGTCAACAGCATGCGATCCACAATAGATTGCTGCCGATGTCGGTGCGCAAGCACTGATCGGGTGGGCGGGAGACGGCAGGTGGCTACCGTTCCATGATGCTGCATCGCCCCGCGGTACGAGTGGCGCCACCCGACCGGGCCTTGAGCCATCTCCAGGGGTCCGGCCTCGTTCTTCTGTGCGGCGTGGTGTTCAGCTTTGGCGGGCTGGCTTTTCGAAGCACGGACGACGTCAGCCCGTGGCAGTATCTCTTCTTCCGGGGCATCGGGATGCTGCTCGTCACCGGCCTCGCCTTGTTGGCCACGCAACGGCAGCGTCTCGGTTTGGCGGTCAAAGCGATTCGGGGCCCGCACATCTGGGCGGCCCTGATCCTGGGCGGGATCAACTGCCTTTTCATCATTGCGCTCGACCTCGCCACCGTGGCCTTCGTGCTCTTCGCTCAAACGCTGGGACCGGTTGCGGCCGCCTACTTCACCTGGCTGCTGACCGGTGAACGAGTTACGTGGCGGGTAGTTGTGGCCAGTGCGATCAGCGCCATCGGTGTGGGCGTCATGGCGGCCGGGACAATCACCGACGACCTCTCCCCCTGGGCACTCCTGACCCTGGCCATCCCAGTCGGTTTCGGGCTGTACGCAACGATTATTCGATCAGCGCAACCAGTGGATCCGGCCCTGCCGATTCTGATGGCCGGAGTGTTCGTTACCGGCCTACCGGGACTGATCGTCTTCGCCTCTGGCGGATTCGACCTCAGCCGGCGGGACGCTCTGATAGGTGTATTCGCGGGCAGTGTCCTACTGGGTCTACCTCTGGCGCTCTTCAATATTGCACAACGCGTGGTTCCGTCGTCGGAAACCACTCTGCTTCTGCTGAGCGAGGTAGTGCTCGCCCCACTGTGGGTCTGGGCCTTCGCCGATGAAACTCCAGGGGGTTCCACTCTCGTAGGGGGTGCCATCGTCACGGCTGCGGTGGTCTGGTTGACCCTCACTCGGCGCAAAATCCCTCGCCGTGCCTTCACAACGAGGGGCTAACGCCCGGAGGAAGGTGACCAACGCCCCTACCTCGGCCGCTTGACGGAGGCGACGCTCCTGATTGTTCGAACTGCACCAACCTCTTGCGTAATTGCGGCGAGGAACGTGCTTGGCAAGACATGACAAACGCTGGAGGCGCAGGTATGAGCCCGGACCGGTCAAGACTATACGACCGACCGTCCACGCCGATCCTGTCTTTTCTCGGCGGAACGGGAACGGTGACCGGAAGTCGGTTTCTCATCGAAACCCCCGAATCAGCTGTCTTGATCGACTGTGGCTTGTTCCAAGGCCTCAAGGAATTCCGCCAACGGAACTGGGCGCCGTTCCCATTCAATCCCGCCGATCTCGACGCCATCATCGTAACCCACGCTCACATCGACCACATCGGCTATCTCCCGCGGCTCGTTGCCCAAGGTTTCCAAGGCGAGGTCATCTGTTCCCACGGCACCGCCGACCTCGCCGGAATCGTGCTGCCCGACAGCGGGCACCTTCAGGAGGAGGAGGCCTCGTTCGCCAATCGCATGGGTTACTCCAAACATCATCCGGCGCTACCTCTCTACACAGAAGCTGACGCCCTGGCCGCTTTGACTCACATTCGCTCGGCCGCGTTCGCAGAACGAATTGCTGCCGCGCCGGGTATTGAAGTGACACTTCAGCCCGCCGGACACATTCTGGGCTCGGCCACGGTCACCGTAGACGTCTCAGCGGCAAATCGGTCGGTACTTTTCAGCGGGGACCTGGGCCGCTCGTCTCACCCGATCCTGCGAGCCCCTACTCCTCCCGGCACTACCGAATTCCTTGTCATGGAATCCACATATGGCGGGCGGGCCCATGATGATGCGGGAGCAGTCGATCAGCTCGCCGACGTCATCAGGCGAACCGCAGCTCGCGGCGGGATCGTGCTGATCCCCGCCTTCGCCGTTGATCGGACCGAGGTTGTTCTCTTTCGCCTGCGTGAACTTGTTTCCCGCGGTGCGATTCCCGATCTCCCTGTGTATGTGGACAGTCCGATGGCGCTGCGTGCCCTCGAAGTGTATCGATCCGCCATTGCCGATGGCGCAAGCGATATTCGGCCGTCGGTCGCGGATCTGTCCAACCCATTCAACGCCGGCCAATTACACGAGATTCGGGAGGTGGAGGACTCCAAGAAACTTGCTTTCCTCAAACACCCGGCGATCATCGTCTCGGCGTCAGGGATGGCGACGGGCGGCAGGGTTCTCCACCATCTCGCCCGACTCCTACCGGACTTCCGTAACAGCGTTGCGCTCGTGGGGTTCCAGGCGGCCGGGACGCGCGGCCGACGGTTGGTGGAAGGCGCTACCGAAGTGAAGATGCTGGGGTCCTACACCACCGTCCGAGCCGAAATCGCCAACATCCGATCATTTTCTGTCCATGCCGACCACGACGAACTCATCGGGTGGGTCGAATCGGCGGCCAAAGCGCCGCAACGGATCTTTCTGGTCCATGGCGAGCCCGAAGGCGCCGAAGCGCTGAGAACGTCGATCGTGTCGGACCTCGGTCACGCGGCCGTGGTGCCTAGGCACCTCGAGAGAGTTCTCCTCAGTTGAGCCCGGCGCGCTCGGCCGGGCGTGTCTTCGCCGGCTAAATATACAAGTAGTACACGGTGCACCCTTCGGTGGCGGTGGCATCGATATCGTGCTCGATTCCGCTGGGAATGTGCACGTAGGAACCTGGCCCGACCTCTTGACCAAGAACCACGGCGGCACCGGATACCACCCAGAAATGGTGGTGATTCTGCCGGTGAGTGTGTGCCCCCAAGCGGTGACCCTTTCGCACAGTCAGTACTCCAGCGGCGGCGGTGGCGTCTGCCCACAACATCTGATTTTCTACCCCCGCCACCGTTCCCAGTGGCCGTTTGGGAAGCTCGGCCACCTCTGCCGCTCTGAGCACGGTGGGTTGTGACGGGGCCAGCCCTTCGTTCGTAACCATGTACTGATGCTCACTGCAAGATCCGCAGGCTGAACAGGGTCGCAGGACCCTTGTGCTACCCCTTCAGCGAAGCAATAGACCCGCGGCCAGTCGGGCAAAGGTCGCCACAATTGCAGCAACGATGCCGACCAAAGAGGCGACAAGTATCACTCGCACCAGAGTTGACCAATCCGTCGCATATTCCGAGAAGTCGAACGGAAAAATCTGCAGCGTGCGGATGCAAACCGCGAACGCGATCGAGGAGGTCAGGAGATTACCGATCGATTTGGTCACCACGTCGGTGTTCACGAGGTAGACGGCGTTGACGACGATGCTCACGATGAACGAAAAAGTCAAGAGCGGTAGGAGTCTCTCGAACTCTTCAGTAAGGAAGTTTGGCCACCCCCACTCCAGCAAGTGGTGCACGACATAGAGCAGCCCGCCGTTCACGATCACTTCGATGGCATGCCCGGCTCGGTTGGAGGTAGTCGGCTCCACGTCAGGCTGCTGATCCTGCGCTGGCTTGATTGTGGCAACCATCGATTCCCCCAGACTTCATGTGCTCGCATGCACAGTCTCCGTCGGTTCCACTGCCGGTGCCAGAGTCGGACGACTCTTCGTAGGCGCCCAGCTTTGGCTCTGACCAGACCGATAATCGTCGAGACTTGGAAACCTGTCTTTCGACCCTTGCCCCCTGGTGTCAACATTCCTACCCTCGGTTTATGGACCGTGCAGATGATCACTGGTCACGGATTCGAAAACGGATGGTGGAAGAGAGCATCGAGAGTCGCGGAATCTCGGACCGATCGGTGCTCGAGGCAATGGCAGAAGTCCCTAGAGAAAAGTTCCTCCCCGCCCACCTCTGCGAGTTCGCATACGACGACAAACCTCTACCGATCGAAGCAGGACAGACGATCTCTCAACCGTACGTCGTGGCCCTCATGGCTGCGGCGGCTGAGTTGCGTCCGGAGGGGCGTGTCCTGGAGGTGGGTACGGGATCGGGCTATGGAGCAGCGGTTCTGAGCCGCATCGCGGGCGAAGTCTGGTCGATCGAGCGCCACGAGGTGTTGGCAGCCAGCGCCGGGCAACGATTGAAGGAGCTCGGATACTCCAACGTCCACGTGATTCACGGTGATGGCACTCAAGGCTGGCCGGACGAGGCTCCCTATGATGCAATCGTTGTGACCGCCGGTGCACCAACGGTCCCCGAAGCCTTGGTCAACCAACTCACCCCTGACGGCCGTTTGATCATCCCGGTGGGACGCAAGCGTAAGGTGCAACACCTCCTGAGGATCAGGCTTGTTGGCCGAGAAACAACAGTTGATGACCTCGGAGCGGTTCGATTCGTACCCCTCATCGCAGATCAGTCCTGGGCCGAATTTGATTAAGTGACGGCGCTCCGCAGTCGATAAGGAAGGCGTGTCCGCTGAAATCCAGCCGTATGCGCCCGCCGCGCTCAAGCTTCACCAAGCCCCTCAGGCACCACCGCCCCACGAAATTCGAGGAGGGGTAACCATAGGTGTGCTCCTGGAACGAGCCCGTGAACGGCTGGGGTTGTCGATCGAAATGGTCGCCCGGGAGCTGTGGCTCACTCCCACCGACCTTGACAACTACGAATCTGGCATGCGAATTCCATCGGCCAACCTGGTGGAGCGGCTGGCCGAGTATTACGGCGTCCAGCCGGAGCGATTCGAGAAGGACGCTCCCGCCACGTTTGAGGTATCCAAGACCGACGAGGCGTCCTCTGTTCTGTGGCTTGGTTGGGCCGCAATCGACCTGAGCGAATGGGACGGCTCAAACGACTATTTGATGCGGTCGATCGCCGAAACGCTCCGGGTCATGCGCTCGCTGGGTTCGATGGATCCCGTGACGGTACGCGAAACAGAGCTCCAAGCCATCTCGTCCGTTGTGGATCTCCGCGATCCGTTTCTCGCCGCTCGTATCCAGATTTGGATGCGGATCAGCCCTGAGGCCGCCGAACATCTGATCTACAGACTTCGAAAGGCCCGTGAAGACGGTCCCGCCGCCGCGCTCGGTTCCGGCGTTCCCTCGGCGGAGACCACCACCGAGAACTAACAACTGGCGGCTTCGCCGGCGGATTGGAATGGCATTTCCCGATTCGGTGTTGAATGATCGTGCAACCAGGAAACACCCCGCTTGTTGAATTCCGGGAACTCGCCCCGCCCGGCACACGACTCTTCGCAAAACTGGAGTGGTATAACCCAACCGGCTCGATCAAGGATCGTCCGGCGTGGACGATGTTCCACGATGCCAAGGATCGCGGCCTGCTGCCTGGCCGCACCCCTCTAATTGAGGCCACGTCGGGCAACACCGGAATTGGACTGGCGCGGGTCGCTCTCCTCAATCACCACCCCATCACCATCTGCCTTCCAAGTAGCGCCACGCCCGAACGCAAGCAACTGCTCCGAGCCTACGGCGCTGATCTCATCGAGGTTGCTGGTGGACCGAACGATGCCATCGCTCACGCCAAGCAACTGGTGGCAGAAGGCGAAGGACACATGGTTTACCAGTACGGCAACCCTGCCAACCCGGCAGCCCACGAATTTGGGACCTCCGTGGAGTTGGAGCGTGACTGGCCCCTGCTCACACCCCCCGACCACCTTGTCTGCGCCTACGGCACCGGTGGAACACTCACTGGGACCAGCAGAGGGATGAGGCGTGCCTTCCCCAACATCAAGGTGCACTCGTCCGAACCCTATGTAGCGGACCCTATCGGCGGCATGCGAAGCCAGGATGATCCCTTCCAACCTCCGGTTGCCGACCTCTCACTCGTAAACGATCGGTGGCAAACCGCCAGTCATATTGCCGAAAAGACCGTCCAGGAGATCATGACGCACGAGGGGCACTTCGCCGGCACTTCCAGCGGCGCAGTCATCCATGCTGCTCAAATGGCCCTCGACCGTGACGGAGGAACGGCGATCGCACTGCTGCCCGACGCCGGCTGGAAGTACTTGTCCGGCAATCCCTGGGTCTGAAACAGGCCTGCTGCCCGAAACGCACTGCTGCCTTCTCACCTCTTCGTCAACGGTGCCTACCAGGTGTCGCTGAGTCGATATCCGGTCGGCCACGGGTCGCTGGGGTCCAGCGTGTGCTGGTGAGTGCCCGTGATCCACGCCTGACCGGAAACGGTCGGCTTGATGGCCGGTTGACCAGCAATCTCGGTCAATTCGGCAATCGACCCGACGAAAACTGAACCGATGATTGAGGTCATCGTGAGTTTGTCGCCAACCGCCATCAACCCCTGTGCCGATAGCAGCGCCATCCGCGCCGATACACCAGTGCCGGTGGGTGATCGATCAAGCTTGCCAGGGTCTATCACCACTGTGTTCCGCATGGTGAAGCCCTGCTCTTCTCGGCCCAAAGGCCCGGCGATCTGACAGAAGGAGAAGTGACGCCAGTCTTTTTCCGGATGGCTGAAAGACAGCTGCTCATTTGCAGCTTTCGTGATCGCTCTGCCCGCCATCGCTAGTTCCGCTGCCTCAGACGGTTCTAGCTTGAACCCGAGATCAGCGGCATCCACCATGACAAAGCTGTCGCCGCCGAACCCAGTGTCCACTCGCAGTGAACCAAAGCCGTCTACCTCGAGCCGGCTGTCCATCTCGCCCACAAACGACGGAACGTTGGCGATGGTGACCCGCTCAACCTTCCCATCCCGGCACTCCGCTTCCACGTCGATCACTCCTCCCGGCGCTTCCAACCGAAGTGGTGTAACCCCTTCACCCATAGGAACGATGCCTGTCTCCAACAACACGGTTGCAACACACATCGCGTTGGAACCCGACATGGGCGGAGTGTGCTCGGGTTCCATGATGATGAAACCCATATCGGCCGAGGGATCGATTGGTGGGACGAGCAGATTGACATGCCGGAACACACCCCCGCGAGGTTCATTGAGCATGAAGGCGCGCAGCTCACCGTCGTTCGCCACGAACCGAGACTGCTCCCAGAGCGTGGCGCCCGGCGGTGGGGAAACTCCACCCACGATGACATCACCCACTTCACCAGCGGCGTGGCAACTAACGGTATGAACCACCCGGGAGCTTCGCATCCCTCGAGGCTAGGCGCTCCGACCGAACTCGGTTCCAGACGCCTGAAGTACGTTAAAAGCACAGAAGAACGTTCTTGGAAGCGGGATGAAAGATCGGACGAGTTCGGTTTCCCCAACTATGACATCGCCTAGTGTCCCCGTCATGGCTGCTGACGAGTCCGCAACTTCACACGCGGAGCCTCATTCGGTTGCATCGTTCAAACACACGCGGGCCAGTCGCTGGATGCATTGGATCAACTTCCCGCTGCTCACCATCATGGTGTGGAGCGGCTTGCGGATCTACCGAGCGGACGTGCAGGATCCCTTTGGTGTCGGTATCGCCGGCTGGCATTGGTTCAATCTCTTCCCGGAGTGGATAAACGAGTCGCTCGGCCTCAGAAGGAAGTTGGCGAAAGGGATGGCGTTTCATTTCACCTTTGGCTGGTTCTTCACGTTGAACGGCATCGCCTACGCCATCTACCTCGCGCGATCCGGCGAGTGGCGTCACATCGTGCCGGATCGACGCGACCTTGCCGACGTTGCGGCGGTGGTCCTGCACGATCTGAAACTCCGCAAGGCGACACCGCCCCAGGGTCGGTATAACGCAGCCCAGAAGGTCGCTTACAGCGGTGTTCTTTTCCTCGGCTTCACCGTAGTTATAAGCGGCCTCGCCATTCTCTCCCCCACCCAACTCAGCCCGCTCACCCGACTCTTGGGTGGGTACGAGTTCGCCCGCACCATTCACTTCAGCTCCACCATCGGCTTCCTCTTGTTCTTTGTCACCCACCTTCTTCAAGTCACCCGAGCAGGCTGGTCAAATTTCGCTTCCATGGTCACCGGATATGAGCTGAAGAAAGACGTGAAGTGATGAGCGAGCTGAGCAGACGACTCACCGAATCTGCCGACGAGCGACTCGCTCGATTGGCCGCCGAGGCCGCAGAGGGTCCAACGATCTCCACGGCGGAGTACTCGAAGCGAAGCCGTCGGTCATTCCTCACCGGCGCCGTGGCTGCGGCTGCGGGTATTGCCGGATTTCGTGCCATCCAGAATCGACCGCTCGATGGACGCACCCCCGACGTCCTGCGCAAAGGGTATGAGTGGAACGAGTTCGTATGGGAAACGCTGGGCAGCCAATCGAAACTGGCGCCGACCTACGCCCTGGCCGACGCGACCTCGATCCGAGTCAATGGCCGGTTGGGTCTTCCGGACAACTACGACCTCAGTACCTACGAGCTGACCGTCAAGGGGATCAACGACGAGGTACTCGAAACCTTCGATTTGGAAGGCATGCGGACACTGATCAATTCGTTCCCTCAAGTTGATGTTGTGATGGAACACAAATGCATCGAGGGATGGAGCGCCAAGCCTCGCTGGGGTGGCGCCGTCTTTGCTGATTTCGCCAGTCGTTACGCCGATGACGTTCCGTCCACTTATGGCTATGTTGCCATGGAGACGAGCGACGCCAGGTACTACGTGGGGGTTGATCGCGCCACGATGCTGAACCGGCAATCCCTGTTGGCCACCAAACTCGGAGCTGAGGACCTCAGCCTGGCCCACGGTGCACCGCTTCGGTTGGCAACTCCACACAAGTATGGGATCAAGTCGATCAAGCAGATCGCCACTATTCGCTTCACCAATGAACGACCCGACGACTACTGGGCCGAACGGGGTTACACGTACTGGGCGGGTTTCTGAGGTCGGCACCTCGCATTGACCAGGCTCGGTCAATACCTACTCGCCCCGCGTGTCTGCCTGGCCGCTATGGGCGGGATCGCCCTCGCCGATTGCAGTCTGGACGTTGCTTTCCACAGTCGTGAGGCTCACCTCCACCGGTTCTCCGATAATCAATGCCAATTCCTCAGCCAAGGTATCGACGGCCAGAGGTCGCTGAGGGTCAAGGTCTGATGTGACCGTGAGCTCGATCAAGGGTGCAGTGGCGTCGCCATCTCCCAACGTGAGATCCATTGCAATGATCGAAACATCTCCCCGCCAGGCCTCCACCGCCGCAGCAACGAGCTCCTGAGGATTGGAATCTATGGTCGGTTCCGGCCGCCACTGATCCATCACCTGCAACGGCGCCACGATCAACACACTTCCCAACGTCGCCAATCGCAAGCTTCGGGCCACATGGGATCGGGTGGAGTGAAGCCGGCCACCGGGCACGAACCCGAGCACGATGAAGGTAAGGGCTCCGGCGGTAACGATCCCGCTGACATTGGCCAGAAAAAGCAAGAACGACCCCAGCGCCATTTGGTATCGACCCAACTCCAGGGTTATGCCGATCACAGCCAGGGGAGGCACCAAGGCCACGGCCACTGCTACTCCCACGATGGCGTCGGCGGCCTGGCGCCGAACCTTGGCGTAGGCTCCGGCCGAACCGGCCACCAGTGCAACTGCCAAGTCGAGCAGCGTTGGCGACGTTCGCGCCAGCAGCTCGTCGCTCAACATCGGAGGATCGCCGGGCATCGCGAAACTAATCACCGTGGCAAGCGCCACTGCAAAAAACGAACCGGTAGCTACCGTTGCTGCGGAACCTGCAACCCGTCTCGGCCAATCCATCACCAACGCGGCCGACACCCCCAGAACCGGCCCCATGAGCGGGGCTACCAGCATCGCCCCGATCACCACGGCGGTCGAATCTGCCAATAGGCCCAAGACAGCGATGAGGACCGACAGCATGGTGAGCGAGTAGTACCGGTGCAGGAACGGCGAGCGCCTGGCGCCCTCATGAAAGAGCGAGTCAACAACAACTTTTCGTTCGGTTCGGCTCAGTGGCGTCCTGCTGCGGGCCAGGAGATCCAGTGATTCCTGAAGCGGTCCCCCGCGGATCATCCGACCGCCGGGCCGCGGAGGGAGTAGGCGAGAAAGCAACGGCGGCATAGCCGTCACTCTCGGCATATTGCGGTGCCTAACTTGAGTCTTTTGGCCCATGGACCCGGGCTGTTTGACCTAACCCCTGTTCAGGAGGGTTCGAGGATCAAAAGAATCCATATTTCCACCTGGTTGGGGGTGCTGCAACCCGCTTGATGAGGTGATCACACGACGGCAGATTCGGGCAGTACCTGGGGCACGGGCCGCATCGTTCCGGCCAGCGTGCAGCACGTCTGAGTTGCCGGCTCCGCCCAGATCCCCATCATGGCCAGATCCAGCCGGGATGGTAACGTGAACCGGTCGGCGACCGCCTCGTTGACTTCATACCCCAAGTCCGCCAGCGAGGCGATGGTAAGGGCGCTGAGTGGGTTGGGTCCGTCGTTGAGGAACCCGGTCATCAGCTCGTTACCGAATACCGACTCCCGCCAGTGCCCTTCTCTGGTACCCGCTCCGCCGGTGTTGGCGATGGGCACAGGGGTGGGGCCACCGGCATCGAGAATGACACCGAATACCTCCTGGGCGTTGGCCCCCACGAAGACCGGATTATCCGTGCCCGAGCCTCGGATCAGCCTCTTGGTTGACCAAAGCGTCCCTATGCCCAACACATGGCCCATCTCGTGGATGATCACGTCGATCAATCCGTTGCGGCGCTCCAACTGGGCCAAATCGCCGGAGTCGAACTGCATGACACCAGTGGCGGGCAGCATGGACCCGGGCCGTAGCAGTACCGGGCCGGCTTGACCGAGGATCCCGGCTGGGCCGTCAATCCGGGCCCCCGAGGCGTCGATCCGAACACCAGTGACCCTTTCCCCCTCGATCATCACGTCCGGCAGGCGGCTGGTAATCACTTGGGACCAACGGGCCGCAGCAAACTGAAAGGCCTTTTGCTGGGTTGGCGTGAGACCACCGCCGAAACGGATCGAGATCAAAATATTCTCTGGGGCAACGGGTGGCGGCGCGGGTGACAACGCCTCGATCTCCAGGTCCCAACGACGCAGCTCGCCGCCGTCCTGATCGGCTGTATCGGCAATCAAGAGAGTCCAGGTACCGTTGGCTTGGCCACCGGCAAATGTTTCCAGTGATCCCTCCGGCCGAAATCGGCCAGAAAACGGAGCTTCGCCCGCGGTGATGGGCACCGGTGCCTGATCTTCAAATGTGGTGAAGAAGAAGTCATCACCCTCACCGCCTCGTTCCGACACCAGAAGCACACGTTCACCCACCGGGTTCTCGAGAATTACCACGAGATCGGCGGTGTAGGAATGACGAATGTCCACTCGGACACCGATCGCCACCACCGGTCCGCCAAAACCGTCGACCTCGATGGTCGATCGGACGACACTTCGCCCTCGTGCGCTGATCTGCACCGGAGCCTGTGATGAGAAGATCTGCCGCATGATTCCACCGTAGACCCGGGGTGCGACAGACATATGACACTGTCGGTCCGGACTCCTAGGGTAAGGACATGGTTGCTGCATCCCGACCCTCTTCCCAAAGCCCCGTTCCAACTGTGGGGGCACAATGGCATCGCGTGCTCGGTCCCGACGAACTGGCCGACGGCAGGGTGACCACGGTCAGCGTCGGCACCCGTTCGTTCGCTATCAGCCACTACGAAGGGCAGTACGGGTGTTTGGACAACGCCTGCCCCCACCAGGGTGGCCCACTCGGCGAAGGATCGATCGAGGGTGGCTGGCTTCGGTGCCCTTGGCACGGCTATGACTACTCCCCTATCGATGGCCAACCCCCGGCTGGATTCAGCGACGCCCCGGCCTGTTTCCCAATCGAGGCCCGTGACGACGGGGTGTACGTCTCACTGCTCCCCGATCTTCCGCCCGTGCGCACGGTGAGCGACGTCATGGTGGAGACCATGATTGCGTGGGGCCTGACCCACGTGTTTGGGATGGTGGGGCATTCAAACCTGGGCTTCGCCGACGCCCTGCGGAAAGCCGAGGAGCGAGGCGAACTGACCTATATCGGTATTCGTCACGAGGGAGCGGCGGCCTTTGCCGCCAGCGCCTTCGGGAAACTCACCGGATCGGTTGCCGGTTGTTTCGGAATCGCCGGCCCGGGCTCCACCAACTTGTTGACTGGGCTCTATGACGCCAAAGAAGACCGGGCGCCGGTACTGGCGCTGTCGGGCCAGGTCCCCTCAAAGGTCAAAGGACGAGGTGCGTTTCAAGACACGGATCTAGCGGCGGCGTTCGCCGGCGTGGCGAGGTTCAGCGAAACCGTTCAAATCGGCAGTGACCACGCGGAGTTGGCGTCGCTAGCTATGAAGACCGCTCTCGTAGAGCGCTGTGTCTCGCATCTCATCTTCCCCGACGAAGTGCAGCATGCCGCGGTATCAGAAGACATCGCGCCGGGTTCTCCAGTGGGGCGCACTGGCCAACGGACCATTTCACCACCCGAGACGGATTTAGAAAGAGCCGCCACCATGATGAAGGATGCGCGCCGCCCGATGATCATCGTGGGCGATGGCGCCCGGGATGACATGGAGTCGGTGATCGCTCTGGCCGAGCACCTGGGAGCGCCGGTTGCAACCACCTTCAAGGCCAAAGGACTGATCGCCGACAGTCACCCACTGGGCTGTGGTGTGATGGGTCGATCGGGCACGCCTGTCGCCAGTTGGTTCATGAACGAGTCCGATCTGGTGGTCGTCTTCGGTGCAAGCTTTTCCAACCACACCGGCATCGCGGACTACAAGCCGCTGATCCAGGTGGACCGAGACCCGATGGCTCTGGGACGATTCCATTCCGTCGAATTGCCCTTGCAGGGCGATGTCGGCGTGACCGCTTCGCTGCTCCACGAACGGATCAGCGATGCCACACCCATCATGGATCTTTCGGTCGAAGTAGCTGATCGATGGGAAATTTGGCGCCATGAAAAGGCCCGGCGCCGAGCCGACGACGCCGGTCGCGGAATCGGCGCAGCTGCGCTCATGGATGTGCTCACCGAATTAGTGGATCCGGAGGCGGTGATCTGCGTGGATGTGGGAAACAACACCTACTCCTTCGGCCGGTACTTCGAATCAAGTGGGTCCCAGCGGCTCCTGATGTCTGGCTACCTGGGAAGCATCGGATTTGCTCTACCGGCGGCAATGGGCGCATGGGCTGCCGTTGGCGACACCCATCAAGTAGTGAGCATCAGCGGCGATGGCGGGTTCGGACAGTACGCCATGGAGCTGACCACCGCAGTCAAGTACAAGATGAACATCACCCACATTCTGATGAACAACGGCGAACTCGGCAAGATTTCCAAGGAACAACGCGCCGCCCACTGGGATGTATGGCAAACCTCGCTCCACAACCCGAACTTCGCCGACTTCGCCGTGCTGTGTGGTGCGTGGGGCCGCCGAGTCACCAGCGTCGATGACTTGGAAGGCGCCGTCCTGGCCGGGCTCGCCCACCCGGGACCCGCATTGGTGGAGGTTATGACCGACGCTCTCCTGCTGTGATGAACAGCTCCTGTGAGGACGGCGCCATCCGTGGCGAGAGTCCGCGCTAGGGTCAGTTGATGCGCGAAACCTCCCTGGACATGAACCACGTGGATGCCGACCTCTCCTTTGATTGCCCGCGCTGTACCAGCCCTGTGACCAGGCGGTTCTACGGGCCTTGTGAGTCTTGTGCAGCCGAGCTCAGAATCGCGATGGCAGGCCACGCCGATGGCAACGCACGGGCCACAGAATACGAACCCAAGATGAACGTCACGCCAAACGCGGTTGCCCTCAAGGACGACTAGCGGTTTCCATCCCGGAACCCAGCAGCTTGCCCGGCGGTCCCTCAGGTCATCATGTCACGGGACGATGATGACTTTGCCAAACTTGTTGCCCGCCCGAAACCGGTCGTAGCCGGCGGCGGCATCGGCCAGAACAAACGTGTCGGCGACCGGTACGGTGATCCGCCCGGCGTCTACCAAGGGAAGCACATGGTGTTCCACCCTTCTGGCAACCTGCGCCCGTTGAGCGAGTGGGCGGGCTCGTAGGGTAGATGCGAAGAGCTTCGCTCGTTTCCCCATGAGGTGAACGAGGTTGACCTCGACCTTTGATCCTGCACCGACGCCGATGATGCAGATTCGGCCCTCGATCGACAAAGCGTGAATGTTGGCCGGCCAGTTCGGTGCACCCACGAGCTCAAGGATGAGGTCGAACGGACCAGCGTCAACGAAATTGGCGGGATCCAAAACGGTCGCGCCAAGGGCCGCCACCTTCGAACGAATCTCAGAGTTTCGAACGGTGGCGGTAACGGTTGCGCCGGCCGCCACGGCGAGTTGCGTGGCAGCCGTGCCCACTCCGCCAGCAGCCCCGTGGATGCACACTCGGTCGCCCATGGTCAAACCCCCTTGGGTGAACAGCGCATCGAAGGCGGTCTCGAAAACCTCAGGGAAACCACCGGCCATCGGCCCGTCGAGCACATCGGGCACCGGCATTGCCAGCGACTCATCGAATGCGCATCGTTCCGCTTGTGCCCCGCCGGGGACCACCGCCATCACTCGATCGCCGACCCCGAAACGACGGCACGACGAGCCAACCTCTTCTACTACGCCGGCCAACTCGAGTCCCGGCGTGACTGGCGCTCCGACCGGGGGCGGATAGTTCCCCCCGGCCTGGAGGATGTCGGCGCCGTTGATCCCGCAGCCCTCCACCCGCACCAGAAGTTCGGTGGCTTCCGGGATCGGGTCGGCGATTTCTGCAATCGTCACGGTGCCGTCTACGAACTCAACTGCTCTCATGAATCTGAGGCTACCCCAGACCGGTTTGGGGGTATTCCCCCCGGCGGCAGACCGGGCGTGCATCCGACACTTCATGCATGACAACAGCACCCTTGCAGACAGTTACCGCATCCATCGCAGAGGCGTCGTGCCGCCCGTCGCTGGCGGGCCTTGCCGCCGACGGATCCGCTACCCAGAACGGCTCGGCTCGAAACCGAGCGATCGATCTGTACCGGGCGGTTGCCATGCTCATGGTCGCCTTCGGGCATTGGCTGGCGATCAGCGTGTTCGTAGATGACACGGGAACACTCCAGGCCGGGAATGCCCTGGATCTCGCTCCGCAATTCGCCCCAATCAGCTGGTTGATGCAAGTTATGCCCCTGTTCTTCGTTGTCGGCGGTTTCGCTTCTGCCGCTTCGCTCGATGCCCACCGGCGAAACGTCACCGCTACCGACGCTGATTGGCTATCGGCCCGGCTGCGTCGCCTGTACACGCCGGTGGCTGTCCTTGCCGCCACTTGGTTCGGACTCATCGTTGTGGGCACGATGGTCGGCGTTGGCGGATTGGCGGTGCTGGCAGCCGGAGCCGCAGCCATTCCGCTGTGGTTCATTGCCAACTACACGATCGACACCGCAATCGCCCCCAAAACTCTGCCTGCATTCAGAGCCAACCCTGCCCGATTCGCCGGATTTCTGGTGGGAGCAATCGTCTCCCTCGAAGTCTTGCGCTTCATCGATCTCGGTGTCTTCAACCCAATATCGCATTTGAACTGGGTCCTCGGCTGGCTCGGATTTCAGGTTGCAGGATTTGCTTGGAAGGATGGGCTGATCCGGCCCGGTCGCTTTCTCGCCATGGCCGGAGCGGTCGTTCTCGGTGCTGCAATCGTTCTGGTCACGGTTGGGCCCTATCCCGTTTCAATGGTCCACTTCGACGGCATCGGGTCGCTGTCACCCACCCATCCTCCGTCGTTGGCTCTCATGCTCTTCGGCACCGGCTATTCGGCGCTGGCCATCGCGGCTGCTCCGGCGGTGAACCGCTTGATCGACCGTCAGCCCGGTCTGTGGAAGGCCACCATCGCCGCCAACAGCATGGCGATGAGCGTGTACCTCTGGCATTTCACAGCCGCGGTCATCGCCGGTGGAGTCTTCTATGCGCTTGGCATCCTGCCAACCGCGATCACGGGATCGACCGCCTGGTGGATCCAGAAGATCCCGCTGATCCTCGCCTCGACGGTGGTTCTGGCCGGAGTGGTGGCGCTGGTCTCTCGATTCGAACGGGCTGCGCTGTTTGCCAAGCGGGCCGCCAGTGCCTACAGCTATCGGTTCCTGCTGACACTTTCGCTGATGCTGTCCTTCGCGGTGAAAGGACTATGGACCAGCCGCACGCCGGTCGGGATCATCGTTGGCACCGCATTCGTAGCGTTGAGCTTCATCGCCGTGCTGTGGCAGCCGCACCGGCCATCGCTGAATTCCATTTCGTCAGCCTGGCTACAGCGGGTCCGTCGATCGACGATAATCAGTACATGATCACATTGCCGGTACTGGGTGTCTTGGCGCCCGCACTGGTGAGCCGCCCAACGCGACACAGCATCTTGCGGGGGATCATGGTCTTCCGGTGGCTGACCGTGTCGTGGGCCGTGGCGATCTTTCTCTACGAGCTCTATGACCGCAATGGCCGCGACCTCGGCAAGGCCCACGTCGAACGCCCAGTCGAGGGAATACTCCTCTGCATTGGGCTCGTCCTCTTCGTCACGTGCCTCACCGCCGCCTATTTGGGCGATGCCGACCGAATCCTTCGTCCTCCGTGGATCCTCAGTGAGATTGCAGTTGCCACGGTGCTCTTTCTGGCAGATGTCTGGGTCTATGGTTCACCAGATCATTCACAGGCCCTGCCCACGGTCTACCCGGTGGCGATCATCGCCACCGTTGCCCTTACAGCTGGTCAACGAGCCGCCGTATTGACCGGGATCGGCTTCGGACTTGCTCGCTACGTCGGCTGGCTTCCATACAACGACACCCCGTGGAGTCTCACCCGAACCTCCAGCTTGGTCCTGATGGCCGTGGCGGGCTGGACCTCGGCCTACCTCTTCAAACGACTCGAGCTAGCGGATCGGCAGATATCCAGCTTTCGGGCCCGTGAGGAAGTCGCTCTCACCCTCCACGACGGGGTCCTCCAGACGTTGGCGGTGATCCAGCGGCGCTCCGAAGACGAGGAGTTGGTGGCCCTGGCCCGGAAGCAGGAAGTGGAGCTTCGGAACTACCTGTTCGCCGGTGTGGCCGCTCCCAATGACCTCGCAACAGAACTCCGGCAGGTAGCTCAAGACGCCGAAGCGATGTACGGATTCAAGGCGCAGGTGATCTGCGCACCGGACCTCCCAAGCGGCTCCCCGGAACAAACCACCACTCTCATCGGCGCAGTTCGCGAAGCCCTCCACAACGCCGGCAAACATTCAAAGGCATCGGAGGTCACGGTGTATTCCGAACCCGACTTCGCCGACGAGTCGACGATCTTCGTCTCAGTGAAAGACAACGGAGTGGGGTTCGACCCCGCGTTGGTGAGACGGGGCCAAGGGCTCGAAAACTCAATCGGAGCTCGCCTGAGCGAAGCAGGCGGGGCCAGCAAGATCGATGGCCGACCCGGCCGAGGCACGGAGGTGCAATTGTGGTTGTAGAAGCGGTCAAAAACCACGTACGAGTAGTTCTGTGCGACGATCATCCGATTTGGCGTTCCGGAGTTCGCGCTGACTTGGGCGAAAATTTCCTGGTGGTAGCGGAGGCCGGTGACGCAGGAGAAGCAATCGCCGCCATCAGAACCCACAATCCCGATCTCGTGGTGTGTGACCTTCACATGCCAAACGGAGGCGGGATCGCCGTAGCCAAGGAGTGCGGGGCCGACACCAACATCGTGATGCTCACTGTCTCGGAGTCAGAGCGGGATCTCCTGGATGCCGTTGCTGCTGGAGCGAACGGCTATCTGGTGAAGTCCACGCCACCGGAGGAACTGCGCAGCCGCCTCTGGGCCGCTGCCAAGGGTGAACCGGTGTTCTCCCCTGCGTTGGCAGGATTGGTAATGGGTGAGTTCCGCAAACTCGCAAAGGCCAGCGGCGGAACGCAGCCACTTTCAGATCGGGAACGCGAAGTTCTGCAGTACGTGGCCAGGGGTCACAAATACAAAGAGATCGGCGAAGAACTGTTCATCTCGGCCAAGACCGTGGAGAACCATGTCCGCAACATCCTGAAAAAACTGCATCTGTCCCGCAAGCAAGAACTCATCCGGTACGCGTTGGATCACAACATCGAATAGCTAGCCCGTCGAGCCCTTCTCCGGCGCCCCGGATCGCCCACCCTTTTGATCATTGGCCGTTGAGGCGAGAAGATCGATGGCGCGAGCTGCCAGAGGGTCTTGGAGCTGTAGCGCCTCGCTGACGCTCTCGATGGCCGCCACTACTCGGGTGACGGGATCGGCGTCGCCGCCGCCCAGTCGCTGTTTACGGGCAAACGTTGCTTTGATTTCCGCCCATCGAACCCTCGTTTCCTCGTTCAATTGGCCGCGTAGTTCGGCCAACTTGAGAAGATTCGCTTCCGCCGCGCCGGTGAGCGCTTGCGATTCAGCGACATAATGATCATCCAACAGAGCTTCGACCTCCCCACTATTCATCGCCGGGACCAGCTTGGAGGCCAGCCGCACCATGTTTCGATACGAGCCCTGGAGAAGGAAGGGCGGCTCGGTCCGGTAGGCATCGTCGGTGGCGGCCGAAGCGATGTACTGGCGGTTCACCTTCAATACGGTTTCCTGGACCTGTCGGAGATGGCCGAGGGTCGCCACCATTTCATTGATTTCAGCCGATGAGTAGGACCCGGCCAACGTGGATTCCGAGAGCGGCTCTCCCTCGGTGGCTCGGAGAAACGCATTGAAATCCTCAGGAGCACTGCCCGCTAACTGGGCCAACACCGGGTGGGAGGTAAGCGCATTCTCCAAATAGCTCCTGGCGAACAACTCGTCGTTGCCGCCCACCACGTCTCCCAGGTTGTAGGTATCGGCTCGGTTAGCCAGCATGTCGGGAATTTGGAAGCGCTGCCCGGACTCGGTGTACGGGTTGCCCGCCATGATTACGGCGAAACGTTTCCCCCGTAGGTCAAACGTTCGTGATTCGCCATTCCACACACCCTCGATCCGGCGTTGCCCGTCGCACAGCGAGATGAACCGTTGCAGGAATTCCGGGCTTGTGTGCTGGATGTCGTCGAGATAGAGGATCACGTTCGTACCGACCGCGAATGCCATGTTGATGCGGTCGATTTCGCGGGCGGCGGTGGCGCTAGTGGCCTGCGCCGGGTCGAGCGATGTGACATCGTGACCGAGCCCAGGACCTGACACCTTGACCAACGCCATTCCCAGGCGATCGGCGAGGTACTCCACCAAGGTGGTCTTTCCGTAGCCCGGGGGTGAGAGCAGCATGAGCAAACCGGACCGAGAACCGGTGCGATCTTCAACCGTTCCGATTTGGCGGGCGAGATTGTCGCCGATCAACGGAAGGTAGACCTTGTCGATCAGCTGGTTTCGAACAAATCCTTCGGGTACCCGTGGTTCCAGGTCATCGATTCGCAGCTTCCTTCGAAGCCCGGCGAGAGCGGTGCGGCGTGCTCGACCGAACGCCTTGTGGGCGGGCATCACCTCGCGGATGTGGTGATGTACTTGGGCGGCGATCTCGTCGACGCGCCCGGTAAGCGTGCCCGAAACCACCGTGGCATGCTGTCCGAGCAAACCGGAAGCGCTGAAGGCCATGTCAACCTCTACCACCCGGCGGGGCAGGCTGGGCGTCAGGAGAGCCGCAACCACTTCGGGGATCTGATGCGCATCGGCCAAATCGACGGTTCTTTGGAGATAGTCGGTGAGGACTGTTTGAGCGCCGCCGATGTCATCGTCAAGTTCGCTGACGATCGATGCAACAACACGGTCCTTGCGCAGCGAGTGAACCAGGCCGGCGGCTCCCGGACTAGTTGCAAACGCAAAGTCGCCCTCCATCGCCAGCTCGCCCAGGAGATAGTTCGCAACCATGTCCTCGATGTTGAGGGCCGTCTGCAACTGATCAGCCAGAACGCCAAAAGCTTGTTTGGTGAGTCCGAGCTGACCTGCCGCACTGCCTCGCCGTTGCCAGATCGCTCGTGTTTCGTCACCGATATCCGCCCACGCCAGCTGGGCTCTCGCTCGAATATGGCCGGGAGCGATCAGTGACCCGGCGGAAACGACGATGGAGCCCACCACCCC
>JABDIY010000075.1 GCA_013003535.1 Acidimicrobiales bacterium | reverse complement strand
GGCTGATACAGCTCTACACCTATGTGGATGACCTCGTGCTCGACCCGTTCATGGGGGCCGGTACCACGTTGGTCGCGGCCGCTTTGGCCGGCCGGCGCTTCGTCGGATACGACACCGATGCTGCCTACGTCTCGTTGGCCCGAGAGCGAGTGCTGACAGCGTTGAGCAACCCGCCAGCGGATCCAGATCGAACACTTTCAGCGCCGAAGGTGGCGTTGGCGGCCTTGGAGAACGACGGCTTCGAGATCCACAATGAGGACGTTTCGGTGCGAGGCAGCGGGCTTCGGCTCACCGCAACCGCCTCCGATGCCAACGGACAAGAGTGGGGAATCTACGTGGCCGGTGCCAACGGTTCGCACGGTTCGGGAATATCCTCCAGCGTTGCGGCACTGAAGGCCGTTGGCGAAGCCATCGCGCTGCGCGCCAAGATGGGCCCGGAAATGCTGCTGATGCTCGCCACCACCGCGCTGCCGATCCCAACCACCACCGGCGGTGTGGCGTTGGCGGCGGTCCAGCCTCAGATCGTGGCCCGAGTGCTCGAACTGCACGCGCCCGCCAACGAATGCTTACTCCCCAGCGACGAGGCCGAAATGTCCGCGTAGGACCTAGGTTGAACTGATGCGGATTGCGACGACGGTGGCGCCGCGAGCGGTGCGCTCCATCCGAAGCGGCCACCCCTGGGTGTATGACCACTCGATCCGCACCCAGAAGAAGGAACCAGCGGCCGGTGATCTTGCGGTCGTCTTCGACGACAGTGACCGTTTCCTGGCGATCGGCTTGGCCGACCCTCACAGTCCCATCGCCATCCGAGTCCTGCACCACGGCAGCCCGGCCACCATCGACGCCGGCTTTTTCGCTGCCAGAGTGGACCGGTCGATCGATCTTCGCCGTTCGCTGATCGAGGACACCGCCACCACCGGCTATCGCCTCGTCAATGGCGAGAACGACGGTCTTCCCGGACTGGTAGCTGACCGTTATGACCACGTGGTCGTGGTGAAGCTCTACACCGCCGCCTGGAAACCGCATCTTGATGTCGTGCTCGACCAGATCGAAGCCCGATGCGCACCTACGGCGATCGTTCTGCGGGCCAGCCGGGCGGTGCAGGGCGTGTGGAGAGACAGCTTCGCCGACGGTCAGGTAGAGCGGGGATCGCTCCCGAACCCGCTCGTCAGCTTCACCGAGAACGGCTTGATATTCACGGCGAACGTGGTGGCGGGAAACAAGACCGGCCACTTCCTTGACCAGCGCGACAACCGTCAGGCAGTCCGCAAACTCAGCGCGGGCAAAAGCGTCCTCGATGTGTTCTCCAGCACCGGTGGCTTCTCGGTGTATGCCGCCGCCGGCGGTGCCATCTCGGTCACATCAGTGGACACCTCCGCCGGAGCTATCGCCGCCGCCATCACGAACATGAAGGCCAACAGTCTCGAGCCGACCCACGGTCACGAGACCATCGTGGGAGATGCCTTCTCGGTCATGAACACCCTGGAGAAGCACGGTCGCAGGTTTGACGTAGTGGTGGTGGATCCGCCATCGTTCGCGCCAAAGATGTCCGATGTGGATCGAGCCCGCGCGTCCTACCGTCGCCTTACCAGGGCGGCACTAGCCGTGCTGAAGCCTGGAGGAACTCTGGTGCAGGCGTCGTGTTCGGCCCGGATCACCGAAGCCATGTTCGTGGACGACGTCACCCAGGAACTGGGGCGGGCCGGCCGGCGTCCTGTCAGCATCTCGGTCACCGGTCACCCGATCGACCATCCGGTCACCTTTACCGAGGGTCGTTACCTCAAAGCGATCTTCGCGCCCGGAACATAACGGATACCGAGTTTCCCCTACTGTGGTGGGGGTGTCGACCCATCGCCCACCCATGGCGCAACGCACGGCATATCTCATTGCGGCAATCGTTCTCGCGCTCGTAACGCTCTCAGCATTCGTGAGCCGGAACGAAAGCCGCGAAGACTTCATCATCCGTATGGAAGCCGGCGACTTCCGGTTCAATGCCCCCAGCTTCAACCCACCCGACATCAACGGACCAAACATCAACGGACCAAACATCAACGCCCCCGAGATCACGTTCTTTGACGTGCTGTGGAACCTTTTCCTGATCATCCTGGCGATCGGGCTCATCGTTGGACTCATCATGGTGATCCGCCGCTACGGACCCGGTTCTGGCGGCGACGAGGTCGATACCCGCACAACTCGCTTGGAGCCCAACGCCAACGACGATCACTACGCCCTTTCGGGTGAGCACGGCTGGGCGGCGTTTGAGCATTTCTGTTATCAGCTGATGCAGGACCCAGACCCCGGGCGGGCGATCAGAGTGGCCATGCGCTACGCCGAAGCTGGCTTCGGACGCCTCGAGCCGCGGATCGCCGATGAGACACCCAACGAATGGCACCGTCGAATCGCCGCAACCAATGCGGATCTTGGGCCAGACCTCCGGGTGATCACCCAGTCATACAACAGTGTTCGTTTCGGCGACGCCACCGTCCGTTCGATGGAACGAGACGATGCCGTCACTGCGCTCCGCCTTCTTGCGCGCTCAGCCTGTGGAAAAACACCTCCAGACGCACCCAACGCGGCCGCAGCGGCAAGTGGACTTCGATGACCGAGCTCCTGGGAGGTTTCGCCCGCGGTTTCCCGGTGGTCGTGTTCTTCTCGATCGTGCTCATTCTCCTCACGCTCTTCCGCGCGTGGTCACGGATGTCGTCGGGCTCCATCGGCGCTGGCACCCTCCGGGTAGCCGAACCGGTAGTCCCCGGGCTGCAGCTCGTGCCGTGGGACGCGGTTTCAGTAGACGCATCGTTGGAGACCACGCCCAGCGAGGTGGTCTCGCTGCTCCTCCGGCGCGCATCGGCGCTGGCTATCCCCGTGGACGTCCCGCACTCCGCTCCCACCATCGTCCAGGTGGAGTCGATACTCGACCAACTGGAAGCGCACCTCGATCTTCATCCGCTGCCAATCGGCGTCCACTTCGACCCATCAGCCCCTCCACCGTCCCACCCCAGTCAGGCTTCCCAGTGACCAACAACAACTCCGCCAGCCCCACGCCGCGTCCCGCCATTGCGGACCCGCGGGCGATCGGTGACCTCACCGAGACGATGCTGGATCAACTCGAAACCGTGATCGTAGGCAAACGAGACATGCTCCGGCTCGTGCTTGCAGCGGTCTTCGCCGATGGCCATGTATTGCTCGAAGACGTTCCGGGGGTGGCGAAAACGGCGACCGCCCGAGCGATCGCTCAGTGCTGCGGGCTGGGGTTCTCCCGGGTTCAGTTCACACCCGACCTGATCCCGGCCGACATCACCGGCGCCACCATCTTCGATCCGTCCCGCTCGGCCATCGAGTTCAGACCAGGCCCTGTCTTCGCCAACCTCGTGTTGGGCGACGAGATCAACCGGGCTCCGCCAAAAACCCAGTCTGCTCTCCTGGAGGCTATGGAGGAGCGACAGGTCACCGTGGACGGCCAGACCCGACCGCTGCCGTCGCCATTCGTGGTCATCGGTACCCAGAACCCCATCGAGTCCGAAGGTACGTACCCGTTGCCCGAAGCCCAGCTCGACCGGTTCTTGATTCGTACCGGCATCGGCTATCCCGACCACGCCGCCGAGGTCGATCTGATTCTCCGGCGGGCCGCCCGCGGCACGGACACCACAGTGTTGGCGCCACTCCTCAGCCCGGACGAGACCCGTCAGGTCCAGAGGGCGGTCGAAACCGTGCACGTGAGCCACCCCGTGGCCCAATACATCGTTGACATCGTCGACGGCACTCGGCAGAACCCTCGCACCGAGGCCGGCGCCAGTCCTCGCGGTTCGCTGGGACTGCTCAAGATGTCCAGAGCCTGGGCGGCGATGGGTGGCCGGAATTACGTCCTCCCCGACGACGTGAAGGCCATGGCCATCCCCACCCTCAGCCATCGCCTCCTGCTCATGCCCGATCAGTGGGTTCGAGGCGTCCAGCCCTTCGAAGTCATCAGCGAAGTTGTGGAAATGGTCCCCACGCCCCCCGCCACCGACGTTGGCGAAAATATGGCAACCGTTCCCCAACCGTTGTCGTTTGGTGACGCACCCCCGTGAGCCGCCATCTCACCTGGCGTTTCTGGCTGTACAGCGGAATCTCGGCGGCACTGTTCATCATCGCCAGTTCCAGCCGGGACGGCGAAGCGACAGTCTGGTTCATCGCGCTCAGCCCGTTCGTCGTCGTCGTCACGCTCAGTGTGCTGAGCCGATGGTGGGTGTCGTTGGAGGTTGAACGGGTGACGCTGAGCCGACTCCGCTTGATCGAGGGGGACGAACTCTCCATCTTCGTAGAGGTCCGCTGCGCCCGACCTATCGCCATCGTTGAACTAGAGATGCAGTATCCCGCCTCGATGGTCCCGGTGTCACCGCCGCGGGTGATCCAACGGATCGATGGCGATTCACGGGTGCGGTTCGATGTGCGTGTGGAGAAATGGGGTGTCATCGGGCCCGAGTTTCTGAACGTTGTCACCAGGGACCGATTCGGTCTGTCCGAAACGATCCAGCAGTTTCCGTTGTCCAACCGGGTGCATGTTCATCCACCCACCGAACGGATTCAGTCCATGGTGAAGGCGGCCCAAACCCGCTCTGCTATCGGCGACCACCGATCAACGGCACGGGGCCCCGGGATGGAGTTGGCCGAAGTCCGCAACTACAACCCGTCAGACCCGGTTCGGCTTATCCATGCCATGCTCTCGTTGCGGCGCGGCGAGCCGATGGTGGCCGATCGCCACACAGATCAGGCCACCGATGTGATCCTTTTCATCGACGCCGTCCAAGACGTCGGCGAGACGTTGGATTCAACGCTTCGATCCACGGTGGCGGCAGCAACCGGTTTGCAGGAACGACACTTTCGTTCCATGGATAGGGTCGGGATTCTCGACCGCAGCACCGGAGTTCGGTGGCTCCCGCCGGCACTGGGTCGGCGGGCCGGCCACATCATCGTCGACACCCTGCTGTCGGCCAGGGTCATGCAGGATCGACGAGGCGACCTCCCCACCATTCCCATGGAAAGCCTGGATGGTCGATCGCTCATTTTGGCGGTGAGCCCCCTCTACAGCGAGGTCTTCACCAGTGACCTGGCCCAGCTCCGCCGCCGCGGCCACTCGGTGGTTGTGCTTCTGGTTCAGCGCCAATTGGACACCGGTGCCAGTGCAATCGCTCGCCGCGTCACTCGCATCACCAACGAATGGCAGAAACGACGTCTCGCCGAGCTGGGGGTTGTGGTCCTTCCCTGGGACCCCTCGGGGCCGGTAGAGCCGGTTCTTCAGAAGGCGGTTTTGGCCGGTCAACGGCCCATGGGCGGACGGGGATCGATCCGGCAGCCGGCGGCGAGCGGTTTCCGATGAGTACCGACCCCTCAGGTTTCGACGGGCCTCCCCCACCGCCGCCCGGGGCTACTCCCCCACCCCTCGGTGCGCCGATGCCGCCTCCGCCCGCGGGCTCGTCAGCCGAACCGTTGGCCCGGCCGGTCGGACTGCCGCCCACAGGACGATACGCCACCGCAGCCGGGGTGATTATCGCCAAAACCGAAGCACAGATCAAAGACGAGAAACGGCGGGACCGGGAAGCGCTCCGACGCCTCGCCGCCGCCCCGGAAATGGTGATGTGCGGATTCGTTGTGTTTGTTGCCATCGTCGCCGCCACCGCCACGTCCGATCCCGAAGGTCAGATCATTCTCATCATCATCCTGTCGGCCCTGGCTGCCCTGTTTGGTTGGTTAGCGGTTCGCAGCGGCGACGCCATCATCTACACGCTCGTGCTTGGTGCCGCCGGTTTTCTCACCGCTATTGCCCTGGGGGCAACCCTGAATCTGGATGTGCAGAGCCTGTGGTGGATCGTGCCGGCGGTTGTAGTGATCGCGTTCGAGAATGCGTTCACCTATAACTACTACCGGCGACGGTCGGGGGACATCAGCGCCACCGTGCGAACCACTCACCTCCAGAATATGGGGGCGATCGTGGCGGGGAGTCTGGTGCTGGCCGTCACGCTCCGCTGGCTGACCAACCGAGATGGTCAAGTTTCATGGATTTGGTACGCCACCGTGCTCAGCACCGCGATTGTGCTCTCCATTGGAAGTCTGATCACCATCCGTCGGCGGGCTCTGCCCGCGGATCGGCGACGCTTCAGCCCGGGCCGACGCATGATCCCACCGCCCGCATAGGTTTTCAGTTCCTAGGAGCCCGCGGTTAGGGAGTAGAACTGCGGGAGCGACGATTGCAGGTCGCTTGAGGAGCGCAGCGCCTCCCACTCCTGACTCAGCGCCAACGACGGAGTGGCGTCAGTGAAGATCAGGGAGAGGGCGGTGAGTTCGGTTCGACGCTGGGTGCTGTTGATCATCTCAGCTCCCTCGGTGAACTGGATCACTATCGACCCGCGTGTCAGCTGACCAGTTTCGAGGAGGCCGAGCCAGTATGCCTTGCCGGATGCGTCGGGGGCTCGGTGCAGCACGTCTACATACAACTGATCCAAGAAATCGCCGAACGGTTTTCCGCCATATCGATTTTTGAATTCATCGGACTCTGCGAACCAGTTGGCGATGTCGGTGAGCGACGCCCCGCCACGATACTGGTCCATCCAGTAGTGGATGCCATCGGTGTCGGCCGCACGAAGGAAGTAGGCCTCATACAACCGGTCAAGGGACGCACCAGTGCTGTTGGGGGTGATGACGTCCTCCAGAGCCGCATTCATGCCCACCGTGTTCACGGTGTCAGCCAAATCTCGGCGTTCAGTCAGGGTTCCAGATCGCCCGTGCACGGTCTGGTAGAGACGTTCAGCGAAGGTATCGAAGTCGGCGAAGGGGGAAACTTCGGCCGGGTCGACATCGATCGGGTGAAGGGCCCGCTCGAGAGCTGCGTCGACCAGCGGGGCGGGATTCACGTTGTTGCCATCAGGGTCGACGACCTCGAAGTGAAGATGACTCACCGTCCACTCCGCATTGCCGGAATCACCCATGTATGCGATCACTTGGCCGGCGCTTACCCGCGCCCCCAACTCGATCCCGGGGCCGAACGCCTCCTCGTAACGATTGGCGCCATCGTCGGTGCCGGGGCTGTCGTTGTTGATGTGAATGTAGGTGTATTGCCAGCCGTTGTCATCGGTGAGGTAGAGGATGTTGCCGCGACTGGTGTCGTGACGCAACCATGTGATCACCCCATCGGCGGCTGCGACCAGCGGTGTCATTTGGGGGCCGATCATGTCGACCCCAACATGGGACCGTCCGCCGCTTCGAGCCGCCCCCCACGTGTCCGTCCAGTGGACGTCGTCGATGTAGTCCGTGGCTATCGGCAACACCAATGCCGGAGCGCTCGCCGCTTCTACCGGAGCCAACCCCACCGGGCTGAACGCCGTGGCCACCAAACTCAGAAAACTGGCAAGGATGAGAAAACGTGATCGGCGGCGAAACATGGCCACCGTGATTCGGCGCGCGCCTGCCCAAGCATGAATCCCACAACCCATTTCGTCACGCTACTGAAATATTTCCGTCGCCGTGCAGCCACAATCCGTGACGCCGACCCGTTCCCTGAGTGATTGTCTTTTCGTGGGTGTAGATTGTCTGGTCTGCGTTTCTGAGCGCGGAATCGATCTCGTGAGGTAATCATCGTGTCCAAGATCTGCCAAGTAACCGGCCGCAAGCCGACATTCGGTAACAGCATCTCCCACTCGCACCGCGTCACCAAGCGGCGTTGGAATCCCAACATCCAGCGCCAGCGTTTCTGGGTGCCAAGCGAGAAGCGCTGGGTCACTCTCACGCTCAGCACCAAGGCCATCAAGACGATCAACAAGAACGGCATCGAGTCCGTGTTGGCCGACATGCGTCGCAAAGGAGTGAAGGTCTAATGGCGAAAAAGGGTGGAGAGAAGCGACCGCTGGTCAAGATGCGGTCCACCGAGGGCACCGGGTTCACGTACGTGACCCGCAAGAACAAGACCAACACACGCGAGCGTCTGGAGCTCCGCAAGTACGATCCCGTCTTGCGCCGCCACGTGATGTTCAAGGAAGAACGCTAGATCTCAGTAACCGGACCGTCGCAAGAACAGTCCAAGTCCTGTGCAGTCTGAAACAGTGGCCCGACGGTATCTCCGTCGGGCCTTTTCGATCCCGCTCTCGCTGCTCTTGGCGCCGCTCATGCTGGTGTTGTCGCCCCTGGTCATACCGCTCCTGGCGCTGATCGACATCGTCTCTGGCGCTCCCCGACGCCTGCCGTTGGCACGAATTGGCTTGATGGCGGTGGCTTTCGCTTGCCACGAGTGGTATGCCATGGCCCTCTACCTCAGGGCATTGCTGGGCTCGAAGGAGAGACGACTGGACCGGCTTCAGGAAGGCATGGGCACGTGGTCCATGTCGCTTATCAAGTGGGCTGGACATACGTTGGGCGCCAAGCTTGATTGGGGCGATCCTGCCACAATGCCGAAGGGGTATCTTCTCCTGCTCAGTCGCCATGCGTCCAATGTGGACGCCATCATTCCCAGCGCGTTGTTCCCTCATATCCTCGAACGGCCGGCTCATTACGTCCTCAAACGGGAGCTGCGCTGGATCTCGTCCATGGATCTCTTCGGACCACCGCTGGGTAATTACTTCGTAGCGAGAGGGGGTAACACCGGAGCTGAACTGCAGCAGCTTCGGGCCCTCGGTGAACACGTCCGGCCCGAAGGGGCTCTGGTGATTTTCCCCGAGGGCACGTTCGCAACCCCCGCAGCCCGCAAGAGAATCCGTGCCTCCCTCGAACGGCGGAACGAAAAGACGGCGTTGGCACTCACCGACGAACTCAGGGCTCTGCTGCCTCCTAAGCCGTCCGGGGTTCATGCCTTGCTCCGGGCCCGACCCGACGCCAGGCCGATGATATTGGCTCACCGCGGCCTCGACGGCGTCGCCAGCATGGCGGGCATGCGGGCCAATGTCCCGTTGCGAACGCCGGTTGTAGTTCGGTGGTGGCCGACCGAACCGGTGCCAACCGGCGAAGCCGCCCAGGAACTCTGGCTCCAGGACGAGTGGCGGCGTCTGGACCGTTGGGTGACCTCAGATTCGTTGGTACCCCCGCCTGAGGCCCCAACGCCGTAATCCCCACTTCGCTCTTCGCCTCGTTGGTGGGCAAGAAAGAGTGATCAGCGGCGAAATCTGCAAGAGTAGGGGGATGCCTGTGTCCCGTGAGCAGCTCCTCGCCCAGATCGCCGACGAGTCAACCCGTCTCCTCGCCACCGACGCCAGCCAATTGTCCTTTTCGATTCCCCATATCGAAGCCTGGACTGTAGGCGATGTATTGGGCCACACCGGCTGGGTAGCCCGATATGTCACGCTTCTTCAAACGGCCACACCCGAGAATCCCCCCGCTCGATCGGCCATCCCTACTCCACCCGCCGGTTCTGACGTGCTGGTTTGGGCCAGTGAGGGGCTGCAGGATCTTGGCATCGCCCTCGCCGATTCTGACCCCGAGGTGATGAGACCGTCGTTCGCCGGACCACAGAAGGCTCAATGGTGGGTGCGTCGAATGGCCCATGAATTGAGCATGCATCGATGGGACGTCGCTGCAGCCTCCGGGACACCGGACCCGATCGATCCGGCTATCTCGGTCGACGGGATCGACGAAATCTTCGACGTGTTCGTCCCAACGCGTATGCGCTTCGAGACATTGGGAGGGACCGGGGAAGTTCTTCACCTGCACTCGACCGAAGAAGGCGCTGGTGCCGGCGAATGGACGGCAGCGTTGCACCCGGATCGGGTCGATTGGGATCATTCCCATACCAAAGGCGATGTTGCAGTGCGAGGCACGGCGTCGAACCTTCTCTTGATGCTTTGGAGTCGGATCCCGGCGAGCCGCCTCGAAGTCTTTGGCGACGCCACCATCATTGACCGCTGGCAGGAAGCCGCGGCGTTCTAAATGGCCGAACCAGCGCCATAGGATTCACTCTTGATGCAAACCACAGCGCCCCACGGTCCCAGTTCTAGATCTCTCCGATGCTGACCTTGATTCGCCGGGTTGGCACCGCCTTGGGAATGGCGGGCTTCCTTGCCGCAGTGTTCCGGCTGCGCGGTCAGGGCGGAGTCCCGCCGCGAAGCGGAGGGTGGACCGAGATCGAGTCCACGGAGTATGACGAGAACTCCTGAGCCGATCGGCGTCGTGGGTCTTGGTCGAGTTGGCTCCCACGCGGCCCGGCAACTTCGAACCGGCACCGCCCCCTTACGGGTCTATGACATCGATCGCGCCCGACGTACTGCCGTGCTCGCCGCCCTCCGACCCGGGGACGGTGTGGCCGAACCGAACGGTGGGCCAGGGACCACTGTGGTTGTTGCCACGCCCGCCGGCAACCACGCCGAGTTTGCAGCACCGCTGATCCGCAGCGGTGTTTCGGTGATTTCAACAAGTGATGACCCCGCCGACGTTCAGGACCTCCTAACGCTCGATGAGCTCGCAAAGTCCAACGAGGTCACCGTGGTAGTGGGAGCAGGCCTCTCCCCTGGGTTCTCCTGCCTTCTGGCGGCGCATGCGGCCCGACGTTTCTTGGAGGTGCAAGAACTTTCGGTGTGGACCACCGGTACCGCGGGTCCCGCATGCGCTCGGCGCCATCACCGGTCCTTGCAGCAACCAGGCCTCGCCCGAATCGACAACCGATGGGTGGAGAAACGCGGCGGATCGGGTCGGGACCTCGCCTGGTTCCCGGGCGCCCTCGGCGCTCGCGACTGCTATCGGGGAGCCTTGGCCGAACCCGTGCTCCTTCACCGCCAGTTCCCGAAGGCTGAACGCATCTCGGCGCGCACCTCCGCCAATCGGCGTGACCGAATCACCAGTCGTCTGCCGATGTTGCGCGCCCCCCACGACGACGGTGGGCCGGGAGGGTTCCGCCTTGAGGTGCGCGGCATCACCAGCAACGGCTACCACACCGAGGTGGTTGGGATCATGGCCTTCCCGTCGGTGGCGTCAGGCACGGTTGCGGCCGTTGCGGCCAACTGGGTCCATCACTCCGACTCCCCCGCTGGTGTTGTGGGGGTGGCTGAACTGGGCGCACCGGCGCAGTTCCTGACCGAACTGCACCATCGAGGGCTCACCGCGGCCCGGTTCCTCGGAATCTCCTGAACAGGTTTTCCCCAATCTCCCCCAACTTATCCCCAAGAAAACCGCTCGGAGAGATGGAAACCGCTCAAGTTGTCACCGTCAGCGGTCGACAGTAACGAAAGCGGGAATATCTCAAACTTTTGCTCAAGGTTTGTTCCTCAACGTGCCGATAACTCATCCGGCTATGGAGGACAACATGCAAAGGACCATCAATATGGGCGAATTGGATTTGACGGAAATCAACGAGCGAATCGAGCAGCATCTCCCGCTCGTCAAGCACGTAGTGTTTCAAGTTGCGGTGCATTTTCCCCGCCACGTCGATCGCGAGGAACTGGCCCGAGCCGGAGCACTCGGACTGGTAGAGGCATCACGCCGCTACGACGAAAGCCGGGGGGTGCCCTTCGAGCGATTCGCCGCTCAGCGCATCCGGGGTGCCATCTTGGATTCCGTGCGAGCCGCAGACTGGGCGCCTCGATCGGTTCGCCTTCTCGCCCGCCGGCTGGAAAGCACCGAACAGTATCTCGCCTCCGAACTCGGCCGAGTTCCCACCACCGAAGAGATGGCAACGGAGTTGGGCGTCGGGCTGGATGAATTGGCCAAACTTCGTGACCGCCTCTTCCGCAGCGTTGTGCTGGCACTGGACCACGAGACCAGCAGCGACACCGACGAGGACCTCACCCTCGTAGACGTTCTGGAAGACACCACCTCCATCGAACCCAGCGCCGAGCTGGAAACCCGCGAGCTTCATAGCTACCTCCGGGACGCCGTTCAGCTCCTGCCCGACCGTCAGCAGTTCGTGATCGTCGGCTACTTCCTCGAGGGAAAGACCTCGCAAGATCTTGCCCGCTTCCTCGGAGTTACCGAATCGAGAATCTCACAACTTCGCAGCGAAGCGCTCCGCAATCTCAAGTTGGGCATCGAAGCGCAGTTTGAAGAGAGCGAAGATGAGCTGCCGTCCGGCCGCATCGCCAAACGTCAGGCGGCGTACGCCGATGCCCTCAGTGAGCAGAGTGAATGGAAAGACCGCCTAGGCCGCTGGGACGCTGGCTATGACGTTCCCGAAGACGCACTCATGACGAGCGCCGGAAGCCTTCGATAACCGATCCCCCCTGACGAACGTCCCCGGTCATTTGGCCGGGGACGTTCCGCGTCCGCTCCCGTGCTCCTGGCTCGGCGAAGCCGATGACGCGGCGACCTGCGGCGGCGAACCCCCGTCCAACGCGTGAACAAAAACCGCAAAGCCGCCACCGCAATCGCAGACGTGGGGCTAGCAAGAATCGAACTTGCGACCTCACCCTTATCAGGGGTGCGCTCTAACCGACTGAGCTATAGCCCCGCTCTTGCGGTCCAGCAATCGTAGCGGGACCTCTGCGAGTTGCGCTACTGAGTTGGCGTTCGTTCGGCCTTGGCCTGGGCTCGTCGAACGGTCCGAACTCGCTCTTCTTCGATCACGGTGAAACGAATGCCGCCGGTGAGATCGGAGATCAGATTGAAAATCACACTTATGAGAACAACGAGAACGGACGACGCCAGCGTGAGGGTTGCGGCACTCACCAACGCCACCCGGAAAAGAGCGGACTGGTCGATCGTGAACTCTTCCAACGAAGCAAGTTCGGCGATGAGACTCTCGATATTTTCAACCACGCCGGCGAGTTCAGCGGCATTCCACACCAACACGCTGGCGATGAGCAGAGCGCCGAAGAGGACCATGTGAAAGATGACAGAGAAACGCAGCACCGACCACGGATCGATATGGCGGACGACCCGCCGAACCTTGCGGGCCTTGAGCTTGGGGCGACCCGAAGTCGACTCGATACGAAAGTCGATGAGGGCGGCGTCGTCGGGTGCCAGACGGCGAGGCACCACCACCTGATCCCCAGTCACCTGGATGATGGGCGGTGCGGTGGGTATACCGGTAGTGACCACCGGTGCAAGCGTGGACGGAGCGGCCTCGGCGGTCACCTTGACGGGAGTGGATGCCCCACGACCAGAATCTAGATCGATCACCGTTTCGAGTTCGGTGTCCGGTCCCAAGCTCCCGAGATCGGCGGTGAAGAAGTCGTCGGTAGCGGGTTCAAAACCCAACGCCTGAACGAGATCGTCGTCGATAATCATCTCATCGGCAGCAGAGTTCGGCGGGACCATACAGCGCCATACGATAGTTGCTTCGGCGGCGAATGGTCGGCACCCCTACGCAGCTGGGCGAATCTGCCTCTCCGCCACCGCCATGGCGCGCACTCCGAAGGCCGCCACCGTGACCTCCACCGCATTCCCGTTCTGGCGGTAACTCACCAACTCCGCACCGTTGGCGTCGGCAATTCTCGACGCCGCTGCCTCACCCTCGGCTGCGCCCGCCAAAGCGACCGCATCGGCAAATGACTGCACTTGGGCCCGCTCGCTGGCGCGACCCGCCACACCGACCACAAGCACCGCACACAGCACTGCCACCGCCATCCACAGGGCGAATGCGGGCAAGAACACGCCGCGCTCCCGACGGCGGGAGGGAGCCTGCGGCGCCATGTGAGCTGGGAGCATGATTGCTGTCCCTCCGGGGGCCGTTCCACCGGCCACGGAGGCCTCGCCTCCGGCACCGGCAACAGATCTCCCCTTGCTGGGCACGGGACTACGTAGCGCACGCACGAACTCAAGCTACTGTAAAACTTGGTTGTTTACACTAAATTGTCGTCAACGTCTTCGTCGTCGAGATCGTCGTCGGACGGGTCCTCGGGGTCGCTGACCACTTCGCTGGTGTCTATGACCGAGGGGTTGACGCCATCGTTCTCACCATTGTCCTCGTCTACTGGTGACTCCAGAATCCTCGCCACGGCCGAGACCTGATCGGACGAGCTTAGGCTCATGACGGTGACCCCCGTGGCGTCGCGCCCCTGCTCCGAGACGCCACCTACGCGAAGTCGAATTACAACGCCGCCGGTGGAGATCAACATGACCTGATCGGTCTCGGTCACGAACATTGCGCCGACCACAAGACCCTTCTTGTCATTCACTTTGACCGCCCGAACGCCCAAACCAGCGCGGTTCTTGGGCGTGAAGAGGTCGGGATCCACTCGCTTGCCGAAGCCTTCGTTGGTGATGACCAACAGTTTGGCCTCGGGTCGATACACGTCCATGGAAACCAGGCGGTCACCGGGACGGAACTTCATACCCAGGACGCCGGCCGCCGTGCGGCCCATCGCTCGCACCTGGTCCTCCTTGAAGCGAAGCGCTTGACCCTTCTCCGAGACCATGAAGATGTCGTGAACACCATTGGTCGCCACAACATCCACGAGCTCGTCGCCATCATTGAGTTTGATCGCCCGGAGCCCGGCCTTCAGATTGGAATCGTAGGCGTTGAAGACCGTCTTCTTCACCCGACCCATTCGAGTAGCGAAGAAGAGGTATTTGCTGGTCTCGTAGTCCCGGGTGTCGATGATCGCCTGGATCTTCTCATCCTTCTCCAGCTGGAGGAGGTTGACCAACGCCATTCCCCGCGAGGTCCGGCTGCTCGGTGGTATCTGGTAGGCCTTGATCCGATACACCTTGCCGAGATTGGAGAAGAACAGCAGGTAGGCATAGGCCGAGGTCTGCAGCAGATGCGTGATCAGGTCCTCGTCGTCGTCTTTGAGTTTGGCACCGGTTACCCCGCGACCACCCCGGGCCTGGGCTCGGAATTCGTCAACCGATACCGCTTTTACGTAACCCGATGCCGTCAAGGAGATGATGACTTCCTCGTCGTCGATCAGGTCCTCGATCGCCATCTCGCCGGGGTCATCTTGAAGAACGCTGATCCGGGGCGTGGCGAACTCTTCTTTGATCTCTTGCAGCTCTTCCTTGATCACTGAATCTCGACGAACCGGGTCAGCCAGAATGGCTTCCAGTTCCACGATCTCGGCAGCCAATGCTGCAAGTTCCTCTTCGAGGTTGATTCGGGCAAGCCGAGTGAGCCGTCCCAGCTGCATATCGAGAATGGCGTCGGCCTGGATAGGACTGAACGAGAACGGTTCGGCTTCGAGCCCGGCGCGGGCGTCTGGCCGATCATCTGAGGCACGAATGAGGGCGATGATCTCGTCCAACACGTCGCGGGCCCGGATGAGGCCTTCGAGAACATGTGAACGATGCTTCTTCTTGTCGAGGCGGAATTGCGTGCGGCGAGTGATGACCTCGCGCTGATGGTCTACGTAGGCCACCAGCAGCTCCCGAAGATTCAGCGTGCGGGGCACACCGTCTACCAGGGCCACCATATTGGCCGAGAACGTGCTCTGCATCGGCGTGAACTTGAAGAGGTTGTTCAGAACTACACTGGCGGTGGCGTCGCGTTTGAGATCGAACACGAGCCGAGTGACCTCTCCTGAGGATTCGTTGCGGATCTCGCGGATTCCGTCGAGATCTCCCCGTTCCACGATCTCGGCAGCCTTGCGGGCGATTTGCTCCACCGAAGTCTGATACGGAATCTCGGTGACCACGATCTGATCCGGACCGCTCTTTGCTTCGACGACCTCGGTAACTGCGCGCATCTTGACGCTTCCCTTGCCCGTGGTATAGGCGTCGTAGATACCCGAGCGTCCCAGGATCAGCGCACCGGTTGGGAAATCGGGGCCAAGAATGAACTGGTGGAGGTCAACCGGAGTGGCATCGGGATTGTCGATCAGATGGATCGTGGCATCGATGGTTTCGCCGAGGTTGTGTGGGGGGATGTTGGTAGCCATGCCGACTGCGATTCCCTGACTGCCGTTCACCAGCAGGTTGGGGAATCGTGACGGAAGCACGATCGGTTCGTCCTTCTTGCCGTCGAAGTTGTCCACCAGATCGACGGTGTCTTCTTCGATGCCTGCCACCATCTGCATCGCCAGCTTCGTGAGTCGGCATTCGGTGTAGCGGTATGCGGCCGGCGGGAACTCGGGCGAACCGAAGTTTCCGTGGGGGTCAACCAACGTATGCCGCAGCGAAAAGTCCTGCCCCATTCGAACCATTGCCTCATAGATCGCCGAGTCGCCATGGGGGTGATAATTGCCGATCACCGATCCCACTACCGTGGCGCACTTCACGTGACTCCGTGCTGGGGTGTGGCCGCCGTCGAACATGGCCCAAAGAATGCGGCGATGCACCGGTTTGAGTCCGTCGCGAGCATCGGGCAATGCTCGAGCCACGATGACGGACATGGCGTACTCGAGAAACGAGGCCTCCATCTCATCTTGGATCTCGATGGGCTCGATACCCGGGGGTAGCTCGCCGAAGTCCTGGTCGACGGGCGGATCGTTGGGGGGAAGGTCGGTCATTTTCGAATCGCTCCGGCTAAATATCGAGGAAACGGACGTCGTCGGCGTTGTTCTGGATGAACTTCTTGCGGCTCTCCACGTCTTCGCCCATCAACACGGCAAAGACCTCGTCGGCTTTGACGGCGGTTTCCACGTTGATCTGCAACAACGTTCGCTTTGCCGCGTCCATCGTGGTGTCGCGGAGTTCGGCAAAGTCCATTTCGCCAAGACCCTTGAGGCGCTGAAACTCCGCTTTGGGATGTTCCAGTTTGTAGTCGTCGCGAGCCTTTTCGTCCTTCAGGTAGATCTTCGACTTTCCTACTTCTGTGCTGAACAGTGGCGGCTGCGCAACATAGATGTAGCCGGCCTCCACCATGGGCCGCATCTGCCGGAACAAGAAGGTGAGCAACAAGGTGCGAATGTGCGATCCATCCACATCGGCGTCGGCCAAAATAATGATCTTGTGGTAGCGGGCCTTTTCGATTTCGAACTCTTCGCCGAGTCCGGCCCCGACCGCCTGGATCAGCGAGATCACCTCGGTGTTCTTGAACATACGAGCCGGCTGCGCTCGCTCTACGTTGAGGATCTTCCCTCGAATCGGCAAGATCGCCATGGTTCGCGGATCCCGGGCCTTGATCGCGGTTCCGCCTGCGGAATTGCCCTCCACGATGAACAGTTCAGACTCGCTGGGGTCCTTGCTCTGACAATCGGCGAGCTTTCCGGGCAGGCCGGCTCCGTCGAGGGCGGACTTCCTTCGAATCGTTTGGCGGGCGTTCATGGCCGCGATTCGGCCCTTCTGGGCCATCATGGCCTTTGCCAGCGTGGCCTTGGCTTCCCGAGGATTCTCCTCGAGCCACTCGGTCAGGCGCTCGTTGGTAGCCTTGGTGACGAGCGATCGGACCGAGACGTTGCCGAGTTTGGATTTTGTCTGGCCCTCGAATTGTGGTTCTGCCAGCCGCACGGAAATGATCGCCGTCATGCCCTCCCGGATGTCCTCACCCTGGAGATTCTCGTCCTTCTCTTTCAAGAGGTTGTGAGAGCGTGCGTATGCATTGATCGTTCTGGTTAGAGCGGATCGAAACCCCTCTTCGTGCATCCCGCCTTCGGTGGTTGAGATCCCGTTGGCGAAACTGAAAATGCCATCGCTCTGATACCCGGTATTCCATGAGAAGGCGATCTCTACTTCCTCGGCGTCGCCTTCTTCTTTGAAATACCCGATTTCTTCGTACAGCGCCTCTTTGTGGGAATTCAGATAGCGAACGAAGTCCTTGATACCGCCGTCATAGCGGAACGTGGCTACCTCGAGACTGGGATCGCGCTCGTCGGTTACCCGAAACTCCAGCCCGGCGTTGAGAAATGCCATGGTCTGGAACCGGTCGAGGAGCGTTTTTCGGGCAAAGGTGATCCCTTCTTTGAAGATCGAAGGGTCAGGCCAGAACCGGACAATCGTGCCCGTGCGAGGTGTTCCATCATCACCCACCGGAGAATCACCCAAGACACGAAGTGGTTCATCGGGCAAACCACCATCCTTAAATGACATGTAGTGGCGTGTGCCTTTTCGATCTATTTCTACTTCAACGCGCTGAGAAAGTGCGTTGACAACCGAAACACCAACACCGTGAAGGCCACCAGAAACTTTGTAACCCTCGCCACCAAACTTTCCACCGGCGTGGAGCACCGTAAGCACAACCTCCGCGGCGGACAAACCCGGGTACTTCGGATGGGCATCGACGGGAATGCCCCGGCCATCATCGATCACCTCAACTCCGCCGCTCTCCAACAACTTCACATCGATCACACTGCAGAAACCCGCCATGGCTTCGTCTACGGCATTGTCGACCACTTCCCACACCAGGTGATGCAACCCGGTGGCACCGGTGGACCCGATATACATTCCGGGCCGTTTCCGGACCGCTTCGAGTCCTTCGAGAACCTGGATGTCCTTGGCACCGTAGTCAGCCGAAGCCGCTCCTATACCTGAACCTGAACCATTGGATTGGCTTACCGGAGGTGTGCTGATTTCCGCGTCAAGATCTGAATTTGTCAAGGCTGATATTCTACCATTTCGGAGGGCTCTACTGGTGCCGCTGGCGTACCTGAATTCGCTTCACTGTGACCCCAGGAAATAGGTCCTCAACCGAGGTTCGAATGGGTTGCTCCATCCACTTCAACTGGGCCGCCCACGTGGGGTCGTCACAGCTAATAGCAAGCACTCCATCCAGCAGTGACACAGGCCGCGAGACATCGCCCAGTTGCGGACCCACGATCTCGCTCCACCGTTGATGGAGACCGGTGAGTGTGTCCACGGGGGCAGACTTCATGTGCCGCATATATCGTTCCATCGCCTGCCGCAGCGGGATGCCGACCGTGGGGTCATCCATCGGTGAGGACCTCGACGACCTGGTCCGGTTCGGTATCGAGGGTGGTGAGATTGATGATCGGGAAACGGACGATGGCATCGGGGCGCACGGAGGCAGGAAGCTCGGTGGCACTTGTGATCAATGTCTGTCCGACGGGAAGATTGGTGAGCAGCGCCGTGGCCCGAGCCTCATCGAGTTCGGACAGGACGTCGTCGAGCAACAGCAGCGGCGGTTCCTTCACGTGCTCGGTGACCAGCTCGTGGCCGGCGAACCGAAGGGCCAGTGCCAGGGTCCGCTGCTCCCCCTGGCTGGCTTCGGTTCGGGAATCGAACTCGTCGATCCGCAAGGAAACCTCATCGCGGTGTGGTCCCATCGATGTGGTAGAACGGGCCAGGTCCTGGGCGCGAGCCTCCTGAACCGCCTCCAGCATCCCGTCCCCTTCCCAGGATCGACGGTAACTCGCCACCACCGAACACTCGGTACCGGCCAGCATCGTGTAGGCGTTGGCCACTCGGGGCATGAGGGCGCTAAGAACGTGTTCTCGGAGATAGGTCAGCCGCTCCCCGAGGGCTGACAACTGGGTGTCGTACACATCCAATGTGAGTTCGGCGGCGTCGTCCAACCGGCCCTTGGCCTGTTTCAATAACGTATTGCGTTGTTTGACCACTCGCGCGTAGTCCGCGATCACCGCATCATTGCGCGTGTCCAAGGCGATGAGGAGGTCATCGAGGTACTCCCGCCTCACCGACGGGCCATCCTTTAGGAGCGAAAGATCATCAGGGGCGAACACCGTGACCCGAAGCGCCCCCAACAGATCCCGGTTCCTCGGCAGCCGTTGCTTGTTCACGAAAACGGTCGATCGACCTGAGCTGAGTTCCAGTTCGATGAGTACGTCTCGGCCGTCCCGCTCCCCCTGCGCCCGGACGATTGCTCGAGGCTGCTCTCGCCGTAGTAGCCGATCGTTGGATACTCCTCGGAACGAACGCAGGCGTGACAAGACCCCGATGGCCTCCAACAGGTTGGTCTTACCCGAGCCGTTGGGACCGATGACCGCAGTAAGGCCTTCGGAGAATGTGAGCGACAGGTCCGCGTGGGACCGAAAGTCGGTGAGCCAAATCTGGTGGAGTTTCACCAGCAGGCGCTCCTAGGACACTCGGACGGGCATCAACAGGTAAAGAAAGTCCTCGGCGACCGGAGAACGCAACAACGCTGGCTTCAGCTCATCTATGGTGTTGAGGGTGATGTGGTCACCAGGGGCAACCTCGAGTCCTTCGCGAAGGAACTGCGGGTTGAAGGCGATCGTGAGGTCGGTCCCGTCATAGGTGCCCTCCACAATTTCTTGGGCTGACCCGACGTCCTGGGCAATCGCAGCAAGTTGCAGACCGTCGGCCGACATTTGCAGACGAACCGGCGTATTGTCCTTGGCCAGCAGGCTCACCCGCTTCAGAGCTTCCAAGAGCGCCGTACGCTCGATGGTGAGAACGTTGGGATGGTGATCGGGGATGAGACCACGGTAATTGGGGAAGGTCCCCTCGAGGAGCCGAGTGGACAGCCGGGCGCCGGGTACCTCGAAACGGGCTTCGCTTTCGCCCATGTGCATTCGCACGCTGTCGCCCCGCTTGAGAAGGCGATTGAGCTCACTGAGTGCTCGGCTGGGAATGAGGGCACTGCTGGCTGATCCCAGAACCTCAGCTGCACCAGGGATGTCCCGCATGGCCAATCGATAGGAATCGGTGGCCACCAGACGCAGCCCTCCGTCTTCGTTTGAGGCATACACGCCCGTAAGCACCGGACGTGAATCGTCTCCGCTGGCGGCGGTCACCACCTGCCGGAAGGCGTCGACAAGGGCATCCGCAGGGAGCTCGATGAACTGATCGTCTGCTTCGGCCAAAGTCGGGAACTCGTTGGCGGAGATCAATCGGATACTGAACTCGCTGCGCCCGGAAGAAATCAACAACTCGTCATCTTCCGCCGAACAACTGACCGCACCGGGCGGAAGTGACTTCACGATACTTTCGGCCAACTTGGCCGGAATCACGATGCGACCGTCGCTCTGTCCACTCACCTGGATCTGTGCAGAGATCGTGAGGTCGAGGTCGGACCCGGTGAGCTCGAGCCGGTCACCCGTGAGCGTGGCCTGGATACCTGAGAGTCCCAAACTTCCGCTCGATGAACCTACGGCTCGGCCCGCAACGCTGAGCGCTTCGGTAAGGGCATCTCGTTCACACCGAAACTTCATTATCTCCCATTTCTGTCTGTTGAATGTCTAACCGGCCCGAGGGACCTTCTGCAACCCTGGGCTCATCGTCTGGAAACCTTGGCGAAACCGCTATGGAAGAGTGATGGGGACACTGCACTATTATCTCCCCTTCTTCTTCTGTATTAGCTAACGGTAGTAGTAGGGGCTGTTGATAGTGGATAGCGAGCGTATCCCCTGCTCGGCCGGCCCAGACTTTCCCCATCTTGCCAGTGGATTTCCCCAGCAAATTCTCGGGGAAAGACTCAGCGCAGATCCATCCCCACCTTTTCCCCGACGCCGTGGGGGCGAGCAAGGGTGTTTTTCCCATGGTGCTCCACAGGCGATGAGGTAATGCCGTCGTCCAATGGTTCACAACGGCTGCCTACTCCGCGAGGCGGAGCTGCTCCTGAATGGTGCGTTGGATCTTCATGTATCGCTGATAGAACTCGGTCCGCTCACCCAGTAGATCCTGGCTGCTGTTCACTGCATGCAGAACTGTGGTGTGGTCCCGATCAAAGAAGCCACCGAGCTCCGCTAAGGAATGATTGGTCATCTCCCGAGCGAGGTGCATGGCGATTTTGCGGTATTGGACCAAGGCTCGTTTGCGTGACCCGCTGAGGAGTTGGTCCGTGGAATAGCCCGACACCTCAGCGGTCACCCCGAGGATGAGATCTACCGAGATTCGAATTTCCGATGTTGGGAGCAGTTCGCTCAGAACGCTTTCGGCAAGGTCGGTTGTGATGGGATCATTGAAGAGGTTGGAGCGGGCGTACACCTGTAGCAGCGCCCCTTCGAGCGATCGGACGTTGTCTGAGATTTGGTTGGCGATCACGCCGGCCACGTCGCCGGGCAACCAGAAGCCGATCCGTTCTGCCAAGGCCTGCAGAATAGCCATGCGTGTTTCTACGTCCGGCGGCTGAATGTCTACGACAAGGCCTTGGCTGAACCGGGTGCGGAGTCGATCCTCCAATTTGTTGATTCCATCCGGTTTGGAATCGCAGCTGATCATCACTTGAGAGCCAAGGTCATAAAGGGTGTTGAGCGTATGGAAGAGTTCTTCTTGGAGGCCGCTCTTGCCGGCGATGAACTGAATGTCGTCGATGAGTAACACGTCGAGCTTTCGCATCTTGGCGGCGAAGGCAGGAACCGTGTTTGTGCTGATTGCCTTGACGAACTGGGTGAGATATTCCTCGGTGGTGATGAACAGGCAGGTCTTGTTGGGGAAGAGCTGGTTGATGTTGTGACTGAATGCTTTGAGAAGATGCGTCTTACCCAAGCCAGAGCCGCCGTAGACAAACAGCGGCGTGTATTTCTCGCCGGGCGCTTCTGAGGCGGCGACCGAGGCTGCATGGGCGAAGCGGTTCGATCCGCCGATGACGAAGTTGTCAAAGGTGTACTCGACTGTGGAAGCGCCCTGCGATGCCACCGGAGCGTCGGCGGCGGTGTTCGCGCCAGATTGTGATCGGAGGTCGATCGTCTGGTGGTCGACCTCCTCGGCCCGGCGGTCATTGAGAGCACCAACAGTTCCTCCGTAGACACCTTCGGTCTCCAAGCGCATTTGGGCTACAGAAACACGCACTTGGATGGTTCGGCCGAGGTAGTCCGAGGACAATTCCTCCATTCGGGTGATGATTTCGTCGCCGACTCGGCGCCGGTGGAGTTCGCTCGGCACCGCGAGGTCAAGCACCAATTCGTCGAGTTTGAGCGGCTGGAGGGCTTGCACTGTGGAGAGGTACGCCCCACCGCGAAGTTCCTGGCGCAGCGCGTCTTTCAGGTGGTCCACCAAGGGAAGGAGCATGTCTTCGTTGGCATCGGGTGCGATCCTCATAGAACTCTCGGGAATCTCTCTGCTGGCAGGCGGCGTAAGGGTCGAGCGAATGCACAGTTTTGACAAGTCCCCCGGTGTGGGTCGTGGTCGCCTCTGTTTGTTGTGCCCGTGGGCATTTGAACCTACTGGCCGGAGTTATCCACCGCCACACGAATCGCGAAAACATCGTGTGAACTGGCGAAGTTGGAGCACTCCGAGTGATGGGATTCTCAGCCGGGAGGCCCGTTTGCACTTGGCGCCGCAACCCCGCGACAGCATCGACAGAGCGGTGATGTGGCGATAGGGCGTATTCGGACAATGTCGGGTCTAGCCTTGATCTGTTGCAAACACCGGTTGCCCCACTTTCTCGGCTGGTCGGTGTTCGAAAAAATCCGTCAAGACAAATCAAGAGGTGTCCCCGTGAAGAGGACGTTCCAGCCAAATCAACGAAAGCGTTCCAAGAAGCACGGCTTCCGGCTTCGCGCCAGCACTCGCGGCGGCCGCGCCGTTCTGCGGTCACGCCGCCAAAAAGGTCGCCACCGCCTGAGCGCGTGATCGACCGGCTGACGCATCGGAGCCAGTTCCAGCTTCTGCGGCTCTCCGGGGAGAATCGTCGCTCCGGCCCGCTGCGGGCCCGAGTAGTCCTCGGCGCGTCGCCAGTCGCCGATCATGGTCTCCCGTGCAGCGTTCGGCTGGGATTCACCATCGGGCGTTCCTTTGGTTCTGCGGTCGACCGCAACCGGATGCGCCGGCGGCTGCGCCATTCAGCATCGGAGGCCTGTGACCGAGGGTCAGTTGGTGTAACCCACGTGTTGATGGGGGCCGACAGGGCCGCACTTCAACTGCCCTACCCAGACCTCGTCGCTCACTGTGCGAACCTGATGGCCCCGGTAGGTTCCAACTCCCCAGGACGGTCCGGCAGGAGTGCGCGATGAAGAAGTTCCTACTAGGAGCGATTCGTATGTACCAGGCCACCGGGCCGGCCCGCCGCCCACGCTGTCGGTATATCCCCACTTGTTCGAGCTATGCCGCTGAGGCAATCCAAATCCATGGCTCCGGCCGCGGTACATGGTTGGCCCTCAAACGCATCGGTCGCTGTCATCCCCTGGGGTCCCATGGTTATGACCCGGTTCCCGAGGTACACCAGTGATTGATAATCTGATCCAGTCCATCGCTCGCCTCCTGGCGGCCATCTATGAGTTGCCGGTGATCGGGGGCAGTTACGGCCTTGCGATCATGGTCCTCACCCTGATGCTCATGGTGCTCGTGATGCCGCTCACGCTCAAGGCCACCAAAAGCACCATCAAGATGTCCATGGTGGCGCCTGAACTCAAACGGCTGCAGAAAGAGTTCAAGGATGACAAAGAGCGCCTGAACACCGAAATGATGGAGCTCTATCGAGAGCACGGCATCAATCCGGTAGGTGGTTGCCTTCCTATTTTGGCCCAGGCGCCGGTTTTTCTTATTCTCTTCCAGGTGATTCGCGGGCTCACCCGTCGGGTAGAAGATTCCCCGTTCACCGACGTGGTCACGAAAGTGTTCGAGGTCAGCGGGAGATCGGCCCCTCCTGATTTTTCCCAGCGCTTCTATCCCCACTACCTCAGCCCTGATTCGCTGATGTATCAGGATCTTGTGAAGTCTACCGAAATGAAGTTCCTGGGGGTCTTCGATCTGGGTGCTCAGCCAAATGAGATCTTGAGTCAGTCCATTCCCAAGGCCATTCCTTACCTACTGTTGATCGTCTTCCTCGTAGGGACCTCGTGGTATCAACAGAAGCAGGTCACCGCCCGTCGACCCCAGACCGAAGGTGGCGAGGAGAACAACGTTCTCGCCCAGCAGCAAGCAATCCTGAAGTATCTGCCTCTACTCACCGGCGTCTGGAGCTTCTTCTTCCCTACGGGTCTCAGTATTTACTGGGCCACCTCCAACACGTTCCGAATTGGTCAGCAGGCCTACATCACCCGAGCCCTGTACTCCAAGAAGGATGACATGGAGGCGTCGTTTCAAGCTCAACTGGAGGAGCGCAAGGCGGCCAAAGCGACGCACGAAAAGACCACGAAGAAGAAATCCGGCGATTCCGTTGCCGGTGAAGTCGGTGGCGGCGATGACCAAAAGGCCAGCAAGGTAGAACAACGGCGGGCCCGTGAACTGGAACGCAAGAAGGCCATCAAGGCCAAGGCGGCTGCGAAGCGAAAGACCGCCGACGGCGGGGTTCCGTCGAGCCGCATTACCCCCAAGGGCACGCAGCCCCAGCAGCGAAAGAAGAAACGCTAACCATGGAGTGGATCACTCTCACCGCCGCCACCGTCGCTGAAGCAAAGGAGCGACTTCTTCACAAGCTTGGTGTACCGGATGCCGAGGCCGAGTTTGTTGTAGAGGACGAGGGCGAATCCAAGTTTTTCGGTCTTCGCAAGACTGACGCCCGTGTCCGAGCCCGGGTGGTGCCGCGCCGGACTGAACCACGTCGAGACCGAAAACGAGGTCGAAACGACCGCAACGACACCAAGAAGCGCAAATCGCGAGGCGGTGCCAAGGACGCTTCCACATCGGGCAATGGTGCCGGTGGGGAGTCGGCTGCTCCGGTAGCCTCAGGCAGAGCGAGGTCTGATCGACCAGCCAAGGGCGGCACTGGCGATCGCCCGGAACGTTCTCAAACCCCGAAAAAGCCCCGTACCACCAAGGACCGACCCCGAGTCCAGAAAGTAGAGATCCCAATGGAGCAGGTCCAGGAAAACCTCACAACATTTCTTAACGGACTGGTTACCGCATTTGGTATCGAAGCCGCAGTGGAGCTCGAGGTGGAAGAAGAGAACATCACCGCCAACATCCCCGGTCAGCATGGTGTACTGATCGGACCGAAGGCGCGCACCCTCGACGCTATTCAGGAAATCGCCAAGATCGCGTCCTTCAAGGGCGGGACATCCCCGGCGCGGGTAAAGGTAGACGTCGGCGATTATCGGAAGAAGCGGGCGGCTGCGTTGGCAGCTTTCGCGAGCAAAGCGGCCCAAAAAGCCATCGACGACGCTACGGAGGTCGTGCTCGATCCGATGTCCTCCGCCGACCGTAAGGTGGTGCACGATGCACTGTCGGAGATCGAGGGCATCGAAACCCGCTCGGTGGGAACCGATCCCCGTCGCCAGGTTGTCATCGCTCCAATCAGCGACTAAGAACTTTCCGGCATGCCTGAGGTGAGCGAACCTCTCGCATCCGTGCTGGCGGAGTCGGCTAGACTCGGATTTCTGGGGCCAGGACCGATCGAAGATCACCTTGTGCATGCCCATGGGTACGAACAGAACATTCCTGTTGCTGCCCATGGGCAGCAACAGTCGCTGCTTGATCTCGGTAGTGGCGGTGGTATCCCGGGATTGCCTCTGCTGATGTGGCGAACCGATCTCACCGGTGTCTTGTTGGACGCGATGGCCAAGCGGACCAGGTTCCTAGACCACGCAGTTCTGCAACTGGGACTCACCGATCGGGTTCGTGTGGTCACCGCCCGAGCCGAGGAAGCGTTGCTACAAGGAGAAGGAGACTTGCTGAGGTTCTTTGACCTCGTCGTGGCTCGCAGTTTCGGCCCTCCCTCGGTCACTCTTGAGCTGGCAGCGCATTTCTGCAGGTTGCAGGGTCGGATTTTGATCAGTGAACCGCCGGGCGGCCGGGCGTGGGAGCCGAATGGTGTCGCCGGCTTGGGACTGGAGCAGGTCTCAGAAGCGGGTGCCCCAATCGCGGTGTTTGCGTCACGGCAAAGCCCGCCTCCCCTGCGCCGCTGGAAGGTCCTCGTGCAGCGGCCGGCAGTGCGGGTGACCGCTATCTAGAGATAACTCTCTAGAGAGAAGTTTCTAGAGTGGTTACGCTAATTCAGATAGTGGTGGACCTCAGATACGAGACCCCTATGCAGACATTTCGATGCCTATGGGTAGCCAATCCGCCTGTGCACACGGGTCCCCTCAAAGATATGGGCAACAGATCGGAAGCCGAATGCCCTGGCCCCTATCCCCCAGCGCCTATGGGCAGTTGCCTAGTCTGATGGGTATGACCAAAATATCTGCGGATCAGATTGGGCTGCGCGATGCAGCGGAGGTCTTTGGCGTCTCGATCGACACCCTGCGGCGCCGAATCCGGGACAACCAGTTGGATGAAGCCCTGCTGGTCCAAGGCCCTTTCGGTGCAACCTGGGTGTTGCCCCGCAATGCCTTGGCCGAGATCGCGGCGCGCGAAGAGTGGGAGATGGCAGATGTTTCACGGGAAGCATCAGAAACTGAGAGCACTCCCCCACCAGTCGTCCGTTCGGATCCCCCGGTTATTCGCTCCGAGCCCTCCGACGAAGCGACCGCCCCGGGAGGAACGGAAGCCGATGTGGGTACCAGCGACGACCCGAGTGAAGTGATTGACCTTCGCCGGGCCGGCTTGCGGGAGGCGGTCGGTGCACATGGAGCGCCTCCAGTACACGTGGCTGGGTCCCCGCCGGGATCCGTCCGCACGGCTGCTCCCGAAGTCCGCTCCGAGCAGCAGGATCTCGTGCGCCAGATTCAGGTAGCTGTCGCCGGTGAGCTGCACACCGCTCTGACAGAGAACGTCGAAGCGGAGCTCACGCGCGTTCGGGACGCCATCACCAGCGCTGAGGTTCGTGCTGTGGCCGCTGAGGCCCGGACCGACGCGATCCGATCCGAACAGGGGCGTCTTCAAGCCCAACTCAAGCGGGCCGAAGCTGATGTTGAATACTGGCGCAGCCAGCATGACCGGTTGGACAAAGAGCTCGATCGGGAGCGAACCGGGCGGGTGAGCGCCGAACGGTCGAAAGCGATCGCGGAGACCCAGGCCTCGGAGGTCAAATCCGTGAGCGCCGAGCTACGGGCATCGCTGGCCGACGCCCTGGACCGAGAGCGGGCCCTGGTCCGCCAGGAGGCCGCTCTCAGCGCCGAATTGGACCAGGCTGTGGTGGCCATGGGGTGGTGGTCTCGGCGGAAGTTGGCTCGTCTTCAAGCGCGAACTGGCGGAAGGACACAGCCGCCGCCTGCGGCAGACTAGGCTCTACCCCAGTCTCGTTGGACCAACGTGAAACATGTATTGGAGAACTCTCTCTAAATGGATCTGAATACCGCAACTTCGCCGTCCGGGCCGGCTCCCGGCACTCGGTCACCACGAATTATCGCCGTTGCCAACCAAAAGGGCGGTGTCGGCAAGACCACCACCACCGTGAGCGTGGGAGCTGCGGCAGCAGAGCTGGGCCACCGGGTACTCATCATCGATCTCGATCCCCAAGGGAACGCGTCAACCGGCCTCGGCATCAATCCGCGGAGCCTCACCTCCACGATGTATGACGTCATCATCAACCAGATTCCACTGGATGACGCCATCGAGGCCTCGATTGTGAAGAACCTGTTCATCGCACCATCCAACCTCGACCTGGCCGGCGCCGAGATCGAACTCGTCCCGGCGATGTCTCGGGAGAGTCGGTTGAAGAACGCCATTGCGGCCGTGGCCAATGATTTCGACATCGTTCTGATCGACTGCCCACCGTCTCTGGGGCTGCTCACCATCAACGCTTTTGCGGCCGCGTCAGAGGTGATGGTTCCGATCCAGTGCGAATACTACGCGTTGGAAGGTCTTGGCCAACTGTTGCGCAATGTGACTCTGGTGCAGCGCAATCTCAATCCGACACTCGAGGTTTCCACAATTGTGCTGGTGATGTTCGATGCTCGAACCAAGTTGGCAGCTCAAGTGGCCAAAGAGGTTCGAGCCCACTTCCACGAAAAAGTTTGCCGTACGGTGATCCCTCGCACGGTGCGACTCTCTGAGGCTCCCAGTTTCGGGCAGCCGATCACGGTGTATGCGCCCACGTCCCGAGGGGCAATTGCGTACCGAGACCTGGCGCTCGAAGTTGCGGGCGCTCGGACCCCGGTGTAGTTCGATGGCGAGCGGGATCCATTCGCTCATTCCGGGACCGGGTGATGAGCGATTCACCGAGGATGAGGATCAGATCGCGGTCTCTCTACACATCGAGGGGTCTCATCAGCAGATTCCAATCCAGTCAATTCGGGCCAACGCGTTTCAGCCTCGAACAACATTCGACGACGCGGCTCTCAAGGACCTGGCAGCATCGATCCGGTCGTTGGGCGTGCTTCAGCCAATCTTGGTCCGGCGAGATGGTGACACGTTTGAGCTGATCGCCGGGGAGCGGCGGTGGCGGGCAGCTCAGCTGGCAGGACTGCAAACGATCCCGGCATTGGTCCGTGAGGTTGCGGATGAACGGTCCCTCGAGGAGGCTTTGGTCGAGAATGTCCAACGACAGGATCTCAATGCGATCGACGAGGCATTCGCGTATCAGCAGTTGATGGAGGACTTTCAGCTTTCTCAAGCCGAGGTAGCCCGCCGGGTTGGGAAGAAGCGGGCCACGGTGGCCAATGCCATTCGGCTACTTCGTCTACCCGGCTCGCTGCGACAACTGATCTCCGAAGGTCAGCTCTCGGCTGGGCACGGCCGGGCGTTACTCATGATCGACGATCCCGAAGAACAGCTTCGGATCGCCGGCGAGTGCATCGCGGGGGAGTGGTCGGTGCGTCAGATCGAGTCGATGGTCAGAGGCCACGACAAGAGTTCTTTGAAACGCAACGGGGCCAAACCCAACAGTGGTCCCAAGCGGCGAAGCAAGGGTCCAACCAAGTCGGGCCTCTCCTCAACCGCCGCACTCGAGGTGGAGACCCAGCTGAGCGAAGTTTTCAACACGTCGGTGGAAGTTGTGGAAAAAGCCGGCCGTCAGCAGCTCGTCATAGATTTCGCCGATGCCGATGATCTGAGCCGGATCGTGGCACTCATCGTCCGGCCCTAGGCAACCTGGAATAGCGGCGGAGTCGCTGAGGTTAGGTTCGGTGTGGTTAAGATCGCTTGACCGCAGCAAAGGAAAAACATGTCCGAGAACACCATTGAACTCACCGCCGAAAACTTCGACTCCTTCTTGGCCGAGTCCGACACCCCTGTAGTGGTGGACTTCTGGGCCGAGTGGTGCGGGCCCTGCAAGATGGTGGCCCCGATTCTCGATGAGATCGCCGACGAGCAGGCTGGCAACGTGAAGATTGCCAAGCTCAACGTGGACGACCACTCCGAAATCGCCATGCGCTACGGCGTCATGAGCATCCCAACCATGATCAAGTTCAGTGCGGGCGAAGTGGAGAAGCGAGTGCAGGGCGCCAAGGCCAAAGCGCAACTCCTCGAGGAGCTTGCGCTGTAACTTTGACACTCGCCTTGTAACTGCGGACCGTTGAAATAAGGGGGCCGGGCCTGGCGGCCCGGCCTCTTTGCGTTAGTGCTGATCCTCCAACCAGCGCTCCGCATCGATGGCTGCCGCACACCCCGAACCTGCTGCGGTGACGGCCTGTCGGTACACGTCGTCCTGCACATCACCGCAGGCGAACACACCTTCGACGTTTGTTCTGGTGGATTTCCCATCCGTAACGAGGTATCCGTTGTCTTTCATCTCCAGCTGGCCCTTGAAGAGGTCGGTGTTGGGTCGGTGACCGATTGCCACAAAGACGCCGGTGACATCCAGGGTGCCGGTTTCGCCGGTCTTGACGTTCTCCAACGCCACGCCCGTAACGGTCTGGTCGCCCAGTACGTCGGTCACGGTGGTGTCCCAAAGGAACGAGACCTTGGGGTTGGCGCGAGCTCGGTCCTCCATGATCTGACTGGCTCGGAGGCTGTCGCGCCGGTGAATGACCGTGACGGATCGAGCGAACTTGGTCAAGAAGTTGGCCTCCTCCATGGCAGAGTCGCCACCGCCGATCACAGCGATGTCGGCGTCTCGAAAAAAGAAGCCGTCACACGTTGCACACGTTGACACACCACGGCCGATCAGCCGCTGCTCATTTTCCTGATCCAACATCAGGGCCTTGGCTCCTGTGGAGATGATGATCGCATGGGATCGATAGGTCGGATCGGCCACCTCGGGATCTCCAACCCAAATACCGAAGGGGCGAGAAGAAAGATCGACCCTGCTCACTTTCTCGGTTTTCAATTCTGCCCCAAACCGAGCTGCTTGGGCTCGGCAGTTCAGCATCAGTTCTGGGCCCATGATTCCTTCGGGGAATCCCGGGAAGTTCTCGACCTCCGTAGTAAGCATCAGCTGGCCACCGGGCTGATCGCCGGTGCTCGACGGCTCTCCTTCAATCACCAGGGGTTCGAGCGATGCTCGAGCCGTGTAGATGGCGGCGGTGAGACCGGCGGGTCCACTACCGATGATCGTGACGTTGCGCACGTCTATGTCTGATGAAGTCATCGTTTCCTTTACATCGGGGAGAGCGAGGTGAGCACGCTGCGAATGGTCTCAGCGTAAAGCCGCCCGATACGGAACCACTTAGATGGCTTCCTTCTTCCTCCAGAGGATGAGTCCACCGATCATGAAGAGGATTCCGAGTATGAGGTAACTTCCCCAGATCTCTCCGTCTTCGATGAATGGAAGGATCCAGGCGGTGAGCGATCCAACGAGTCTCACCAACAGAATGAGCAGCAGGATGGCTATCACGATCCCGATCAGGCCCATCGCCAACGCATACACCGCGATCCGCGAAGCCACCAGTGCCCGGCCGGTGGTGGCCGAACGAACGGTGTCAACGTAACCTACGACCGTCGCGGTGGCGCGACCGGCCCAGTCTTCGGGTTCGCTTGAAACGGGCTCGGGGGTGAAGCTGTCCACGCCGAGAGGCTAGCCAACGTTGAGCCGATCAGTCGACTCGGTTGCAGGTGCCTTGTTCGAAGACTGCGAAGTTGTCATCTGCGATCTGGTAAAGCTCGTAGGTTTGACCGTCCAGAATCACCAGCGCAAGGCCGGTGATTTCGGGAATGTCATCGTTGCTTTGAAGTGCAAATGCGGCGTCGGTACACCGGGGGGTTGACGCCGCCCTGGTAAGGTCGCTTTCTCCATCGCCGATGTCCTCGCTGGCAGCGGTGGCGTCCGCGCCGCCACGCGCCGCCTCGCTGTTGAACGGCTCAACCTCGATTGCACCGTCAATGACTTGGTCGCCGAGTTCGCTGGGCTGGATTCCCGCAGGGCTTTCCTGTAACTGGTAGAAGAACACGCCGTCGCTGGCGTCGAGACCGCTCTGGCTGGCAAGCGGTGCCTCAGCCATCTCGTTCAGCTCACCGTCGTCCGATGCCGCATCATCGGACGCCGTCCCTCCTTCGGAAAACTCATCGTTGAGCTCTCGGCTCGATGTGGTGGCGGCACCTGCTTCTTCTGTTGCCGCGGTGTCGCTGCCAGAACCGCCGAGTTGGGATCCGATGATGCCGATTCCAGCCACCACCACGAGCGCAGCGGCAACCGAGCTCAGGCGCTGCATTCGCCGGCGCTGATGATGCTGCTTGCTGGCCAGCGTTGCGCGCGCTCCGGCGAGGCTGGCAACCTCGGGCTGGTCAAGCTGGTCAACGGCAGATCGTAGCTGTTGATGACGGAGGGCCGGTGGGGAGCGAAGATCCAGCACAGAGGCCGCCGCCAGCGCCTGCCCTTCATGAAACGGTACGGCCATTTCTTGAACCGTGGAGTTGGTGGCGACCGCCGCCTCTTCCAGTTCGAGGAGCTCGGCCGGTGTCAGTTCGCCGTCCGCCATCGCCGAAAGCAGCTCCTCGATGCGGCTCACCGGGTCAGGGGTAGCGCCGTCCCCATAGCGGGGGAGTGGGGGAGTGGGAGGGAGATCGTTCATGCGTTTCGGGTTGGTCTACTTACGTTTCGGTTTTATGACGTCGCCGGAGCCCGCCGGGTTCCCGACTTGGGCAGAAAGATACTTACGGCCTCTGGCGATCCGGCTTCGGACAGTCCCGTGAGGAATGTTGAGCAGCTCCGCGATCTCCGCGTAGTCATATCCCACCACGTCGCGCAGAACCACCGGGATCCGGAAGTCGTCGGCGAGGTCGTCGAGCGCTGCGCCGATGGTGAGTCGGTCCGCAGTTTGCGAATCGTGTTCTTGGCCACTGCTCGGGAGATCTTCGGTCTGCTCGGCCGGGATCGGGCGACGTTTCCGTCGTCGCAGCTCATCGAGGCATGCGTTGGTGGCCACTCGGTAACACCAGGTTGAGAATTTGGCTCGAGAATCGAACCGGGGGAGTCCCCGGACGATTGAGAGCAGCGCCTCCTGGCAACCGTCGGCGGCGTCAGCATCGTTTCCCATCACCCGCCGGCACACCGCGTAGATTCGGTCGTACTCGCCCTCAAGGAGGCGGTTGAGGGCCTTGCGATCACCGCCTTGGGCGGCCGCCACGAGGGCGGATGGGTCGGCGGCGTGTCTCACTCGATGACGACTTCGGCCAGTTCGAATCTATTTTCGAGTTCGGGAGGCGGTTCCTCGCCATCTGGATTTGGGGGCGACGACTGCCCCTCAAAGGTAATCCACAGCAGTACATGGGATCCCGACGCGTTGCGGAGGTCGGCTACCCCGCCACCCTCCAGGGGTTCGAGCGCATAGGGCCCGAACGTGAAACCTTCCGGGGACTCGGCCGATTCGTCTCCAACATAGACCTCGGCGCGCCAGCCCTCGGTGGGTGTAGTGATCCGTAATTCGGAGGGAGCGGACGGTTCGGTGAGGGTGAGGAGGTAGCCGACCCCTGCCTTGACGCTGGAGAAACCCGGTTTGGAATATGTCTCCGTAACCCAGGCCGTGGCCGGGTCGCCGTCGATTGCGTTGCCGGCCATGTCGTCGTTTTCAGTGTTGTCGCCGAGCGGGTCGACCGCCTGCCCGCTGACGATGATCGGCGGCCCGAAGTTCTGCACAGGGGTGAGCGAAACGCTCTCCCCATCGGGACCGTCCGTGGCTCCACTCGGGTTCGTGACGCCGGCAGCACCGGGATCTGATCGGTACCCATCCAACAGCGCTGCTACCAAACCCAGGGTGCCCAGGACGATGGCGAGAAGCACGAGTTTGCCTATGGGCAGCGAGAAACCCCTGTCCACAGGGGGTTCGTCGCCCTCTTGGTCGTTTGGGTTTGCCGAGTCCAGATCGGCATTGCCTACGGGTGGAGCGCCCGAGGGGGCCAACACCGTGGAGTCTGGGGGAGTGGTCGGAAGGGCCTTGCGCCCCCGGTCCCGCCTTTTCGGTTCTGGGGTGATCTCGCCCGTTGAATCGCCATCGACTCCGCTGCTGTTGTGACGCAGGTCGATCGTGGTGCGGTCGCCGCCGGGAGCGCCCCCGCCGAACTCCTCGGACACGATCGTGATGCTGGAGAGCAGTCCGGACAATTCGAGTGCGGAGTCCGGTCGGTCAGCTGGATCTTGCTCGAGCAGCCTCGCCACCAGTGCATCTAGCGACGCCGGAAGGTCCGGTCGGAACTGCGATAGTCGGGGAGCGGGGTTGACCACGCGGGCCTGGGCCGTTGCGTAGTCATTTCCTTCGTCGAAGGGTGCGGTGCCGGCGAGGGCTTCGAACAGCACCACCCCGAGTCCGTAGAGGTCCGACCGATCGTCTACTTCATCGCCCAACACCTGTTCCGGAGAGAGGTATTTTGCAGTTCCCAACAAGGAACCGGTTCGGGTGAGGTCGGTGTCTTCTCCGGCCTTGGCGATGCCAAAGTCGGTGACGCGAATTCGGCGGTCCTCGCAAAGCATGATGTTGGATGGTTTGATATCTCGGTGAATAACCCCTGCGGCGTGGGCCACTGAGAGCGCTTGGGCGATCTGGCGGCCGAGATCGATCACATCGCGAGCGGGAAGGCGGGAGTGTTCGTCTAGGACCGAACGCAGTGTGCGTCCCTCGATTCGCTCCATCACGATGGCTTCGAGGCCGTCGTAACTGACCGCATCGTAGATCGCCACGATGGTGGGATGCTGTAGCCGGGCGGCATTGATCGCTTCACGGCGGAACCGTCGGAGAAAGGCGGCATCGCGGGCGAGGTGAGCATGCAAGATCTTGACCGCCACGGTCCGCCCGAGTGTGTGATCGGTGGCCTCCCAGACCTCGGCCATCCCACCGGAGTCGATATGGGTGCCGAGTTCGTAGCGATCGGCGAGCCGTTCACCGCGAACGGCTGTCCGGTAGGGGGCGGTCATATCGACTCCGAGGCAAGAAGGGCGTCGGCGGCCACACCGGGGTCGGTGTCGGCCGGTGCTGGCAGGGAGGACCGCCTGAGCCCAACGAGGTGTGGGCCACGCGGTTTGGCGTTGCGACTGTTTTGGTACCACCACAACAACAGGAAGGCCAGAGCCGTGCCGGAGATCGCCCAGCCCAACCCGGGCACAGCGGTGGATCGGATTTGATAGCGAGAGGTGGACAAAACGCGCGTGCCATCAGGGGTGCGAGCCGTGACGTCGAGCGTGGAAACCCCCAGGGCGCGCGCTTCGGCGTCCAGCTCGATTGTGGTTTCCCCGGGTGGCACCACCACCACTTCATTGTTCTGTGCGATGGCCACCCGGTCGCCCCGGAACTCCAGCAAGACCCGCCGAGGGCCATCGGCGGTGTTTCGAATGGTGAGCGGCAGGGGTCCCTCGACCGCCGTGAGGGTTATCGAGGCCTCGGTAGGCAACGAGATCGACGCGAGGTCAGCCAACAATTCCGCTTTCGCACGGTCGATGGCCCGAGTCCGGTCATCTGGGTTTCGTGATCGGCTCAGTGAGTTGGCCAGGAGACGTTCGAGTTCGGGGTTGTCGACGCCGCGGAACGAGCGGCTGGTCTCGGCCAGCTGCTGGAGTTCTGCGATGGCGTCACCCGTTGTGACGAGGTCCTGCTCGGGCCGCTCCGCCGCCAACAGCGGGTTGCGACGCTGCCCCTCGACCGCTTCAGAAAGCGACACGGGTCGGATGGGTCCGTTTTCCACCAGCGCGGCCAGAAAGGTGTCAAGCGACTGAGAATCCAGCGGCTCGGTGCCCTCCCCGCCCAGAATCACTGGCGTCTGATCGGATTCGGCCAAAAGGGATAACCGTGAATAAAGGGCATACACATCGCTTGTGGCGAAGGGCTTCGATCCCGTTGCCGAAAGCGCCGCGGTCATTTCATGGTCGGCTTGCACCAGCCCCACCGATCCGCGCGGTGTGGTGATGATGCCGGTCTCGATCTCGGTGGTTCGAGTGGAAAGGACAGCGATGACACCGGATTCTGCCAGTAGAGCGGCGCCGCCCGCGGTCAGGTCGGGAGACAACATCACTACATCGGACGATGGCTGGAGGCCGAGGCGAGTAAGTCGTTGGTTGGTTGTGGCCACCGCTGCTGTGAAAAACTGACCCTGGTTGATCTCTTCCAGTGCGGACGGGTCGAGGTCCAGGCCGGCGTCGCTGAGAATCACCCTGCCGCCGGCGGCTGTAGCGAACTGTTGGGCCAGTGGTTCGTCTTGTTCCAATTGGCTCACCAGCGCTTCGCCCATTTGGATCGTAAAAGGTACATCGGGATAAGTGGTGAGAAACCAAAGGCCGTCCGACAGGTCCAAACCATCGGCCGGGGAGAGGGCCAGCACCACAGCCATGTCGACCGTGGCCATGGTGGACCGGTCCTGGGGCAGCCGCACGATTGTGGAGGTGAGCGAGGCCACCGGGCCGTCCGCTGATCGAATCTCCACGGTGAACGGGTAGACCCCTGGGCCCGGCAGATAGACGCGGTCATCGGCGGCAGGCGACACACTCCGAACCGGAATAGTGGCAACGAGGTTGCCATCGGCATCAGTTCCAAAGGCGGTGAGGGGAACGGGGTCTCGACGGTTGAGGATCGACGTTGCGGCCGCATCGAGATCTTCGGCATCGTTGATCCGCTGATGAAACAACACGCTCAGGAACAGATTGTCGGTGATCGGTCCTGTCCAGTCGAGGGTGATCTCGATGAAGCCGTCGGATTCCACCGACGCACTCTGTCGTACCAGACCAAGCGTTGCGCCCAGGCCAAGGTCGTCCTCCTGGGCTGCCGATGGAGGTGGGAAGGCCACGCTCACGAAGGCCGTGCTCATCAGGAACGCGACGGAGATGAAAACAGCGATTTTGAGGCGGCGCTCAGCCCCGGTGGTCTTCACCGAAGCCATTCCAGAACCACGAGACCGCTGGGCTCGGGTTCAAAACCGACGCTGCGATAGACCGCTAGAGCGCGTTGGTTTCGTTCTTGAGTGTTCACCATGATTCTGGTGGCTTCCCGTTTGCGCAGCCAGGTAAACGAATCCTGGATGAGGGCACGACCGAGTCCGTTGCCTTCGAATCGGGGATGCACCGCCAAGCGTTGGAGATAACCCCGCTGTCCAGCAAGTCCTGTGACCGCATAGGCGGCCACGCCGCCATGGTTGGTGATGACCCGATAGTGATGCCGGGGAGTGGCCCTTCGAGCTTCGCGCAATGCGGCTGGATCGAATCGCCAGAATGATTCGAACGCCGCTCCGTCCACGGCGATTACGTCGTGTTCATGCCAGCGATGGCCGTTGCGAAGCTGGAAGCCATCAGGCAGCGGCGGCGCGAGCGCCGGGCCGTGTGGGCCGTTGCGAAGATCGAACGCGAGCAGGTGGAGGTGTTCGTGGGTGGTGAACCCAGCTTGAAGGAACGGCTTGGCGTCGCGTTGCGACAGCGCCGGGGTGACGGCGCGAGCAACGCCCCGTTTGCTGAGTCGATCCAGCACCTTGTGGAGGTCGTGGATCGAAGGCAGCAACGATGCTCGGCCCGGCCCGACGAGCGCGACGCCTTGGTCTCCCTGCCAGTTGCTCACGCGCACGCGCGAGTTGCCGAGGCCCGTTACCGAGATCCCTCGACTGACCGGCGTTGCTGGGTTTGGTACTGCAGCCGAACTCACTGCGTACAAGGGTAGGCGAGCGCCGCCTTCGCCTGCGTGCACGAGACTCGCTACATTGAACAGCAGTGACGCTTCTCCTTGCCACCAACGACCTTTGCTGGTTGCACGACGCTGGTCCGCACCATCCGGAGCGCCCGGCCCGGCTGGACGCGTTTCGGCACGGGATCGCCCAAGCCGATCTATCTGAAGCAGTTCAATGGGTAGACGCTCCCGTAGCGGAACGCGCGGCTGTGGAAGCGGTTCATCCCGGGCCAGTGCTCGACCGATTGCAGATGTTCTGTCTTGAAGGGGGCGGCAATATCGACCCCGACACGGCGGTCAACAGCTCGTCGTCCGACGCCGCCTGGGTGGCGGCCGGCGCAGGGCTAGACCTCATCAGACGGATGGATGCCGGAGAAGGAGCGGCGGGTTGGTCGGTGGTCCGACCGCCAGGTCACCACGCCCTCCCCAACCGGCAGATGGGGTTCTGCCTGATTAACAATGTGGCGGTCGCCGCCCGGTTTTTGGCGGATCGGGGCGACCGTGTTGCCATCGTCGACATCGACGCTCATCACGGGAATGGAACTCAGGACATCTTTTACAGCGACCCCGATGTCCTGTTCGTTTCCCTTCATCAGTACCCGTGGTACCCCTACACCGGGGCACTGGAGGAGACCGGCCACGGTGCCGGTGCGGGAACGAACGTGAACATCCCGTTGCCGGCGGGCACCAGCGGGTCGGTCTATCGGTCGGCGATTGAAGAAATCGTTGTCCCGGTTGTAGAGAAGTTCGCCCCGGACTGGCTCTTGATCTCAGCTGGCTTCGACGGTCACCGGGCTGATCCCATCACCGATCTTGGGCTCAGTTCGGGCGACTACGCCGACGCCTCACGGACACTCATGAATATTGTGCCTGCCGGGAAGCGGCTGCTTTTTCTCGAAGGAGGATACGACACCGATGCGCTCGCCTCTTGTGCTGGGGCCGTGGCCTCTATAGCGGTTGATCATGCCTACCGACCCGAGGAGGCCACCGGGGGAAACGTTGGTGGAGGCGAGGTTGCGGCGGCCAAGCGCTTCCATCTTCGGGATCGGTGAGCCCGTCCCCGGCTCTCCCGCCCTTGCCCGCTGCCGCCCTTCGGTTGGGGACGCTCTTTGCCGCAGCGGGATATGAGCTCTACCTCGTTGGGGGAGCGGTACGGGATCAAGTTCTCGGCCTGAGCGAGGAAGGTGAGGATATCGACCTCACAACCAACGCTCGACCCGGTGAAGTGCTTGAGTTGCTGGAACCCGTTGCTACGGCGATCTGGCGCCAGGGTGAAAAATTCGGCACCATCGGTGCCACCGTGGAGGGTCGTGCAGTGGAGGTGACGACCTACCGAAGAGAGATTTACTCCTCGGAAAGTCGCAAACCCGATGTTGGCTTTGGTGATGATCTGGAGACCGATCTCAGCCGTCGTGATTTCACGATCAACGCCATGGCCCGTGATGTGCTCACCGGTGAGATGGTGGACCCGTTCGGTGGTCACCACGATTTGGTGGCCCGCCGGCTCCGCACACCCCTGTCACCTGAGATCTCATTCCAGGATGACCCGCTTCGGATGCTACGAGCGGCCCGGTTCGGAGCGAGACTGGGGATGTCTTTCGACCCGCTTGTCAGGGTCGCGGCCAACGATCTCGCCGAACGAATGAGCATTGTCTCGGGAGAGCGGATATTCGCCGAGCTGGACCGGTTGTTGTCGCTTCCGAACCCCGGTGACGGGCTCCGGTTTCTTTGGGATACCGGGGTCATGGGATCAGCTCTGGGCGTCGCCACGCTGCCGGCCTTTGATCGTGTACGGGTATCGGCCATGGCACAACAGTCCCCGCCGGACACGGGTATTCGTTGGGCGGCACTGGTGGATTTCACCGGCCATACCGTGGAGGCGGCGGCGGCGCATTTGAAGATGTCTTCAGAGCACCGCCGGGACCTCCAGGCCCTCCTAACTCTTCAGATCCCGGATTCTACAGCAGCAGCCCCACTGCGAGCGATGCTGGCCGACCATGGCAAAAACCTCGTGATTCGAGCCGTTGCTCTCAACCGAATACTGGCGAGGGTGGAACACGATCGTCTGGATCGATTTGTATCCGCATTCGAGCAGCTGACCGCGGCCGTGAGCCGGGAGGACCTGGAACCGCCCATGAGCGGAGATGATGTGCAGGAAGTGCTCGGAATTCGGCCCGGTCCGGCCGTGGGAGCGGCGCTCAACTACCTCCGGGACGAGGCGGTGAAGAACGGGCCGCTGTCCAGGAGTGAAGCCGAGGCGTTGCTGATTGCTCGTCGCGACCCGGGCGGGGCGGAGGGATGAACGAACGTTCCGGAATCGTGAGTTATCGGCTGGAGCGCCAGCGCGTGATCGATGGGGTTCGAGCGGGGTATCGCGACCGGTTGGAAGTGTGCGACGCCCAGCCCGAACTTCGGAGGGTCGCCAACAACCACGCCACCGCCATGAATGAGCCATGTCCGATCTGCGAGGGTGACCAACTGGTGGCCGTGTCGTTCGCCTTTGGCCCTGGACTACCACGCAGCGGGCGTTGCATAACTGACGTGGCCGAAATGCAGCGGTTGCGGGCCCGCCACCGATCCACCATCGGTTTCCGGGTTGAAGTGTGTCGCTCGTGCTGGTGGAATCACCTGAGAGAGTCGTTCCCCATCGCCGAGGGCAGCCGAAGCCGTCTGCTCGGTTAAGCCTGCTACAACATGGGGTCGCTGTGTTAGATCTACTGCTCTCTCCCCGTGCGCCCCGGAGGCGGAGTCGAAATCCTCTTTGGCGACTTCGCAGGGCACTGTTGTTGATGGTGCTCGCCGGGGTGGGCATGCTGGCGTCGGCGGTGATGGTTCTCTCATCCCAAATCCAGTTGCCAGAACTCGTTGCCCCCGATCTGAACGAGACCACGTTCATCTGTACGTCCGAGGTAGTGGGAACGTGTTCCCGCGATGTTGCAACGGCTACTCTTTCCGCGGTTGAAGATCGTGAACTTGTCACGTTCGACCAGATCCCGCCGGTTCTCTGGCAGGCGGTGGTCGCTGCGGAGGACAAAGACTTTTTCGAACACGAGGGCGTAGACCCCTACGGCATCGCCCGGGCGCTCTACCAGGACATTCGTTTTGGCGGAAACCAGGGTGGCTCCACCATTACCCAGCAGTACGTGAAGAACAGCTTCCTCACGAACGAACGCACCCTCACCCGCAAGATCCGGGAAGCCACCTTGGCGATCAAGCTGGAACGCGAGGCGGTGGACAAGGCCGCAGGCAAACAGCAGATCCTCCAGGACTATCTGAACCTCATCTATTTCGGCAGGGGGGCGTACGGGATCCAGGCGGCGTCGCAGGCCTACTTTGGTAAGAACGTCGAACAGCTCAGCCTGGCTGACTCCGCCTATCTGGCCGGGCTCATTCGAGCCCCCGAATCCGCCGACGCCCGTGACAACCCTGAAGAGGCGGAACGGCGCAGGGCCACGGTGCTACGGAGAATGCTCGAGGACGGCTACATCACCGAACTCGAAGCGGACCGCGCCGACAAGCGGACCTTGAATACTATTATTGCCCCGATCAGCCGCGTGGGCCTGGGCCGGGTGAAGGGGGCAGAGTTCGGGTCGGAGTATTTCGTGGAGGCGGTGCGTCAGGAATTGGCCCAGCTCTATCCCGATGGCGGCCTGTACACCGATGGGCTTCGGGTGTACACAACGCTGGACCACGAGCTCCAACGACACGCCTACCAGACGGTGGTGAATGAGCTACCGCCTGAGGACCCCGACAACCCCACCGCATCCATCGTTGCGGTGGACGAACGCGGCCGGGTTGTGGCCATGATGGCAGGCACGGACTTCGGTGTGAGCGAGGTGAACTTGGCGCTGGGTCGAGATGGAGGTGGTTCCGGTCGCCAGCCGGGCTCGGCCTTCAAGACGTTCGCATTCGCGGAGTCACTCGAACAAGGGTTTAGTGCTCGATCCTTGTACTCCGCCCCGTCAGTAATCGAAATTCCGGGTGCAAACAGCGGTGGTGTGTGGCGGGTGAAGGGCGGCGGTTCGAGCAATGGTTACCGCGATCTGGTTGACGCTCTGCGGGTGTCGTCCAACGTGGTCTTTGCCCAGCTGATGATCGATACCCATCCGGGCCAGGTTGTGCAGATGGCCCAAAAACTGGGTGTTACCGCCGAACTTCCCGCCGTGCCGGCCTTGGTTCTCGGTGCCGGTGAAGTTTCGGTGCTGGACATGGCTTCGGCGTACAGCACTTTCGAACGGGAGGGTGTGTATGAGGCACCAGTGTTGATCGAAAGGATTGAGAACGCCGAGGGCCAAGTGCTTTGTTGGTACCCGGTGAACGGCGAATGTGCATCGGGGCCAGAACGACCCGGTACCCCGGTACTCGATCCCCAAATCGCCCGGCAAGTGAACTACGGGCTCACCCAGGTAGTAGAGTCAGGCACTGGGCGGGCCGCCCAATTCGGGCAGCCGGCTGCGGGGAAGACCGGAACTACTCAGGACGCTCGAGATGCGTGGTTTGTCGGGTTCACCTGCGATCTCACGGCGGCGGTTTGGATGGGGTACCCCGGGGCTCCCGGTGAGCCGTTGCGAACGATGAGCGACTTCCGGGGCATCGAGGTGCATGGCGGGGACTATCCGGCCGAGATGTGGGCGGAGTTCATGAGCCGCGCCGCAGAATACCGTGGAGTTGTTGCGGCGGAGTCAGGCGAAGATCTGGCGTTGGCCCCTTCCTGCACTGAACTCCCGACGAGTGACAACTTCACTGGACGAGTGCGCAATCCACAATTGTCCACCACCACCACAATGGTGCCAACCTGCACCCCCGCCCCGCCTCCGGCAGAGGGTGAACCGCCACCCGCTGGGGCGGTACCGCCCGTCGATTGCACACCCGAAGGCCCGCCTGCCGACGAGATTCCAGTGGACCAGATTCCGGAACAGCCCGCCACCACCAGCCCTTGATAGGTCTGCCACTTCCTGGCTGTTTGCGTGTCGCTGGCCGATCGCGTCGCAAGTTGATGGTGGGGCGGTAGCCTCGGACAGGTTGTATTCACCCTGCCCCACTGAGGGGCCCCGGGTCACCGGGTCCGTAGGGAGGCGCTTATGCGTGCTTATGAGTTAATGATAATTTTTTCTGCCGATCTCGACGAGTCGACGGTTCAAGCCTCCATCAACCGGATTTCCGGTCAGGCCGAAGAAGCTGGCGGCAAGGTGGAGAAGGTTGACAAGTGGGGCGTTCGTCGCTTCGCTTATGAGATCAACCATAAATGGGAGGGTTTCTACGTAGTACTGGAAATCGCTTCCCCCAACGCCCTCGACGAAGTCGACCGGACGTTGCGGCTTGCGGACGACGTGGTCCGCCACAAGTTCATTCGACTGCCCGTTCCCGAGGCCCACAAGCGTGGCCTCGCAGCAGTCACTGCCTAGAGGAGAGTTCCTATGGCTACAGATAACTCGGTGACGGTTTCCGGCAACGCCACCAAAGAGCCCGAAGTCCGGTTTACTACTGGCGGTTCTCAAGTTGCATCGTTCAGCATCGCAGTGAATCGGCGCTGGCAGAACCGTCAAACCAACGAATGGGAAGAAGCCGTTTCCTACTTCGATGTGAGCTGCTGGAATCAGCTTTCGGCCAATGTGGCTGAGACCGTTGGGAGAGGAACGCGGGTCACCGTGACCGGCCGGCTCGAACAACGCAGTTGGGAAACCAAAGAAGGCGACCGTCGCTCCAAGGTGGAGATCGTTGCAGAAGATGTAGCGGTCAGCCTGAAATGGGCAACCGCGCAGGTGATTCGCAACGAGCGGAACGACGGTGGTCAAAGCGGCGGGCAGCAGGGTGGCGGCTACAGCCGGAATCAAGGCGGTCAGAGCAATTACGGAAACCAGTCCGGCGGCCGTGACTTCGGTGGCGGAAGCCAAGGATCACCCCCGGCGTACAACCCAGATGAGGAGCCGTTCTAATGGCACGAGCATCATCCCGCAAGCGCGGGAACCCCAAAGACAAAGGCCGCCGCAAGAAGGTCAGCATCCTCTCCACCGAGAAGATCGACTATGTGGATTACAAAGATGTTGATCTACTGAAGCGGTTCATGTCTGACCGAGCCAAAATCCGCGGTCGCCGCGTCAATGGCAACGACGTCCAGCAGCAGCGAGTCATCGCCAAGGCGATCAAGAACTCCCGCGAGATGGGGCTGCTGCCCTACACCAGCCGGGTGACCACCCAGCGTCGTGGTCGTACCGATCGTGGTGACGGCCCTCGTCGACCTCGTGACGAAGATGTTTCCGAAGACACCGAATTCACCGACGACGATGACTTCGCCGAGTTGGGGATCGATGTCGTGGAGCCTGAGCAAACTGAGGCAGCTGAGCAAACCGAAGGAACCGAATCATGAAGGTAGTACTTCATGACGAGGTCAAGAATGTGGGTCGGCGCGGTGACGTGGTTGATGTTGCTGACGGGTTTGCGCGCAATTTCCTGATCCCTTCGGGCCGGGCCACACAAGCAGCGCACGGTGCCGAGGCCCAGGCCCAGGCCATGCGCCGGGCGTGGGGTCAGAAAAATGCCAAGGATCGTGAGGCTGCTGAAGAGATCGCAACGTCAGTGGTTTCCAAGCCGATCACCATTGCCGCCAGGGCATCTGCCGACGGAAAATTGTTCGGCTCCGTCTCGGCCAATGACATCGTTGCTGCCCTGCTGGATCAGACCGGTGTGGAGTTGGATCGGAAGATGGTGGACGATGAACACCTGAAGACGGTCGGAACCCACACGGTGATGGCGCACCCCCATGCTGAGGTGCAGTTTCCCATCACGGTCGAGGTTGTGGCCAGCTAGATGTGAGCGTGAGGACGTTTATCCACCGCTTGGCGAAGCATCGGTGGATAAACGTCACAACCGCTTACAACAGGGAAATCCTATGGAGATCCATTGGCGGTGGTCTGGTTATCCACCGGGCCCAATTGCTTGGATGTATTAGATGGCCGGAGAGAACCCGCGACGACAACCACCGCATGACCTCGTGGCTGAGTCGACGGTCTTGGGGGCGATGCTGCTGGACAAGCTGGCAATTGCCGACGTGGTTGAGATCCTCGATGCTGAGCATTTCTATCGGCCTGCCAACGGACACATCTTTTCGGCGATCACCGCGTTGTATGCCGCCGGTGAGGCCGTCGACCCCATCACGGTCGGTGATGAACTGGCCAAGGCCAGCCTGATCGACGCCATCGGCGGCCACAAGACGCTGTTCGACTTACAGAACGAAGTGCCGGCGGTGAGCAATGCCGGATCGTACGCAAAGATCGTTGAGGAAAAAGCGCTTTTGCGGCGAGCGATCGCGGTGTCGAACGAAATCGCCGAAATGGCCTATGGCGTGCCTGAGGATGTGTCCCGCATGATCGACGACGCCGAAGCGCTCATGTATGAGGTAGGGCAGCGGCGGCTGAGCGGATCCATGGTGGAGATACGCGATCTCTTGAGCGAGAACCTGGATCGCTTGGAGATGCTCTTCGAGCTAGGCGGCGATGTCACCGGTATGGCTACCGGATTTGTGGACCTCGACCGTTTGATGGCGGGACTGCAGAACAACGCCATGTATGTGGTCGGCGCCCGACCGGGTATGGGCAAGACGGCATTTCTCCTGGGCCTCGCCACCAACATCGCCAAGAGCGGAAACCCCGTCCTGCTCTTCTCGCTGGAGATGTCGAGCCTGGAGCTGTCGCAGCGGATCCTTTGCTCCGAAGCTCGGGTGGATTCCACCCACATCAAAACCGGCAACCTTGGTGAGGCGGATTGGAACAGGATCAGCCACGCGGTAGGCGTGCTTTCGGAAACCCCGATCTTCATCGACGATCACCCTCAGACCTCGATCATGGAAATCCGCGCGAAAGCCCGCCGGCTCAAGAGCCAAGTGGGCCCGCTCGGTTTGGTCGCGGTTGACTACATCCAGCTCATGAGTGGTCGAGCGTCGGTGGAAAATCGGCAGCAGGAAGTCTCCGAGATCAGTAGAAACTTGAAAATCCTCGCCCGTGAACTGGAATGCCCCGTGATCGCTTTGGCCCAGCTCAACCGAAAGCTCGAAGAACGGGCCGACAAACGCCCAATGTTGTCTGATCTACGAGAGTCCGGCAGCCTGGAACAGGACGCCGATGCCGTGTTTTTCCTGTATCGGGATGAGGTTTACAATCCCGAGTCACAAGATGCTGGGCTCGCGGAGGTGGTGGTGGCCAAGCATCGCAGTGGGCCAACAGGCGTGGTGAAGCTGGCGTTTCAGGGTCGCTTCACTCGGTTCGAGAACATGGCCTACCGACCCGAACCAGACGGACCTGGTCCCGAGGACTTCTAGTCCAGATGCACAAAAACCGCAGGGGGCGGTGCATCGGGGTTTGTTGGATTCAGCGTATTCGTGGCTGCGTTCTGGGTGGAGGCGACTACGCCAACCAATGCCAGACATGCGGCGGCGCCCAGAATCGCTTGAAATACGAGTGCCGTGGTGCGGCTCCGTTCGGGGATGCCATGGGCCGAGGACGCGATGACATAGCTGGGACGGCGCGACGGGAGCCGTTCGGTGCGGCGGAACGCAACCTGGGTTCGCTCTCGCCTACCTGCCCGTAGCAGTGTCTCGGTTGGGGAAATCTCTCGCTCGACCATTGCAGTGAGCTCCTTCTGGCTGTATCTATCTATCGACACCCGGCCGGCGTCCCTTTAGGGGTGAAAATCACCAACCCGGGCGGGTTATCGTCGGAGGATGTTGGCGCAGAACCTCTTTGGTGATGACATCCTCCCGCAGATCGTTTTGGCCCTGGGATCGGCCTTGGCACTCGGCACGTTGGCTGCCCTGATTCGTCCACCCCGCCAGCGTGCGGAAGGCTCCTTGGAGCGACCCCCGGTGGGCCGCAGCGTGATTCAGATTGTCATCGGGTTATTGGCCGCTATTTGGGCGGGAGCGTCGTTGCTCGGCTGAAGATTTCGCTCAAGTCTCGGTCCGCATCCTCCGTTACTTATCGTGCAACCGGTGGTCATCGCCCACACCGGATGTATTAGTAGGGCGGGGGTCACCAACTCCCTCCACACGCATCGCCACCTCAGTCAATTGATTGGCTGAGGAGCCGGTGGCTCCCGTTCTGCTTACCTGGAGGCCTTACGACGAGTGCGTAGCCGGCTGTGAGAAACGGGAGCACTGCCAACAGCAGGGCAGCCGATCCGTAGCTGCCCAGTTGCCCATGAGAAACCGATAACAGGAGTGGCCCCAGTGATGAACCCGCTACCCCGGTGAACTGGATCACGCCCTGGAGTGAACCTATGTGAGCAGTGCCGAACCACTTCGGAAGCAATGACGAGGAAATTACTCGGGTCGCACCGCCGGTGACACCGAGACTCAGCGCGTAGACCACTACTACCCATGGGGCCCCCAGGGTCGAAGCCAACAGGTGGCTCAGTCCCAGAAGAACAAGTCCCAGGGCCGGGAGAAAGCGTCCCGCTACCCGATCTACCAGCCAGCCTACGGCGAAGCCTGACAGCGTTGACCCCAGAATCTGCGGGAGGAACATCAGCGCAGCCTCACCCTCGGTGAGACCGGATTGGACGAGGAGATCGATCTGATGGAAGTTCAGCCCGGTGATCAGCATGGAGGTCATGGTCACCATGGTGAGGAGGAGCCAGAATGCCGGGTGGCGAATCGCTTCGCCACGGGTGTATCCCCAAGTGTTCCCGGCGGCTGGCTCCGGGTGCCTCTCGAGGTGCCGGCGGCTGAGCTGGCCATCGGGGAGTTGCCCGATCACGGCGGGGCGGTCGACGAGGCCGAAAAAGGTGATGGGCAGCAACACCAGCGGCACTGTGACAGCTGCCGCCACCCACGCCTGCCGCCAGCCCAGTTGCGTGATCGATGCATTCATCACGACAGGGGTGAGGGCGATTCCGGCCGAGACTCCAATCCCCAGCAGACCCATCGCCCGGCCGCGCAGCTGGTCGAACCAGAGGGCCACCGTTACGGTGCTGACCATGGTGAGACTGCCCTGGCCCAGCATACGAATGAACATGAAGCCGATGGCCAACCACATCCAGTTCTGGACAAGCGACATGTTGAGGAGAGCGACACCGAACAGACCGGCGATGATCATCTGGCTACGCTTGATCCCGAACTCGTCGATCAATTGGCCAACCTTTGGCATTGCTGTAGCGCCGAGCAGGGTCCCCACCAGATACGCCAGGGCGACGCTGTCTCGGGAGAGACTGAGGTCGGCGATGAAGGAGTTGATGAAGACGGAAACGCCGATGGTCTGCCCGGGGCCAGTGAAGGATCCGGCAACGATCGCAATCGCCAGCATCCGCCAGCCCGAGAATGGCGCTCTCGGCCGGAGGTCGGGCGAAGGGTGGATTGTCCCTTGAGCGGTCACGGGGCGCTCAGGAACTGTTCGATAATCGGCTCCGGAAACAGGCCGGTCAACGCACTTTCCAACCCGGTGGTGGCGACGTCGCTGACCTCTACGAAGTCTTCTCGATTCTGGCGTTGAATCAGGGTGCTCACCAGCACGCCGTCGGGATCGAAGCAGTAGGTGGCGGCTTGGCCGAACAGGGTGGTGGCAGGGCCCTGTGACCGGTCGAGCTCGAAATCAAAACACCCCGGATCCTCTGAGAGGGTGGTGCGGTAACGGCGGCCCGTCTCGATCAGTAGATCGTTGAGCTCGTTCAGCTGTTCTGAGAAGGTTGGGGTGGAAGCTGGGGGAGTGCAGAAGATCTCCGACGGAGTCTGTCGGCAGGTTTCGGTGACGCCGTCGTGCTGGTAGTAGATAGTGGAGTCCCGGTTTATCATTAGCTGGCCGTGGCGACGGGCGCGGACCTCCTCGGTTTCGGATTTCACTCCGTCTCCCCGAAGGCCCACGGTCGCCGTTGCCACATACGTCGCCTGCTGGTCTTTGGTCCATGCGGAAACGAAGGCCTCGGCGGCGGTGACCGATGATTCGGTTGTTGGTGACGGTGATGGTGGGGCGACCGCTGTTGAACGAAGTGCCAGGACTCGCCAGGTCAAGAAGGCCACCGCCATCAGGAGAAATGCCAAGACGGCAACGGCCGAGCGCTGGTTCATTGGCGGCGTTCGTAGAACCAGTTTCCGGCGCTCATCGTGAGCCGATTTCGGGCTCCCGGAGAGTCTCGAAGCGACCGATCATCATAAGCTACGTCGCCCTCCCAAGTGAGAATCACCGGGTCGCCGGGGATGGGGCGGGTCACGAACTGTGGCGGGTCGAACGAACCGGATGCAGCGCGGGTGACCGACTCGGTGGTTGAGTGGGAAGCCAACTGGTGCAGTGTCACCCAGGTTGGCGGAATCAGCTCGATTTCGGCCCGCCGGTGCAGGTCGATCGCCTCTGCAGGGGGGAGCCAGCGGTGCTCCTGGATCTCGCCCATATCAACAGTGACCAAGTCGTTGGCGGGGGCGGGGGCAAAGAAGAACCAAGTTGAAAAGCGCCGTTTCGTCCCGCTGGTCACCATCTCCTGGGCCTGGGGCGGCGCCCAGTATGACCAGACGTGCATACTGGCGTGCTTGACCACGAGCCCCGTTTCCTCGCCGGATTCACGGACTGCCGCCGAACGAGCTTTTTCCAGTTCACCGCTACCGCTATCGCCGGGATCGACTCGCCCGCCCGGAAAGACCCATGCTCCGCCGAACGCGATTTTGGAGTTCCGCTTGAGCATGAGGATCTCTAAGCCGGAAGAGCCGTTGCGACCCAAAATAACCGTGGCGGCTGGAATCAATTCTTCGCTGGCCACGGGGAGAGCCTAGTCCCCGGTGATCTTTTGCACGATCTTCCTGGCCGCGTCGACGGGTGAGAAGTTGCTGTTGATCGCCTTCTCCAGGGCAGCGGTTGCCGCATCGCTTTGCATGGAGTGGCGAAGCTGCTGTTCCAACGCAGCGTGGGCCCTGCTGCGGACCTCGGCCTTCACCCGATGGGCCCGTCGATCGGCCAGCCGACCCGAAGCTGTGAGGTGTTTCAGATGGTCGGCAATCCCGTCGATCACCTCGGCCACGCCGGTGCCTGTGGTTGCGGTGACCATCAGGATCTGCGGTCGAAAGTACACGCCGCTGTCGTCAGTGTCGGCACCTGTGACGTGGGCGAGATCCAACATCAATTCGAGGTCCCGCCGGACGTCCGCGGCGCCGGGACGGTCGGCCTTGTTCACTACGAAGAGGTCGGCCACTTCGAGCAGGCCCGCCTTGTTGGCTTGGACGGCGTCGCCCATCCCGGGTGTGGCCACCACTACGGCGGTGTCGGCCGCCGCCACCACGTCTACCTCCACCTGACCGACGCCTACGGTCTCGATGACGATCGGCGAGAATCCTGCAGCATCCAATACTCGGACGGCCCCCGGTACGGCCAAGGCCAGCCCGCCCTGGTGCCCCCGAGTGGCCATGGACCGCACGAAGGTTCCTTCGGGGATCACGTCGTCCATGCGAATGCGGTCTCCCAGGATGGCACCGCCAGAAATCGGTGACGAAGGGTCGATCGCCAGCACCGCCGGGCGCAGGCCTCGTTGACACCATCCGGCCAATAGGCGACCGACGAGTGTGGACTTGCCCGAGCCGGGGGCGCCGGTGATCCCCACAACATGGGCATTACCCCGCAACGGGTGGGTGAGGGCCGCAACTTCTTCAGCGGCAGCTGAGCCCCGCTCCACCAGAGTGAGCAGACGACCCACGGCGCGGTTGTCGCCGGACCGAGCGGCCTCGACCAGCTCGGTGAGCGATGCGGTTCGTATGTTCACGCAGTTCGCTGCGCCACAGCTGCCCGAACCGCTTCCACCACTTCGGTGGCCGGTGCACCCGGGCCGAGGACGGCGGCGACTCCCGCCTGGTACAGAAGCGGTTCGTCTTCGGCGGGCACGATGCCGCCGATCACTACCGGCACGTCAAGTCCGGCATCGGCCAGGGCTTGTACCATTTTTGGACCAAGCGTGAGGTGGCCGGCGTTGTGCATGGACAGACCGACGGCATCAGCGTCCTCCTGCTCCACCGCGGCCACGATCGACGACGTGGTTTGGCGGAGGCCCAGGAAGATCACTTCCATTCCCGCATCTCGAAGGATTCTGGCGACGACCTTCAGGCCGCGATCGTGGCCGTCGAGTCCGAGTTTGGCGAGAACGATCCGGAGCCGTTCGGGTGCTTCATCGGTGGCGGAATTGGAGTCTGCGCTCACACGATGGCCTGTTCGGTGTAGCGGCCGAAGACGTCGGCCAAGGCTTGAGTGATCTCGCCTTCGGTGGCATATGCCTGGACAGCCTCGATGGTGGTGGGCATCAAATTGAGGTCAGGCACGGCGGCGTCTGCCTTCAGCTTGGCCAATGCTTGACTTACCGCGTCGGAATTGCGGTTTTGCTTCACCTCGCCGAGTCGCTTGAGTTGGATCTCTTCAACGGAGGGATCGATACGGAGGAGCTGGCGCTCGTCGTCATCACCTTCGGTGAACGCGTTCACGCCAACGATGATGCGCCTGCCGGCATTCACCTCTCGCTCGAACCGGTACGCCGAATCGGCAATACCTCCGACGAAGTAGCCGTTTTCGATTCCTTCGTACACCCCCTCGAGGATGGAGCCGTTGCCCAGATCCAGAAGGTGAGCGAATATCGCTTCGGCCTGCCGTTCCATTTCGTCGGTCATCCACTCGACGTAGGGGGCACCGCCGAATGGATCGGCGACCACCGCTGCGCCGGTTTCGTAGGCCACGATTTGTTGGGTCCGCAGGGCGATTCGAGCGGCGTCTTCGGTTGGGAGCGCCAGTGCCTCGTCATAGGAATCGGTGTGAAGACTTTGGGTTCCCCCAACGGCCGCCGCGAAGGCCTGGATGGCCACCCGGGCGATGTTGATTTCCGGTTGCTGGGCGGTGAGGCTGACCCCAGCCGTTTGCGTGTGGAAGCGGCACTTCCATGAGCTTTCGTCCTGTGCACCGTAGTGTTCCTTCATCCACCGGGCCCAGATCCGGCGAGCGGCTCGGAACTTCCCCAGCTCTTCGAAGAAGTCGCTGTGACTGTTGAAGAAGAAACTCAATCGCTTGGCGAACGCATCGATCTCGAGTCCCGCGGCCACAGCAGCTTCTACGTAGGCGAAGCCGTTGGCGAGGGTGAAGGCAAGCTCCTGTGCTGCTGTGCTGCCCGCCTCGCGAATGTGGTACCCGCTGATCGACACAGGGTGCCACTTGGGCATCTCGGCCGTGGTGTAACGCATCATGTCGGTCACGATCCGCATGCTGGGTCGAGGGGGGTAGATGTATTCCTTCTGGGCCTGATATTCCTTCAGAATGTCGTTCTGAATTGTGCCGCTGAGTTGAGCCCGATCGATGCCCTTCTTCTCCGCCACTGCGATGTACTTGGCAAGTGCGATGTTGGCAGGGCCGTTGATGGTCATGGAGGTGGAGACCTTGGCCAGATCGATGTCGGCGAAGAGGTCTTCCATGTCGGCCAGCGTGTCCACTGCAACTCCGGCTCGGCCCACTTCGCCCTCGGCCCATTCGCTGTCGGAGTCGTAGCCCATCAGCGTGGGCATATCGAACGCGGTTGACAATCCACCTCCACCGTTCCGCAGGATTTCCTTGAACCGGGCATTGGTGTCTTCGGCGGTGCCGAAACCGGCGAACATGCGCATGGTCCAGAGCCGGCCTCGGTACATGCCGGGGTGGATGCCGCGGGTATAGGGGTATTGACCGGGGTAAGGGGCATCGCCGTAGACCGGCTCCACCGGGACGCCGCTCATCGTTTCGAAGGAGTCGTCACGGGTTGGTGACGCTTCGTAAGCGTCCTTCCACCGTCCGTACGCCTCATTGTCCGGTGTTGTTGAGTCCATGGCATAGAGGATACTCAGCAAGCTAGGGCACGGATAAACGTGGGCTTGACCCATCCAAAGCGGCACAGCCTGTCCGCCCGCCGATGGTGTTGCCATCGGCGGGTGGTGGACGGGGTGGGGGGTTGTTTGGTTGTCAAGTTGCGCTCAGTCTGTTGGGACTGGTGGTCACTTCGCAGACCCCGGGGTGGGGTGGGCTGGAGTGGTGATCAGTGTTGAGGGTGCTCGAGGCGTGGTTTCTCGTCGGGGTTGAGCCGAGGGCTCAGGCGTGTTCAGTTGTCGGGTTGTTTTCGGAGTGTTTGTTGGTGGCCGGTTCGTTTGGTGACGTATGCAGCCGAAGGGGGTGGTTTGATGGCCCACGTGTGGCCGTTGGGTTTGATGATGTGCAGGTTGCGGTGTTGATCGAGCCGGATGGTCCAGTTTCCTTCATGGATTTGGTGGTGGTGCCGGGAACACAGCGGGATAAGTTCGTGAAGATCGGTAGCACCGCCGTGTTCCCAGAAGGTGATGTGGTGGATTTGGCAGTGGTCGAAAGGGACATCACACCAAGCA
>JABDIY010000072.1 GCA_013003535.1 Acidimicrobiales bacterium | reverse complement strand
AAGCACACAAAACGAGGGCACCACGATTACTGTTCTCACCAGACCATCCAATTCGGGAGCACATCCATGATCCGAATTCTTCTTGCCGATGACCATGCACTACTACGCGACGGTCTCCGCCGATCCTTCGAAGCCGCCGGCGACGATGTAGTTGGAGAGGCTTCCACAGGGGAAGAAGCTGTATCGCTGGCCAAAGCCCTCCAACCCGATGTTGTCCTCATGGATCTGTCCATGCCGGTGATGGACGGAATCGAAGCAACCGCCCAGATTCGGGAGCAGGTTCCCAAATGCCGAGTCGCCGTCCTCACGATGCACGACGACATCGACAAGACCCGCGACGCCATCGCTGCCGGTGCCAGTGCCTACCTCAGCAAAGGGACGTCCTTCGTTGACGTACGCGACACCGTGCTGCGGGTTGTGGATGGCGAGACGGTGCTGTCGCCTGCGCTGGCCGGAGCGATGCTCACCACTGCCAACGAGCAACGAGCCAACGAGGACCTTCTCAGTGATCGCCAGGTCGAGATCCTTCAGGCGATCGCCGACGGTATGAGCACCAAACAGGCCGGGCGTCATTTGGGGATCACCACCAAGACGGTACACAACCACCTCAATGCGATCTATCGCAAACTCGATGCCCAGAGCCTTACCCACGCCGTGCTCGGCGCTGTGCGCCTGGGCATCATCGATCTGCACAACCACACCGACGAAGACCTGGGCTAGTGGTGGGAAGCCCCTAGGGGGCTCTGGGAGTTGGAGGTCCGGGGTAGTTGGTTCCGCCGGGGTCTGAGGTCCACCAGGACCCGTTTGGTCTCGCCAGGGAATACGACGCCGCTTTTCTTTGTCCCGGTTATGCATACCGCAGCGTGGCGCCCCGTTGGAGGGATTGGTACCACCACGATCCGAGTGATCCGGGCCATATTGCTCCTTGAGTAGCGACCACTCGTAGTTGAATTCCCCCTCACAGAACTTATGAAGCACGGTCTGCATTTGGGCCCCAACTACAGATCCCATCCGTGCCGAGAGCATCCAGGAACCGTCGCGATTCTGACGCATCGACGCCGCCCGCTTGGTGTGGGTTCTGGCATCGTTATCAACCACAGCATCGATCTGGCGGCACCACCGATCCAGCCGTCGCTCGAAGTCGTTGAACGACAACCGACAGGCCCAGTCCATCAACCGATCCTGCGATGCGCGCAACGGGGCCCGGTACTCGGGGCTACTCCACAACCGGCCAATACGGCGGGCCTGATCCACCCCGAACACACCCCTTCGATATCCCCAACCGCAAATGGACAATTCCCGCATCGCCAGACTGGTCTCGTACAGCCCGAACGCCGATGCTCCGGAAATCTGGGCGACATGGCGATACACGAACCGACCCGACCTCAATCCCATCCGCCCATGCCAGCCGTCCACCTCCAACATGAGCATCACACTGCACTTCAACGAATCCAGGGACGATGACACCGCCTCCAACTCACCGACCAAACCAGGCAAATCCATGCCCGCCAAGACCGCCTGATCTGTCAGCGCCAAGGACCGCAACCCCGCCCGAACCCCGGCTACCACGTCCCGAACCGCAGCCGCATTCACCAACCCGTGGTCCACTACTCCGACAGCCGCCCCCGCCTCCGGCAACGTGGAATAAGAAACCTCCATACCTCCAACCTAAAGACAGGGTGTGACAGCATTCCCGTCGTTTCGTACCGGCCGGTGTTCTCGCCCGCCGGCTATTTTTTCGACTGGAATTTGGCGAGGTTGGTCGCCGTTGTCTTTCGTACCTTGGCCCGCAGAAACGGTGACCAGCCCAGCAAACGCCCGGGCATCCCGAGCGCTTGGGCAGACCACTTCCAGAAGTTGAACTGATCCCGGTGTTCTACGATCTTTCCGTCTTGGAACTTCATCGTGGCCGTCACGTCGTTCCGAACAGGGCGCTTGGTTGGTCCAAAGGTGTAGCGGGCGATCCAGTTGGTGACCACAACGGCATCGGTGGAGCTTTCGATCGTGTGGTCCACTCTCAGGTCAGTCCCGCCAGCACACAACATTCGCCACATATCGCCCGCATCGGACCCATGGAGAACACCAAAGGCCGGGTCCTCGAAAATCGCATCCGGTCCGTAGAGATTGGCCATCGTCTCGCCATCACCGGCGGCGAGAGCTTCGTAGAACGAGTTGGCCAGATCGCGAGACATACACTAGAACCGTTCCCGCCGCAGCGTTACCTTCTTGCCACGAATCGCCACATTCCGCATCGCGTTGATCACTTCGTCGGCTCTCTCGGCCGGTACGGAAACCAGTGAGAAGCGGTCCTGGATGTCGATTGGGCCGATGTCGTGCCCGGGCACGCCGGCCTCGCCAGCGATGGCGCCAACCAGGTCCTTGGCCCGTACGCCGTTGGATCGGCCACTATTCACATAAAGCCGCGTGCGGTTGCTGTCGTCACCTCGCCCGCCCCGGCTGCCGCCTCGTTGACCTCGGTCGGCGCCGCGCGGCTTCCGGTCCTCGTTCTTGCGGGACCGACCGTCACGATCTTTGCGGGGTTTGGATTTGATGGTGGCGGCCGGAATATCGATCTCGTCCGCTTCAGGCGCGGTGGCCTCGTGGGCGAGAAGGATTGCGGCCATCGCTACCTCAACCACGTCGAACTCGTCGGCAAGGCTTTCCAATATCGGGCGGAACATGTCGCTCTTTCCACCTTGGATAGCCTCGCGCAACTGGCCCCGGGTGATGTCCATGCGGCGCTCCCGCAAGTGCTCCACGGTGGGCACGCTTTCCATACGAAACTTTTGCTTGGTGACCCGCTCGATGTTCTTGAGCTGACGATGCTCACGGGGCTCGGCGAGCGTGATCGCCACGCCTTCACGGCCCGCTCGCCCGACTCGGCCGATGCGATGCACGTAGGCCTCGGGAGCGGAGGGAACGTCGTAGTTGAAAACGTGGGTGAGCTGACTGATATCCAGCCCGCGGGCCGCAACATCGGTGGCTAGCAAGAGGTCTGCGATTCCGCTCTTCAGCTTGCCCAATGCCCGGTCGCGTTGTTCCTGACTCATCCCGCCGTGAAGCGCCTCGGCTCGGTACCCGCGGCCGTTCAGCGTTTCGGCCAACTGGTCAACCTCCACCCGAGTGCGGCAGAAGACGATCGCTGACTCCGGCGCCTCCATGTCGAGGATGCGCCCTAGGGTCACCGCTTTGTGGTTGCGGTTGACGACGTAGGCAACCTGACGAACTTTTTGGATCTCCTCCGAGTCCGAGGTCTCCCGAGCGATCCTGATAACCGCGGGGTCCACGAGATGGGAGCGAGCAATGGAATGGATTCGCGGCGGCATTGTGGCCGAGAAAAGAACCGTCTGCCGTTCCCGGGGCAGTTCACTGAGAATGGATTCGAGATCCTCGGCGAAGCCCATGTCCAACATCTCGTCGGCTTCATCGAGCACCACGATGTCTATCCCGGATAGGACCAAGGTCTTCCGCTTGATGTGGTCAATAGCTCGACCAGGGGTGGCCACCACAACGTCGACGCCCCGCTGTAGCTCCTTGAGCTGACGAACGATCGGCTGACCTCCATAGATCGGCAGCACCTTGGCACCAATCCCCCGGCCGTACTTGTGAATGGCTTCGGACACTTGCATGGCCAGCTCACGGGTTGGTGTCAGAATCAGTGCGCTCGGCCCCTTCCCTCGTTGTGCGTTCCGGGGGGCCTCAGCGAGGCGTTGCAGGATCGGGAGCGCAAAGGCCGCCGTCTTCCCGGTACCGGTGGCGGCTTGTCCGATCATGTCCCGGCCGGCCATCAGCAGCGGAATAGCCTCGGTTTGAATGGGGGTAGGTTCTTCATAACCGAGTGCCAAGACCTGCTCCAGAACGGACTGGTGCAAACCCAGTGTCGCAAACCCGATCTCGGGGGTGACGTTGGCGTCGGGCTCGGCGGCCGCTGGCTCAGCGATAACCCTAGGCTCAACGACCTCAGGCTCCGCGGCAACAGCCAGTCCGTTCTGGACATTGACCGGAGGGGTGGGCTCCCAGTCGGCGGGGAGTTCGTCAACCATTTCCTCAGGAGGAGCGAGGGGATCGTGCTCCGGGGGAGCGAGCGGATCGTGGGGATTTGCAAACATCTCAGGCCTTCAGTTAACGAACCGATCATCCTAGCGGTCGTTGGTCCTCGATCTGCAATGACCGCTGAGGCGCCTCACTCACCTGGATCGCGGAGACCGTAGAACGTGCCATTGCGTGAACCCACAAAGATGCCTCCGTCCCATACTGCCGGCGTGGACTCGAGACACCCCTCGCCCAGATTGAGCGACCACAGTTCGGGCGGCGTCACCGAGGTGTTGGACACATCGAAGCCATGCATCACACCAAGACAATCACCCTGGACCAGGACGTCGTCAACAACCACCGGGCTCTGCCACGTGGGTCCAGGGAGATCGATCACCCACCGCTGCGAACCATCAGTCCGATCGAGCCCCAGGATCTCCCCCTCATCGGTAGCAACGATGAGAATGTCTTCGTGGATCGCCGGAGTGGCCCATACACCGGACTTGATTCCACGATTGGCCTGCACGCTCCACACCAACGGATCGTCTGGCCGGGTTGGGTCGAGTTTCAGGACTTGGCCCAGGTCCTTGGCCCGCTGCCGACCCTTTTCGTACTCGACGCCGGCATAGATCATGCCGTCTTCGTCGATGACGAGCGAGGCATCCACATCTTCCCCAGCCCAGAACCGAAAGACCCGTTCGGGGTTTCCCCCTTCCGCAACCGAGCCAATGTCCCAGCCCTGGATCAGACCGCTGGAATTCGCAAAGTAGACGGTGTTATCGCTGATCGCGACGGAGTTCTCGATGCTCTGCTCATTGGAGGTGACCGCAAGGAGTTCGGAATCCCACGACTCGGCGCTGAACACGATCTGTGGGGCAACCGTGACAAGCCCATCAGCGTCATAGCCCCTATTGAGCTTCACGATGAAGAAACGACTGTTCTCGCCCCCTTCGAAGAGATAGTCATCGATGACCAGCCCGGAGCCATCCCAGTCATCGTTCCATTTCACCGGCTTCACCGCGTCGGCGTTCAGCTTCCACAACGCCTCCGGTTGCGGCCGATCGATCGCAACGACGTGATAGTTGTTATCCCGACTTCCGGTGTACATGAGCGGGTAACCATCGGGGTCGATCGTGATCGACCCCTTGATGATGTCGCCGGTGGTATACGGGCCATACACCTCATCACCCGTTAGCGGATCCAGGAAGGTCACGTTTCGGTCATACCCGCCAAAGGCCACCCACCAGGTGCCGGGGTCTACGCCCGCGGACTCTGGCGGTTGGAAGACAGCTGGCTGGCCGGTCCAGCCCGATCCGCACCAGGTCTTGGAAACACCACCGACCGGGGAGTTTGAGCACCCGATGGAATGGGTCCAGGCCAGCTCAGGGTTCTCGGGGATATTTCGGCCATAGAAAGTTCGGGTGGGATTTCCCCGAAATGTCAGGAGGCCCTCCACCGCGCCCAGATCGGACCATGGTTTGCCGGATGACGTGGGATCAACCCAACCTTCGTACGGTGGCTCGGTTGTGGAGGTGGTGGGTGCCGCAGTTGTGGTGGTTGTTGATGAAGTTGCGGTTCCCGGCGGAGCCTCAACCGTCAAACCCGCCACCTCAGCCCCTCCGGCCTGATCGGCACCGAATATCTCCTGGGCCCAGAGTGCGCCCGCAGCCAACACCAATGCCACCGACACCAAGAGAAACCCGAGAGTTCGGTTCACCGCGCTGTCCTCATCGCGCTGTCCTCATCGGTCTAAGAGAGCCCACCCTCGGCAACCATACGCTCCAAGGTGAGCTCAGGATGGTCAGCCAACACCCGATCCATCCAGTAGCGACTTTCGAACAGCGCAAGATGCGTGCCGTTCGCCCTCTGAAGAACATCCACGCCCTGCATGGCGCGAAGCTTGGGCCCACTCGCGGCGTCGGTCTTTCTGGCGATGGTGTATCGGGTGGGGTTCAACTCGACCGGGGCACCAAACTCGTTCTCCAACCGGCTGCTCGCTACCTCGAACTGAAGCTGACCGACTGCGGCCAGAATAGGCGCTTGATCGCCGAGGTCGGGGTCTCGAAGTACCTGAACGGCACCCTCTTCATCCAGCTGGGCAATACCTTTGCGGAATTGTTTGAACTTGGAAGTGTCCAGGACACGAGCAACCATGAAGAACTCCGGGGCAAAGGCTGGTAGCTCGGGGAAATCCACAACTCCACCCGAGTAGATAGCGTCTCCGACGCGCACGTCGGTGGCATTGACCAAGCCCAGAATGTCGCCCGGATAAGCCAGGTCTACTGTTTCACGGTCCTGGCCGAAGAGGGTTTGAGCATACTTGGTGGAAAATTGTCGGCCGGTGCCGCCGGCGGTAGCCATCATCCCTCGCTCGAATTGGCCGCTGCACACTCTGACAAACGCGATGCGATCGCGGTGGGACTTGTCCATTCCCGCTTGCACCTTGAAGACCAATCCCGAGAACGGAGCGTCTACGGGAAGACGGCCTCCGTCTGCCAACGCACGGGGGGTTGGTGACGGAACGAGGTCTACCACGCCATCCAAAAGGGCTCGAACGCCGAAGTTGGTCATGGCCGAGCCGAAGAAAACGGGTGTGGACTCACAGGCCAGAAAGGTCTTGACATCGGGTGACCGTTCCAATGCGTCCAGAAGTTCGGTTTCCTCTGCAGCACTGGTCCACGCTTCACCCTCGTCGATTTGCGCTTGTTCAGCTGTCACGATTTCTTCGGGAGCGATTGTGCTGCCGTGGGCAGTACGCGTGAACCGAATGTAGTCACCAGAGCCGCGGTGGATGATTCCCTTGAACTCTCCCGCAAGCCCAACGGGCCACGTGACCGGGGTGGGTTCGACGATGAGCGTTTTTTCAATTTCGTCCAGTAACTGCAGAGCGCCCAATCCGGGCCGATCCCACTTGTTGATGAAGGTCATGAACGGGATCTCCCGCTCTCGGCAAACTTCAAAGAGTTTGAGCGTCTGAGGCTCAATTCCTTTTGCGGCATCGAGCACCATGACCGCAGCATCGGCCGCTACAAGCACGCGATAGGTGTCTTCCGAGAAATCACGGTGACCCGGTGTGTCCAGCAGATTGATGATGCAATCTCGGTACTCGAACTGCAAGGCAGCCGAGGTGATGGAGATCCCTCGCTGCTGCTCCATTTCCATCCAGTCCGAGGTGGCCGAACGCCGACCGGCTCGCGCTTTGACCGCTCCCGCGCCGGCGGTCAGGGCGCCGCCATAAAGCAGGAACTTTTCGGTCAGCGTGGTTTTTCCGGCGTCTGGATGCGAAATTATCGCAAACGTCCGACGACGATTCGCTTCGGTTTTGACGTCGGACATCCGTCCAGCCTAGAACCTAGCGGGACAAGACCCCCGGAGGGATGCGGCGCTTTGAGTGGTGAGGTGACCGGTCACCGGCCCCCGGAGGGAGTCCAGAGCCTCCGTGACGCTTGAACGGCCCCCGGAGGGAGTCATTGTGGAGCCAAGGAGATTCGAACTCCTGACATCTGCCTTGCAAAGGCAGCGCTCTACCAACTGAGCTATGGCCCCGTTCGAACAACGATAGCGAATCACTCCGCCGGAGTGACGAATATTTCGGTCCATGCCTCTGTGTTGATCACCCGCGCCGCCAGCCCAGAGATCTGGCTCCGTGTGGTCTTGGCGATGATCTGCGCTGCTGCGGCGTTTGTGAGCACTGGTCCGTCCTCGGTCGCTTCCTCAAGCAGTTGGCCGATGATGTCGCCATTGGAGATGAAGTTGTAGCGATCGTCCACCACTGCGAGCGCCCTCGTGAGTTCATTTTGGGTGGGGCCCTGGGCGTCCAGGTTGGCAAGCTCGGCGAGCAGCGTGGCCCGAATTTCTTGGAGACGGGCCGGATCACCGGCCACATTGATGTAGAGCTGGCTTTCCTCGTCGGGTTCGGTGAGGAACCCAACGAGGGCCGAACCGCCGTTGTAGCTGGCCCCTAACTCCTCACGGAAACGGGTGAATAGCCGTTCCTCCAGCACCGCTTGAAGTACTTCGGCATGGATCCGGTCAGCATCGGTTGCGGCCCCCGGTTCGCTGAAGACAACGATCAGAACCCCCGCCCCGCCAACCGGTCCAGCTGTTCGCTCCACTGTGATAACCGAGCTCGGAGAGTCCAAGGTGAGATCGATCCAGGTGTCGGCCGAGCGCTTCGGGATGGTGCCGATATATCGGCGAGCAAGCTCCTCGACCGAAGATTGGTCTACGTCACCGACAACTGTGAGAACGAGATCGTCAACGCCGACCAGCCGTTCCTCGTAAAGCGCCAGCGCAGACTCCGGGGTGAGGAGATCGAGAGTTTGCCGGTCAAGAACAGGATTCCGGCGCGGATTGTCGCCATTCAGTGCCAGGGCCAAAGCTTCTTGCGCGGCGCTTTCGGGGCGATTCTGGGTGGATCGCAGAATCTCGGTCTGCTGCAGGATCACCCGATCGAATGCGGACTGGTCGACTCGGGGGTTGGTGAGGTAGAGGTGGATCAGCTGGAAGGCAAGCTCCAGATTGTCAGGCGAAGCCTGGCCGGAAAACCCTTCACCGGTTTCGTATGCAAAGGGGGAAACCTCAACCACCTTGTCGGCCAGGTACCGGTCCATGGCAACCTTCTCCAAATCGCCAACCCCGCTCTGGGACACCATGTTGGCGACGGGAGCGAGGAGGGGTTGCTGCTGGGGTTCCAGCAAAGACCAGCCACCTTCGCTGTAGCCCACCATGTCGACCACACCGGTGGCGATTTGTGATTCGGCGAACACGACTCGGGCACCGTTGTCGAAGGACCACTCCACTCCCCCAGCGGCCGACAGACTGCGGGTGCTGCTGATATCTGCACGGTCCGGCCGCTCCATCATCTCGTCGATGGCCGCCACCTCGGCGCCGCCCTCGGAGAGGGCTGCCGCAGAGTCGACCACTGCCACCAATTCTGACTGATCGGGCAGGGCCGAGGCATCCGGGCCGACCACGATCACGATGGGTTCAGAAGTTTCCATCACCCATCGGAAGTAGCCACTGAGGTCTTCGGCCGAGGTGTTGTCAATCAGCGCTCCCACTCTCCTGTCCCGATCCTCGGCCAACGAGGCATCGGCACCTCCGAGGAAGTGCGAAAAGTAGAGCTCGGCCCACTGGCCATCTTGCCGGGTGTCGAGTTGAGCGAGTTCCTGAGCGAGCACGGCCCGAGCCTCATCCCGGGCTCGTTGAAGTTCGCCCTCGGAAAACCCATCCTGGGCGAAAGTCTCCATGGTGGCGAGGAATTCTGCAGTTCCGGCGATCAGATCGGGACCGTCGAGATTGAAACCGATGAAGGACATTTGGCGGGCTCCTGCGAAGGGGCCACCGCTGCCGCGGACCAACGAACTACGACCGGATGTGATGGACTCATTCAGCCGATTCGTGATCATCGTGGTGATCAGCGAATCCCAAATGTTCAGCTGCTCACCCCCAAAGGTGCCAGGGTCGCGGGCCAGGGTTCGATAGTCCACGGAGATGAACGTTCCGTCCAGGCCCGGATCCGCGATCACCTCGACGATTTGGGGCGTGTCGATAGCCACCACCGGCTCCTCCCTGGGGGGATGCTCGGTGCCCCGCGGTTCGAGATCGGCAAAGGTCCCCTTCACCAGGTTCTCCATGTCATCCAGTGGGAGGTCGCCAACCACAACGACCGCCATCAAATTGGGGCGGTACCACCGGTTGTAGAACTCGACCGTGTCTTCGGCGGTCGTGGTCATGATTTGACCTTCGGTCCCGATCGGTAGCGCGGAGTCGTACGGCGTGCCCGCATAGTAGGCGTCGTCAAAGAGCTTCTGAACCGAGGCTCCGGCGTTCTCGACTCGCAGGCGGAACTCTTCCCGCACCACACCCCGTTCGGCGATGACCTCGCTGGGGTCCATCGTGGCGTTGCCCGCCCACTCCCTCAGAACCGTGAAGGCAGTTTGCGCGTTGGAGCCAACGAGTGGGACGTCCAGGAAGTAGACGGTCTCGTCGAAGCTCGTGAACGCGTTGAGATCCGGGCCGATCTGAGCACCGAGCGCACGGAGCTCGGAGTCCAGTGTGTTGCCGGGGTACCGCTCCGTACCGTTGAACAGCATGTGCTCGGTGAAGTGCGCTATTTGATCGGTTGGCTCAGCTTGCTGGAGCGAGCCGGCGTCAACGGCGAGTCGGACAGATAGTGACCCGCCGGGCGCGTCATTGCGGCGAAGGTAGTAGGTGAGTCCGTTCTCCAACGTTCCGATTCTGACCGCGGGATCCACGGGAAGCGGTGTGGTATCGACGATCGGCTCGATACCCGGCAGAAGACCGTCAGCATCCAGGGAATCGGTCGATAGATCCGATGTGGTCACGGTGGAGCCGTCTTTGCCGTCATCGTCCAGCGAGACTGGGACGGAGCTGCTACACGCAGCAGCAAGGAGCATCAGTGACGTCAACAGGATGCCTGCGGATCTAGGGGACGGCAAATGACCAACCTTCATCGGTGCCAATCGGCAGGACGGTGCGGAACTTGTGGACCATATCCGCTCGCCACGGCCCGCCAAATAACCGGACAACCGGCTATTTCGTAGAAAATATCCCAATAAGAAGTCGACAAGTAGTCAATAAACAGTAAACGCCTGCGATGATAGAAAGATGTCCAGTCACGCAGGTGGTTTCATCCACACGCATTTGGCCACAACCGTGGCCTACTTACTGAACACGTCGGTCCAACGTGCTCAGGACATCATCAATGGGTTCCGTGATATCGACGATGTGGACCCTGAGACCTTGGCGGTTGTGAGTGATCTAATTTTCACAGCCCTCCATCATGAGCCCGCCTCAGATGAGATTCAGCTGTCTGCTTTTTCCTACTGGCAAGGTGGGTGGCAAATGCTCATCCCGGTCGCTCGAACTTGAACTCGATCCGACGGTTCCGCTGACGCCCTTCTCGAGTGTCGTTGCTGGCGATCGGCTCCGATGAACCGGCGCCGCGGGTAGTCAGGCGTTCTGCCGGAATTCCCAGGTTGACCAACGCTTCCTGAACCGCCTCGGCCCGGGATTCCGAAAGTGTCTGGTTGACGGTGTCGCCACCATCGGAATCGGTATGGCCAACGATCTCGACACCGAGATCGGGAACGGCGTTGATGGCGGCGACGATCTGAAGGAGATTGGCCTGTCCTTCGTCTGTGATTCGGCTCGTTCCAACGTCGAAGAGAATCGGATTGGTGGCCAAGGTGTCCTGCAGTTGCGCCTCGTAAGCGTCCAGCGCGGCGTCGCTGAGATCGATTTCGCTGGCATTGGTGACTATTGCGGAATTGAAGTCGAGCGCGGTGACTTCCGCTAGATCGTTGGCCCGCAGATCGCCCGGCGCAGTAGGCCCCTCGATCGTTATGGTTGCGGCTTCCATGGTGGTGGGTACGATCTCAAGGCCCGTACCGTCGACATTTCCATCGCCATAGGCGGCCTCAGCGGCCGCTATCAGCCGGCGCACCGTAGCCTCATCGGGCACCGTGCCAGTGAGGACAACAGAGTCACCCTCAACCGCCATGAGGACCACTGCGGGGTCAACGGCCGGGTCAACACTACTGATGTCGAACTCGCCGGGGGTCAGCCCCAATTGGGCGTGGGCGGTGAGGCGCAGGATTTCTGGGGCGTCATCACCGGTCTCGGATACACCACGAATGTCGATGGTGCCGGTAGCGAGGTCGACGCCGGGATCGATCGTGAGATCATCAACCACGTTGCCCCGACCGAATTCGTCTTCGGCGATTCGAACCAACTGGATTCGGGCCCCTTCATCGGGAACCGTTCCGCTGAGAGTGGCGGTCGATCTATTGATTTCCGCGTGCACGATGGCGGGTTTCAGTGCCGCCGGCTGCGAAGTTGTTGATGTGGTCCGCCCAGCATCGACGAATGTAGAGTCTGGGGTGTCATTCAGCTGGCTGGCCCAGAGCGCCATGCCAACGAAGATCGCCGTAAGTGCGCCGAGAAACACCCAGGCCGAATAGACCGCCCGGCGATCGCCCTGTTCGTCTTCGGTTGCCTCGGTCCTCACCGTTGTTTTCTACTACTGCGGCGCTTCAACCCCACCGCGAGGCAGCTAAACCGCCGGGATTCTGGCCATCGCATCCCGAACCTTTTCCTCGGGGAAGTCATAATCCACCATCTCGCCGGCGAAAAACCTGTCATAGGCCCCAAGGTCCAAGTGGCCGTGCCCGCAGAGTGCGGTGAGAATGACTCGTTCCTCACCCTTTTCCTTGGCGTCCAGCGCTTCGCGGATGGCACCGGCCAAAGCGTGGGTCGGCTCGGGCGCCGGCACGATCCCTTCGGTCCGGGCGAACCTCACACCGGCCTCGAAGCACTCGGTCTGGTGAATTGCGACGGCCTCCATCATGCCCAGCTCGTAGATGTGGCTGATCAACGGGGCCATTCCGTGATACCGCAGACCGCCGGCGTGGATCGGATCGGGAACGAAGTCGTGGCCCAGGGTGTGCATCTTCATCAGCGGTGTCATCCCTGCAGCGTCACCGAAATCGTAGGCATATCGCCCGCGCGTCAGGCTGGGACAAGCGGCTGGCTCCGTAGCGAGGATCCGCGGGTTCATCCGGCCCGCCAACTTCTCACGCAAGAAAGGAAACGACAGACCGGCGAAGTTGGAGCCACCACCGGTGCAGCCGACCAGAACATCCGGGGTGTCTTCCACTTTGGCCAGCTGGAGCAACGTCTCCTCGCCGATGATCGTCTGGTGCATCAGAACGTGATTGAGCACCGACCCCAACGCATACCGAACCTCGGGATCCGGGGCAGCGACCTCGACAGCCTCACTGATGGCAATCCCCAGTGATCCGGACGACGCCGGGTTGGCCTGAAGAATGGCTCTTCCGGCGGCGGTGAGATCGCTCGGGCTGGGATGAACCACCCCGCCGAATGTCTCAATCATGGCTTTTCGGTAGGGCTTCTGGTCATAGCTGGAACGCACCTGCCAGACCTCACAGCTCATATCGAAAAGAGCGCAGGCAAATGCAAGGGCGGTGCCCCACTGGCCGGCTCCAGTCTCGGTAGTGAGCTTGCTGACCCCTTCCATTTTGTTGTAGTAGGCCTGCGGCACTGCGGTGTTTGGCTTGTGGGATCCAGCGGGCGAGACGCCTTCATACTTGTAGTAGATGCGGGCGGGCGTATCCAGTGCCTTCTCCAGCCCACGGGCTCGAAACAGCGGCGTTGGCCGCCACATCCGATAGATGTCCAAAACCTCACCGGGTATGTCGATATAGCGGTCCATCGACACTTCCTGCATGATCAATGCCATCGGGAACAATGCTTCGAAGTCCTCCGGGCCGGCCGGTTGAAGCGTGCCGGGATGCAGGGCGGGAGGCGGCGGGGAGGGCAGATCCGGCACGATGTTGTACCACTGGGTGGGCATTTCGGATTCGGAGAGAAGAATCTTGCGGTCGTTGCGGGAAACAGTCACGGTGTGACACTAGACCGCTGACGGATAGGTCGTCGACTAGTGCCGACGGTGCTCATCCAAAGGGTGCTGGACAGGTCCCTACAACCGGCTCAAGTAGCTGGCCCAATCCGTCGACGACTAAGGGGCAGATCGCGATCGAGGAGCTGAGATGAGCTGTAGCCACGTGGATTCCTGTCCACTCTTTCCCATGCTGAACAACAGTCTTGCCGGATGGCGAGAGTCCTACTGTGACACTGACAATCGCTTCCTCGACTGCGCGCGATTCAAGGCGAGCCGCTCCGGCAAGCCGGTCCCTCTGGCATTACTGCCCAACGGCAAGATCATCGGCGGAATCGCCAATGATCTCTCCACCAAGAAGGTGACGGTGGGCTCAGCCCAGGAACTGCAGGCTGGTTCGGTCGCCGTCCTCAGCGACGAAGCTGCGGAAACAGTGCTGGAAGAAGCTCGCACGGCGAAAGGCTTCTGGGGTCGCTTCAAGGGGCTGTTCGGGGTGAAGCCATGATGGACTACTGGCCGTGGTGGGCAGGCGCCCTGGCGCTCGCAACGATCACCGTCCTCTATCACGAGTTGATAGGACGCCGGTTTGGCGTCTCCAGTTCTTGGGAACGCGTCGTTCACTGGAAGATCGAGAAAGCCGCCGAAGAGATGGACGCTCAGGTCCTGGCCGACAAGGCGGGCTTCGAGGCCGCGCTTCGAGAAGCGACGATGGCCGAATTCGGTGCACCGGAAGGCGGCGATCTACTCACTGCCGCGCCGCCACAGACCGCGGCCAAGCCTGCGCAACAGAGCGCCAAGCTGCCGCTCACCGCTAGCGCCACGCTGCTCTCCATGATCCTCGTCGGCTCGTTTGTCGCCGCCGTCATGAACGGCCGCTTCCAGCTTCGGGCCGACATGGGACCAGACTTTGCCGACATCGTGGTGAACGGACCGCTGATGTGGCCAACGCTTTTCGTAGGCGGGGTCATGGTTGGCATCGGTACCCGCATGGCGGGAGGGTGTAGCTCCGGTCACGGAATGAGCGGCTGTAGCCGTCTTCACCCCGTCAGCCTGCTCGCAACCAGCGTTTTCTTCGGCACGGCCGTCGCCGTATCCCTACTCCTTTGGAAGGTCATTTGATGATCGAGAAGTATCGCATCCACCTCCTCGTCGGATTCTTCGGCGCCGCCCTCGGGTTCTCGTTGGGCATGATCGGCTTCGGCGATTTCGGTGAGCTGAATCGCATGTTTACATTCCAGGACCTGCGAATGTTCTTCACCTTTGCGGGCGGTGTTGCCGCCGCCGCAATAGGGTTCTTCGTCTTCACCAAGGACCGGCCTGCCGGCGCTCGGATCCACCGCGGTGTGGTCCCCGGCGCTGTGCTCTTCGGAGCGGGCTGGGCCATTTCGGGCGGCTGTCCGTCGATTCCGATCGTGCAGCTCGGCACTGGTTACACGCCAGCTCTCGTCACCATGGCGGGAATCGCCGTCGGCATGCGTAGCTATCGCTTGATGAACGCCAAGTACTTCCACTTCGACAGCGGCGCCTGCAGCGTATAGCTCGGCCGGTAGTTGTAGCTCCTAGGCGTGCAGTCCTGCTCCCGTCCCCTCCGGTAGGGCGGAAACGTATTCGTCGACCTCGATAAAAATGCACTCACCGGGGCACTCCGCAGCTGCGGCGATCACATCGGCTTCGAGGGACTGGGGTACCAGTGCCATTTCTGCCGACCCGCCGGGATCGTTGAAAACGCGATCTCCTTCGAGACAGTAGGCAATACCGTCTTCCAGGATCGTGAAGACCTCCGGAGCGTGGTCGGTACAAATCCCGTCCCCCGTGCAGAGGTCCTGATCTATCCACACGTGGATGCGAGAGATGTCGCTCATCGAGCTACACCGTACCGCCACAACCCAGCCGACGAGAGACGGGGCGGTACGCTGGGCGCCGTGACCTTCCCGCTCGGAAAACAGTGACCAGCGTTTACGGCAAGCTGTTTCGCATCAGCACCTTCGGCGAATCTCATGGACCGGCGGTCGGGGTGATCGTGGATGGATGTCCCGCTGGTGTACCTGTCATCGTCGAAGAAATCCAGGCCGACCTGGATCGACGCCGCCCGGGTCAGAGTCATTTGGTTACCCAACGAGCCGAGGGCGACGAAGTGGAGATCCTCTCGGGCGTTTTCGACGGTCATACCACTGGCACGCCAATTGCGATGATGGTTCGCAACGCCGACCAGAACCCCGGCGCCTATGACCACCTCAAAGAAGTGTTCCGACCCAGTCACGCAGACTTCACCTACCTCGCCAAGTACGGTCGGAGGGATCACCGTGGCGGCGGACGAAGTTCCGCCCGCGAGACGGTGGGACGGGTAGCGGCGGCGGCTCTTGCCCGTCGGTGGCTGACCGACGCTTTCGGTGTTGAGGTGTTGGCGTGGGTGCAGCAAGTCCACGCAATCGACGCCACGGTCAATCGGTCCGAAGTCACTCTCCAAGACGTCGAAGCCAGCCCCACCCGGTGCCCCGATCCAGCGGCCGCCCAGTTGATGGAGACCGCGATCAGCGAAGCCCGCAAACGCGGCGACTCTCTCGGCGGCGTGGTCGAGTTCGTGGCCCGAAACGTGCCCGCCGGCTGGGGCGAGCCAGTATTCGACCGCCTGGAGGCCGACCTCGGCAAGGGAGTGCTCTCGCTTCCAGCCTGCAAAGGCTTCGAGATCGGCTCCGGCTTCGGCGGCACCCGACTCACGGGCCTGCAACACAACGATCCGTTCGTCCCTGGCGATGGCTCTCCATCGTTGGCTACCAACAACTCCGGAGGGGTCCAGGGCGGGATCTCCGCAGGTGCGCTCGTGTATGGCCGGGCGGCATTCAAACCCACCGCCACCATCGCATCGGAACAAACAACGGTGACCACCGCAGGCGAAGCAACCACCTTGGCTGCCAAGGGCCGCCACGACCCGTGCGTTCTGCCCCGAGCGGTGCCGATGGTAGAGGCGATGGTGCTCCTGACGTTGGCCGACCACGCGTTGCGACAAAACGCCTACCGCTCCCTCAGACCACCGCCCGGCGCGGATGATCCAACACCAGGGTGACCACGCCCAGTACTTCGCCGGCTCGAATCGGTCCGAAATGGCGGGAGTCGGTGCCGGTGTTGACGTTGTCGCTCAGCACCCACAGCGAATGGTCGTCCAATACCCGTTGCACCCGTTTCACCACCACGGTTGACGATCCATCGGGATGACGCGCCACGACGATTTGACCTTCGGCAGGTACCCGGCTCGGGTCCATGAGAAGAAACCACCCGGGCTCGAGCGTGGGCAGCATGGACCTCCCGCCCACCACGAAACGTCGTCGCCGACCGCAGGCCCATGCCCACAGGTCGGTGACGATAGATAGGTAGCTACGCGGTGCCGGCGAGGCGATGTGTGAACTAGGAGGCGGTGACCCAGGCAACGTCGCGGTTCTTCGTTGCCCAGAACATGTTGTGAATGGCTTCGATCTGAGCCATGAGCTCATTGGCGGCGTCGACGCTGACCGAGGTCTTGCAGGCCGATGCTTGCTTGGCCGCATTCCAGAAGGTGGTGTGGAGATCCGGGTAGGCCTCCAGGTGAGCTGGCTTGAAATAGTCGTGCCAGAGGATATTGAGTTCCCGCTTCACCAGCTCGGCTTGCTCTTCCTTGATCGCGATGTAACGCGTCCGCGTGTTTTCAGAATCGAGACCCTGGTCATCACCGAGATCTACGAGCTTCTTGGTCATGGACAACACAGCCTCCCCGGCGATTCGGGCGCTGGCGGGGTCATACACACCACAGGGACCGTCGCAGTGAGCAGAGGCAACCGGAGCGGCACTCCAATGATTCAGCGAGGCAAGCAGGGTCTTTGAAAAACTCATCAATCAACTCCATGGGAAGTGGGCACATTCTTCGTACCCAGTGGTTGGCACAACGCTAGCGAGCAATTGCCGTGACACCCCAAGGCGAGCAGCCAGCGATCCCCAAACGGGGGTGTCGGGCCAGTCCGGTCAGTCAGAACCCGGGTCGCCGGACTCACGCAGGTATGCCTCGAGTTCGGCGGCGAGGTCGTCACCGCTGGGAAATCGTTCCTCGTCTTGGTCAACACGCTTTTCGAGGTGCCGGAGATAGACCCGACTTTCCTCGTCCGCCTGTACGGCCTCGTCGACCTGGCGGGTCCACTCGTGCACGTGGCCATCGAGTTCGGTGTACTTGGTAGGGATACCGGTGAGTTGCTCGAGCCGTCGCAACAAGACCTGGGTAGCTTTGGGGCTCGGAGCTCCTGGCACGTAATGGGGCACCTCGGACCGAAGCGAGAGAACGGGAAGACTGGCGGCCTCCAGGGTCTGGTTGATGACCCCGATCACCCCGGTCGGCCCTTCATAAGAGGGCATGTTGAGCTGCATTCGCTGAGCGAGAACGGGATCGCCGGCACTTCCCACCACACGCGCCGGTCGGGTGTGCGGCGTCATCGCCAAGGTGGACCCCAATGTGATGACTAGTTCGGTTCCGGACAGGAGAACAATCCTTCCGATTGATTCGGCTAGGGATCGCCAGCGATACTGCGGCTCTATCCCAACGATCACCAGAGCATCCCGTGGACCTTCGGCCCGACAGCCGAAGATCTTCACTCGCGGCCAATCGATCACCCTCTGCCCGTCAGAACCGAAACCGGTGCGGGGTCGGTTCTCGGCGAAGTTGTACATCTCCTCAGGGTCGAACTCGCCGATCAGCGTCGAATCGGTGTTTTCCCTGATCCAGACCGCAGCGTTCGTTGATGCTTTCCCCGCGTCAAAGAGCCCATGCAACGCCAATATCAGAATCGGTTGACGGAAGGACGACGGTCGTTCAAACCACGACACTTCAAGCTCGTTTTCCGGTCCGAACGGGTCCACCACATGCACGGTAGCTACGCTCTGGGCCAAGGAGGGCACCGTGGCTGCCAGGAAAATCGTCGACTGGTCCGATAGTGAACGACACCTGACCCCCAACGTCAGAGTCCTGCTGGGCGCGGACGCGGGCGCCTACCCATCGGGCAACTCCCTGGTCGTGTCCGGAGCCTCAGAGTCAGTTATCATCGACCCGTCGGTCACTGTGGTGGAACGGGGCGGGGCACCGCTACCGATCGATGCAGTGCTCACTTCCCATTCCCACGAGGATCACATGGCGGGCAACGGTCTGTTCTCCACCGCACGGGTGCATGTGCACCATGACGACCTTCCTGGCGTCACCAGCCTGGATGGGTTGGCGGCAACCTATGGACTCGAAAGTGCCGTGTGGGCCAGCTTTGTTCCCACAATCCTGGACCAGTTCAGCTTTGTTCCTCGACCCGATGCCATCGCGTTCTCCGACGGTCACGTTTTCGATCTGGGTGGAGTCACAGTGGAAGCGGTTCATCTGCCCGGACACACTCGAGGGCACTCGGGTTTTCGGATCAGTGGCGGTGTCTTTTTTTGTTCTGACATCGACCTCACTGGTTTTGGGCCCTATTACGGCGACGCGTGGAGCGACCTTGACCAGTTTGAGAGCAGCTTGACCAAGATCCGAGACGAAGAGGCCGATTTCTATGTCACGTTTCATCATCGCGGCGTGATCGAAGGACGGCGTGATTTCATCGAACGACTCGACGCGTTCAGCGCAATCATCGACCGTCGTCACCAAGAGATGTTGAGTTTCCTCGCCACCCCGCATTCGGTTTCTGAGATGGTGGACCACCGGTTCGTCTACCGTCCCCATGTGCAGAACTCACTCGTTGACTCGGTCGAGCGCCGAACCGCCCAGCTCCACCTCCAGCGTATGATCCAGCGCAACGAGGTAGAAGCGGTTGAAGGCGGGCTGTTCCAAGCACGATGAGCTTCCTTCAATGCCACGAGCATCCCCAGAAACGGTGAATAACTCATGAGTAGTAGTCCAGTCCATATGTTCCTACCCGGCCACAACCAACAGATGGCCGACGAACTCGTCCGGGTGCTTCCAGGGCGTCAGCTGATCTCTCTGGAGGACGCCAAGGCGTTCAATGCCGCCCTACCGAAGATGGAGATCTTGGTCACCGGCCGACCGCCGAAGAACCGATGGGCCCGGGCCGACAATCTCCGCATGATTCACGTTGCCGGCTCGGGGGTGGACTCGTTGTTGCCCGCACCCGACCTTGCCGAGCACGTAGTAGTCACCAATTCCCGGGGCTCGCACGAACCTCACATGCCGGAGTTCGTGATGGCGATGGCCTTGGCCCTGGCGTACAACGTGCCCCAGCTCGTCCGCCAGCAGCACAATCATCAGTGGCGCGAGACCTTCCCCCGCCCCCTGTTCGAACAGACCATGTGTGTTGTAGGAATGGGAACGGTCGGCCGAAGCGTAGCCCGCAGAGCCAAGGCGTTGGGGATGAAGGTCGTGGGTGTGAGCAGAAGCGGGCGACATGTCGATGGCATCGATCAGGTGGTCGCGACCGGTGATCGACAGTATGTGCTTTCCGACGCCGATGTAGTGGTGGTCTGCGTTCCGCTGACTGATCAAACTCGTGGTCTCATCGGTCCCCGAGAACTTGGGGCGATGCGGCGCGGTGGCATCCTCGTTGACGTGTCTCGTGGCGGGGTGGTGTACCTCGATGCGGTCATTGCCGCTCTGGAGAGCGGGCAGCTCCGCGGGGCGGCCCTCGACGTCTTCCGGACAGAACCTCTGCCGGCTCACCATCCGGCTTGGGACGTTGAGGGCCTCCTGATCACGCCTCATGTTGCAGGCCTGAGCCGCGATTACATGGCGAGACTGTGCCGGTCCTTCGCGGAGAACTTGCAGGCGTTCGAGACCGGTATGACACCACCGAACACGGTGAACCGAAACCGGGGTTACTGACCTCGAACGTGATTTGAGCCAAAACCATTGAGCGGTCATGGAGCGCCCGCCGCCGGATGCTCCATGACCGCTCAGCCGCCGCCAAGCAGCGAAGGCTTCCGCCTCGACTCCTATTGTTACCCATGGTTGCAACCGATGTGTAACCGAAAATCCTCATGCTTCTACCAGCAGGCCAGCAGGCTTAAGAACCGGGAGAACGAGCAGTCTTTCCATCTGTGGGCAACAGTGCCTCAAGCCCCGTTCCAGCGGCAATGGGAACGATGGAGGCCATGTCGGGTAGTGAATCCGATGCTTGGGCCAGATCGAGACGGCTCTTGAGCCGCCACAATGGCATTCCGAGTGCGTCGGCCAGTCCCACCACCCGGCGGGCCGAAATCTCATCCAGCGGCCCGCTGAGTTGCGCCTCATACCGGTCGATCGGGCCGAGATTCGCCACCCCCGCCCCGACGATCAACGCATTTCCCCGTAACGGCACAAACAATTGGCGAACCTGATCCACAAGCTCATCGTCGTTCGAGATCGCCAAAACAGGAGCGACCAGTGCTACCGCGGCCAGGCCATGGGCGGCGGGTGCCCCGAGCACTTTCTTGGTTACCAGGAGCGCTTTTCGGATCGCACGGCTCTCTTCACCGCTGGCATGCAGCGAAACCGCATGAGCGGCTTTGAACAGGAGGCTTGACGCATCGTCGGGTGGCGTGGTTTCGAACACGGGAGTGAGGTCGCCATGGGTGTTCGTGAGCCACATCAAGAAGAACTCTTGAGCGAGCCTGGTGGGGACGGCGATGCTTATGCCGTAGCGCTGACCGTGGGCCAGGGCGTCGTCGGCGATCTTGCGGGCCTCGCCCCAGCCGCCGGTCGTGTAGTGATGCATGGACTCGAACAGTTGCGCATGCCATTGCCGGAGCGGCAGCGACAGCCGGGCGCTGAGCGCCGCAAACTCGGCGTTGGCGTCGAGGGCGATCGCTGTATCTCCAACCTGGTAGCGGTCCAAGGCCCGCAGCTGGAGCAACGGCAGCCGGGACCGATCGTCGGCGGTGTTCAACAGTGCTCGTTCCACTCGGTCGAGACGGTCGGCGGGGGCGACGCTGACGTCGTTGGCCATCCGCCAGGCCACAACCGCCGCGGCCCGCTCCGACGCGGAGGTTGCCGCTTCTGCGGCCCGATCCACCCAGGTCCGGGCCACTTGCTCGCGTCCCAGAAGGGACGCTTGTCGGGTGAGATGGATGGCGAGTTCGAATTGTCTGGGCCGCTCGACCTTTGTGAACGGAATAGCCGAGAGCTGGGCAAACCGCTCGGGGTCCCCATCAATGAGTTCAGCCTCCGGCAGGCCGGCGATCGCAGCATCCAGCGCCGAACTCCAGTCCCCCTCTGCAAAGCAGGCACCGATGATCTCGCTCCTCAGCTCCGCCGCTTCGGTGAGGGCGCCGGTTCGGGATACGGCATCGGCAAATCGTGTCGCGTCCCTCATTTCCAGCGGGATCGACTCGTCCAAACCGAGGGCGTTCCGGTAGGCGTCAGCGGCCTCACGAAAGGAGCCGGCCGCATGCAACAGTCGAGCTGATCGAAGCTGGGATGCCCGGGCTTCGGCAGCCGGGACCGTCGGAAACGCCAAAAGATCATGGCGGGCTCGACGATGCGGGTCATCGCTGAGATTTCGCGCCCGCAAATGGAGTTGCCGCAAACGCAGACCGCGAATCGTGGTGAGGAACTCGTCCATTGCCAAACGATGGGCAAATGCGATCTGATCAACTCCGGTGGTCTCGATCATCAGACCCGTATCGAGGAGTTCGTCGATGATGTCGAGCAAGTCATCGAACTCGACGTCGCACATCTGTTCAAGGTCGCTGAGGGAACACTCCAGCCCCAAAACGGCTGCGGCAACACCCACCGACTGCGCAGCCGGGCTCAGCTTCGCAACCTGGCGGCTGAAGACCTCGAACGTTTGCCCCGTTCCGACGTGCGGCAATCGCAGGCTACGCGGATCCAGAGACTGGATCACGGCGCGAACCACCGTGGGGAGGCCCTTTGACTGCAACAGGATCTCCTCACTGAGACCCCGCACGGTGACTGAGGACGCATGGGGATAGGTAAAGGAAACCAGGCGCCCCACTTCGTCGAGCGTCAGCGGGGCAAGTGTATGCGGACTGATTCCTACCAGAACCTTCAGGCGAGCAGCGAGGCGTTTGAACTCCGATTGCTCAACGTCCGACTGCCCTTCCAGCAAGAAGCGGAGAGGAAATCCCAGTGACGAGCGTGCCAAGAAAAGCAGGAGATCCAACGACGCAGAGTCGAGGTTGTGACAGTCGGCGATCACCACCGTGACCGGTCGGCCCGCGGCGATGGCGCTGAGCTCCTCGGCCGCGGAAGACCACAGCACGGTTTGGTTGATGCCAGATCCTTCGAGGCCCGCTCTGCTGATTCGACGCCGCAGCCCAGGAAGGAACTTCAGGAAAGGCTCATAGGTGAGCGATACACCTTCGGTGCACGTGCCGAGCAGCACCCGGCCCAGTGGTGATCCAGCCCGGTGAAGCACTGCCGCTGTGAAACCTCGGCGGTCTGAACCGGCGGGACCACCCAGGAGCACGATCCCGGGATCAGCCGAGATCAGTTCGGCGGCGACCTCCTTCGCGGCTCCATCTCGTAGGGTCGGCTGAGACTCATCTATACGCAGTGCTGTTGGGACACTGGGACCAAGAGCCTCGATCTCATCACCTAGCTCTGCAAAGGCGGCCGGACCGAAAGCCCCCGAGTCGAGCTGTCGTTGAAGCTGACGGCCGGCCTGACCGAGTTCGGTGCCGAACGTGGCAACGATTTCGGTTCGTACGAGATCGAGGAGTTCTTTCGCCGGTGACAGCAATCCGACGTTGGCGTGGAGCCTGGCAATCGAACATCCGAGATCCTCCTCATACGGTGCTGCAAGAACACGCCGGTAAAGAGACCGCAGAACCGGGCGACGAAGTTCCAAACCCTGGCGGGCCGCCGCATGAACGAGATCGGCCTGCGCGGTGGCGATTTCTCGGATCGATGCTTCGATAGTGAGGGTCGGTTCGACGCCTGGGTAGATCTCTGTCGATCCGAGGATCTCGCTGAAACGGTTCGCATCGCCCGACGTCAGAGCTGCGCCCGGCCGCGCTGCGATCTGCTGCGCATACCAAGCGTCCACCTGATGCGCGCCCAACTCCAGCCGGTACCTGCCATCGACCAGCTTGACGAAATCGACTCCGGAACTTCGACGTAGACGCGAGACGGTCATCCGCAGCGATGCCTGCCATTGATTCGGCAAACGATCGGGCCAAATCTCATCGGCGAGTATGTCGGCGGTCAGGCCACTGGGACCTGACGCCACAAGCAGCGCCAGCAGCTGACGCTGAGCCGGTTGGAGCCGTTGAAATCCCGAATCGGGCACTCGAACGCCAACTTCACCAATGACCGAGACACGGATTGCATCAACGGTGACCACGGGTCAAGTGTGCCCGGCCGCTGCAGAATCGGCACGTCCTCCTAGGTTGGACCTGGCCCACAGGGCAACAATGCCCGGAACCGAATAGAGGGCGAACGCCAAAGGTCACCAGGCATCACCCACCGACCGATTGCGTCCGGAATGGTCGTGCCGGGGTCAGAACCACCCAACGCGCCGACCACAACCCTGGCGGCCTCGACGAGCTGCTGGCGATCAATCCGTGAACCGCGACCGGCCCGCAAGACCGGCACCGGCCCCGTACTCATCACGTCGTCGGCCACTCGTTGGGAGATTTCCAGGTCAACTACCAATCGATCGTGATCGGCGCCGCCGTTGAAAGCGAAATATACGAACGATGAGCAGGTGTGTGTAACTCTCCGGTCACTCCAGCGATCGGTAGCCGCCAGACTTGCCCGTCGCACTAAACGAGCGGCGAAGTCGGGATTGCCATGCCCAGAATGCCAACGGGTGAGGGCAACGAACCCGGCGAGAACCGCATCATCCCATGCGTAGGCGTTTCGGCTTCCGATGAAATGGCGAGCCCAAGCGACTGCGCCATCACGGTCGAGCTCGTCACTCAATCGGGCAACCGCGAGGCAGGTGTAACCCGATTGCACCATGGTCAAGGATCGGGTGACGAAACGATCACCGTCCACCTCGACGATGCCCATCGTCTTTCCGTCCGGGGAGTCCACCATGAGCGCGATCCCTACATGACGCCACAGTTCGCCGGCACTTGAACATAGGCTTTGCAAAAGGCCGGGGCGAGCACAGAAGATGATGTCGCCCTCTCGGACCTCCGAAACGGGAACCATCGGCAGGCGCGCCACCGACTGCGGGAGAGAGGGTGAAGACGTGGTCATCGGACCACCAGTTCCGGAACCGTGGAATGGAGCGGCTGTGGAGAAAGCGGCTCAACGACAACGTAAGCAGCCCATTCGAACGGCGGTCGGCTGCTCCACAACGCCTGGACAGACCGAAGAGCTTCCGCGGGACTCAGTCCATTGGGGATCGCCGCCACCAGGTCATCCCCCAGCGACCCGCAAGCCCGATCCTCTACGTCCCATAGGGTGGCGACGACCGCGGTGGTCCCGCAGCGTTTGATGTGGGGCAACAAGTCCACCGTTCGACATCCCATCAACAGCACGGTGTCAGTGCTGCTTACAGCCACATCCTGGAGCAGTTCCCGTATGTCTTGCCGATGTCCGTCCAATCGATGGATTCGAGCGTTGGAATACCATCGATGGGGTCGGTGGGCCCCAGCGAGTCTCGGTCGATACGCCGCGGGCTCCTCAGGGACGACAACGACACCGCTGGGCGTCGGTCCCAGAATAGGTTGCAGCGTGACGTCGCTCATGTGGACCAACGACTCACCGCTTGCAGAACACCGGGCTGTGGCGATCGGGAGTCGGACCAGTTCATCCGGTACGCGGACAGTGAGCGATGGAACGCCGCCCAAATAACGGGTCAGCGGCTTCACCACCGTGCTCCACGTGTTGGTCAACAAGCGTTCCACCACCGCGTTGCGGGCGGCCACAGCGTAGGTGTATTCCGAGCCCGCATGAACCCGGTCCACTTCGGCGATCTTGCCCAGCAACTCCCGAAGGTCAAGCCGGGGCAGCGGGACATTTAACGGTGTTTGACCGTCATCTCCAGCCGAGAGTTCCCAGCGCCAACTTCCGCTCCGGCCTCCCGGAGCGCGCAAGGTTGCGATGGGTCGTCCGCTCATGTCTCAGGGCGACTGAGAAGACTGCTCATGCGACAAGATACTAGTAGGTGGTGGCAGCACGGATCGGACAGTGGTCGTTTCCCGAGCCAAGTCGAACCACAGCTCTGGGCGGCACAGGCGAAGCGACGCGCGCTATGTAGCCAGGTGTTGAGGTCTTTGATCGTCTGGTGCCGCGCCGGAGGCAGAGCCTCCGTGGCATGAACGGCCCCCGGAGGGACAGCACAGCTCCGTGGCACTTGAACGGCCCCCGGAGGGACAGCACAGCTCCGTGGCGCATGAACGGCCCCTGGAGGGAATTACAGCACTACAGCATTTCGATGATGGTAGCGTTGGCGAGGCCGCCACCTTCACACATGGTCTGCAGCCCGTAGGTTCCGCCGGTTCGTTCGAGTTCGTGCACCATGGTGGTCATGAGTCGAGCACCAGAGGCGCCGAGGGGATGACCCAAGGCGATAGCTCCGCCATTGGGATTCACCTTGTCCATGTTGGGGTGGTGTTCTTTCCCCCAGGCCAGGACCACCGCCGCGAAGGCCTCGTTCACTTCGAAGTGGTCGATATCGTCCATTGTGAGGTTGGCCCTTTCCAGAACCTTCTCGGTAGCGGGGATGGGACCGGTGAGCATTGTGACCGGATCTACGCCGGCGAGGGCGAAACTGTGAAACTTCGCTCTGGGCTTGAGGCCAAGCTCGGCGGCCTTACTGGAACTCATGATGAGAACTGCGGACGCTCCGTCGGTGATCTGGCTGCTGTTGGCGGCAGTGACCTTGCCATCCTCCTTGAAGGCTGGCTTCAGGCTGGCGATCTTCTCCATGACGGGCTCACGTAGACCGCCGTCGGTCCTCACGGTCTGACCTGATTCGGTGACCTTGCCGGTGTCGCGGTCTCGGATCTTTTCGGTAACGGGAACGATTTCGGCGTCGAATCGACCCTCGTCTCGAGCCTGGATGGCCAACCGTTGGGACCGGAAACCATATTCGTCCAGATCCTGTCGTGACAGGCCCCACTTGTCGGCGATCATTTCGGCCCCGATACCTTGACCGACCAGACCGCCGTCCTCGGCATACCGCTCTTGCATTGCATCGGTGAATGCAAAGCCGGTTTGTTTCAACATCTGCGTCGCACCCATTGGTACGAAGCTCATCACCTCCACTCCGGCCGCGATGACCACGTCGTATGCACCGGCCATGACCCCCTGGGCAGCAAAGTGAGCCGACTGTTGCGAGGAGCCACACTGACGATCGATGGTGGTCGCCGGGACAGATTCGGGCCAACCTGCTGTCAACACAGCGTTGCGGCCCACATTGAGCCCCTGGGCCCCCACCTGCATAACGCAGCCCATGATCACATCGTCCACAAGCGCCGGATCAAGGTTGTTCCGATCGGCTATCGCCTTGAGGACTTCGGCGGCGAGGTCGGCCGGGTGCCAGCCGGACAGCTGCCCGAACCGCTTACCCATCGGGGTGCGCACAGCGTCAACAATTACTGCTTCTTCCATTGCCAAATCGTCCTACGTCCCATCTCTCTCCGCAAATCGGTTCCGGTAGCCCAGATCAAGCGACGGGCACCCCACACCGTCCGAGGAAGTTGGAGATCATCGTCTTTCCGCCAACCGTGAGCACCGATTCAGGATGGAACTGGACACCCTCCACCTCGAGTTCCCGGTGACGCATCCCCATGATCACTCCGTCTGCGGTGGAGGCGGTGACCTCTAGGGAATCCGGGAGGTCCTCGGCTCGGACGATGAGTGAATGGTAGCGAGTTGTCTGGACCGGGCTCGACAGGCCGGTGAACACCCCCGTACCGTTGTGTTCGGTGTCTGAGGTTTTACCATGCATCAGTTGGGGAGCGCCGATCACCGTACCTCCATAGAGCTCACCGATCGCCTGGTGACCTAGGCAAACACCGAGTACTGGCACCGACCCGGCGAATGCTTGGATGGCCTCGATGCTTACGCCGGCATCTGCGGGCCGACCCGGACCTGGTGAGATGAGCACCCCATCGGGTTTCAGAGCCACGAGTTCGGTGACGGTGGCGACGTCATTGCGAATCACGATTGGGGTGGCCCCGAGCTCGCCAAGGTATTGCACCAGGATGTAAACGAACGAGTCGTAGTTGTCGATCACGAGAATCTTGGGGGCCACGAGCTAACGGTATCGCTTGAGACTGGGTGGTTTGGCTGATATGGATGCCACGTCCACTTCACCGGGAGCGGCTACGGTTTGGCCGTGGCACGTCCCGACCCCAGTAAGAGCCGAGTAACGCCAAAAGGCACCCAGCCGGTAGGCCAAGTGAGCGAGCGGTCCATTCGGCCAGAGCCCGTTGCGCCACTCCCCCCTTCGCCCATGTATGTTCCGGCGATCATGGTGATCGGGTTCGTGGGCGGATTGTTGATGATCTTGGGCAACTACCTCTTTACGAGCGATGCGCTGGGCACACCGAGCAACTGGTATCTGTTGGGCGGACTGGGCCTTGTCCTGGTGGGCATTCTGGCAGCCACGCAATACCGCTGAGTAGCGCAGCCCCCCTAAATCGAACGATCCGCGCGACCACCCACACGCACTGCGCGAAGTGGTCAAGAAATTCCTTCGTCTGGGTAAAAATCCTGTGTTCGAGGTAGCGCCGGCCGGGTGGTCCGTCGTAAGATCTTCTGAGCAAAGGGAGATCATTACGAACTGGTAACAGAAGCCTCTCGGGATTGTTACATCCCACAGGTTTATCCACCACGGTGGAAAACTCAAGACGAGGGTTTTCCACAGGTGTACTCGCTGGTGAGCGCAGTTTTCCCCATACTTGCAAACAGCTCATTGGACAACCAGCTGGGTTACAGGACGTCGTCTAGATTCGTTGTCAACATCATGGGCTCGGAGCAGTGCCGAGGGGGTTCCGGAACCTGATCGTTGGCCAGTGTCAGCCGGAGTTCCGTACCGCAGATTTCGCATCGGTAGGTGAGTTTCACCCGCCGGAGCTCTCCCGGTGGCGGAGCATCGGGAACAGGACGGGCGAAGGCCCCTATCACCGCTATCCCGGTCATGAAAAGGGCGTACGAGACCGCCACCGCAATAACGGTCCGGACCAGCCCGAATCCTCCACCGACCAGAAGTACGGCGGCAACTACAGCAAAGATCCGGACGCGAAACCTCCGTCGCCGCTGCACCTCCGCATCGTGGGCCGATGGGCCAGCGGCGACGATGGAGTCATCGGCATCGATGAACTCGGGAAAGTCGGTCGTCGGTTCGAACTCCGGGCGCCGCGGTTGTTCGTCCACCGGCCCATCGTAGACCGGCAAGGGCGGAACTACCCTTCGGCCGGCGGGTCCGTAGCGGGTGGCTGAGTCGTTGGCGGTTGCGTTGGCGGAGGCGGCGCCAGTTCTACACCTACACGAATCGTTACCGTGGATCCGGTGACCAGCGCCGTATTGCCCGGCGGATCTTGAGACAGCACCACACCGGCATCTGGCGAACCATTTGGGACGTCGACCAACTCAACGAACGGCGCGAACCCTGCCGCTTCCAAAGCGTTCTGGGCAGATGCTTGATCTAGCCCCACCACCGGCGGAACCACAGCTTCAGGCGGTCCCGTGGAAACGATGAGAAGAATCACGCGATCTATGGACACCGGCGTCCCCGCGGCGGGATCGGTTCGTATCACCAAACCCTCCTGCACGGTCTCTGACGCCTCCTGCACGAGGGTGGGGTTGGGCAACCCGGCTCGACCCAACTCATTTGAAGCCACGATCACAGTCATGTTGGCTACCTCCGGGACATCCACCTGATCCGGTCCGCTGGAAACGATGAGATTGACCTCGCTACCACGATCCAACTCCTGATTGGGCGCTGGTTCGGACCGGATGACGACGTTTTCCTCGATGTCGCTGCTCGGCTCGATACTGAAGTCAACAATGAAGCCGTCTTCATTCAGACGCCGGGTTGCCTCATCCAGCTTGAACCCGGAAACATCTTGGAGCACGACTTTCTGTGAATCCTGGGCCACGGTGATCAGGACCGTTCCGCCCGGATCGATCGGGGTTCCGGCCAGCGGCGACTGAGCGATCACCGTGCCCGGTGCGATACCGGGCTCGGCGGGTTGGAAATCGGTTTCTACAAGAAGACCCAGTTCTCTGAGGATGGCGTCGGCCTCAGCCTCGGTTCTTCCCGTGACGCCCGGAACTTCCACGGTGTCCGAAGCCGCGCCGGATTCGCCGTCACCGAAGTTGACGTAGATATAGGACGCGATCCCTGCGACGCCAAGGATCATAAGAACCAAGGCGATAAGAAAAAGACCGTTGCGGCGGGCTGGTTCGACGTACTCGACCGAAGCGCCAGCCGGCGCCATGGCCGGTGCGGCGATCGAGGTGGCAGCCGCAGGAAGCATCGAAGTTACCGCAGGAGCGACGGCGACGTCGGCAGTGATCGCTTTGCGATTGGGGACCGGAAGAACCGAACTATCGGTGGCGCTTCGTAGCTCTGCCCGCAGCTCCTCAGCCGACGCGAACCGATCGTGCGGCGCTTTCGCCAGCAGCCGATCGATAACTGCGCCCAACCGGCCCGGGACGTCGGGGTTTATCTGGGCGGGGGTGGGAGGCTCGTCCTGAACGTGCTTGTACGCAATCGCCACAGGCGATTCCCCCGCAAACGGTGGCTGGCCGGTGACCATCTCGAAGAGCACGACCCCAAGGCTGTAGAGATCGCTTCGCGGATCGACCTGTTTTCCTTGAGCTTGCTCGGGCGAAAAATAGGTTGCCGTCCCCATGACCGACCCGGTCTGAGTGAGATCGTCACCACCGCCAAATGCGCGAGCGATCCCGAAGTCGGTAACTTTCACCTGTCCCGACGGCGTGATGAGAATGTTGCCCGGTTTCACATCTCGGTGAATTGTTCCGTTGCGGTGAGCGAAGCCGAGGGCGGCGGCGGTGTCGATCGCAATCTCGGTGGCTCGATCGGGATGCAGCACCCCTTCGGTGCGTAGCACGTCGGCGAGACTCCGACCCTCCACGTACTCCATGACGATGAAGTAGGTCTGGTCGTATTCTCCCCAATCGTAAACCGCCACGATGCTGGGATGGTTCAAGTTGGCGGCGGCCTGGGCCTCCCGCCTGAATCGCTCGACGAACAAGGGTTCTGATGCGAATTGCGGAAAGAGCACCTTCACGGCTACGGGCCGGTCCAACAATTGGTCGTGCGCCAAGAAGACATCGGCCATACCACCCCGCGCCAGACGACGGTGCAGTTCATATCGTCCATTGAGGACGGGGCGGGGTTTGGACGATTCAGTCACAGCGTGCCAAGGGTAGTGAACGATTGGGTGACTACGTGGTCAACTGGTCCGGTCGTCATAGAAGACCGAAGTAGCTGCTCACGAGCTCCCGAGCGATGGGTACGGCCGTTCCCCCACCGGTCTGGTTTGGTCGGTCTGCGTCGGCGGCGACAAACACTGCGAAAGCAATGTCCGGTGCGAAACCCTTGTCTCCGGCGAACCCGATAACCCATGCATGCGAGCTCTCCAAATCCTCTCCCACCTGGGCGGTTCCAGTCTTTGCCCCCAATTCGAGACCGGGTGTCTGCAGCTGTTTCGCCGTGCCGTCGGTGACGGCAAGCTTCATCATGGCGCGTAACTCGAGCGCGGTGTCCGGTGCCATCGCGGTTCGCCACGGCTCCGGCTCCACGGTCTCCACAATCGTGCCGTCGCCAGAAAGAACTTTGCTCACCACGTGGGGGGAGGGAACCAGGCCGCCGTTGGCCACCGCGGCTGCAACGAGACTCATCATGAGCGGCGATGCGGCCACGCTGTTTTGTCCCAGGGCGGCTTGGGCCAGGACCGCACTGTTGGCATACACACCGGCCGGGACTTCTTCGCTCGGCGCTCGCAGTTGCTCTCCGTAGTCGGTGGGGAAGACGCTGGCCACCGCGCCTCCGATATCGAGCGGGAGCTCCTCGTTGAACCCAAAGGCCTGGGCGGTGTCCACCATCGCGTCGGGGCCAACTCGCTCTGCGGCGAGGTAGGCGAAGCTGGTGTTACAAGAGGTTGCGAGCGCCTCGGCGAGGGTGCCACCGCAGGTGCGCCCCCCGAAGTTGCGAATCGGCCGGTTGCTGACCAAAGGCGGGTAGTACTCATTGGTCGGGTCCACGGCGGTGTCGTCGAAACCCGCTGCGCTGGGCGAACCGAGCGTGGTGAGGATCGCGGCCGCCGTAACGACCTTGAATGACGATCCGGGAAAGTAGACGTCGGCGAATGCACTGGGCCGTCTCGGGTTGCCCTTTTGGGTATTCAAGGCTCGGGACGCTGCCTCAGCTGCCACGCCGTCGTGGCTGGCCAGCAGCGCCGGATCAAACGAAGGTGAGCTGTAGAGCGCAACGATCGCTCCTGTGTCGGGTTCGAGCATGACCACCGAACCCACTCGGTCTCCAAGGAGCTCGGCCGCCTGAGACTGCAAAGCGTGGGAGATGGACATCACCACATCACCGGGCTGTCCGGCGCCGCCCAGGAACTCATTCAAACCGCTCAGTCGCAATTCCGCCGACCGGCCCGACAGTGAATCGTTGTAGGCCTTTTCCACGCCCGAAGCACCCAGATTGAATGAGTAGTAGCCGGCGGAATGTGCGTAGAGAGCGCCTTCGGGATACAGCCGTTGGTAGTCGAACGCCGAATCGAAAACACTCTCGGACTCCGCCACGACGACGCCGTCCGATGTAAGGATTTGACCTCGGGGTCGATTGAAGTCACGAAGAATTGAGCGACCGTTGTCCGGGTTGTTCCGCAGCTCCGCGGCCTCCAGTACCTGAACCCGACTGACCTGCACCATCAGCACACCAAAGCTGAGAAGGAGGACTCCCAGGAGTCGCCTGAGGGATCGGTCGATCATTGGCCGAAATATGTTGGATCGGCGCTGCTGGTGACGGGTTGGCGCCGAACAGCGGAATCGGAAATGCGAATGAGGATTGCCAAGATCACGTAATTGGCAACGAGCGACGAGCCGCCGTAACTCACGAAAGGAAGCGTGACCCCGGTAAGTGGGAGAAGCCGGGTGACGCCGCCAACGATCACGATTACCTGGAACCCCAGAAGTGCGGTGAGGCCGCCCGCCACCAGTTTCTCGAACGGATCGGAGGCGACCATGGCCACCCGAAAACCGGCGCCGACGAATAGCATGAAACACACGAGGATCGCCGCCGCTCCCACCAGGCCCAGCTCCTCACCGATTGCCGCGAAGATCATGTCGGTGGTGACGGCCGGAATGACGTCAGGGGTGCCCTCGCCCAAACCGGTACCCAACAAGCCGCCGTCCGCCATGGCAAAGGCTGCCTCGGCCACCTGAAAGCCCGAGTCGTTGACGTCGGCGAACGGATCCAGCCACGCTGATACTCTCCGTTGCACGTGACCGAACATCTGGTACGCCACCACCGAGCCGGCCATGAAGAAACCGAAGCCACCAAGCACGTAGGCGAGCCGCGATGTAGCCAGGTACATCATGACAACGAAAAGCGTGAAGAAGAGGAGTGATGATCCCAGGTCTCGCTCGGCCACCATGACCAGGAGAGCCACGGCGACGGCCAGCCCGAGTGGTCCGAAGTGGCGGAGGTCAGGAACGTGGAGTCCCGCCACCCGACGTGTGCTGATCGTGAGGAGCTCCCGCTTGTCCACCAGGTAGCCGGCAAGGAACATGGTCAGGACGACTTTGGCGAACTCTCCTGGCTGAATGGTGAACAGCCCCAGCGAGATCCAGATTCGGGCGCCTCGAATTTCCTGTCCGATGATTGGGAGAAGCGGTAAGAGAAGGAGAGCGGTGCCGGTGAGCGCCAGTAGATAGCGATACTGCTCCAGACGCCTGATGTCTCGGAAAGCAACTAGCGTGGTCGCAAACGCAACCAAGCCGGCAAGTGTCCAGACCGACTGCCGCCCTGCGAAATTCTCGTTGAGCCGAGCGATCATCACGTAGCCGATGCCGTTGAGAAACGCCACGAGCGGGAGAAGCGTCGGCTCGGCCATGGGGGCAAGACGCCGCACCACCACGTGGGCTGTGCCCAAAAGTCCCAAGACCAGGCCGAGAAAGGGGATGACATTTGGTGGCGTATCGGACCGTGTAGCCAGGGCTGCGAGACCAAAAGCCGCTGTGGTCAACAGACCAGCGCCGATCAACAAAGTCAGTTCCACACCGCGAGGGGAACCGGGACGCAATCGAGAAACCCGAGCCGAGGAATCCGGATGACCGGCAGGAGAGGACGTGATCATCAGACCGCTACTCTGCAGTGCGGACGAGCGAGAGTTCGAGCTGCTCCACGAAGGCCTGCGCGTCCGCCAGTGAACCGAATACGGGGGTCTGGCTGACCTGGTCCCGAGATGCCGGTTTCAGGTCGTTCACATCCAAGCCGGTGGTCTCAACCGCTTGGGGCTCGATGAAAAGCAGTCCGCCCGGTCGACCTCGAAAGATCACCACTTCGCTGGCCCGGGACTCCACAAACCACGCGTTTCGGCCATAGGCAGTGAAACCACCGATTCCCAAACCAACGAGGATGAAGAACGCAAGCACGAACAACAAGCCCCGAAGCCGCCGTCCTGACCGCCGCCGCGAACCAGCAACGATCGGAATCTCTTCGGTGGGAATCTGGTCGGCGGCCCCTTGATCAGCCTCAACCACCGTGTCTTCGGCCACCGGATCGATGAGCTCGTCGGCGGGTGCTTCCTCTAGTGAATAGTCCGGCTCAGGCTGGACCACGGGAGTGAAGAGGCTGCTGGCTTCGGCGTCGGCATCGCCGAGGGTCTCGAGGTCGAGCGGCGCGACGTCTGCGTCGCCCGCAATCGCAACCGCCGATTCCGGTCCAGCGATGGTGGGGGCGTCATCGAGCACGCGGACGATCACCACCGTAATGTTGTCGTTTCCGCCGTTTTGATTGGCACGTTCTATGAGACGCCCAGCGGCCTCATCGAGGTTGTCAGCGTTGGCGATAATTGTTGCCAGCACATGGTGATCGACTTCGTTGAACAGCCCATCGCTGGCGAGCAGGATGGCGTCACCATGACCGATGGCCAAGTCGAAGATGTCTACCTCGGGATCCTCGCCGATTCCGAGAACGCGGGTCACCACATTGCGATGGGGATGATCTCGAGCTTCGGCTTCGCTGATCTTTCCCGAACGCACGAGCTCCTGGACGAGAGAGTGATCTCTGGTGACCTGGTTCAACTCGTCACCGCTGAAGAAGTAGGCCCGGCTGTCGCCCACGTTGGCGATGGTCACCGATCGACGTTCCGGCCGCAGTAAGGCCGCAACCACGGTGGTACCCATGTTGGCCATTCCAGTCCGAACCGAGGCCGCCAACACTTCACGATTGGCCAACTGAATGGCCGAGATCATGTCATTCGCATCCCGAAGATCGCCGTATTGTTGGAGCTGATCTACCGCAGTCTCTGCAGCCAATTCACCGCCGGCATGCCCGCCCATTCCATCGGCCACAGCCACGAACGCTGGCGTGACGAGGAACCGGTCCTGATTGGTCTCCCGGGTCATGCCCTGATCTGTGGCTGCGGCAATCTCGAATCGCATCAGCGCACCTCCATCACAGTGCTACCCACTTGCACCCGGGATCCAGAATGCACCGACACGGGGCCGGTGACCTTCTGACGATCCACATACGTACCGTTCGTGGACCCCAAGTCTGAAACCAAAAGCCCGTTCGGTGTAATCGCCACCCGGGCATGTTGGGACGAAACGAATGTGTCATCCAAGGTGATGTCACACGCAGCGGACCGACCAATAGTGAGTTGGCCGTCCACCTCGAAGACCAATCCGGCGTGGCTCAATGGCTCCACGATGACGACCGAAGGCTTCTTGGCGGACTTCTTCTTGGGCCGCCGGGTCCGACGATCCTTGGTTACGGTTGCGGTTGCGGCTACGGAAGGAACCGCTTGCCACACCGAGGACGCCACGCGAGCGAAGAAGAACCAAACGAGCGCCAGGAACCCGAGGCGGAGAAGGGTGAGAATGGCGTCGGACACTGTGCCCGATCGTAGTTGTTTTGGCGAGGCCAAGGGCTCCGGGTGCTCCGACCGCTTTCCAGAGCGATGTTTGACTACCGTTACAGGGCGATGGTGTTACGTTCCATGGAGGGCCAGATCGAAGAGTACGTCGAGGGTCTCATGGCGCGCGTTTTTGGATCCGGGCTTCAACCGGTGGAAATTGGCCGCCGGTTGCGCCGTGTCGCCGTTCGCGACCGTCGTGTCAACGTCAAAGGAATCGCCACGGCAGCCAACCATTTCGTAGTTGAGCTGGGTCCGGCCGATCATGATCGAATCGTGGGGCAAAGTCCGTCGATCATCAAGGACCTGATCGACGAAGTGCGAAGTGCGGCGGCCAAAGAACGGCTTAGCCTCTCGGGTCCGGTGAGCGTGGAGTTCGCGGTTGCCGAGGCGCGCCGTCCCGGAACATTCTCCATCGCCAGCGCTTTCGACGATTCCGCCAGGGTCGCAGTGCCGGCAGTGCTCGAACTGACCGACGGGACAACCCTGGACCTTGGTGCCGCCGGCGCTCGGATCGGTCGCCACCACGACAATGATGTGGTAATCGACGAGACCAACGTCAGCCGCTTCCACGTCCAGCTACTACCCACCGATACTGGCTGGCAATTGGTGGATCAGGACTCCACAAACGGCACGCGGGTAAACGGACAGTTCATCACTCGTGGTGAACTCAGTGACGGCGACGTGCTCAGTATCGGCCCCGCCACGTTCACCTTCCGAACCGTGTAGCTCCGAAGTAGGCTCTCAGGTTGACCGGGAGCGCAAGTATTCCGCGGCAAATGAGCACAGGGCCACGATCGTCCGTTCGCCTACCCGAAGGTCGTCCACGATGCCAGCCATGAGTTCGTCGGCGAACCCATTGCCGCGATAGGGCAACAGGGTCTCGACATGAGACACCACCACAGCGTCGCCCTGGAGAACATAATTGGCGTAACTCCGCAGCGGAGCCTCAGGATCGGAGAGATCGAGAAGTTCGTATCGGCCAGCGGGAACGTTGTCTCTCACCATGAATTGTTGTTGATTGGTCGTTTCAGAGTCCTGCAGGGTCACGGGACTCTCAACCAGCGTTGGTCGGTATTTGTTCCCGACCGGAACTTCGACCGCTGATCGGTCGTCCTACCGATAAGACCGCGATTTCGCTACTACCTGAGCGGGACCGCTCGACCCGAAAGGAAACGCCATGGTTACGAACCACTTCCTCCTTCTTCGAACCGCAATGATCCTTGGAGCCGTGATTCTCCTTTCTGCATGCGGATCGAATGGAGACCCACAAGTCACCGGGAATGAGACTACGACGACCAGCGAACCAGCTGACGTGCCGGTGGCCGATAACGATGAGATGCCCGACACCTCCGGCATGTGTGCAGAAGGTGAACCGGAATGCAACGACACCGTCGGTGGAGGCGACGATCCAACAGATCTGCCAGATGGAGAAGACGAACCCGCCAGCTCCGGCATGCCAGTGGACGGTGGACTGAGTATCGCCGATGCCCTCGCCAGCGACTCGAGCGGCATTCTGGCTGTTCGGGGGTTCCTTCTCGGCGCCAACGACCAACTTCGCCTTTGTGAGGAGCTGGTGGGCGGAGGCGAGAAATACGCGTGTGGTGGCGCTTCGGTGATTCTCAGCGGTCTGGATATGAACAGCGTGCCCGGTTTGGTTTTCCTTGAGGGCACCACGTTCACCGAAGACGAGATCACGGTGTTCGGTATGATCGACGCCGGAGTCCTCGAGGTGAACGACCTCGTTCGAGGTTGACCGATGTGTGCGCGAGGAGGGACTTGAACCCTCACGTCCGTTAAGACACAGGAACCTGAATCCTGCGTGTCTGCCAATTCCACCACTCGCGCGGGAGTGTGCAGAGAGCGTAACTCAGTGGGCTGAGTTTGCCCACCGAGTTACGTCCGCTGCTGTTGTTCTTAGGACTTGGGAATGCGGAGGACCTGGCCTACGTAGATCTTGTTGGGATCCTTCAGCATCGGCTTGTTGGCCTCGAAGATCTCCGGGTACCGCTTGCCGTCGCCGTAATACTTCTCGGCCAACCCCCACAGGGTGTCGCCACTCACCACGGCGTGCATGTTGGACATCTCACCAGGGGCAGCAACGTCGATCGCATCCTTGACCTGGCCGACACCTTCGGCGTTGCCGATGGCGAGGATGATCTTTTCACGGGTGGCCTGATCGGCAACCTTGCCGCTGACTTCGGCAACGCCGTCGTCAAACCGGACATCGAGGTCATCAACCTCAAGGCCCATGCGCTTCACGAAGGTTTCGAGTCCGCGAGCCTTCTTGGCCTCAGCCATACGCTCGGACATGTCGGCCTTTTTTGCCGCTTCGTCCTTGTTCTTGCTCAGGCGCTCCTGCACCTCTTTGGCTCGCTTTTCGCGAGCGGCGTCCTTTGCCGCCTCCGCTGCCTCGATCTTCGCCTCTTCCTCTGCCGTCGATTCGCCGATGCCAATCTTTGCTCCGGCATCCTGCACAAAATCAAATACGCCCATGGTCGTGTGACCTCCTATTAGTTTTCTATCGGGTGGCCGCACCATAGGCGCGAACCGATCGGACGACCAGAGTGAGGCGGCCGAGCTATGGCTACCGTCGACTTCGATGAATCCACTGGCCAGTCTCCCCAATACTCCGACCGAACGACGCTCGGCGCTCAAGCAAATCATCATGAAAAAAGGGGTAACCGAATTGGCTGAGCCGGTGGAGCTGTCATCGGGAGCGATGTCACGCTATTTCATCGATGCCAAACGGGCGTTGTGCTCAGGAAACGATCTCGCCCTGGCCTCCACCTGCATGATGGACCTGCTCGCCGAGCACAAAGTGACCATCGATGCCGTCGGCGGGCTCACGTTGGGTGCGGACCAATTTGCCCATGGAGTTGCCATGGTCGGCGGGGTGGACTGGTTCGTGGTTCGCAAGAAGTCCAAAGGCCGCGGCACCAACAAGTTCATCGAAGGTGCGTCGGTGACCGGCCGACGAGTGCTGTTGGTGGACGACGTGATCACCAGCGGGATGTCCACGCTCACCGCCAACGAGCGCGTCGTGGCTGCAGGCGGTATCCCGGTTTTCGCCACCACGGTCGTGTCTCGTAGCGACCAGCCGACCGAGAACTTCCGTACCGCCGGGATTCCCTTCGTGCCGCTTTTCACCTACACCGATCTTGGCCTTCCCGCGGTGGGGACCGAGTAGTGGCGCCCAATGACATCAACCAGTGACGTGGACCCCCAGCGGCCCGAGGCCCGCGAGGTTGGCGTTGGACCGCACCCGGAGCCCTGGCCCGAAGACGCCCGACTCGATCCCGTCCTTCTTGCGGAAGGAGACCGTCGCAACGTGGTGGACCGGTACCGATACTGGACAGTGGAGGCGATCGTTGCCGAACTGGATACACGGCGTCACCCGTTTCACATCGCGATCGAGAACTGGCAACACGATCTCAACATCGGCACGGTCGTGCGAACGGCCAATGCATTTCTCGCCGCCGAGGTCCACATCGTCGGGAAGAAGAAGTGGAACAAACGCGGCGCGATGGTGACCGATCGATACCAGCACGTCCGTCATCATCCGACACCCGAAGACCTCCTCGCATTTGCCCGGTCGGCCGACCTCATCATCGTGGGAATTGACAACCTGCCCGGTTCCACCTCGCTCGACGCCAGCCCGCTCCCTCGCAACAGCCTCTTGGTGTTTGGCCAGGAGGGTCCCGGTCTCAGCAGCATGATCCGACCGCACTTGGATCAATGTCGATCCATTCCACAATTCGGGTCTACCCGGAGCATCAACGCGGGCGTTGCCGCCGGAATCGCCATGCACGCCTGGATCAGAACCCACGCCCTCAGCTAGTAGGAACGCTCTCGTCTGGACTGGGGCGACCCCGTCTGGATCGAGAACGCCAGATCCATTCCACCAGGATGGCGATACCGAAGATCGCCACGAACCAGATCACCCACTTGATGATTCGTCGAACTGATTCGGGCATCGTGGCTTCGGGGTCGGTGGTGAGCTCAGTGAGGAAGAGTTCCGCTAGATCTTCGGGTGACCCGTCCGCCCTACGGACGGCGGCGAGGGCGTGGAGGCGATCACCTCCGAGTTCATCTCCAGTTTCGGCCTCGATTTCACCGTCCAGGCCGAACCCGAGAATGATGTCGAACTCGCCACCCTGTTGAACCCGCAAGACGAAGGCTCGCAGTTCCGGCAACGGGTCGAGCGGAATGACAATGCCCATCTTGTAGCCGAGCGCTTGAGCGTCCTGGACTACTTTGACCAGCCGGTCCCTATCGATGGTGTCGTCCCGCCGGTTGTGGATGAACACCCCATCGTTGCCCAGTGCGGTTATCACCTGGCTGGGTTGTTCAGCTGCCACCGGCCCCGAAACGATCAACGAAAGAATCACCAAAACCAAGAAGATGGTTGGTGCGGCTCGGCCAAAAGGTTTCACTTCCAGCAATTGTTTCACACGCCTCGAGAGGCCCTGGTGAACGATGCTGCTTTCGCGTGCTTCAGCTGCTTTTGGACAAGAACCACTCACGGCTCTTGTCGTGGTCTTCATCAGCTCCAAGGAATGCGGCAAACGCATCTTCGTGGTCAGGTGAAGCGTGGCTCGGTGTCGACTTGCTTGGCCGCGGAAGCTGCGGGGCGGGTGTCGGACGAGCGCCGGGGGCGGTCACGGGCGTCGGTAGCGGGGTGCCCACAAGGTCGAGATCGTTAGCTTCCTCAACGGCCTCCGGCGCCATCTGGATCCGTTCGGCCATCAGCTCGACCTTTTCGGCGCGGAGGGTTTCCAGTTCGGTCTTGAGCGCCGAGAGATACACCTCGAGTTGGCGCCGTTGTTCAAGGAGTCGCCCGGTTTCCACCTTTACGGTGCTCAGTTCGCGCAATACCGCGCCAACGTGGGCGGACAGGTCCTCGTTCACCTTCATACGTTGGGCGGGCCCGTCGGCCAATTCTTTGTTGATCAAGATACTTCCTCGCTCAAATGCAGTACGGAGAAGGCCGCCTGTGGTCGGCTTCGGTTTACTGTCGGCCGCCGAGCCGTCGGTGTGAACAACCGGTGAAGGAAGTAGCAGATCTGACGCAAAGTGGAGCAACGGTCACACCGGTCGAAAGCTCGTCCACGCTCGGTCAGCTGAACATGCGCAGCCACTGGTCCACGGTCAGCGGCTGCAGCACCATGTTGTTGGCGCGGGTATCGCCCATCGACTGGGTGGGGAGTGGCGAATACGCATGGCCCGGGCAGAGCATCACGTGGTCATCGACTGCCGACAATCCCGACGTGAGCGAGTGGTAGAGCGTTTCGGCGTCGCCGCCGGGTAGATCGGTGCGACCGCAGCCATCTATGAAGAGGGTGTCCCCCGAGACCAGCTGATCCTCCAGCAGAACACACTGGGATCCGGGAGTGTGACCCGGGGTGTGAAGAAGGGTGATCGGAATGGTGCCCACCTTCAGCTGGTCACCGGGATCATGGCCAACGAGCTGGTCGGCACCCACCCCGGTGACCTTGGTGACAAATTCCAGCTCGGGTTTCTGGAGATGAATCGGTACGTCTTGGCGAGCCAGGAGCTCGGCAATCCCCACTACGTCAAAGCCCATCATCTTTCCCCCAACGTGATCGGCGTGGTAGTGGGTCCCGATCACCCCCGTCAGGCGAAGCCCCTCCTCTTCCACCACGGCCAGAAGACCGTCGGCGTCGTAGGCCGGATCCACCAGGATGGCTTCACCGGAATCGCGATCGCCGATCAGGTAGGCGAAATTGGCCATCTGAGCGGCGAACGGATGACCGATGGCGAAGTCTCGCCCTGAAAGCAGCTGACGGAAAACAAGGGTAGCCATGGGCTCAGTCTCCCACCTGGGAACGGATCGAGTCCATCCAGTTGCTGGCCTCTTTCCATGCCTCGGTGGAGCGAAAACGGCTTTCGTCGGATCCGTTCCCGGCGGCCGGATAACTGCCCAGAAACTTCACTTCGGCATGCTTGGCCCGGATGTTCTTGAGGCAATCGGCAACAACGTCGTTGGCGATATGGCCCTCGAGGTCGATAATGAAGCAGTAGTCGCCAAGGTTTTTCTTGACAGGCCGGGACGTGAGCTTGGAGAGGTTGATATTTCGAGCCGCAAACTCCTGGAGGATCGCCACCAGCGAGCCCGGGTGATCGTGCCGCTGCGTGAGAACAACGGTGGTCTTGTCGTGGCCGGACGGCGCCGGCACTCCGGTTCTGGTAACCAGGAGAAAGCGGGTCTGGTTGCCTTTGTGGTCGGCTATGTCCTCGGCCACGATCTCCAACCCGTATTTGTCTCCGGCGTTCTGGGGGCCCAGGGCCGCAACGCCCGGGCGCTCGGCGGCGATCCGGGCGGCGTCGGCGGTGGAGTTGGCCGGTTCCACGGTGGCGTCGGGCAGGTGGCTGCGAAGGAACGTTCGGCATTGGGCATTGGCCACCGGGTGCGATGCCACGACCTTGATTTCTTCCAAGGTGGTTCCCGGTTGGGCCATGAGTTGCATCCGAATATCCAGGACAACTTCGCGCTGAATCAGCAGATCGGTGTCGAACGCCAGGGTGTCCAGCGTGACGTTCACCGGTCCCTCGATGGCGTTCTCAATGGCCACGAAACCCTGATCCACCTCGCCGTCTCGCGTGGCGTGGAGGATGTCTACGAAGGTTCGCATGGGGATGGTGGGCTGATCGAGAAGGTCTGTTTGGGTGTGCAAAGCTTGTTCGGTGAATGTTCCGGGTGGGCCCAGATATGCGATCGTCACGGGATCAAGGCTACCGCTGGGTGAAGGGCCCAGAGATCGACGGGTCGATGAAACGATTCGTCACCACGTCGGTTGGTTCCAGGTCAACCGCAACGTCGATGCCCCGCCCCCGGAAGATCGGCACAGCAAGGTCGATCAGGGTCTGCACACGATCGATGTCGAAGTTTCCGTAGGTGTCGTCGCTCCCGTTACCGCCGATGCCAGTCGCTTTCATGATCTCAATGCCACGTTCGTTGAGTGTGGGAGACAGCGTCCAATACGTGTCGAAAGAAGCATTGATATCGATTAACGCCTGGCCGGTTGCCGCCGGTTCGGTCAAGAAGTCCACCCAGGCCTGCTGGAGAACCGGGACCAACACCTCCAGACAGGTGGCTTCGGAGTCGATCCGATCAGACGCCACCGCATAGGTGGCGGGGTAGTCGGGGAAGCCGAGATCATGCACCAACAGGAAATCCACTGGCTTCCCCCACTCCGTGTATTCCTGCTCGTAGCGGAAGATCTCGTTGGTGGCGAAACCGGTCTGGAGGACATCGCCCTCGGCGACGAGCCACCGATCCGGCGAGCCGGTGTAGGAGGGGTCGAGTTGCTCGGCGGTAATGATCCGGGCACCCACCAGGTACTCCATGTAGGCGTCGCCCTCGAAGTAGAGGATCGGCAACCCACTCGCGGCCAGCTCCTCGGGCCGGTCGGCTGAGAACGAGTACCGGCTCGGGTCCCACTGAATCATTTGTGGGCTGATGTCCAGGGAGGCCATCACCGCGGTGGAATCGATCGCAGTTTTGGCGATCACGTCGGAGAGGTTTGCAAATGCGATGTAAACGTCCTCGTCGATCAGGAGCTGGCCCAATGCTGGTTGCCCGCCGATCGCATCGCCGCCCGTACGGATCTCCACGGTCTCCACTCCCCCAACGGCATAACGATCCTGAATCGGGCCGCCATAGCGAAACCGTTCGTTGTCGACGGCGCCGCCGGCCCCGATCAACTGATAGGCCCCACCGTGTTCGATCTCGGGCCACCAGTCGGTCTGGATCACCAGGTGAGCCGGGCAGCCTGAAGCATTCTGTGCGGTCCCGTCGGATCCGCAGGCCGCCGCCAACAGGAGGAGAACCGCCAGCGGCGCGCTGAGTTTGAGGAGGGGTTGCATAGTTTGCCTAGCGGCGATGGGGATCGGTGAGACGTTCGACAAGACCAACGGCTGCGAAGAACAAGAGGCCAAGCGCGACCGAGAAACCTACCGCAACGATGAGGTCCTTCGTCTGCAGATCACGAGAATATCGATCCATCAGGCGACCGATACCCGGTGCTCCCTGCCGGAAGAAGAAGTCCGCCACAATCGCGCCGATCACCGCTCCCCCCGCAGCGATCCGAATCCCGCTGAAAATGGCCGGTCGGGCGGCGGGCAGCTCCAATTTGAATAAGCGTTGCGACGGTGTGGCCCGGTGCAAGGTGAAGAGTTCCTGGTGGCCCTGGTTCACCGTGCGCAGGCCGAAGTGGGCGTTGGCGATCACCGGGAAAAGGCAGATCAGAACACAGGCGATGACCCTGGAAAGAAAGCCGAAGTTGAACCAGAGACCGATGAGGGGAACCAGAGCAAGAACCGGGACCACCTGGATTCCTACCGCATAGGGATAGAGCACCTGTTCGGCAAGTCGACTGCGGTGCATCGCAAGCGCGACGCTCATGCCGATGGTGATGGCCACCGTCAGCCCTACCAGCGCCACCACACCGGTTCGTAACGTGGCGATTGCGATCGATTGGAGATTCAAGCCCAAGGTCCCGGTGGCGGGATTGAACACCGAGTCGGCGATGACCCGATGCGGAGGTGGCAGGAGGAAGCGACGTCGTTCTGACAGCAGCCCGTAGCTGACGGCGTACCAAACGACAAAGCCGATGGCCGGTGCCACGAGCCGGCCAGCCCACTTTGATCCCGCCGCGCTATTCACGGGATCGAGTTGGTAGCGGCGCCACGGTTAGGCCGAGAGGCGAGCGCGAACCAGACCGGAAACCTTCTTGCCGTCCACATCGCTGCCCAAAGCCCCCATCACCGCCTTCATGGCGGCGCCCATCTGCGCCATTTCGGTGATGCCGGCTTCAGCGAGGGCGGAATCCACTCTTGCCTCCAGTTCCTCGTCGGTCATGGCGGCGGGAAGGTAGGTGGCGATGAGGTCAGCCTCGGCCTGTTCGGCGGCGGCCTGCTCGGGCCGGCCGCCGGAGGTGTAGGCCTCGATGGATTCGGTTCGCTGCTTGAGCTGACGGCGCAGCACGGCCTGGACCTGGTCGTCGTCCAGTTCCACTGCGGTCTCCCCAGCCTTCTCCTCTGCCATGACCGCAGCGATGAGCAGCCGAAGGGTGGCGGTGCGCTCCTTGGTGCCCGCCTTCATGGAGGCGGTCATGTCTGAGCGGAGCTGAGCTTTGAGCGGCGAATCGGCCATATGTCTAGTGTGGCGTGGATCAGCCCCGGTTGTTGAGGAATTCCCCAACCGCGTCGGTTTGTGAATTCG
>JABDIY010000016.1 GCA_013003535.1 Acidimicrobiales bacterium | reverse complement strand
ATCGACTTTCTGGCCAGCTTCAGGGAGACCGACGGTGGCAGCAGCCCTACGATGCGGCCCATGACCGTTCTGTCCTCACCGACCGGGGCGGCCTTGGCCGTGGGAAAGGTCACCTCCACTTGGGCCTGACGTTTGCCGGCCCGGTCCAGCAGGCTGGACAGCCGCTGGAACATCTGGAGAAGGGGGTCGGAGCGATGGGTTCCCCAGTTGGCCGGGGGCATGAAGTCGACGAAGTGCATCAGGTGGTAGTTGAGATTGATCCAGAGATTCTCGGTATCGATCGTGAGTGGTTCGTTGTCGATGACCCGGTTGAGATGGAGGGCGTCGAGCTTGTGGAGCCGGTGGGAGTTCTGTTCGAGTTCGGTGAGGAACTCGTTGTTGTAGAACAGCCGAAGGGTGGAGGGGAACACCTCCACCTGAAGCGCTTCGAAGTCCGTGAGTAGCTTCCTCAGTTCGGGAATCTTGGCGGCGTCCATGGCGAACGTATTGGTGGCGGTCCCCATGATCGAATGCAGCAGCGCCACGTTGGAGGAGTGGCCGGGGTAATACCGCGCCGCATAGTTGTGGCAGAAGACCAGGTGTTCGAGAAACGTACCGTCGGCGTGTTCCATGCTGAAGTCGCACTCGGCGACCATGAAGTCGATGAGGCGCTGATCGATCTTCGGGGCCGGGTGGGTTGCTTGGGCTTCGGCGTAGGCGGCCTCTACCTCGGCGGCTGCGCGGTCATTCCACACGGGTTCTTTGCCTAGCTTTTCGGCCATGAACAGCTTCGGGAGCCCCTCCAGACCGCCGAAGATCGTTCGGCTCATGTCGAAGTTGGCCATCCGCTCAACCCGAACTCGTCCGGCATGGTCGAATGCACCGCCGCCAGTCAAGGCCGCCTTGCGTTGCAGATTCAACGTTGCATCCAAACCGCTGTGCGTGTCTGCATTCGTAGCCATGGCGATCTCCGCGTTCGTCTTTTCGTCGTCAGCCAAGGCTAACCATGGCTGCCGCGAACCAGGACCCCTTTCCGGTCCTCCGCGGGATACCGCGCCATGAATGTCCTGGCCCAGGAAAGAGCACTCCGTCTCAACCGCCCATCTGAGGCCGAGGGTCTACTACAGGGGCGGGTGCGGCCCCGCATCCTGCATCCCCCAAGGAGAGTCCAATGAAGAAAGTATTGTTTTCCGCTGGTGTCGTTGTCCTGTTGATGCTGGCGAGCGTCATGCCTGTGTCAGCTGGTCACCAACAAATGGGCCCTGAGGTACCCATCAAGGGAACCGTACTGGGTTTCCACGAGGTTGATGGTGTGGTAGCCCCTGGTGGAGTATGGCAGTTCTTCAGCTCCGGCGAGGGACAAATGTCCCACCTCGGCAGGGTCGAATACTCCCTACAACAGACGTCGTCCTTCGATGCGAATTTCACGGTGATAAGTAGCGGAACGACCACATTCACGGCGGCAAATCGCGACTCGCTTGTGATCGCCCATGACGTCGAATCCGTGATCGTCGGAAACTTCGACGGCTTCATCATTGAGGGAACCTGGATTGTTGTCGACGGGTCCGGACGTTTCGCCAACGCAACCGGGCACGGCACAATTGACGCAGTCGGTGACATCCCGGATAGTGATGTCACGATGTTCGGCCTCGCTGAAGGAACCGCCAAGTTCACCCTCAATGGCAAGATTTCCTACAACGCATCGGATCGATCGGAGTAGCAGTCAAGCCGCAGTCCGAATCCCCTGAGCCGGACGCGTCGGAAGTGTTGCTCCCCAGCACGTCCGGCGCGTTTCGGCGTGGTGTGCGCAGCTGAGTGGACCAGATTCACAACCATGGCTCTGGTGCCCACGCGATACTCTGCCCAGGTGCGGTACCGATTCGAGAGCTGCATACTCGATTTGGCCACGCGCGAGCTGCGCGTCGACGATGAGCCCATCCACCTCGAGCGCCAGGTGTTTGACGTGCTCGAGGTCCTGGTCAACAATGCCGACCGTGTGGTGGGAAAAGCGGAGCTTCTTGACACCGTCTGGGGCGACCAGTTCGTTTCCGAATCGGCACTGACCAGCCGGATCAAGTCCGCCCGACAAGCGCTGGGCGACGATGGGCGGGCCCAACGGTGCATCAAGACGGTGCACGGTGTCGGCTATCGGTTTGTTGCCCCCTTGACCGCCGACGGTACCGCTGCGTCCACATCGCCTGCTATCGAGTCCGCCGGGTTTACGCCAACAGCGCAGCCCAACGTTGCCCTCACAATCGGGATCGATGACGAGTTCCCGTTTGTCGGGCGCGCCGAGGAGACCGACCGACTGTGGACCCTTCTCGATGGGAAGCCGGGACGTTCCGCGGTGGGCCTCATCGGCGGCGAGGCGGGGGTTGGCAAGTCACGATTTGCCATTGAGATCGCCCAGCGTGCGGCAGTGGAGTTCGGCGCTGTAGTGGGTGCCGGACGATGCGATCGGGAGGTCGTCGGCCACCTCCAGGCGTGGCGGGATGTAGTCCACCAGTTAGCCACGGCCAACCCCGATGATTTCGCTCGTTGGTGCGTCGGTATTGAAGCGACGATTGCCACCCTCGGGCCGGCTGTGGCGCGTCTGCTCGGTCAGCCAGTGGTCGACGTCACCGTCGATGAGCATTCGGCCTCGGAGGCGATCGTGTCGCTCCTGGATCGGGTGGGAACGGAGAGGCCCACGGTAGTGGTGATCGACGACTTGCACTGGAGTGACGAACCGACGCGCGCGACGATCTCCCTCGTCCTACGTCGGCTCGCCCATCGCCCGGTGGTCATCTTGACCACGTTCCGAACCTCCGGCAACGATCTGGGGTCCGACGTGGACCTATGGTTAGCCGAACTGGGCCGCTCGATCAGGGTGGAGCGGCTCGATCTGTCAGGCCTCAGCCAATTGGACGTCATCAATCTCGGTCGACAAGTGCTCGATTCCGAAGACTCGCAACAAATCCACGACCTCTTCGTAAAGACCGGTGGCCACGGGCTCTTCGTGATTGAATTGCTCCGCGAGATTCATCGCGGCGGGGCCAGCGGTGGACTGCCGCCGTCGATCACCGCCCTAGTGCGGAGTAGGGTCGACCGCTTGTCAGCCGATGCTCAGTCGTTGGTAATGGCTGGCGCCACGCTGGGTGTTGAATTCAGGATCGGAACCGCCGCTTCCGTTGCCGGGCTCCGGCTGGTCGATGCGCTGTCCGCCCTTGACACAGCGATCCGGGCCGATCTGATCCACGAAGGAACCACGGTTGAGCGGTACCGGTTCTCCCACCAGCTCGTGCCGGCCGCCTTACTGGAGGGCATGACGGCCCCCGGCCGAGCCGCACTCCACCATCGTGCGGTATCGGTGCTGGATGAGGAGGACGCGCCGCGTTCGGAGGTGGCGATGCACCTTCTCGACTCGGTTCCGCTGACGCCTCGTGATGAGGCGATCGCCGTTGCCCGACACGTGGCGACCAACTCGTTTGCTCTGCGTTACTACGACGAGGCCCTGCGCCTCCTCGACCGAGTGCTGAAGCAGGAACTTGACGAGCAGACCCGTGCCGAAGTGGAGCTGCAATTGGGGGCAGTGTTGAACGATGCCGGCCGGGTTCCCGACGCAATCCCTATCTTCGATCGAGCCGCCGACCGGGCACGGGCAACCGACCGACCCGACCTGCTGGTGGCGGCTGCATTCGGCCGAGCCGGTCGAAGCCCGTATCGACGCGTGATCGACACCGGCACTCTCGAACTTCTGACCGAGATCGAAGACCTCGTCGACCTCGATCACATCACGCGGGCGCGAGCGCAGGCTCGAACTGCGGCGTTCCAGCTGAACTGGTGGCGCTTGGCCGAACGAGAAGAGCTCAGCGCCAAGGCCTTGGCCGCCGGGCGAGAAGCGGGGGCCGGTGGCCTTGACCTACTGGAGCTGCTCGAAGCTCGTTGGATCGCAGTGGGGTGTCCGGCGGGCGCCGGCCTCCTCGATGAGATCGATCTCGAGATGGCACGGTTGCGTTTCGACGTTGGCGTAACGGAAGCCGATGCTGCCATGCCCGAAACAGCCGCCTTGTGGTTCGCCCGGGGCGACAGATTCCGTGCAGAGGCAAACCGCTTCGCCACCCCGGACGAGCACCGGCGAAACATTGACTACTGGCGCAACGATGTGCTGAACGGTGCCGTAGCGCTGTTCGAAGGACGATTCGACGAGGCGCGGGTCCGCTTCGACGAAGCGTCCTACCGAGGCCGCGGGTGCTGGGGCGAGTCGGGACCTGTGCTGCACGCGTTCTCCCACCTTTGCCTCGACGCACTCACCGGATCGAGCACGTCGGCAGAGATGTTGGACGCGGTGGCCCGCGAGATTCCGTCGCCCATCATCTACTCCTGCCAGGCATGGGCACAGGTTCTCTCCGGCGATCTGGCGCAGGCCCGCACCACATTCCAGTCCGTTGCACCCTCATCCCTCGACTGGTTCCCCGAACATCTCGTCGGTGGAATCGCGCTCGTGGCTGCGGCCGAAACCGCCGTTGCCTTTGACAACGCAGCGATGACCGCAGCGGTGTCCGAGCAATTGGAGCCACTCGGTTCGTTGATGCTCGGGTTGCCTTGGGCGCCGTCGTTTGCAGCAGCGGACTCCCTCGCCCTCCTGGCGCACCACCGGCGTGACAGCGCGGCCGAGGACAAGTGGCGGCAGCAGGCGATCGGCCTCTACGAGACCCTCGGCGCCCCGGCTCTGACGGCGCATCTGGAGCGTTTCTGAGCTGATAACGGCCCAAGCCTCACACGTCGGTGTCGCTCAAGCTGGTCGCATGGCGATGACGTGGGTCAGTTCGTTGGTCATCTGATAGCTGCCGTCGGATGCCTCGAACGGCGCGATGGAGGTGAGCACGATGTCCCGGAGTTTTGCGTCACCTAGGATCTCGAGCGGGGGTTGTGACACACCGGGTGAGCGCAGTGCGCGCCAGGCGACGTCGGAGTCGGGCCATTCGAATCGGGCCGCCGTGGAGCCGCGTTCAACTAGCCGCAGCCTGGCCGAGGCGAGCATGTCCTCAGCGACTCCGGGTTTACCGATCTCGGCCAGGTCTATGAGCTCTTCGCCAACGGCGGGAACCGCCGAGCCGAGGGCGATGAAGAAGTCACGCAGATCCAGGTTCTTCCCCGGTCCCCAAAACGTGAGAGCCACCATGCCGCCCGGCTTGACGACTCGTGCCATCTCCACTACCGCAGCGGCACAGCCACCCCAGATCCCGTTGAACGAGGTGACGAGGTCGAACGAGGCGTCGGGCCAGGGCAGGTCGAACATGTCGCCTACTCGGAGGTCGCCGTTCCGGTCTCGGCGTCGGGCGATGTCGATGAGCCCCTCGGCAGCGTCGAGACCGGCGGTCGAGGCACCCAGACGGGCCGCTCGGCTGAGAGCCAGACCGGACCCGCAGGCGACGTCGAGGACGCTGGAGTGCTCATCCACGTTGGCCTTCGCGAACACGTACTCGATGGCATCTCGGGCGTAGGGCTCGAAGAGATACGCCCAGTCCTTCGCGGCGTGTTCCCAGGCCCGGCCGGCTTCAACCCAGACCGGGGTGGCATCTTCGGTGTGCTCATTCGACTTCTTCAGGGTCGTTGTCATAGTGATCTCCTTGGGCTGAGAGCCCGGTTGGCGAGCGGTGATTCCACCTTGACGAACTCCCGCTCAACGGTCTTGGAGACGCTCTGGAGAAGTTGTGGAGACATTCACCACGAGTTCTCCATCTGTTCTCCAAGACCTTTCGGCCCACCTCGCTCATCGTGGGAGCAAACAAGTGAGCCCGCACCGAGCGGGCTGCAACACAAAGGAGAAAGCAAATGAGCATCTTGGAAACCAACACCGCAGACAACGGAGTCAACGTGGAGGCCCTCCTCGGGGCCCGCGAGGCCATGACCGCACAGCCGGCGGCCGCCCAGTTCCGTTTCGGCGCGACGAATGAGTGGGTCAATGGAACTCACAGCCGTTCGACCGTGAAGGACTTCTTCGGTGTCGGTCAGCCTCAGTCACACCGCCAGAGCTACACGGTGGACACCGATCACCCGGAGGTCTTCGCCTCGGCGGACAACGGCATGACCCCACCCGAGATGGTGCTCACCGGGCTGGCCGGCTGCCTCACCGCCGGGATCGCATCTGTGGCTCAGAATCGGGGCATTCAGCTGCGGTCGATCCGAGCGAGCGTCGAGGGAGATGTGGACCTGGCCGGGATTCTCGGCATCGACCCCGACGTCCGCAACGGATTCAACGACATCCGGGTGAGCTATGAGATCGATGCCGACGCCTCTCGCGAAGAGATCGAAGCGGTGGTCGCTCAAAGCCAGAAGCGGTCGGCGGTCTTCGACATCGTGACAAACCCTTCCACGGTCACGGTGTCCGTCGCCTGAGCCGGCAACGCCTATCCAACGATTCAGAAGCGGAGCGAGTTCCAATGAACACCACAACAGTCACGATCATCGGCGCCGGCCAGGCCGGCTTGGCCATGAGCCGAACGCTGACCGATCGTTCGATCGACCATGTGATCGTCGAACGGGGCACGGTGGCCAACTCGTGGTCCAAAGAGCGCTGGGACTCGCTCCGCTTGCTGACCCCCAACTGGATGACCCGGTTGCCGGGGTACTCCTACACCGGCGCTGATCCGGAGGGGTACATGACCGCCGCTGAAGTGGTCTACTTTCTGAACAGCTACTGGCGAACGTTCGACGCTCCGATCCACGAACACACCTCTGTAGACCGGGTGACCCACACCGACGATGGGCACATGGTGGACACATCGAACGGTCCGATCTCCACCAAGGCGGTGGTGGTAGCCACCGGCGCATGCAGCAACCCTCGAATTCCTTCCCTGGCGAGCGCCCTGCCGTCGCACATCCGGCAGATCGCTCCCATCCACTATCGCAATCCCGCAGGGATCGGTGACGGCCGCGTTCTCGTGGTCGGCGCCTCCGCTTCGGGCGCCCAGATCGCCGACGAGTTGCGACGGGCTGGAAAGGACGTGACGCTCGCCGTTGGCGACCACGTGCGGCTGCCCCGGACCTATCGGGGAATGGACATCCATTGGTGGATGGATGCCATCGGCTTGTTGGACGAGCGGTACACCGAGATGGAGGACATCGGTCGGGCTCGCCGACTGCCCTCGCTGCAGTTGGTCGGATCACCGGAACGACGAACCCTCGATCTCGGTACGCTTCGTGCTGCCGGGGTGCAGCTGGTGGGCCGATTTGTCGGAGTGGCTGGTGGAAACGCCCAGTTCTCCGGCTCTTTCGCAAACCAATGCAAATCGGCCGATCTCAAACTGGAGCGGCTGCTGCAGGCGATCGATCAGTTCGCAGCCGATCACGGTCTCGATCCCGAACTCCCCGCGCCAGACCGGCCGGCGCCCACAGCGGTCCCACCCGCAGCCACCACCGCACCGTTGAGCGGCTTCGGCACGGTGGTGTGGGCAACGGGGTTTCGCCCGAGCTATCCGTGGCTTGACACCGCCCTCTTGGACCGAAAAGGCGCGATCAACCATGACGGAGGCGTGATGGCTCGGCCGGGCATGTATGTGTTGGGGTTGCCGTTCACCCGGCGTCGCAAGTCGTCGTTCATCGATGGTGTCGGCCCTGATGCCCAGGACCTCGCCGCTCACCTGGGCGCCTACCTCGACTCGCAGGCCAGCCCGGCCTACGTCAGCTGATGGCGTCGACGACTCCTACGATGACCGATCGGATCGGGCCAGTGTCGATTTGGAAGATCTGGCGGGCCGACGTGCCCTCGTCACAGATGAGCACCTGATCACCCACCCCGGCATCCACCACGTCTATCGCAATCAAGTAACCAGAAGCTGTGCCGGCGGGATCCACGAGATCGCACAACAACAGGCGCTGCCCGTCGAAGAAGGGGTGGCTGATGGGGGAGACCACCGTTCCGGCAACTCTGCCGAGCTTCATTGGTTGTCCTCGGCCAGCGTCACTTGATCGACCAGCCCCACGATGGCGTGGTCAACCGGGACAAATCGTTCCTCCATGGCTTCGGCGGCCTCGCGAGAGGCGACGAAATAGACCAACTCTCCGGGGCCGGCCATTGCCAAAGCGTCGGCCGCCACCACCGGTGAGCCTTTGTCCTTCTGGTGTTTGTCGAGTGGCTGGACAATCAGAAACCTGACGCCTTCCAGGCCTTCGGCTTTGACGGTGGCCACTACCGTTCCTTGTACACGACCCAGTTGCATCAGGACGCTCCCGAGTCGCTCTGTACCTGATGGTTGAATCGCAATTCGCGCGCCATGCTGGTCAGCATGTCCCGATGAATCTGGGGAATGACGGCGGTGGCCAGCAGTTTGCCTCGGTGCTCGGTCTCCAACTCTGCTCGCTCCACTGCCGCCTCGACATCGGCTACTGGCCCGGCGAAGACACAGTAGGCCTTGCCGCCCAAATCGTCGCCGAGTCGTAGCGCCGCAAGTGACACTTGTGCGGCCTTGACGCCGGCGTCGGCCGCGAGAATGGTGGCAGCTACCGATGACGTCTCGACCACGCCGATTGCGTCGGAGACGGTTGGGTTGCCACGGTCAACGCCAGTTATTGCGGCCACCACCGCCGGGTGCACGTTGGCGAGGAGCAGCCTGTCCACAACTGTGTTGGTGCCGCCGGCTTCGATAGCGATTTCGACTGCGGCGGTGTCGCCGCCGACAAGAACCAGATAGCGGCCCGGATGTACTGTGCCCGCGTACAACGAGGCGACCGGCGAGGATTTGGCCATGGCGTCTCCGCTTACGATGCCGGCCACGATGGAGTCGAACTCGAGAAGTCCGATGGCGGGGTCGAAGCGGGCGTCGCGGTTCTCAGACAAGCCGCAGCGCTCCAACGACGGTGACGCGGCGTATCCGAGAGAAGGTTCGCGGCCGGGTGAGACCCTCGCCCGTAGGGCTGGCGATGGAGAAGGATGTGAAACCTTCGCCGGCTTGACCGAGGCCCGCATAGTTTGGTCCGTTGGCTACCAGAATCGAGCAGTTCATGGCTCGAGCCATGGCGGTAATCGTGTCAACGTTGGTGGAATGGATCGACGCCGTATGGCGGAATCCGTGTTCGGAGCGCACTGCCAGGTCGATGGCTTGGTCGACATTCTTGACCCGCACCACCGGCATCACCGGCATCATCTGCTCGGTCCAGACCAGCGAGTGATCGGATCGAACCTCCGCAAGGAGCAGCCTCACATCCCCTTCCGCGCTCACGCCGATCTCGCCAAGGAGCGCACCGGCGTTCTTGCCGATCCACTTGGGATTGATTGCGCCCGGCTTGTTGGGCGCTCCCATCTCGGTGAAGATCACTCGCTCCAGACGACGTAGCTCGTGCTCTTTGAGACGGTAGGCGCCCGCTTGCACCATGGCCCGTACCAGCGCGTCAGCGACGGTATCGACCACGATTGTGGTCTTCTCGTCCGCACATACGATGTTGTTGTCGAACGATGCCCCTCGAACGATGTCTCCGGCGGCCTTCGCGATGTCGGCGGTCTGGTCGACGATCGCCGGTGGGTTGCCGGGCCCGGCAGTGATGGCTTTCTTGGGACTACGCAACGCCTCGCCTACCACGGCTGGTCCGCCGGTGACCAATAGAACCGGCACATTGGGGTTGGCCATCAATGCCTTCGCCGAATCCAGCGTCGGGTTGGCCACGGTAGTAATGAGATTGGCCGGTCCGCCGGCTCCGACTATGGCTCGATTCAGAACCTTGACATTCTCCAGAGAAACCAGACGAGCGCCAGGATGGACGTTGAACGTAACGGCGTTCCCGGCCGAGATGATGGCGATGCTGTTGTTGATGATCGTGGAGGTCGGATTGGTTGTGGGAGTTATCGACCCGATCACCCCATAAGGGGCGTACTCGGTGACCATCATTCCCTCGTCGCCCGTCACGACTTGGGGGTCAAGATCCTCCGGCCCTGGGGTTTTGGTGGTCACGAGCAGGTTCTTGATGACCTTGTCCTCAGCGCGGCCCAACCCGGTTTCAGCGTGCGCCATGTATGCGAGACGTTCGCCTTCACGAAGCATGGCGGCCCTCATGGCCTCCACGATCAGCCGGCGGACCTCCAACCCCATTTCGCGATAGGCGGTGAACGCCCCGACGGCCGCTCCCACGGCGGCATCGATGGTTCCGAAAACACCGTCGCCAAGGAGTTCCTCGGCAACGCTCAGCTCGTCGGTGGCGCGCACTGCGGCGCCTTCGTTGGCTGCACCCTGGGCGCCGGCCACCCGACCGCGGACACGGTCGATGATGGACTGCACCTCGTGGTCGCTCAGCACTGTCTACTCACTTTCGGTACACCGTCTCACCGTCGATTTCCCAAGTGTCGACGATGGCCATCACCACCGCATCGCAAGGCTTGTTCTGCGTGACACTGGTCTGGCGCGCCGAGCTGCCAGATGCGTACATCACTACCTCGCCGACACCGGCGCCGACAGAGTCAACCGCGACCACATAGCTATTGGCCTCAGTGTTGTCGACTGCGAGCTGCCGTATGAGCAGGAAAGTGAGGCCTTCCATAAGCGGCTCTTTTTGACTGGCAACGACGGTGCCGGTCACTCGTCCCAGGAGCATTGAGTCAGCTCGACTCTGCAGCGGCCTCGTCGGCTCGGCCGAGGGGGAGCACGACGTCGATGTTGACGTGCGGTCGAGCGATGACGTGGGTGGCGATTACTTCGCCAACCTTCTCCGCACCGCGAACTCCCGAATCGACGGCTGCCTTGACGGCAGCAACATCGCCTCGAACGATCGCGGTGACATAGCCACCACCGGTCGACTCATAAGACACCAAGTCGACCTTGGCCGCTTTGACCATCGCATCGGCGGCCTCGACCATCGCTGCAAAACTCCTGCACTCAATCATGCCTAGCGCTTCAGCCATTACTGGCTCCCTTCTTGTTTCGGGTTGTTGTGACTTTCTTGGGTGTTGCCACCTGGCCTGGTTCGCGGCCGTCGAGCGCTTCGAGCGCTGCCACTGCGGCCCGCCAGCCGACATCGATGTCTCGTTCTTCGCCGCCCAGGTATACCCGCCCCACTGCCCCGGCGGCGCGGACTTCGAGCACATTGATATCGGCGGCTTTTTCGGCCTCGTTGGCAGCGAGCGGGGCATAGGCCGCAGGCTCGCACTCCAGAACGTAGAGGGTTTGGCCGGGCACGATCATTTGACCGTGACGCATCCGATTGATCAGTTGCGCGTGATGGTCGTCGATGCGTCGGATGATCTGGCTGGACATGATCCTGGGTTTGAGCCGATCTGACTCGGTGAGCCCCACCGCGTCCAAGATGGCGGCCCCGGCCGCCCGTATCTCGGCTTGGTCGGGGGAGTGGATCTCCAAGAGGCCATAGACCCGCTCGATGATCTGCATTCCGGGCTTCACGCGTGTGGACTTCAACGCCACGTCGGTGAGCCGGTTGATTTCGATTCCTGGTGACACCTCCACATAGAGAGAGGCGTCGCCGGCGAGTGGCAGAAATCCCTGAGCGACCGTTCCGAGAAAGGCCGCATACTGCGGTTGGAGGTTGTCCAAGAACGCAAAGGTCCGGATCTCAATAGCTGTGTCCACTGCTGTCTCCTTCGTTTGCGTCGACGATTTGCACGCCAGCCGAGGCGCCGATCCTGGTTGCTCCCGCAGCGATCATGTCCTCGACGTCGGACTTTGTTCTTACGCCCCCCGAAGCCTTTACTCCCATGTCGGGCCCAACGGTTTCGCGCATCAGGGCCACGTCATAGACCGTTGCCCCGCCGCCACCGAATCCGGTGGAGGTTTTCACGAAGTCAGCCTTCGCCTTTTTTGCCAGCGACGAGGCCACCACCTTTTCTGCGTCGGTCAGCAAGGAAGTCTCCAGAATTACCTTCACGATGGCTCCGGCCTCGTGAGCGGAATCCACCACTTTGGCGATATCAACCAGCACGGTCTGGTGATCTCCAGACTTGAGTGCTCCAACGTTGATGACCATGTCTACTTCGCGTGCACCGTCACGGATCGCCCGCCGGGCCTCGAGGGCCTTGACCTCAGAGGTAGAGGCGCCCAGCGGGAACCCAATGACGGAACAGACCTTGACGTTGCTGCCCCGCAGCTTCGTGGCCGCCCGCTTCACCCACGTCGGGTTCACACAAACCGATGCAAACTGGTACTGCTCAGCTTCTTGACAGAGCTGGTCGATGTCATCGGCGGTGGTTTCAGGCTTCAAGGCGGTGTGGTCGATGTACTTGGCGAGGTCGAGCGGGACCTCCGACGCCTCACCGTGAAACGCCACCCGGTCCGCCCCGTTCACGACCACCCGGCGGACACCTTCAGGCGTGTGGCAGCGATCGACCTGACTGGCCAGCGTGCTCATGACCTCCTTGGTGATGAGTTCGATGAGAAGTTCCCTGTCCAGGGGTTCATCTGTCACGCTTCGCTCCTGATGTATGTGGATTCGATCTCGGTGATGAGCGTGACTCGTTTGTGATGACGACCGCGCCCCCACGGAGTGGCCAGCCACTCTTGCACGATCTGCCATGCCAGTGCCGAGCCGGTGAGGCCGGCCCCGAGAGTGAGAACGTTGGCACGGTTGTGCTCGCGACTGTTTCGGGCGGTGGATATGTCGTAACACGCCGCGGCGCGAACACCCGGCACCTTGTTGGCAGCCATCGCCGAGCCGATTCCGGCGCCGTCGATCATGATCCCGCCGACGCAGTTGCCCTTGGCCACTTGGCGGGCAACGACGTGAGCGAACACTGGGTAGTCACAGGCCTCGGTGCTGTCGGTGCCGCAGTCTTCGATCGTCCAGCCGGCCTCGACAAGTTTGGTCTTGAGGTTTTCTTTGAGCTCGAACCCGCCATGGTCTGAGCCGATCGCAAGCCGCTCCCCAGAGGAGCCGGAGGCCCCCGATTCAGCGGTGTCCGTTTGGGACGCTGCGGGTGACCCGTCGAGCACACCGGCGAGGACGCGCTCCACCAGACCGCGCACCTCAGATTCCAACTCAGATCGCTCCCCAGTCATGACACCATCCCCTTGACCTGGCCTAATCCTAGATGGGGATGAAAAGGACTTGCCACGCAACAAAGGTACCGGGAGAAAGCCCGGGGAACAGAATCGGTGTGCAACCGGACTTCGGCGGTCACCCGTAGGTCGCTTGTGCTGGTTCGCTCAAGTCCGAGGTGGTCGTTCGAAACTCCTCGCCTTGAAATTCGATCGGACGTATCATTGATGCCCCGCTAAAGCCAAATCAGCACATTGAGGACCGATATAGATCAAAGGACACACGACCATGAAAAACGACCGCCAACCCGAAACAGTCACCCCAACCCGCAGGCGCAAGCCGAGACTCTTCTCGGTAGCCAGCCTCGCCGTAATCGCCTTCTTGCTGCTCGCAGCCTCTGCAGGACAGGC
>JABDIY010000003.1 GCA_013003535.1 Acidimicrobiales bacterium | reverse complement strand
CCGCGCTGGCCCCCACCAGAGGCAGAAACTCGCCCAACCGGGCCCGCTTAGCAGCCTTCCTGGCCCCTCGATCAGACAGTTTCCCGGCCACCGCCAAAGCGTCCTCCACCGAAATACCGGACCCAGCAGCTGCGAGCTCGGCTACCCGGCCCACCACCACGATCTGGAAACCCTGAAGCCGTCGAATCCCAGCCTCGATCGACCGCACCATCCCAACCGCAGCGTCCTCATCAGCCGAGACGGGATCAAACAACCGGATCTCCGAACCCAACGAATCCAGCACAGTCGCGGTTGCAGAAGCAACCCCAGAGCCCGGATCGGCCGCATCAGAATATCGCATACCCCCATCATGAACAGGGGGTGTGACAGTGGCGGGGATGGCGGTACTTTTCAGCGGCGGTGGCAACGGCGGGGCGGTCGCTGGCCATGATAGAGCTCTCGTTTGGCCGGATCGGCGGCCCCAGGCCGCGGCACGGGCCTACGAGTGGAGGTCGCGTGAATCGAGCCCGGCCTCCTATCCTGGGTCGGTGGCCGACCAGGCAACCTTTTCCGACGACACCGAACCGTTCATGGGAGCGCTTTTCGGGACGGCGCTGCGGCTCACCAACAACCGGGCGGACGCCGAGGATCTCGTTCAGGAAACCTACCTCAAGGCTTACCGCGCCTATGGCTCCTTCCAGGCTGGCACCAACCTACGAGCCTGGTTGTTTCGAATTCTCACCAACACGCACATCAATCGTTTCCGGGCAAAATCTCGTCGGCCCCAGGAATCCGAGCTCGACGACGTAGACAACCTGTATCTCTACCGGGCGATCAAGGGCGAGGGGATCAGCCCCAGTGCCGAGGATGATGTTTTGGCACGGTTGACCGAACCAGCGGTCATCGATGCTGTCGAAGCACTCCCCGAGCATTACCGATTGCCTGTCTTGTTGGCTGATGTAGAGGGTTTCGCCTACAAGGAGATCGCCGAGATCATGAACGTCCCGATCGGAACGGTGATGAGTCGACTACATCGTGGAAGAAATGCTTTACAGAAGGCGTTGTACGGCCTAGCGCTGGAACGAGGAATCGTCACAGCCGATAATTGAACGATTGCCTCACTCGCCAAACTCAGGAATACGTCCATGAACGCCGACTGTCCCACCACGATTCGAGAGCTGCATTTCTTTCTCGATGGCGAGATCACTCATGAAAAGCGCCAGCGGATTCAAACCCATTTGGACGAATGCCCGCCGTGCCTGGATGCTTTCGGTTTTGAAGCTGAGCTCCGAGCGGTGATAGCCAACAAACTCCAGACCGAGGTCCCGGCGGGGCTAGCGGCTCGAATCCGCACGGCGATCCAAGATCAATAACACCGAAGCGATCAAGGGTGCTTTGCGGGCATCACCGCCGCAGGCGTTACCCGCAAAGCACGATCCAACCTAGACGGTTTCGGGATTCTGACCGAAATTGCCGTGCCAGAACGCGGTTACTTGCGCTCAGCCGAGGCCGTATCTTGCAGAATTTCCAGTGGTACGCCGGCGGCGAAGAGGGTAGCCAGTCCGTACTGAAGTGCGAGTGCTACGGTGCCGCGTCGTTCGGCACCGGCACCATCGGGACTGTCGATAAACGCGGTCCATTGCCGTTCCATTGTTGCCATCAGCAACTCTGCGGCGTCGGGTGGCAGGTCAGCAAGCTCGGAGCAGCTCCGGACAACCAGGCAAGGAAGCACGTCAGAGCTGGATGAGCGGAGAGCGTCGAGTGATCGTCGCAGCTGCATCGAGGTTGTTTCGGTCGCGTCGATCGCCAGTTGATTCTGGACGTACCACCTGAGGGTGGCGCTGAAAAGACCGGCCTTGTCCCCATACGTGCCATAGAGCGAGCTACGGGACCGGCCGGTGGCCGTGACCAGCTGTTGTACCGATGTGCCGAGATAGCCATGGGCTCGAAATACCAACGCAGCCGCCGCCAGCACGGTGGATCGATCCTTCGAGTGCGTCACCATCGTCCATCGACTCCATCTGCCCAAGAATGAGCGTTCTGACCGTTAGGCGTGAGGCTGCGGAGGGACGGAGCAGCACGATCAGCGCTGCGACGTTGTTCGAGCGGAGCGAGTCGGAAGCGACCCAGAGCGAGGAACGAGCGCCGGCGAGCGTGAGGCTGCGGAGGGACGGAGCAGCACGATCAGCGCTGCGACGTTGTTCGAGCGGAGCGAGTCGGAAGCGACCCAGAGCGAGGAACGAG
>JABDIY010000002.1 GCA_013003535.1 Acidimicrobiales bacterium | reverse complement strand
CACGGATGGAGGAGATCCGTGCCATGGCGATAATCGAAGTGCACCTTGTTGCGCCGCTCTCGGATAGCCGGGGGGAGGAACCGGGCAAAGGTGGATCGTTGCAGGAACCGGCTGTCGTCTGAACGAGCGCGGAGATGGTCGGGAACCGTCAGCATCAGCCCAAACATGGTCGGGTGATAGAACGGAGTGGAATTTTCAATTCGCCACCTCCGTAACCGACTATGGACCGACTCGCTGGCCAGCGTCTGCCATCCCGTAGAGGTGTTGTCGTGCAGCCGATCGCGGGCGAGGAAATCCGCGCCCGCGCCCCGCCGAGCGAATTCGAAGCGGTGAGCAAGTCCTGCTTTCTTGCTCAACTCTTGGCTAACGAGCGATGGCGGGCGATGCTCCCGCCTTCGGACCCGCCACCAGTGCGGTGTCATCGCAAGGTGTTCGCCGGCAAGCTGCCGCAGCGACCGTCCCCGCACTGCGCCAATCACATCGCCCCAGCGATGATCCATGAGCGCGTCGGCCAATAAACCGCCCGCTCGTGCAAAACATTCATCGCCCCCGATCCCGTCCATCAACACGTGCTGGCCGTTGGCGACAGCCCATCGAACCAAGTCATCGCCCTCGGGTTCGAACATTCGATAGGGAACCTGCGCCGCGAGGATTGGCTCGACGACGTCTTTCACCGGATCGAGCGGTCGGTGATTCACGTATTTGGTAGCGAAGCGAGTGCCGGCGGTTACCGCGTCTTGATATGCCGATTCGTCGCACGGCAGACCGGGATACCGACGGCCGATGATTTGAACCTGATCGTCATAGCCGAGGTGAGCGATCACCCCGGCAATGATGCTGGAGTCCAGACCACCGCTGAGGCTGAGCATGATGGTGGACGGATCCCGAGTCTCCAGTTCGGTCCGCATGATGTCCAGGAACGTTTCGCGAATCAGCTCCTGCCATTCGCCGAGTGACCGGTCGTGATTCACCGTCGTGTCCCACTGATACCACGGGGCGATCCGCAGGGAGCCACCCACGCTCATGTCCAGATACGAGCCCGTGGGCACAAGTCGCAGGGCGTCATAGATGCTCTGATGTGGGGTGTTGAGCCGAAAAGAAAGACGCTCGGCCAAGATGCCCATGTTGGGCGAGTTGGGTACCTCGGGGTGCACCAACAAGAGACTGGGCTCGGAAGCGGCGAACAGAAGGTCACCCTGGCGGGAATAAAAAGCGGCTCGAAAACCGAGAGGATCGGTGAGCAACCGCACCGAATGTTCGGTCCAGCCGATTCCGAGGAAAGGAAACCGCAGACGATCAAGCAGTCTCGGCGATTCCGACAAGAGATGGGCTGAGGTGGGGCTCAGCTCGGGATGATCCGGCTGGAGATCCGGTTGCGCGCCAGGACCGGACGGTACGAGAAAAGCGCCACCCGATGGTCCTTTCATCTCCACCGGCACCGGTAACTCGAACGCAGGATCGGCATAGAGGAAGACGGCCAAATTGGGGTGGGGTTGCACCAGAACCGGCGGGGCCGGGTGATCTTGGAATCCACGCGTGGCGACCTGCAACTGGGCGCCCGTAATGGGACCACCCGCGCTGTTGAAGATCAGAGAAAAAGCGCTCACGACCTCAGCCCGGGATGTCCAGTACCTTCGTAGCGGTGAACGCCGTGTTCAAGAACCTCGCTGCTTCGTGGTCATCGATCCGGTTGGCCGTCTCGTTAGTTGGGCGATCCGGCCGCGTGTTGGGAGCGATCGCCGTAGCGATCTCGGTGCTCACCGGACTGATGGTGGCCGTAGAACTTCTGGCCATCAGAGACGTGGTGGAACGGCTGACAAACGAACAAAGCGCATCGCTGGCGCTGGTGGTCTTCGGCGTCGCTACCGCGATCCGCCGGCTGATGAGTTCGGTTGGGAGCGAACTCCAGTGGGCGATTGCCGAGCGGGTGGAGCGCTCTGTAGTGCAGGAGGTTCTGGTCGTTGCCACCTCAGCACCTTACGAGGATTTCGAAACTCCGAGCTTCCAGAATGCTCTCAACCGAGCCCTCCGCGCCGGCCAGCGAGACATCTGGAGTGCCGCGTGGGGCCTGCTCCGCCTCATGACCAGCGGTTTCACCATCATCAGTCTGCTGGTGGTCCTGATCGCGTTGGCCCCCGAGTTGCTGTTGCCTTTCTCGATCGCGGCCGTGGTGTTGGCGATCGTGGCGGTGGTCAAGGGTCGGCTCTCTTACACACTGGAATTCAACGACACCGAACCGGACCGGGAGCGGCGCTACCTCCGCCAGGCGCTGGTCTCCCAGAGCGAGGGCAAAGAAATCCGTCTGTTTGCCACTCGGTCGATGCTGTTGGACCGTCACGACCGACTCTTCGGGCAGCGGGTCGACGCCATTCGTGGTGTGATCCTTCGCCGCCTCGTGGCCGACGGTGCCGCCAATATCGCTCTTGCGGCGGTGGTGGTTGGATGCCTTGTGATCATCGCCCAGCGCACCGGCGACACGCTGGCGTTCAGCGACGCGGCTGTGGCGGCACTGACCGCTCATCAGCTGGCCGGCAATTTGAGCGGAATGTTCACCGGTGTAAGTTCGATTCTCCAGAGCACGCAAAACATCGGTGACCTCCAGAGTTTCTCGCAGCGACCCAGTACACCCCAACCAGCTGTGGCGGTTCACCAAGTCAAGTCGCTCGAGCTTCGGAACGCCTCATACACCTATCCCAACACCGAGACACCGGCCGTGCGCAACGTGAACCTCACGATCGGCCGTGGCGAACTGGTGGCGATCGTGGGGGAGAACGGCAGTGGCAAGAGCACCGTGGCCAAGATGCTCACCGGCTTGTATCGCCCAACGGCCGGCCAGGTGTTGCTTCACCGCAGCGACGGTTCAACGGAGCCGGTGGCGGCACCGCTGGCCGGTGTAGTGGGAGCGGTCTTCCAGGATTTCGCTCGATACGAGCTCTCGGTCGAGGAAAACGTGACATTGAGCGACCCGCGTGCCGCTCACGATCCGGCCGGGGTTCAGGGTGCGTTGAGCGCGGCGGGCATGGATGAGGTGGTCGATCAACTCGCCGATGGGATACAAACCCGGTTGGGACGGAAATTTGGCGGCGGGATCGACCTCAGTATCGGCCAATGGCAGAGGTTGGCGATCGCCCGAGCGATCTATGGCCGGACGCCGTTCGTCGTCTTGGATGAACCGAGTGCGGCCTTGGACCCTCGAATCGAGGCCGAACTGTTCGACGAGATCCGTTCGCTCATTCCCAATCGGGGCCTGGTGCTGATCAGCCATCGCTTCGCCTCGGTCACGAGCGCCGACCGGATTGTGGTGATGAATGAAGGTGAAGTGGTAGAGAGCGGACCGCATCGTGAACTGCTGAAACGAAATGGCCTTTATGCCAGCCTGTTCCAATTGCAGGCTCGGCGCTATCAGTTGGACGCAGTTCTGGATTAGACGTCCCCTTACGGTTCGCCCACCAAATCCGTGAGGGCAGAGACGGCCTCCTGAACACCAGCCGAGGTCCGGGGGAACGACAGCCGTACTCCTCGGAGGCACTCGGCCAGAGGAGCTACCAGGTCAAGCCGCCGGAACGCATCAGCCGGGCCCGCAGACGGAAAGAACATCTGCTCGGTCATCCGACTGCACACCGCCGCGCTCCCAAGGGGTTCTATGCCAACTGGCCCATCGTCGCCGAGTTCCACGAACCACGCAGCGGTCGCTGGCACGGTTGGATCGGAATTCACATGTGGTTGGACTCTCCGCTTTGTCCCGTACTCGGCTACGACGTCGCCGACGTCGAGGACCGACAATTCGTCATGGTCCAGAACGTCGGTGTGAAGGCGAATCCCGGCGTAACTCGACCACATGGCAACCGTGCCGCCGGCCACATCCAGCCGTACGCCGTCATCGCTCAAGACTGTCCAACCCGCTCTACTGAGGTGGGCGCTCGTTGTGGACTTACCCGCTCCGGAAGCCCCGCTCAACAAGAAGCCAACACCGCCGGGGCTTTGCACCGCGGCAGCATGGAGCACGAGGTCACCAACAACGGTGAGAGCCGTGGGAATGGCGTGATCCACGATGTAGTGCTCGAGGCTTCGGGGCCCTAGCGAACCGCGGGGTACAACAGTGACCCTGACGGAACCCGCTGAAGTTGCATCTGCAATGTGGAGCGAAACAGCTTCGTCGAGTTCGTGAAGGGCGCCAGGCGAGGAGGGAATCCCCACCGCAATCGTCACCACCGGTGGATCGGTAAGGGGGGCTGGAACGAGTGGCAGATCGACGTGGGGCAGGTCCACCACCCGGCCATAGGTGAATGCCTTCACCGTTCTGGCTCTGCCTTTTTCGAGAACGCCGTCGGCAGGTTCTGGTCGAACGCCAGATAGCGGCGCGCCACGTCAGGAGCATCATCTATTGGCACGCCCTCAACCTCCACCCACGCGTGAGCCGTGGTTCGATTCGGGGCCAGTCCAACACGAATCTGGGCATCGATTCCGCGCCGAACCAACAAGGCGTGAGCGAGTGCGGACCGGGCCACACATGACGAGTCGCTCAAGCGCCAAAGCTTCGCACCTACAGCAATGGCCTCGCCCACCCTTTTGGATTCGGCAACTGCGGTGGTCCGCGGCTCAGGGTTCTGACTACCTCTGAGCCATCGTTCGATTCGCGAGGCAAGTCGCTTTCGACCCGTGCGTTTGGCAAGGTTCAGTATGGGGAGAACCAGAACGCCAGCCACCACGGCGTGAGGTTCGGCAGCTGCGAGACGACTGAGACGAACCAGACGAGTTTGAAGATCGGGGCGTGCCACGAGGACGTCAGTGAGCGGCGACGATGAGACCGCGCTGGAGTAACGAGTCTGTGAGCGCGGCGATGTCATTCGCGATGATTTCGATGGGGGCATCGTAGACCGTGGCAAGCTTGGCGATCGCCGAACCCACCGTCATTCCTTCCTCCAGAAGCTGGAGAAAGTCTGAACCTACTTCGTTGAGGCTGAAGTAGAGCTCGGAGTCGGTGTTGAGGAGGAGCACCTCGCCGCCAACCTTGCGCGTGAGCACGCCATCGGCCAGCTCGTAGAAGCGTTCCGGGTCCGCTGCTTTGCTGATTCCGCCGTTGGTCATGTCAGGTTCCTTCGTTGGGGCATACCCCTGGGTGTAGATGGAGTGTGGTGTCCGGTGCCGGAAATGTCTATAGGAGTCGTTGCACGGAAGGTGCGGGGTCGTTTGACCCACCTCCCTCGCTGGGGCCCATAGCGGCACCGTAGACCTGAGCTAGATCACCCGCAACCAGGGGGAGGGCATCCAAAGAGGATTGCATCTGCCGGTCTTGGCCCCTTCCGGTCTGCCACTGCCACTGCCAATCATCGTCAACTCGAAGCGTCGCAATGGAGACGTCGATCTCATCACCCACCGTCAGAGCTACCGGTGACTGGAACGGGAGGAACTTCCGACCATAGGTAGGCGTGGCCTCACCCGGTTCGGTGGTGAAGCCGATGTCCTCGGTGATGAGTGCGTCAAACCAGACGATGAAGCCATGAGCATCTCCTGCTTTGGTCGCAGCCACCGTCCCCTTGAATCGGTGTTTGCGGAGGGCGAGGCTGTCCAGGTCGTGGTAGTTGATCGTGGCAATCGTGACGGCTTCGGAGATCACGGCGTGGCCGGGAACCTCTTGAATCCTGGTGGGGGCGGCCAGTGCCAACCGTCGGTAGGCCGACCAGTCATGGCTGTCCAGGCTTTGCCATGGCCTCACGGCTCTCTCGAACCGTTCAGGCAGCGACACCATTGCTGCCCGAATTTCGTCCCGAAACGGCAGGAGCACTCCCCCCGCTTTCAGCAGGTGACGGTGTACGTAGGCCAGGACGTCAACGTTGTCGCCAAAGAGGGGGACGTTGCCGCGGAGATCGGAAATCACCAGATCGAAAGGCTCCAGTTCGACCTCCCGAATGTCGCCTCTGTACACCTGCACTCGGTCGGAATAGCCATTGGCACGGACGACCTCGGGGAGAACGTTCACCGCATCCAGCAACTCCACCGCAACCACGGAGGCTCCGGTACTC
>JABDIY010000001.1 GCA_013003535.1 Acidimicrobiales bacterium | reverse complement strand
CCGCGCTGGCCCCCACCAGAGGCAGAAACTCGCCCAACCGGGCCCGCTTAGCAGCCTTCCTGGCCCCTCGATCAGACAGTTTCCCGGCCACCGCCAAAGCGTCCTCCACCGAAATACCGGACCCAGCCGCCGCCAGCTCGGCGACCCGGCCCGCCACCACGATCTGGAAACCCTGAAGCCGCCGAATCCCCTCCTCCACCGATCGCACCATTCCAACACAAGCATCCTCATCAGCCGACACAGGATCAAACAACCGGATCTCCGAACCCAACGAAACCAGCACACTCGCCGTTGCATCAACCACTCCGGAGGCGGTGAGCGCCGGATCGGCGGCATCAGAATATCGCATACCCCCATCATGGACGGGGGGTGTGACAGCAATACAGCTGGCAGCGGCGAAGAGAGGCCCGCGGTCTTCAAACGGTGAAACCCCTCCGAGGGAAGCCCGAAATTCTTGAGGAGCCTTTGCACACGAGCCCACCCCTGGGACTCACCTTGTTAGATTTATCGCAGATGTCCAACAACGCAATTGAACGGGTCAGAGCGATCGCCCTGAGCTTGCCGGAGGTCAATGAACGACTGAGTCACGGCGCTCCCAGCTTCTTTTTGCGAGACAAACGCCCGATTTGCTATTTCCATGATGCTGACTTCGCCGGCGATGGACGGGTCTCGCTCATGTGTCCTGCTCCGCCGGGTGCCCAAGCTTTTCGAGTGGCGCTGGATCCCAAAGTGTTCTTTGCTCCCACGCCAAGCGCATCCGGGGTATTCAGGGACTGGATAGGTGTATATGTGGACCGGCTCCACCAATCAGAGTGTGGTTGGCACGGCATCACCGATGTGATCGAAGATGCCTACCGTGTGGTGGCCCCCAAGAAGCTGATCGCGGAACTCGACGCTCGCAACATTCGGGACCAGACCTAGCTGGGGTGCAAACGGGTCTGCAATAGCTGCCGCGCCGCCGGCTCGGTCACGCATACTTCTTCCATGACGCATGGAACCCACGACTACGAACCCGATCCTCGCAATGCCGACGTGCTGGTTTGGATGAGCGGCGAATTGAAGCATCGGTCGGAGGCGATGGTGAGCGTCCTGGACTCCGGGTTCATGCTCGGTGACGGCGTCTGGGAAGGCATTCGGGTCCACAACGGACACCTGGCATTCATCGATCAACACATGCAACGGCTCTATGAGGGAGCGGCTACTATCGACATGGAGATCGGAATGACGGCAGAGGAGATGGTGGCAGCAATTCGCGCCACGCTCGAGGCCAACGCCATGACCGACCACGTCCATATTCGGCTGATGGTGACGCGGGGGTTGAAGTCAACGCCCTATCAAGACCCCCGGTACGTGATTGGCGAACCCACCGTTGTCATTCTGCCGGAGTACAAGATGCCGCGCTCGGAAGCAGCAATCGAAGGGATATCGCTCTACACCGTCACCACCCGGCGGGGGCGACCCGATGTTCAGGACCCGAAGTGGAACAGTCACTCCAAGCTCAATTGCATCACGGCGTGCATTCAGGCGGCCAAGGCGGGAGCGGATGAAGCGTTGATGCTCGATCCTCAGGGCTTTGTTTCCACCTGCAACTCCACGCATTTCTTCATCGTCACTCACCCCAACGGGCCAACCGGTGATCCCGAGGTGTGGACGTCCACCGGCGACTACTGCATGCCGGGGATCACTCGGGTCAACATCATCAAGCTCTGCGAGGCCAATGGACTGATCGTGCGTCAGAAGAACTTCTCCCTCACCGATGTCTATGCCGCCAGTGAAGCGTTCGTGACCGGGACCTTCGCCGGGGTTTCTCCAGTGAACGAAGTGGATGGGCGACCCATGGGCGGGGTTCGAGCGGCGATGAGCGGCCAGCCCGCTGCGCCGGGTCGAGGTCCTGTGACTCATCAGATTCAGAATTGGTACGCCGCCACCCTCGAGCGGTGAGAGGTTTGGGGCGAGTCGATCTGATGGCATGATCGGCTATGGCTAAAAACGTTCTCGGCGATGACCTCATCGCATGTGGCATGGACCCGGTCACCGGCTTCTACCGCAACGGGTGTTGTGAGACCGGTCCGGAGGATGCCGGGGTCCACACCGTCTGTGCCGTGATGACCGACGAGTTCCTCGAGTTCTCCAAGAGTCGAGGGAACGATCTCAGCACTCCCCGCCCCGAATTCGGCTTCAAGGGACTGAAGACCGGCGATTCGTGGTGCTTGTGCGCCAGCAGGTGGGCGGAGGCCAAGGAGGCCAACATGGCGCCGCCGGTGATACTCGAGGCAACCCATGCTCGGTCGCTGGAATGGTCGTCGCTGGATGAACTCCGGGCCCACGAGTTCGTGCGCTGGTCGGACTAGCTCGACAACGCAACTTTTCTTTACCTGTTCAAAGGAGCGTGGCGATGACTCTCCCGTTGCGGAACACCGTGATCTCTCCATCTTGGCTGACCTTCAACACGGCTAGGGCGAGAAGCGAAAGTGTTTTGGCGGCGGCGGTTCGGGCCCCTTCGTGCTGAGAATCCGTGGTCGTGAGTATCGCTCCGTAGGCAAGGAGGCTGCCGTTGCAGTCGACCAAGGTTGCGCCGTCCAGCGTTCCCAGGCGAGCGAGGGTTTCGGGATCAGGCTCAGCGGCATCGATGAGGTGATGGAGCCGGGTCTCGGCATTCATTGCGGTGGGGTCGCTCTCGTTACGCAGGTCGTATCGGTCTTTGGCGGCAACCGCGGACTCGAGGCCATCGAGAGATCCCATGATTCCGAAGATCGCTCCCTTGTCCAATGTTGAAACGATCAGCGCTGCTTGTACAACAAGGTCCACGGAACTGCCGGCCCCGACCGCTTCTTGAAGACCCTGGGTAAGCCAGATCGGGAAGGCTTTCCAGCGCTCGCTCCGCCGGATCACCAGCGGTCGACCGTCCACGAAGGTCCAGATACTTCGGTCGCTGCGCAGAAAAAAGCCGATCCCGCCCATCTGCTGGGTGGCCAACGCCACAAGCGAACCGCTGTCTACAAACCGCGCCGCTTCATGAGACAAAGGTGCGTTGGGAAGGAGTTGCTCGAGGCGGTGTCGTTGGAGCTCGGTGCGAGCCCGTCCCGCTTGGTCAACCACCAGCACGGACCGTTGGCCATCGAAGAGGAGCGGGCTGCGTTTGGCGTCACGCAAACCCGACGGGTATCGCACCGTGATCCGGGGATCGTCTTGTAGCGCATCGGTGAGAACGACTCCGTGGGTGAGGTGCTGGGCTTCGACGCGTGTGCCGCTCAGCTCAATCAAGTATTCCAACGTCTCGGCTATGAGCGTTCGTGGGTCACAGCCGGAGTCCTGCCAGATCGGGTGCTGGGCCAGAAACTCCACCACCACTGTGTCGCGCAGGGCCCGCTCGAGCGCAGGGCTCAGCGTTTTGGAGGTTGTTCGGTTGATCGTCTGGAACTGGTCGGCGGCTACGAGCGCTGCGGCGGGGAGGGATTGCAGGGTTTGGCCGAGCTCGGATTGGACCATCGCAACAGAGCTGGGGATCCGATCCTCGAAGTCCACGATCAGGGTAGTGATCCACCCGTCGAGAATGGTACGCGACTCCGAGGCGATGGGTTCTGGCCCGGATGGTGTTGCTTCCTCTGCTGTGGGTTCCCAGCCGATCGGCCGGTACCGCAGTTTGATGGTGGCCAGTGAAAGCAGATCGCCGACAAACTCGGCCACGGCGATCCCGACTGGGTCCGGTGGAACCGACCCGGTGGGCGAGGAGCGATGAATCATTCTGATCAGTGTCGCAGAGTTTGATGACGTCGGTGGCAGGCTAGTATTTAGTGATGAATTCGAAGGCTGCTCAAGCGGTAATATCCAATCCCCGGGCCCACGGGGATGCTCCCTCGGTCTCTGTCTCTTCCAGCCAGCTGGACAAGCTCCGGAACCTCAACATCGGGGCCGGCATTCTGCATCTTGTCTCGGGTGTGGTGATGGTGATCCTGGCCAACGATTTCTCACTGCCGATCACCTCGTTCAACTTGAACGGTCCGCCGGGAACACCGGTGAGCGAAGGCACGCTTTCAACCCTGATAGATGTCCGGCTGGCGCCGCTCACTGCAGCGTTCTTGTTTCTGTCCGCCATCTTCCACTTCCTCATTTCTACGGTGGGATTTCGGAAGTACGGCGATGAACTGCGCCACGGGCGGAACCGGTTCCGCTGGGTCGAATACGCACTGTCGTCCACGCTGATGATCATCATCATCGGCATGGTCACCACCATCACCGATCTCGCCGCGGTGATCGGCGTGGCGTTCGCGAACGTTTCAATGATCTTGTTCGGCTGGATAATGGAAATGGTCAATCGCAAAGGCGAAAAAGTCTGGTGGACGCCGTTTTGGTTCGGTTGCATCGCCGGAGTCGGTCCGTGGTTGGCATTGGGCGCCTACCTCCTCACTGGAGATCAGCGGCCCCCAACCTTCGTCTACGGAATCATCTTCAGCTTGTTCTTCTTCTTCAACACTTTCGCCATCAACCAATGGCTCCAGTACAAGGAAGTTGGGAAGTGGAGCGACTATCTGGTCGGGGAGCGGACCTACATCATCCTCAGCTTCGTGGCCAAGAGTGTTTTGGCCTGGCAACTGTATGCCAACATCTTCATCCCGACCGATTAGGATCTCATGCCCGCACGTGGAGCGGGCGACCCTGTAGCCCGAATGCTGCTTCCATCACCGCTTCGCTCATGGTGGGGTGAGGGTGGATTGTGTCCGCAACATCGGTAACGGTGGCAGCCATCTCTATCGCCAGCGCCAACTCGGCGATCAATTCGCTTACCCCCTGGCCGGCCAATTGGGCACCGATGATCGTGTCATCCTTGTCGGCGACCAGCCGGATGAAACCGAACCTGTTGCCGAGTGTTTGCGCTCGTGAGCCTGCGCTGAACGGAAACTTGAAGGCTTTTGCTCCCGCCGCTGCACCGACCGAGGCCACCTCCGGGTCAGAGAAGACAATCTCGGGGATCACCGCCGGATCGAATGAGGCAGGTTTCCCAACGATGGCATCGGCGGCAACATCGGCTTCAGCGGTCGCCTTGTGCGCCAGCGCCGGCCCTTCGGTGACGTCGCCAATGGCGTAAATCCGGCCTGCGGCGAGCCGGTTCGGGGCCACCTGGATGTGGCCGGTGGGGGAGAGGTTGACTCCCACGTGGTCCAGGTTCAGTTGGTCGGTGTTGGGGCGACGACCTATCGCGACGACGGCACAGCTGGCCGGGATCTCGGTTCGATCGCCGCCAGAGCGGACGACCACGTTGGCAGCCGAGGTGGTCTCGGCGGTTGCATTTGCAAGCACAGTGACGCCCAATTCGTCTAACCGGCGATGAACCACCTTCGCGAGCGCGGCGTCCATTCCGGGGAGGATGCGAGCGCCCATCTCCACGATCGTCACCGCCGACCCTAGTTTGGTCCACGCCGTTCCCAGCTCCACACCGATGTAGCCTCCGCCGATCACCACCATTCGCTCGGGAACGGTGTCGAGTGCCAACGCTCCGGTGGAGTCGATCAGGGGCACGGAACCGTCGCCGTGCAGGGACGGCAACGCAACGGGCCGCGACCCGGTGGCGATTAGGCAGTGGTCGAACTCCACGTGCTTCACGCTCGCGCTGGTCTGTACTGAGAGTCGATCAGGTCTTGCGAAACGGGCCTCCCCGTTCCACACCACAACTCCTGCTGCCTTGAGAAGACCTGTTACTCCAGACGTGAGCGAGGCAACGACCTGCTGTCTGTGGGCCAGCATCGCTGCGGGATTCAAGTGAACCGACACGTTGACGCCGGTGTGTGATTCGCTCCTAGGAAGCCAAGCGAGCTCTGCCTGGTGGATGAGCGTTTTGGATGGGATACACCCCACGTTCAGGCAGACACCACCGATGGCGTTGCGTTCGATCAGCACGACCTTCCTACCGTGGCTGGCCAATCGCAGGGCGGCAGCGTAACCGCCAGGTCCGCCACCGATGATGGCGACATCGGTTCGTTCGGACAGCTCACCGACGACCATCTAGGTGTCCAAGAGCTGAGCGGGATCGCTGAGCTGGCCGATTACGAACTCGGCGAACGCCGTGACGATGTCGCCATCGAGGAGACGATGATCCGCGGCGATGCACACCGGCAGCGTGGGCCGAGCCACCACAGAATCGCCCACAACGAAAGGTCGCGGCTTGATAGAACCGAATCCGACGATCACCGCTTCGGGCGAGCGAATGATCGGATCGGCGAATCGGCCCCCCAACGACCCGTAATTGGTAATGGTGGCGGTGCCGCCCTGAAGCTCGGCGGCTGTGACTGTTCGGGTACGAACAACCAGCGTGAGCCGCTGGATCTCGGTGGAGAGATTGAACAGCGAACGTTGATCGGCATTTGCGATTACCGGGACGCTGAGACCATGTTCTGCCGCCACAGCAAATCCGATATTGACGTCTTGGTGGACGGTGATCTCTCCAGCGTCAGGATCGATCGATGCATTAATGATCGGATAGCGCCGCAGGGCTTTTGCTACGGCAAGGACGAAGAATGCAAGAGGGGTGAGAGTCTCGGCGCCCGGCTCACCGCTGAGCTTCAACCACTTGCGGGCGGTCAGGAGTTCGGTGGCGTCGGCCTCATCGTTGGTATGGATATGCGGAATCTGCCAGCTACGCGCCATGGACTCGGCGGTGACTCGCCGAATTCCTCTGAGCTTGTGTGTGCCCGGGGCCATGTAGCCAAGATCCGTGGCGGACGGTGCGGCGGGGCCCGAGGACGTGGGAGCAGTACGACTTGGAGGAATTGGTGAACCGGCTGGCGATGGGACGGGTCCTGCCAACGCAGCATCCAAATCAGCGTTGGTGATCCTGCCGCCCGGCCCGGTTCCCGAGATCGAGCGCAGATCGACACCGGCCGCCATCGCTCGTCGGCGCACGACTGGAGCAGCCTTAGGCCTTGGTGTGTTCGGTGGAACAGCAGGCGATGCCGGCGAAGTTGGTGCGATGCTTTCGGAGTTGTTGATTGGCGCAGCGCTGGCTGCAGCTGTTCCCTCGCCGTCGCTGAACTCCACGAGCACTTGACCAACTTCGGCGATGTCGCCCTCCTCGAAACCGAGCCTTGTGATGATTCCCGCGCGAGGTGATGGGAGTTGTGTTTGGCTCTTGTCAGTGAGGATCTCCACCAGGGGCTGGTCTCGGCTTACCGAGTCACCCTCGGCCACGAGCCATTCGACGATCTCGGCCGACTCCAAGCCCTCGCCGACGTCGGGCAAAACGAATTCACTCATGTCACGCGATCTCCCCGATGGCCTTCAAAACCCCGGCCACGATTCGGTCGACGTCGGGGACGTAGTAGTCCTCCAGCATTCCCGTGGGGTAAGGAGCGTCGTAACCGGACACTCTGACCACCGGTGCCTCCAGTGAGTAAAAGGCCTCGTCGTTGATGGTGGCTATCACCTCGGAGGAGAATCCACTTGTCTCGGGAGCTTCCTGAACTACAACTACCCGGCCGCACGTTTCAACGGCCGAAACGATTGATTCGACGTCGAGAGGAACCAATGTTCGGAGATCGAGCACCCGCGCACTCACCCCCTGGTCGGCCAGTCGGACGGCCGCCCGGCGAGAGAGCTCCACCATGAAACTCCAGGCGATGATGACCACGTCGGCGCCATCTCCCAGAGTGCGAGCCTGCCCGAAAGGGACAGTGTGTTCACCCAGCGGTACATCGTCTTTGATCATTCGGTAACCCCTCAGGGGTTCCAGGAACAACACCGGATTGGGATCACGGATGGCAGTGGTGAGGAGACCTTTGGCGTCGGCCGCACTCGCTGGCATGACGATCTTGAGACCGGGCACGTTTGCGTACTGTGCTTCCAGCGAATCGCTATGCAGTTCGGGCGTACGAACCCCGCCGCCAAACGGAGAACGAATAGTGATCGGCGCGTCGAACCGACTTCGGGTGCGATAGCGAAGGCGGGCTACCTGACCGGCGATCTGATGGTAGGCCTGATAAGAAAACCCCAGAAACTGGATCTCTGGCACCGGGATCATGCCGGCGGCGGCGAGGCCAACCGCAGTGCCGGCGATTACTCCCTCAGCCAAGGGCGTGTCGACCACACGACGTGCTCCGAAGCCGTTCAACAAGCCTTCGGTTGCGCGAAACACACCGCCGTTCACCCCCACGTCCTGACCAAAGACCATCACGCGTTCGTCACGGGTCATCTCACGGTGAAGCGTGTGGTTGATCGCTTCGACCATGTTCATGGTTTGTGCATCCGGGACGGGGGAAGTTGATTGGCTCACCGCCCGGCCCCGAAGTTCTGACGTTGGCGGCTCAACCGTGGTGTCAGCTCGTCAAAGACATGGTGGAAAAGACTCTCGGGATCGAGCGGTCGAGCCTCAGCAGCTAGCACAGCCTGCTCCATGCGTTCGTCTGCTTGCACCAGCGTGGCTGCCTCCCAGTCCTCGCTCCACAACCCCCTCCGTTCCATTTCGCTCTTCATCACGGTCAGCGGGTCCCGCTCCCGGGCGGCCGCTAACTCCTCAGGCGGAACATAGCGCGTTGGGTCATCGGCAGTGGTGTGGGGAGCAAGACGATAAGTAATAGCCTCGATGAGACTTGGTCCGGCGCCGGCGATCGCACGGGTGCGTGCTTCTTTCACTGCGTCGAACACGGCAAGTGCGTCGGTTCCATCTACCGTCACGCCGGGCATGCCAAAACCTTTGGCCTTCTCGGAGAAGGTCTTGGCACGGGTTTGTGAGGATGCCGGGGTGGAGATGGCCCATCCGTTGTTCACCAACAGGATCACGAGCGGGGCATCCAACACTGCGGCGAAGTTCCCCGTCTCGTAGAAATCGCCCTCGCTGCTGGCCCCATCGCCGATGAAGGCCAAGACGCAGCTCTCGTTGGGGCGGCTCTCCATCTCGGCCTCACGCTTCAGGCCCCAGGCCATCCCGAGCGCATGCGGGAGTTGCGTAGCCAAGCTGATCTGGGGCGGCCACACCCGCACCGGTTCGGGGATGTGCCCGCCATCGGGATGACCGATGCAGAACAACACATACCGATCAAGAACGTCCTTTCCGAACCGTTCAAGGCCGACCAGCTCGCGGTACTGGGGCAACACCCAATCCCGCTCTGGGTCGAGAGCGAAGGCCGCCCCCACGATCGTGGCCTCGTTTCCATCCACTGGTGCGTTCGTGCCGGCTCGCCCCTGCCTTTGCAGGTTGAACAGCCGTTGACTGAAGACACGGGCCGCCAGCATCTGGGAGTACATCTCCTTGACGACGGAATCATCCAACCCAACCAAAGCCATGGTTCATACTGCCGCGCCGACGGTCCCAGTGTCTAGTTCGAATGACCCAGTGGGACGTGAAACGCTCTAAAGGAAAGTAGACCGCTTGGCAGCTCGCGATTACTGGGGATCTGTTGCAGGCCGAGCAGGCGAAGCCTGCGTGGCGTCTGAACGCCTCCCGGAGGGACAGCAATCCTTCAGCCAGCTCCCATCGCGCCGCAGGCTCCCGGGTGCGCCAGAAGACAAGCCTCAACCCCGGGAGAAGAAGCAACTCGTCTGCACCGAGTGCTAGAGACCTTTCTCTAATTGACCACGCGAATAGGCGTATTTGCAAATGCGACCTAGAGAAGAGTCGCTAGTTGGGACCGGTCAATTGGAGACTTCACTCCAATTGAGTTGGTCCCACTTGTAGATGCGCCAACAACCATCGCCACTGAAAGTAATCCTCAACCGCCTGCTGTGAGTGCCGATCTTTCCTACGTGTGCCCTGATGCGAGTGCGCACGTTCTAGGAGCAAATACGTGAGTCTGACAGGCGATAAATCCAAGATCCAGCGATTGCGGAAGCTTGGCGCGTCTGTGCTCAAGGGGCGCAAGTCCAGCAACCGTCGGGCGCAACGTCCCGGCCCAGTGGTTGCCAGGCCCGCTCTGCGCACCTTGCAGGTCTCGGTTTCCGCCGTATTGGTGTTCGCTCTGACGTTGGTGTCCATGCCGGTTGTTCCCTTGATCGCTCCGTTCGGAACTCCCGCCGCTGAGGCGGTCGACCTCCCGGCGACCACGAGTTCAAGCATTTCTCTGCAGACCTCTGGCCCCAATGCCGGGCTTGGTGTTGGTGACTTCTACACCACCGCTCCGGGCTCGGGCGGTGGTGGCCAAGACCACCTCATCGAGATTACCGTTCCGCAAAGCTGGCCGGGCTTGCCGGTAACCGTGGCGCTCTACGACCCGGAAGTTCAGTCGCCGGGTGGCGGCAGCTTGGTAGCCAACGACGAGATTCGGGGCACGGCCGACACCGCCACGTTCACATTGCATGACTTGACCGGAACGCCGATCGTCAGCCAGACCTACACCAGCGGCGGCGGAACGAACGGGCTCTGGACCGAGCTCGTAACATTCACCCCCGCCGGACCGGGGACCTATCGTCTCTTCGCATCGACGAGCGACAACGACGACAACGCTTGGCGCCTGCGCGTTGTGACCGACCCGGACTGCGCAACCGGTTGTTCGAGTGCGGAACTGGATGACGGTGACGAAACCGACAACCCCGACGGAATTGCTGGTAGCGGCGACGAGTTGAAAGTGGGAGTGCAGCGCTCCACCTTCCAGCATGTTGGAGCGGGTCTGGTCTGCAACGAGTTCTACTTTTTTGTCGACGGGCTGCAGACCTCGATCGCTCTTCACAACTTCGGCATGGACAGCGTTGCCGGTGCATCGGTGACCTACACGCTGCCTGACGGTTCCACCCAGCCGGGAACCGTGTCGGCAGACTCCCGGTGGAACGGATCGACCAACACAACCCGAGTAGGAGACATCTTCTCCGTAGATAGCAGCCGAGTTGGATGGTGGAAGGCCACGATCTGCCTGGATAGTGCCACGCAGTACATCTTCGAAGGCATTCAGGGCAAGCCGGTCTATCTCGGGGCCATACCGCTGAGGCCGCAGCTCACGCTCACCAAGGACGATGGCTCAGCCACAGCGGCAGTCGGTGACACGATCACCTACGACCTGACGATCTCCAATACCTCTACCGGTGTCAGCGCCGGCGCCGCCCGCCAGATCGTGCTTCGTGACACGCTGCCCAACGGCGTGAACTTCGTCAGCGGCTCGTTCGCCCCTGGGATAACCGGCGGGGTGTCACATGCCTCTGGCGTTGTCACGTTCGTTTTCGACCAAGCGCTCCCGGCTGGGTCATCCACCACCGTCCAGGTGACCGCCCAGGTGGTCGCTCCTTCGGGCAACACAATCACCAACACCGCGAGGGTTCTCTGGAAGGACGGCTTGGGCAACCAATACCCGCCGGTCATCGCAACTGACGTGGACACCCTCACTGGCACTGACCTCGGTGTCGCCAAGGGTGTCGACAACGCGATTCCCAACGTGGGCGAAACGGTGGTCTTCACGGTGAACGTCACGCACTTCTCCGGTGATCCTGCCACCGGTGTGGTGGTCAACGACAAACTTCCGATCGGACTGAGCTATCAGAGCCATACGGCCTCGGTAGGCACCTACGACAACGTCACCGGTGACTGGACCGTGGGCGCTATCGGCGCAGGTGGCACTGTCACGCTCACCATCACCGCCAATGTGGTGGGATCATCGGGTGTCTACAACATCGCCGAGATCACTGCCGCCGATCAGTTTGATCCTGACAGTACGCCTGGCAACTCCAGCACAACCGAGGACGATTACGCCCTGGTGAACCTCGCTGTTGGCGGCGGGGGAACGGTCTGCTGGCTGGTGGCAGACAATGGCTCTCCCCAGACCAACGGCAACGATCTACTCACCGTCTTCGCCAACGGAGTTGAGACATTTATCGACACCGGGGGGGCGTCCGGAACCGGAACCACGGCCATCGAGTCAATCGCGTTCCAACCGGTCACAGAAATCCTGTATGCGGCCAACGGCGGCCAATTCGGATCGATCAACACCGCCACAGGTGAGTTCGTCGCCATCGGCCCGGGTGGTCTGGGTGATGTGGATGGCATGGCCTTCGATCTCATCACGCTGAAGCTGTATGGCGCTCAACGACTCGGTGGCAATGACCGCCTCATCGAGATCAACCCAGCCACCGGCACCATCGTTGCCGGAGCGTTTGGGGGAGCCGACTTCCTCGTGATCGACACGCTCGCCGCCGTCGGGGTGGGCGACATCGACGACTTCGCCATCGACCCCGTGGACAACAGGTTGTACGGGATCGCCAATGACGCCGGGACGCAGGATCGTCTCGTTCTCGTTGATCGTACCACTGGCGCAGTAACTGACATTGGATCAACCGCTCCGGCCCAAGATCTCGAAGGCCTTAGCTTTGACAATGCTGGCACGCTGTTCGCAACAACCGGAACAAGTAGCGAACTACTGCAACTCGACAAAGCCACAGGCGCTCCCGTCGCCGGCACGGCGGTAGGTCTCGCCTATGGGGACTACGAGTCCGTAGACTGCGACACCAACGGGTTCAACACCATCGCTGGAACGGTATTCCTGGACCAGAATTCCGACGGCATTCTGAATGGCAGCGACACCGGCACTCAGAATGTCACGGTTCGCATCTACCGGGATGATGACGGCAGCGGCACCATCAGTGCCGGAGATCCTGTCGTCGGCACAAAGGTCACCGATAGCGGCGGCGGCTACCTA
>JABDIY010000172.1 GCA_013003535.1 Acidimicrobiales bacterium | reverse complement strand
TGGGTATAGGGAGCCACGCCATCCTGATCGTTAGGGGTGTGGACACCATGCCAGTGGATGTCTGTCCCCAGCGGCAGATTGTTGACTACACGAACTTCGATGTCGTCGCCCCGATCGAGAACTATCTGCGGCGCCGGTACAACTCCGTTATAGGTCCAGGCCTCCACGAACTTGCCGGGCTCAACTTCCCAATCCACGATCTCGGCGGTGAGGTCGAAGACCTTGGTGCCATCAGGCCGAACTTCGGTGGGTTCCAGAATCGGGTTGCCTTTGCCTTCGGTCTCGGCTGGAAACGCCAACATCGATTCCATCATCGCGGCGTCCATGGCGGCGAAGTCCATGTCTATTCCGCCGTGTCCACCAGCAGCGCTTGCGGCGGGGGTCCCTTCACCCTCACCGGTGACGGTAAGTGATGTGACCATCCCTGAAGCCTCATGGCCCGCGATGCTGCAGAAGACCTCGTAGGTGCCGGGCGCCAGCTCCCCTAATGCCAGTTGCACCGTCCCGCCGGGGCCTACGTTGGGGCTGATCACGCCCAACTCCCGGACTCCCAAGTTGTGATCCATCGAGCCGGTGTTCTCCATCACGAGGGTCACCTCACCAGCGGGAGCAACGAGGTCCCCATCGATCGAGAACTCCCGCAGGTTCACCTCCAGGGTGGTCTGGGGGACTGAGCTGCCCGAGTCTGATGTGCTGGAGGCAAAAATGATGAGCGAGACGAAGCCGATCATTCCGATCGCCATCGCCCCAAGGACGAAGGCAAGAATCCAAGCGGTGCCCAGCGTTTCCCCTTTTTCCATACGCACCGGGACCGAGGACGGACGCCTGGGGGCAGGTGCCGGACCGGAAACCGGCTGCTCGTCGATAATTGTCATGAGTACTCCTGAGGTAGATAGACATGCCTTTGTCTCATGCCTCAGTGGTGCGGCCATAGGGACGAAAGTCCCCTTCTCCGCGTGACCTGGATCTGGACGGTCACTACATCCGCTGGCTCAGCAAGACCCACAACATTTAAGGCAGGGCCTTCGTGGTGCAGGGCTTGGCTATTCGTCGCTCGCGGGGAGT
>JABDIY010000116.1 GCA_013003535.1 Acidimicrobiales bacterium | reverse complement strand
AGATCATGCGTTTCCTCGGGATGCGGACACTCACGGACTTCCTGAAAGGTGGCCACCCCGGCCCCGAAGGATCGATCTTCAAGCTCTTCTGGAGCGAATATCACCGCAAAGTCACCGAGTTGGCGATCGACATCCTGGGCGCTGATGCTCTTTTCATCGACGGCAAGTTGCCAACCTCCGCTTTTGCCGCTGACTCCCCAGGAGCACCAAATAACTCTGGGAGCTGGGTAGGAACATTCCTCAACGCGAGGGCTGGCACCATCTATGCAGGAACGTCGCAGGTGCAACGGAACATCCTGGGCGAAATGGTGCTCGGCCTGCCCAAGGAACCGCGGTCAGATCGCGGACCGTGGGCAGAGACGCCCAAGTAGACGCTGACCATGATGATCACGTCATCCATGGCCAAGGCAGTCGCTCGGGAACCAAAACTCTGGCCCACCGCGTTCCGTGCCTATCGTTCATTCGTTCCAACACGATGGTGGACCCGGCGACCTTTCCTGCCGATCCCCGATCGGGATTGGATGCAATTCCGGCTCGTGACGGCTTACGGAGGTGACGGCTCGCCCCCGGCATCCTCGGGAGAAGAACTCATCACCTGGCTTCGATGGCTCGAAAAGAACTGACCGACACGCTCGCGGGAGTCAGCGCAGTTCGCTGTTCCATTCGCTCACGATGGCCTGGTCCACGAAACTCCCGAGGATCGCTACACCGCCGTCGCCGATCTGTTCCAGCGTTGTGCACTCGTCCGGGTACGGCCGTTGGCCTGTTTGTATGGCCCGCACAGCCTCGAAATCGAGCGACTCGAGCCCGATCGGAGCGGGAACAGGTGAGGGATCCAGGGCAACGGGTTCACCTTCAAGTGTGAGTGCGTCGACATACATACACGTGCTCTGCCAAAGCTCCCTCATCACCAAGACCTTTTCGCCGTCGGCAGTGATGTGGCCGTTGTAGACCCAATCGGTCGAGATTGCCGAATGGATCGTTCGGCGTTCAACGTCGAACAGGTCATCGGTTGCGAGGTTGTACGCAACGATCGCCACCTCCCAATGCTCCAAGTTGGAGAGTTCCTCTGCGGTGGCAACATCCCCGAGATCAGAGTGCGGATCGGACTCTGGAGTGTAGATGAGGCCGTAGCTTTCATAGAGTGATGCCGCTCGGTCAGCGGCAAGATCCGTGCGATTGAAGAACTCATCGATAAACAGGTATGGCACACCGTCGACCGGGGCGATATCGGTCACCCATCGCTGTACGAAACCACCGGCCGGTTGCTCGAGGGGAACGCGAGTCTCGGCGCCCTCGGAGGTCACGTGGACGATGTTCCCGTCGCGCATTTCCACATAGCCTCCAAAGGAGTCGGAAAGTACACGCTCTGGGATGGGCGCCGGAGTGGTGGAGGTTTGCTGCCCCTCTTCGACCGTGGTGGTCGTCGTCTCGTCTATTACGGCAGCGTCGGTGGGTTCACCATCAGCGGCATCGACGGTAAGTGGTGAACGGAACGCTGAGTACGCCAGCAGCCCGCCTCCTGCAACCAGTGCCACCATGGCAACGTTGAAACCGACTCGCCGCCGGCTGGCCCGAGTCTCGGCGCGACTCTTGATTGCTGCCAGGTTCGGCGTGAACGCCTGTCGCGGGGACCCGGCGGCGGTAAGTCGATCCTCGAGTGGTTCAGTCATCACGTGCTTCTTTCTCGGCGGTGTCGCCGGCATCGGCGAGCAAGTACCGCAATTGGTCCATCGATCGGCTCAGACGACTCTTCACGGTCCCGGTGGAGATTCCCAAGATCTCGGCTGTCTCGCGTTCGGAATACCCCAATAGGTGCCGTAGCACGACGACCGACCGCTGCTTCACCGGTAGCGATACCAACGCGGTAGCGAGATCGGGATCGTGATAGTAGTCACTGTGAATTAGTTGCGGGCGTGTCTGACGGTGAAGATCAGACTCCCGTTTCGTGCGCCACCGCCGTCGTTGGGCCCAGTTCTGCCCAACTCGATAGACCCAGCCGCTGGGATTGTCCATCGAGCCAACTCGATCCCACCGTTCGAGCGCTCGGGCAAAACCCTCGTCGGTCGCGTCTGCGGCGAGATCGTGACTCCCCAACGACCAGCTCAATGCATTTCGAATGGAGGCGTACTCGCTTCGACAGAAGTCCTCGAAGCTCGGCGCTTCGAATCCTTCGGTCAAGAGACTATTTGGGATCATTGTTGATACCACGCTGCACTAAGTCACCAGCTCGTCTGCCGGTTCCAAAAAAGTTCCCAGTAGATCAAAACGAGCGGGGCAGGAGGCCGAGATGGCGTAAGACCACGGCGGCGGCGCCGACAAGTGGACCATCTGCGCCGAGGCCAGCGGGTCGGATCCGAGCACCGCGGCTGTGATCCAGGACGCAGAGTCGATCCATTTCGGCTTGGGCAGAGGAGAAGAACGGCTCGCCGTATCCCAGTGCGACCGATCCGGCCACCACGGCCAACCGCAGGTCGAGAAGATTTGCCACCGAGGCGACTGCTCGGCCCACCAGCATGCCGGTTCGGCGGATGTCCGCGGTTGAAGCATCGACTGCGGGAGCGCCGATCCGTAGCTGGATGCCGGTGCCCGATGCCTCCGACTCCAGCATTCCAGGAACATGTTGGGGTGGAGCAACGAGTGAATCCGGACATACCATCACATGTCCGATATGACCGGCATTACCAGCGTCACCGTGGAGAAGTCTTCCGTTGAGCACGATTCCCCCACCTACACCCGTGCTCACCACCATGGCGATGTAGCTCTGGTAGCCGACGGCCGCGCCAACCCAGCCCTCGGCCAACGCCAGCGCTTTTGCGTCATTGTCGATGGCCAACGGAAGCTGACAGTGCTCGCTCAACCGTTGATGGAGCGGGAATTGCCGCCACGCCGGGATATTGATCGGCGAAACGTGGGTGCCTCCAAGTGTCATGGGGCCGCCACAGCCCACGCCGAGGCCCAAATAGTCATCGAATGGTGCGAATCGTGACAACAGGTCAACCACCGATTGGAATAGGTCGTCGCCATTGGACGGCCGGGGATTGGCGACAACCTGCCGACGAAGAATCCGGCCCTGTCGGGTCACCTCACCAGCGGCGATCTTGGTCCCCCCAACATCCAGCGCCAGTACACCGCGCTCCAGCGATCCAACCTCGGGTGCCATGGCTCTCAAGTTACTCTCTCCGCTACCCTCGTAGGGCTGGGGCTGTCGGCAAAGGAACGAATGACTACCACATCTTCATCAGATACCGAAACATTTGATCCTCCCGGCGTTGGCTCTGGGTCGGGAGGACTTGGCCCCAGCGCAATCTCCCACTTCGTGACCGCCTTCGATGCGATCGCTCACAACATGGAAACCGTCGTTCGCGGCAAGCCCGTCGTTGTCCGGCAGGCCCTCCTTTGCCTTTTGGCGCAGGGCCACCTTCTGGTAGAAGACGTTCCCGGGGTCGGCAAAACCACCGTGGCCAAAGCCCTCGCTCAATCGATCGATGCGAAATGGGGCCGTATCCAGTTCACTGCCGACCTTCTGCCAGCCGACGTCACCGGCTTGAGCATCTGGAAGCGCGACAGTGCCACGTTCGAGTTCCGCAAGGGACCAATCTTCAATAACATCGTTCTCGCCGACGAAATCAACAGGTCCTCCCCCAAGACCCAGTCGGCACTTCTGGAGGCCATGGCCGAAGAACAGGTCACCGTCGATGGACACAGCTATCAGTTGCCGGAGCCGTTCATGGTCGTGGCCACGCAAAATCCCGTGGAATCGGAGGGCACCTACCCATTGCCCGAAAGCCAACTCGACCGCTTCCTGATGAGAATATCCGTTGGCTACCCGCGGCGGACCGATGAACTCTCGATCCTGGAAACCCATGAACAACGACATCTGGTTGATGCGCTCAATCCTGTTGCCACAGCGAAAGACCTGGTCACCATGATCAACATGGTGAAAAAGGTGACAATAGCCCCAGAGCTACGGGGTTACCTGGTGGACCTCGCCGAGGCCACACGGATTCATCCGTCGCTGGAGCTAGGTATGTCGCCTCGGGCAACCCTCAGCCTCCAGCAGGTCAGCCGAGCCCATGCCTTGGCCTCTCAACGTGCCTACGTCATCGACGACGACATCAAAGCCGTCGCCAGTTCAGTCATCAGCCATCGACTGATGCTCCGACCCGAAGCAGAGCTTCAAGGTACCGATACGGACCGAGTGGTGGCCGACGTACTCGACTCTGTACCGGTGCCCTACGATCGCATGTAATGCGTCCTACGAGAGCCAGCTTCGCCCTCATCGCCGCTGGCCTCGCAATGGCGTTCGTGGGGCGAGCGCTTGGCACATTGGAGATGTATCTGCTGGCTGCCATGGCCGGCTTCGCGGTGATCATTGCGGTCCTGTACACCGCGTCCGTGCAACTGGACCTCGAAATCAGTCGCCGTGCGTCTCCAACCAAACTTCGGGCCGGCCAGCCAGCCCGGATCGATCTGGAGATCCGCAATGCGTCCCGACGGTCCACGCCGGTCCTTCGGGTCACAGATCACGTGAGTGGCAGCAGCGGCGCAAAGGTCTCGCTGGCAGGAATCCGAGGGCGTTCACGCTCCGTTGTGGCCTACCAACTCCCCACACGGACGCGAGGACTCCTCGAAGTTGGTCCACTGGACCTTGCCTTCGGCGATCCCATGGCGCTCACACGATCTCGCGTTCGGGCGTCCGCAGCCACCCAGCTGTTGGTCCACGCCAACCTGCTTCCCTTCGTTTCTCTCAGAGGCCGGATGGGCCATGAACAAGTAGGTGAGCTGAGCAACGATCGATCTTTGCGGAGCGGTGGCGATGAGTTCTTTGCCCTTCGCCCCTACGTGGTGGGAGACGAGCTGCGCCGAGTCAACTGGAGGGCGACGGCACGCACCGATGAGCTGATGGTCCGTACCGATGAACGGCCCCGGACCGGGCGCACCACCGTCCTCTTCGACAAGCGAGCTTCGGTCTATAGCGTCGAGGGTTTCGAACGAGCCGTTTCCGCAGCCCTGAGCGCCCTAATCGCCGGGTGGACCAGTGAAGACAGTCTTCGCCTGGTCACCACCGAGCCGACGCTTGTCACCGAAGTGCAAACGCTGCACGAGCTCGACCTGATCGACGACCAATTCGCCACCCTACGGTGGTCCACCACCGCCGAAGAGAATTCGGGGCAATCGTCTCTTCTTCTCAATCTGCGGGACCTTGGCCGCAAGAGCCGGGGGGGTACGTTGATCGTGGTCACCGGAGCACCGGAAGACAACCTCGCCGCCGCTCTTGTGGGCCTTCGCCGACGCTTCGAACGCGTCGCCACCATCACCTGCGAACCCAGCCCAATCACCGGGATCCGTGGACACGTCCGCCATGATGGCCTCCACGATCCGCTCCCGGAATGGCGGGCCGCATTCAGCGGTTCCACTGCTGACATCGAAACCGCTGCTCGGGGGGATCGGGAGGTTCCAGCATGAGCGATGCTCGCTCGGTGAATGCAACTCGACGAATCCAGAGCCCGGTCCTGACCGAGGTGGCCGCTTTTCTGTTAGTGCCCGCTGCTGCGGTGGGGTTCATTCGAATCTTCGAGGTGCCGAGCGATTTTTTCCTCGTCGCCCTCGCCGGTGTTGCGTCGTCGCTTCTCGCTCTGATCCTTCGACGGATCCGGGTTCCACTCATCCTGGCGGCGCCCCTGTCGTTGCTGGCTCTGCTAGCCATCCTGCTGAATGCGCTTGCGCCGGGAACAACTCGATTCGTGCTGGTGCCAACCGAAGAGACCCGGGCTGCGCTGGAGGCGATCGCCACAACGTCGCTGGAGGTTTTCCGAACCCAACGGGCCCCGGTGGAAGCCATCGACGGCTTTGTTGCCGCAGCTGCGGCCGGAGCGTGGATCGCGGCGTTCATCGTCGACTGGGCGGCGCTACGCCTCCGTCTCGCGTTCGAACCCATTTTGCCGGCCGGGCTCCTCTTCGTGTTCACCGCGGTGACCGGGTCCGGGCAGTACCAGATCGTCAGCACGGCGATCTTCGCTAGCGCCATCATTCTCTGGACTGTCGCAAATCGGTTGGCGAAAGAACGACAATTGCTGTGGCTCACCGCCGATCGCCTCCGTGGCCCTACCCGCATTGCGGGCGGGGCTGCAGCGTTCAGCGCGGTTGCGGTTGCTGCCGGACTCGTCGCCGGACCGCTACTCCCCGGAGCAGGGAACGACGAGTTGTTCGATTGGCGCAATAGCGGCGACCCTACGCGCGTAGTCGTGAGCCCGTTCGTGAGCATCGGAGACCGCCTCGTCGAACAACGCGATGTCGATCTCTTCAAAGTCACCACTGAACGGCCCAGCTATTACCGACTGGCGGGTCTCGATACATTCGAAGGGGGCGATTGGGTTTCTCGGGGCCAAAACGCCGTCGACGAACGAGGCGGCACCCTACCGGGGCAGCGGCCAACCAGCGGCTCAACTCAGGTGGTGAACCAACAGTTCGAAATCCAGGCTCTCAGCGGCGACTGGGCCCCCGCGGCGTACGCCCCCGCCACCATCATCGCCTCCGACGTCCAGTTCTCGTGGATCGCCGAGACCGGATCTCTCATCACTGATGGCTCCGTCAGTTCGGTCTCAGAGCTCACGTACCAACTTGAATCGGTCGTTCCCCTCTACACCAGCGAAGAGCTACGGAATGCCTCAACCGAGGCTCCGCCAGAAATTGCGGCCAGGTATCTCTCGATCCCAGAAGAAATCACGCCACAATTGGCCGAAATCGCCGCCAGTGTGACCGCCGGAGCCACCACGGACTTCGACAGGCTCATCCTCCTTGAAGATTACTTCCAGGAATTCGACTACTCGTTGGATCTGGGAGCAGCCAGTGGGGATCCGATCGAGCAATTTCTGAGCGAGCGGCGCGGTTTCTGTCAGCAGTTCTCTGGGACGTTCGCACTGATGGCCCGCACTCTGAACATCCCTTCCCGGGTTGCGGTGGGATTCACCTGGGGAGATCCCGTCCCTGGCGAGCCTGGCGTCTACCAGATCACCGGGCGCCACACCCATGCATGGCCCGAGGTGTACTTCGCTGAGCTGGGGTGGGTGTCATTCGAACCCACACCGCAGCGAGGCTCGCCCGCAGCCACCGGCTACACCACCCTGCCGGCGGCCCAAGATTCAGAGAGCCAACCCGACAATCCATTTGCCGCTACCACCACCACCGCACCCCCCACCGGGCAGAGCACTTCTTCCTTGCCGGAGCGGCCATTCCAGGATCCGGACCTGGCCGGGGGCGGCGAAGGCTTTGGGGGCGCGGCGGGGTCCGGTTTCAGTCTCCCCCTTCGGTGGATCGCCGTCGCTCTCGCCGCTCTTGGGTTCGTTGTAGGCCTCCCCATGATTCAACGTCTCCGGCGACAACGTCGGTGGTTGGCTGCAGGAACACCTGCGGACCAAGTCAACGCCGCATGGGCAGATGTCACCGAGGCGATCGAGCGCCAATATGCAATTCTCAGATTCCCTTCAGAAACTCGCGCCACGTTCTGTGACCGACTCGTCGATCGTTACCCGTTCCGATCGCTTCCAATGCGAGCATTCGGTGTGCTCGCCACCACCGCTCGGTACGCACCAGACCAGGTCACGAACGATGGGGCCTCAACTGCCAAAACTCAGGCTGAGGCGATCCTCGCCGAACTTCACGCCGACCAGTCCCCCATTCGTCGTTGGTGGCAGGAGGCGGATCCGCGTCGCCTTTTGAGGCCCACCGTCCGTCTTCGAACGCGCTGAAACAATGATCAACATGATGGAATGCACTCCGAAATTTTCACAGGGTAATGAATCCACCCGCGTTGCCGATTGGAGAATCTCGCGCGAGACTAATGTGTCACACGGGTTTGGAGAGGTGTTGTTGGGCTATGCCGCTATCAGATAACGAACAAAACATCCTCGACGAGATCGAGCGCCATCTACACCAGACCGACCCTGAACTTGTTCGGGAGGTCGGGGAAACCACCGTGTACGGCCACGCTCTGTCCTCCATTCGCTGGTCTGTCGCCGGACTGGGAATTGGGCTTGTCGTGATGCTCGCAACGCTCCAGATTCATTTCCTTCTCGCCTTCGCAGGTTTTGTGCTGATGCTGGTCAGCGGCCTAGGACTCGAACGCAATTTCCGGATGATGGGACGAGCGGGAATGCAGCAGGTGACGTCGGCGATCCGGGCAAACAGTCTCGATGAGCCGTCAAGCCAGAGCGAAGACTGATCTTTTCGGTTGAGTGACTCCGAGCCCGAGGACTACTCGGCGACAGACGGATCCTCCCTATCCCCCAATCTCCCGCACGATTCGGTGCTTCCGTTCAAAAACTTCGTTGCCCCTGAACCGCGAGCGACCGAACCACCGACCCAAGCGCGCTGGTTGGCTTTTGCCGGAATCATTGTGGGTGGGCTACTGGGCGGCATGATCGGCTACGGCACCGCCGATCTCCTGGGAGCGCAGCCATGGCTTGCTGCACTCGCCGCAGTGGCCTTTGCCATAGGCGGTGCCAGTGGTGTTGGCATCGTCGCTCAGCTGACGTTGCGAGCCATGAATGAATGGCGCGCCGTACAGCATCCCGAAGATCCCCGACGAAGAAGCTGAGATGCCGGAGAATCTTGAAGACCTGACAAAACTGAGCCGGGAGATGGCAGCCGCCGCCGGAGCCCTAGCACTCACCCAACGAAGCCAGGCCCTGCACGATGTGGACACCAAGTCCAGCACGGTCGACATCGTCACTGCGGCCGATCGGGCTGGCGAGCAATTGATCCGTGATCGCCTCCTAGCCACTCGTCCCCACGACGCCATCGTGGGCGAGGAGGGTGCTGCCAAAGCGGGGACATCAGGTCTCACGTGGTTCCTCGATCCGATCGATGGAACCACCAATTTCTATTACGGCCTGCCAGGGTGGGTGGTAAGCATCGCCGTATCTGACAGCGAGGGGATCGCTGTCGGTGCGGTCTTCGATCCCGTGGCCGATCTGATGTATTCGGCCTATCGCGGCGGTGGGGCGCAAAGGAATGGGAAGCCCATCACCGCTCGCCAGCAAGTCACGCCACTCAGCAGCGCTCTCGTGGCAACCGGGTTCTCGTATCAAGCGCACCAGCGGAAACGCCAGGCCCAGATCTTGGTTGAGCTCATTCCCCAAGTTCGAGACATTCGACGCCTGGGCAGCGCCGCCAAAGATCTATGCCTCGTAGCCGAGGGGTCGTGCGATGCCTACTTCGAGGCGGGTTTGAATCAGTGGGACCTGGCGGCGGGTTGGATCATCGCCGCCGAAGCGGGGGCCAAAGTTGCATTCCTCACGCCTGAGTCTCACGAACGACGACTTCTCCTGGCTGCCACTGCCAGCGTGTTCGATCCGCTAGAAGCGGCCCTCGAAGCAGCTGGCGCACCATTGGATCCGTAGGCCAAATCGATGCCTAATGTGTCCTGTCCACAATTTTGTTGTTTTTTGGGGCACCATAGGACGCTGTGGGCACACACATTCTGACCGTAGAAGACGACGAGCGGATCCGGCAAGCGGTGAAACTGGCGTTGGAGGAGGAAGGCTGGACCGTCACGGAGGCGGGGACCGGCGAGGCGGCCATGGACTCATTCATGACAACGCCGCCGGACGTCGTCCTTATCGACATCAATCTTCCGGGGATGGACGGGTTCGAGGTGTGCCGTCAGTTGCGTCGCGAAAGCGATGTTCCCATCATCATGGTCACCGCACGCGCCGACACCCACGACGTTGTTGCCGGCCTCGAGGCGGGTGCAGACGATTACATGACCAAGCCGTTCGCACCGAAGGAACTGTCGGCACGAATCCGAGCCATGCTGCGGCGCAGTCGAAACGCCGAGCAGGGCAACATGCAGCGCGTGAAAGTTGGCGACCTGGAGATCAGCCCCGAGGAGGGAATGGTCACCCAGGACGAGGCCGAGGTCCACCTCACCAAAACGGAATTCAAACTGCTGTGTGAACTGGCATCTCAACCGGGCAAGGTTTTCAGTCGAGAGGTGCTCCTGGAGCGGGTGTGGGGGTACGACTATTTCGGCGATGGTCGTCTCGTCGACGTCCACATTCGCCGCTTGCGCACCAAAGTAGAGCCTGATCCTGCGAGCCCTCGCTACGTCGTGACGGCTCGGGGCCTTGGCTACAAGCTTCAGCCCTGAGCACCGCCGCCGGGGACTGTTCCCGGTCTGGCGGGCGTTCGGGCTACGGACCCGCGTCTCCCTTTCCTATGCTCTCGGTGCCCTCTTGTTGTCCACCGGCATGGCAGTCAGCACTTTTGTACTCGCTCAGCAGCGCCTTCTGGCCGATACGGAGAACCTCGCTGTTTCACAAATGTTCAACAACGCCGAGCGTCTTCGGAATGGTCTGCAAAACCTGCCCGACTCCACCACGGTCGACGCCGAAGCGGTAGACCCGGTATCCAACATCCTGGAAGAACTTCCTCGGGCCAACAACGCTCGCGTGTTGCTCATCCTGGCGGACAACCAACCGCGCTCGCTCTCGGGTTTGGTGGAACAGAATATTCCCACCGACCTGCGCCAGCTGATCATCCGCGGTGAGGCCGCGAGCAAGCGCTTCGAGACACCCGATGGTGCCCAATTCGCCAGCGGGGTTCGAATTGCCGAAATAAACGCTGACTACTACGAGATCCTCCCCCTCACGGCCACCGAGGCCACACTGGCCACTCTGCGGAGAATCCTGATCGGTGCATCGGCCGTGGCCACGATCCTCGGCGCTGGTATGGGCTACTACTTCGCCCGCCGAATCCTGCAACCGATCACGCGAGCGGCTGAAGCCGCTGAAGCCATCTCGGGAGGGGACTTCGACACCCGGCTCGATCCCCCATCGGATCCCGATCTCGCCAAACTTTCCGCCTCGTTCAACGACATGGTGGGGGCCCTCAAAGCAAGAATCGAACGGGACGAGCGCTTTGCTTCGGATGTCTCCCACGAACTCCGATCGCCGTTGATGACCTTGGCTGCCTCCGTCGATGTTCTGGAGCACCGTAGACCGGAGCTACCCGAAGCGGCGCAACGAGCCACCGATCTCCTGTCGAAGGACATCCAGCGGTTCCAACGGCTCGTAGAGGACTTGCTGGAGATCTCTCGGCTCGACGCCGGGGCAATCCAGCTGGATACCGACGTCTTCAACGTGGTGGAATTCCTTGAGCGAGTGGTGGCCCAGAGCCGTGTCCCGACCATTCAAGTCATCGCTGAAGACGACAACCCGTTCCTGGTGGATGCTGACAAGCGTCGGTTGCATCAAGTCATCGCCAACCTGCTCGACAATGCTCGCAAATACGCCGGCGGGGCAACCGAGATTCACGTATCGCGTCACAACGATCGACTGCGCATCGCCGTGATCGACGAAGGTCCCGGAGTAGCCCCCGCCGACCGGCTTCGGATCTTCGATCGCTTCTCACGAGCCGGTTCCGACGCTGGCCGCCGTGACGTCGCCAAAGGGGTCGGGCTCGGACTCTCGCTCGTAGCAGAACATGTGCGTCTCCACGGGGGCCGGATTTGGGTCGACGGGTCAACACCAACGGGAACCGGCGCTCGATTCGTCCTCGAGCTACCCGGGGTCAGCCCCGACTATGCCATTGCCTTTGAGGAGTTGGCCATATGAGAGTTGGCCATATGAGAAAGGACCTAGCCAGATGAATCATTCGCTCCGCCGCCGTGGATGGCTGATCGTTGCCATCGCCTACGGCGTTCTGGGTTGCACCACCGCCAGCGGCAATGCCGCAGTTGTCATCCAAGACGTGCCATATGAACTCACGGGAACATCGGTCGCTACGGTGCCGCCAGTTGTTGAGCCCGAAGGTCCCTTCACGCTCACGTTGTACTTCATCTCCGAGGCTGATGAGTCGCTCATCTCGGTGGTCCGCAATCGAGAACAACCTCCCCAGCTCCAAGAAGCCATCGATGCTCTCAGCGCCGGCCCAACCGAGGCCGAGCTCGCCCTTGCGCCAATGCGAGCGAGGTTCTCCGAGTCGCTCAACCCGGTGGCGTCGGCTCCCACCGCGGGGCTCGTTGTCATCACCGTGTCAGACGAAGCTCAACTTCGCGACTCCAGCAATCGTCTTCCCGCTCAAGTGTTGGTTTGTACGCTTACCCAGTTCGAAGGGGTCAACGCCGTTCAGCTCCGAGACTCTCGGGGACCGATCCAGCTTGCGGGAGCGAATGCCGAGTCAATCGAGAGCGAGTTCGCACGACGGGAGAACTACAACGATTGTCTCGCAACCGATGTGAACCAGATTGCCGAATCGCAACAAACGGGCGAGACGCTGGACCCTGAGGCATCGGCCGATGACGAATAGTCCCAGCGTGCGCAGGGTTGGGACCACCGGCGAATAGATTGAGGGGATGAACGTTGGGATCCTGACCGGTGGTGGCGACTGTCCCGGTTTGAATGCAGTAATCCGAGGCATCGTGCGCAAGGGGGAACGGGAATACGGTGACACCCTCATGGGATTCCATGACGGATGGCGGGGCGTCATGGCCGGTGAATTCACCGAACTGTCCGTCAACTTCATGAGAGGGACGCTGCCGCGCGGCGGCACCGTCCTCGGCACAAGCCGCATCAACCCCTACATGTACCCTGACGGCGTTGACCGCGTGAAGAACACCGTGGAACGGCTCGGCATCGACGCCATCGTGGCCATTGGCGGCGAGGGCACACTTTCCTGCTCCGCGGAACTCTTCCGTGTCGGAATCCCCGTCGTCGGCGTGCCCAAAACCATCGACAACGATATCGGGATCACCGAAAGGACGTTCGGTTTCGACACCGCAGTGGCCATCGCCACCGAGGCGATCGACCGCCTGCACACCACCGCCGAAAGCCACAACCGCATCATGGTGGTGGAGGTAATGGGTCGTCATGTGGGTCATATCGCCACATGGGCGGGACTTGCCGGTGGCGCAACCATCACCCTCATCCCCGAACAGCCCTTCGATATCGAGGAAGTGTGCAACGCTTTGCGGCGTCGACACGAAGACGGTCGTTATGCCTCGATCGTGGTCGTGGCCGAAGGGGCCAAACCAAAGGCGGGAACGATCGAGATCGCCCCAGACGAATACGATGAGTACGGCCACATCCGTCTCGGCGGGATCGGCAACTTGGTCACGCGTGAAATCGAGGCGCGGACTGGATACGAGACGCGTGTAACAATTCTGGGCCACGTCCAACGGGGCGGCTCACCAACCGCATTCGACCGGGTGCTTTCCACATGGTTCGGAGTCGCCGCCATCGACGCCGTGCACGACCGAGCGTTTGGGCAGATGGTGGCGCTTCAGGCCAACAAGGTGGTCAGGGTCCCGATCGCCGACGCTGTGGCCGATCTGAAATACGTGAACGATGAGATTTGGGACACCGCCAAGCAGTTCTTTCCATGAGCTACTCCTTTCGCTCATTTGCGCCCGGCCGAGTCAATCTGATCGGCGAACACACCGATTACACCGGAGGTCTTGTGTTCCCTATGGCCTTGGATCTCGGCATCACCATCACAGGGCGCGTCATTCCGGGCGAGCTACGGGCCAAATCCAACAATCAGAGCGAACCGGTCCACCTTCGGCTGCCCGTTGAGGATCTTGCCACCGTCTCCCCCTCGTGGGGACGATTCCTGGCCGCAGTACTCAACCGGGTCCCGGACTCGACCGGCCTCGACGTGGAGATCTCCAGCTCGCTCCCGAGCGGGGGGACCGGTCTCTCCACCAGCACCGCACTGTCCTGTGCGTTCGTGCTTCCCCTGGCAACTACTCCGGATCGACCCGACGATATCGACCGCCTCCAACTCGCCAAGCTGGTCAAGGCCGCCGAGCAGGACGCCACCGGTGTGGAGACAGGCATCATGGACCAACTGGCCTCCCTCTTCGGTGTGGCCGGATCTGCGCTGATGATCGATTGTCATGATCTTGCCATCACACCGGTGGTCGTTCCCGACGAACTGCAGATTCTCATCGTTCATTCGGGGCAGGAACGGGAGCTCGTCGGGTCCGAGTACAGCGATCGCCGGGAAGCCTGTTACGCCGCTCAGGAGCAGATCGGTCCCCTGCGGCTGGCCACGCTGAGCGACGTCGCAACGCTCAAGGATCCAACAGTCCGACGAATCGCCACGCATGTTGTCGGTGACAACGCTCGTGTTCGGCTAATGGCAGCCGCGTTCGAGGCCTCGGATCTCGATCTCGCAGCCCAAATCCTCACCGAAGGGCATCGTAGCTATGCCGACAACTTCGGCGCCTCAACAGCAACGGTCGAAGCGATGGTTGCCCACCTCATAGCCCAGCCAGGCATCCGGGCCGCTCGTCTCACCGGCGGAGGGTTCGGCGGGTCAATCGTTGCTTTCGCCGAGCCCGGCGCCCAACCCAACGTCGATACGTGGTGGACAGCCGCCGCGCCCTCTGCAGGGGCCAACATTTCTTGGATCTCAGACGCCTGAACGTTGGGACCGTCGATTCTTCGCCCATTCCACGAACTCCCTGGCTGGCATCGGTCTGCCAAGGCCGTAACCCTGTAGGAAATCGGTGCCCATTTCTAGCAGTTGACGGGCTTGTTCTGCGGTCTCCACTCCTTCGGCGATGATTGAAGCGCCCAGAAGGTGACCGGTCTCAATCGTCAGCTGTACGAGGGTTCGGTCATCGGCCCGACCGAGGCCGTCGACGAAGCTATGGTCGATTTTGAGAATATCCACTGGCAAGCGTCGCAGATGGGCCAGCGAGGCGTAACCGGTGCCGAAGTCGTCGATCGCTATACGAACACCGGCGTCACGAAGCGTTCGAAGTGTGGCAGCCGCGAGATCGAGATCGTCGAGAAACGCTGTCTCGGTTACCTCGACCGTCAGCCGTTGAGGATCGATCGAGAGTTCCCGCAGCGGCCGAAGTACCGTCTCGGCCAGCGTAGGTTCGGAGAGATGGAGCGCCGAGACATTTACCGAGACGCCGAGCGCACTGAGCATGGGATCGGTGGACCACGCCAGAAGCTGCTCGGCTGCTTCGCTCAGTACCCACTTGTCGACGGCCAGAATGAGTTCGCTGCGTTCGGCCAACGGGATGAACTCTGAAGGCGGACAGTAGGTGCCATCGGGCAACCGCCATCGCAGCAACGCTTCAACCGACGTGAGCTGGCCTGTCTCGGCATTGAGAATCGGTTGGAAATGGAACTCCAATTCGTCGTTGGCGATCGCCCGTTTGAGGGCCTTCTCGGTTGTTATCCGGGACTCGGTGCGGTCTTTGAGCACCTCGTCGCAGAAAACCACACGAGACCTCCCCTGGCCCTTGGCCTCATACAGGGCGAGGTCGGCGTCGCGAAGCAGATCTTCGGGTGTGGAGTTGACTGTGGCAAGGGTGACGCCGATGCTGGCACTCAGGCTCAGAGAGACGCCGTGAGTGGTGAACGGTTGACAAAGGCCTTGAAGTACGCGGTTGGCCAGTCCCATGGCCGTCTCTAGGTCGGCGATCGGCTCGGCGATCACCACGAACTCATCGCCGCCGAGACGTCCAACGTGGTCTCCCAAACGCATGGCAGCCGAAACCCGATCCGCCACCGTGCGCAGGACGACGTCGCCGACTGCGTGACCGTGAACGTCGTTGACGGTTTTGAAACCATCAATGTCGATGAACATGACCGCCAATTCTTGATCGCCCCGATCGAATCGCCCCAGCGCCTGACCGAGGTGTTTCATCGTGTTGGCGCGGTTGGCTACGCCCGTTAGCCCGTCGTGGGTTGCTTCGTATGCCAGGCGTTCCCGAAACTCCTCCCGGTCGGCAATCGAAGAAGCCAGGGCTGATACTGCGTCTCGAAGTGAGGCCCCCAGGCGGCCGGACGTGGCCACGGCGAACGCTGGACTGTCGAGATCTCGTCTGGCGAGCGCCATGGCCATTTGTTCAGCCACTCCCATACTCTCCACGGCCTCGTTGAGTGCCCGTGCCGCCGCTCTCACCTCGGAGGGCCCGGCTTCGCGAACTCGCCCGGCTTGCCGCCCCTCCCGCAGCTGGGCTACCACGATGGCCATTCGGCGTAGCGGAACCACAATCCAAAGACTTGCGCCAACTACCCCAAGCGAGGCCACCGCACCGAGGCCGAACACGAAGAGGAGGCGCCGGTTCCGGGCCTGCTCGGCGTTCGAGCGCACCAGTCCGGACTGTGACCGAACGTCTTCGGTGACCGCGTCCACGAATTGTTCATGTCGGCTGACGGCCACAAGCGATCCAACGAATGCGTCGGTCGACGAACCGCCTGGAACGCTCAGAGCTTCTGAATCAATTACCGGAGTGGACGGGTCAGGAGCGAAGAGCGATCGCGTAAGATTCCCGACGCGGCCGAAGAAAGCGACGACGTCCGGATCTGACTCGATCTCTGCCCAAAGCATTCTCGGCTCTCCCTCCTCCTGCAGCGATTCGGATACGGCGCGTACGTCGGCCTCGTATTGGACGTAGTACTGGAACAACTGCTCGGTTTCGAGGCGGACATCGTCGTCAGTCGGGAAGTTCACCGAAAAATAGGATTGGGTCATTCCTGAGATCGACGCGCGAAGATCCACAGACAGTTCCAAGAGCTCCACCGTGTCCGTCAGATGGCCAGCATCGGGGATCGCCCGAGCCAGGGAGCGGATCTCAGCGAGATCGGCGGCAATGGACTCACTGAGTATCCTGGCTGCGCTTTCGTACCCGACCGAGGGTTCGGCCGATGGTTCAGTTTCTTGTCGGGCCCTTGTGAGTTGATCGCTGAGCCCCGCCGCGAAGTCTCCTTCAGCAAGGGCCGCATCCACACGGTTCTGAGCATCGAGAAAGTTGGCCGTCACATCGAGGTCACTGATTCCTCGAATGAGACCACTCGAGATACCCAACTCGCCGAGCGACGTTCCGGCCTGAGCCCAATACGACTCTTCGGCGAGGAGAGCTTCGGCGTGGAGCGAGTCTGCCACGCGGGCAGTGAGTTCATCGATCCGGACGGTCCGTCCCACCAGATCATTGGCCTCTCGGACATCAGAGTTGGCCAGCCAACCCAAACCGAGCAGTGGTAGGAGAACAACGGCAGCGAACACGACGCGAACGCCCGGTGCGAAATGCTGCTTGTTGAGACTCACCCTTTCATATCGGAGAGAGAACGGAGGTCCTAAACCGACCTTTTTACCCTCTTCACCAATGCTGCTGAGACAAGCATCGAGACTCAGATGACGCAGGAAATGGGTGGAGGTGAGGGGATTCGAACCCCTGGCCTCCTCGATGCGACCGAGGCGCTCTAGCCAACTGAGCTACACCCCCTCCTTCTCAGGTGAGGAAGGGAAAGCTTAGCCGTAGTTCACCAAGAGTTCGTCGTCGAATTCTTCGTATTCGTCGAACGGGGAGTCTTCGTAGCCAGCGCCGTACTCGTCGAGGTACACCACGGTTTCCCGACGGTCGAGTTCACGGGCTCCGGACCGGTTGGCGAATGTAACGAAGGTGGCCAGCATGACGTCCATCGTGAGGTGCAGCCCCACAAAAAGACCACCCATGATTACGGCGAGAACCAAAGACACCACGGCCGAGATCACCAGGGCACCGAATATTTGGCGGCGCCGCGCATGAACCGACTGGGATCGCCACTTCGACGGGGACGTAGCCAGGTGTCCCCCGTTGCTGCGTTCAACGATCACTTCGTCGGGTGCTTTGCCCATGGCGTTGAGTTGCTGGCGGAAGGACCCGATCGAATCGTGCTCCTGGGCTCGGAGGGAGCGTAAAAACGGCACGACGAGCCAGGCCATCCAAAGACCGACGACGCCGGTGACGATTATCATTTGCCAGGGGGGCAGAGGCATTGGGTGAACGCACTTTCGGTGAACGGCGCGTATGAAACGCGGGAAGACGGGTACTACTGCCCATTATTAGTCGAAGGTTTGCCTCCGAGGTTGGCACTCCGCCACTTTCGGCCACGTTCGGCGTCAATCTCCTGGCGAACCCCGATTCCGCAGGGGCGCCGGCGATAGGTACGCTGACAGCGTGACTCAATCGCTGATCGACACGTTCGGACGGGTCCACACCGATCTGCGGATCTCGGTCACCGACCGCTGCAATTTCCGATGTGCCTACTGCATGCCGGAAGAGGGCATGGAATGGCTCAAGCGCGAGGGCATTCTTTCATACGAAGAGATCGAGCGCATTGCCAGAATTCTCGTTAACGACGCAGGGGTCAAGACCATTCGACTCACCGGCGGCGAGCCCACCGTACGAGCCCGGCTCACCATCCTTGTGGAACGCCTCGCCAAGCTTGGTGTAGAGCTCTCCATGACCACCAACGGCGCAACCTTGGCGCTCATCGCCAACGATCTGCGAGCTGCTGGCCTTACCCGCCTCAATATCAGTATCGATACGTTGCACGAAGACCGGTTCTATCAATTGACCAAGCGCAACGAGCTTCCGCGAGTGCTAGAGGGAATCGATGCGGCCGTCGCCGCCGGATTCGACCCCGTCAAGCTCAACGTGGTCCCGATGCGGGGCATCAACCACGACGAGATCCTGGACTTCCTTCACTTCGGCCGGGAAAAGGGGGTCATTGTACGATTCATCGAGTTCATGCCCTTGGACGCGCAAAGCGAATGGTCGAACGAACGCGTGATCACCGCAAAGGAGATCCTGACCACGGCTGCCACCGAGTTCAACTTCTCGCCCATCACCCGAGGTTCCTCCCCGGCAGAGAGATTCGCGTACGCCGACGGCAGTGGCGAGTTCGGGGTTATCGCCAGCGTCACAGAACCGTTCTGCGAGGCGTGTGACCGGATCCGCCTCACCGCAGACGGCCAACTGCGAAACTGCCTCTTTGCATTGGGGCATACAGATCTCCGCGGCCTCCTTCGGAGCGGAGCGTCGGACGCCGAAATCGTGGCCGCAGTTGCCGGTGAGGTTCGGCAGAAGTGGGCTGGCCACTCGATCAATCAAGTGCATTTCATCCGCCCGTCCAAGTCCATGAGTCAACTGGGCGGCTGATCGCTCGCTATCTTTGGCCAATGGCTGAACGCGAATTGACCCATCTTGATCCCCTCGGACGGGCCCGAATGGTCGATGTCACCCCCAAAGAACCCACGCACCGGCGGGCGATCGCGCGGGGGCGCGTCACCATGGAGCCCGAAACCACCAGCATGATCGCTCGCGGTGCCGTGGCCAAAGGAGATGTACTGGCCGTGGCGCGAATCGCTGGGATCCAGGCGGCCAAACGCACCCCTGACCTCCTGCCGTTGTGTCACCAGCTCATGGTGGGGGCGATCGTTATCAACTTCGAGCTCGGCGACAACTACATCGAGGTGGAAGCCACGGTAGACACCGTTGATCGAACCGGCGTGGAGATGGAGGCGTTGACCGCTTGCTCGGTGGCGGCGCTGACGATTTATGACATGTGTAAGTCAGCAGATAAGAACATGGTGATCACCGACATCGCTCTGTGGGAGAAGACTGGCGGCCGGTCAGGTGCCTACAAGCGTGGCAACTAGGCTCACAACAGCAACACGTTTACCCGGTCGCCCGTAGCGAGACCGTCGCCGTCGGGGATTGCGGCAAGGCCGTTGGCGTTGGCGAGGCCCGAGAGTTGGTGGGAGCCCTGATTTCCGGCCGACCGAATTCGGGGGGCACCGTCTATCGATTCAGAAACGGTCACCCGGACAAAATGGGTCTTGCCATCTGCTTTCCGGGGCATGGGTTCATCAGCCATGGCCCAAACGTGGCGCCGCTGGGTGTCGGGTCGCCCCATCATCGCCAGGAGCGCGGGTCGGGCAAGAAGTTCGAAACTCACCGCCGAACTCACCGGATTTCCCGGCAGGCCAAATATCGGGGTTTCCAGCACGGTTCCGAAAGCGAACGGCTTGGCCGGCTTGATGGCAATCTGCATCCAGTTCATCTCACCGAGGCGCTGCAGTATGGCCTTCACGAAGTCGAAGTCACCCATGCTCACGCCCCCGCTCGTCACCAGCGCGTCACAACGCTCGGCGGCCTCGCGCAAGGCGGACTCAATCATTACCTCGTCGTCAGGGAGCCAGCCGAGATCGATCGGCTCGAGGCCGGCTTCAGCAACCAATGCCAGCAGTTGGGGTCGGTTGGAGTCCCGAATCTGACCCGGTCCGAGCGGTTCCGCACCGATCACCAGCTCATCGCCGGTGGAAAAGACCCCGACTCGGGGCCGCTGGATCACCTTCACGTCGTAGTAGCCCAGCGTCGCGAGCATGCCGATGTGGGCAGGACTGAGCACCTCGCCGGGACGGAAGACCAGATCGCCAGCCAGAAGGTCGTCCCCGGCTGGACGTACGTGATTGCCGACCTGGACCTCGGCCGTACAGAGCACAATGCGATCATCCCCACTCGGATCCGGCGATGTGAGTTCCACCATGATTACGGCGTCAGCGCCATCGGGTAGCGGCGCACCGGTCATGATCCGCATGGCCTCGCCATGGTTCAGGGGCCGGTCAGCTACCGCTCCGGCAGCGATGGTGCCGGCGACGGCGAGAGCGACGGGGTTTGAACTCGTGGCACCCGCAGTGTCGGCGGCTTTGACGGCAAAACCGTCCATGCCGGTGTTGGCAAATGGGGGGATGTTCTCCTTGGCGGTTACGTCTTGGGCAAGAACCAAACCCCTCGCCTCCCCGAGTGGCACGACGACCGATGGCAGGGCCTTCACCTGGGCCAACACCCGAGCCTGAGCCTCCGCCAGCGGCAACAGGGTCATACCAGTCCCTCGCGCTGGCATATCTCCGCCAAAAAGGAGCCGAACTCGGGGCCGACGTCGGGCCGTTCGAGAGCGAGTTCTACCACAGCCCGCAGGTAGTCGATCTTCTTCCCGGTATCGAAGCGGCCGTCACTGAACGTATAACCGAGCAGCTGTTCCTTGGCGAGCAGAGCCACCATTGCGTCGGTGATCTGGATCTCCCCTCCAACTCCCGGCGTCGTTTGCTCGATTTCCCCAAAGATGGAGGGCGTGAAGATGTAACGGCCCATCACGGCCAGGTTGGACGGGGCCACCTCGGGCGACGGTTTCTCCACCATCCCAGTGACCTTCACAAGGCGATCAGCGGCGAAATCCTCCGTGGAAGCGCATCCGTAGGACCCGATCTCGGAGGGGTCCACCTCCATCAGGGCCACAACTGCGGACCCGTGGGTCTCGAACGCATCCACCATCCCCTTCAAGACGCCGGCGCGTTCATGCATGATGTCGTCGCCCAGCAGGACCGCAAAGGGTTCGTTTCCAACATGGGCAGACGCCATGCCGATGGCGTGACCGAGTCCCTTCGCCTCACCTTGGCGCACAAAGTGGATATCGGCCATCTTCGTAAGATCTACGATTTGGTCGAACTCAGCCTGTTTCCCCTTGTCCACCAAGGCAGCTTCCAACTCGCCGAACCGGTCGAAATGGTCTTCCATGACCTTCTTGTGTCGACTGGTGATAATCAGGATGTCCGTCATTCCCGCGGCAACAGCTTCAGCCACGATGAATTGGATCACCGGGGTATCAACGATCGGAAGCATCTCTTTCGGCACGGACTTCGAGAACGGCAAGAACCGGGTTCCAAAGCCCGCCGCCGGAATAACCGCTTTTCGAACAGAATTACTCATCGTTTCAGCGTACGACGCCCGATAACATGGTCGGTCGATGCCGGTCTATGAATACAAATGTGTTGAGTGCCTCGAACGCTTCGAAGTGGAGCAGTCGATGAGCGACAAGACACTCACTCAAATCAAAGGTGACAACCACACCCACAAGGTGAAGAAGGTTTTCTCCCCGGTAGGAATCTCGTTCAAGGGCTCCGGCTTCTACAAGAACGACTCGGCCAAGAAGAGCCCAAAGTCAACTTCGAGCGCCGAGAACGGGTCAGCCAAGAACGGATCGTCTACCGCTTCAACCTCCAGCACAACCACGGAAAAGAAGTCCAGCACAGAGACGTCCTCTACGAAGGCCTCCACCAATAGCGACTGAATCCGGCGGCGCTCTCTTCACCGAGAGCAGCACATGGCAACCAGCACACCAGGACCCGACTCGGGTTCAAACGACGAGCGCCTTCGGCGACCCTCTGCCGATTTCGGCGGTCGCCGAACCATCGCCGAGAACCTTCGGTCTTGGCTGAACCTGATCTCCCGGCGACAGGTGATTGCCTGCATCGCGGCCGGAGGGGTTGCCGTCGTGACGGCCAGTGTTGTGCAGTCAGCCCGAGAGCAGGCGGCATCCTGGGGTGGGGTGACGCCCGTCCTCGTGGCCACAGAAGTAATCGGCAGCGGTGCCGAGGTCGGTTCCCACAACAGCGTCTTGCGTTCGCTGCCGCTAGCCGTGTTACCAGCAGAACCTCTCAGCATTCTCGACGAGCCCACGTTTGCGGCCACGACCATCAGCGACGGACAGATCCTGACTCGGTTGGCCATCTCCGGTGACCGGGATGGGCTTGAGGAGCAAGCCAGAGCGGTAACACTGCCTCTCCCACTTGCGCCGCCGGCCGTGGACCCAGGAGATCTTGTCGAGATCTTCGGTGTGAGCGCGCAATCGACCGGCGCTCAAGCAGAGGTTCTCGTTGAACGGGCCCGGGTCGTCGCCATGACTGAGAACGGCATCACGGTTGTGGTGGCGCGCCATGAGGTTTCGGAGCTGCTTCGGGCCTTGGCGATTGGATCAGTGGAATTCGCCCGTCGTCCACCGTATGGGTGAGCCCACAACCCCTGAGATGGCTGCGCTCACCGCTCCCCCCAGAAGGAGGAGACGAAGGCGGGTGCGCCCGACGGGTTGAACTGCTCGATCGTCGACTATCAGGCTCAGCACCACAACGGTCATCAATAGGATCGGTGCGCTGGCCCCGAGCCAGACCACGTCGGTGGCAACTGTCCCAGTGACCAAACCCAGCAAACTTGAGAGAACAGCCGCGCCAAAGGCAGCCGGGACGAGTCGACCTGCGGCCAGCACCAGACGTGTGCGGCGTGAACCGATGAAGTGATCTCCAATCAGCGAGCGTCGACGAGAAGGCCATGTCCGACCCGAGACCGCAACCCGTCCTAGCGGAGCGGGCAATACTTTGATTGCCGCTTGGGATCGTCGATCCCGCCCCAGCTCGGCCAGAACGGCTCCGAGGACTGCCCAAGTATTCGGATCAACTGGTGAACCCGGCATTCCCCCCGCTAGCTCGAGATCTCGTTTGGCGAGCATTCCCACGATGCAGCCCCGCTGGCCCCCTGCGAGGAGGCCGACACCACCCAGTATCGTGGGGTTCTCTCCGTGGCCGGCTATCGCCAAGAGGTCTGCTCGAACGGCCACAAGGCGGCCGGCACCGTTTCTCCCGGTGCCGGGATGCACAATCCCAAAACTGGCAGACAGTTGGGGGGCGTGAATCCATGGAGAAGCGAGTTCGGCGACAGCCAACGGTCGCAGGTCCCACGCAGTACTGATCGGACAGATGAGATCGCCGGATGCGATTCGAACGGCGGCCGCCAATCGTGGGACCGCAGCCCCGGGATCGTGGGCCATCGATTCGCCGACCCTGTTCATTGGCACGATGCAGACCAAGCGCTCATCGCGCCCAGAACGGTAGATCAAGGTCGTTCCGTCGGTCCCAGATTCGCGCAGATCGAAGGCCAAGTGAAGGTCCGTGGGTATCCGCTCCTCTGCCGCAATGACTACGAGTTCAAGGCTGCGGTAGCGTTGGGCGAGAAGCGACTGCACCAAACGAACTGGGGATGCCGAGGTCGAAGCCTCAGTCCACTCCGCGAGGTCGCAGATCATGCTCACGCTTCTCGATCCAACGGAGACGGCAACCCGGTCGATAACGGGAGCTACCGTGCGCTTCGCACCATCGAACAAATCGTTAGCCGAACCCAGGACCAAGAGGAATCGAAGCGTTGCGAGCCCGGCGATGAGCCCGGCTGTTCCGAGGATCACCAGTGTGAAGGCGCCGGATATGGACGGAGCGAAACTTTCGATAATCATGGCTTGACCTGGAGTTGCCTATGGACGGGGGCTGGTATTCCTGCTCGGCCACTGGATCCGCTAGGCGGCAGCTCCGCCCTCTTTCGGTTCTGCTGCCGCAAGAGCATCGAACCAGCGGGACCGATCACGGTCAGAGCCTTCTCGGCGGCGGTCCGAACCGTCCAGCTTGGATCGTCCAAGAGCCCGCGTAGAGGCACGAGGCTGGCCACCCCTCCGATGCGGCTAAGACCAGCGATCGCGGCCACGCGAACCGCCGAGTCGGGATCTCTCAACATCTCCAGCAAGATGGATTCGGCCTCCGCCGGACTCTGATGTGCCAAAGCGTTGGCAGCCAGTACCCGATTCTCGGGGTGGTCGCAGCGAGCGTGTAGATGGAGCACCCCCAACAGCGTTCGGTCGGTGATGTGGGCCGCCGCCAGCAACGCCGCCCGGCGATCAATGCTCGTGGCGGCCAGGATTGCGCTCAACGGCATGGTGCAGGCCCCACCGCCAGAGGGAAGTACGCCGGCGGCTATCGCCCGAACCGACGGCTCCGGGTCCAGCAGAGCAGCTGCCACGTCATCCGCGTGCTCGCCAACCTGTTGCGGCGACAGCGCAGCGAGGGCCACGCCGCGCACTGCAAAATGATCATCACGGAGCAACGCCGCCCGATCTGCTGGCGACCCGATGAGTCCAGAGAGCCGAGCAGCGTCCACCCGTCGAGACCACCGCCGGGCCGACACTTGACGGGAGAAGGTTCGATCAGTCCTCGGTGTCTCGATAATGGAACGCAACCGTTTGCGGCCGTCATCGCCCATATGTATCGGCAATGAGGAGACCACCTCGATCAACGTGTCACGTTCGAATCGTTCCTTCACGTGGAAGGCCTTGGTCACGTCGTCGCTTTCGGCAAATAGCACCGTTGCGAAGGCATCGATCGCGATCTGACGGCGCCGATGTGAGTCTTGTGATCGGGAGTCAGCCGCTGCACCGAGAATCAGATAGGAAAGGGAAGCGATGACGAGCAGGGAGAGTGACAGAATGAAGACAAGGAATCCGGGCATCAGGAAAGCTCCCGCTGGATCCTTCTGACGAGCAAGGGAAGGTTGAACGGTTTCTCCACAACGTCGAATGCGTCAATCCCAAATGCATGGTCGATCAATGCCAAACCGACGTCGGACGACATCACAATCAGCTTCGTGGATTCCGCTGGATAGAGGCGGCGAAGGTGCCGAAGTTCGTCCATATGGCTCACGACGTCGGTGTCGACGTCCACGATGGCAACGCGGGGTGGTGGAACTTGATTCAGCCGGATGTCATCGGCCGTTCCGCTGGCGAGAGATGGCTCAACAGCGACGCAGTCATAGCCAGCTCGACCCAGCGCAGAGATGAGCGTGCTGGACAGTAGCTGGTCGCTATCCATCACCAGGACATCGGGCGGTGCCTCGAAGTCTGGACACCAGTCGATGCCAACAATGTCGGGTCCGCCAAGCATCTCCGAGCGATCCAGCGCCGAGTCAGCCCTCTCCAGAGCCTGCACCGCTGATCGGGCGTCGGTGGGATACTCCATGACAGCGGCACGGACGCCGGCGGTATCGGGGCGAAGATTCTCGAGAACGCTCTGGAGGCGCCGAGTCAAGGTCGCCCGATCGGCACCCCGGAGGGCCAACACCAAGGTTTGGGGGTCACGGCGGGTGATAACGTCGCTCCTCCGGAACGACTGCGCAATCCGCATATCGAGGTCCGGTGATTCCCTGAGGCGCAGCAGTGCGAAGGCGGCCGCGGTCTTGGTTCTTGCGCCATTGCCAACCAATCGCTGGAGCAGGACGATCCCAATCGCCCACGGCACCACCGTGTTGTCGTCGATCTCGCTCACCGAAGCATCGGTGATGGCGTTTCGATTCAGGCGAGCGAGCAGCTCTGCTGCTACATCTCCACTATCAGTTGCGGTTGTCCAGAAGCAGTCAGCTCCGGCTTCCAGGGCCATCGTCCGGTGTCCCTCATTCGCCGCCAGACAGCCGATCACGATATTTCTACCGCGTCGTTCGCTCCGAATCAGCTTTACAAGACCGCTGGCCATCGCACCGTCAGGTAGTGGGGCGCAGATGACACTGCGAACTTGGGCTTCTACGATCGCTTCCATCAGAGCCTCGCCGGTCTCGAACACGGTTGGGACGAGACCACCTTCCGTCATGCTGCCGGCAATTGCGGTTGCACCGGGCCCGAACAGGGCCACTGTTGGCTCTATGAAGCTGGCTCGCAGAAGTCGATGCGCTTCTTCGGTCACAACGTCAGGATGGGTCCGCCGGGGAAGGATCAGCGTTGCGAACTCAGCGAGGTAGACCTGCTCGGAAGGTCGAAGCCGGGGGGAAAGTGCGAGCAGCGGGATCGAAGGGAACACTTCCCGCAACGACGCGGTGAAGTCAGCGATGTGGTCCGCATCGTCGAGGATTTGGATGATCCCAGTAGGGGAAAACTCTTGCAGCCGGTCGATATGGTGCGGCTTCAAGTGCCGGACCGCGAGGCCGCTGGCGGCAGCAGACCAGAGAATCGCATCGGTCAACTCGCCCTGAGCGCCGACAACGAGAACGGCGTCGGGGCCCCGGGAAAGTAGCTGAAGATCCGCGGCTGCGTCCTCGGTATTGCTCCGGACTTCATCGGTGAGTGTGGCGAGTTGTATGGCCAACTCGGACCGCCGGGTGGTCAGTGTGGGGTCCGATGACCGCACGGGCGGCAAATCCAAAAGCTGGCTCACGCGCCGTAATTTGGTCGCTCCGGCGACCACACCGAGAAGTCCGAGCCGACTGGCGAGTTCATTTGAGTAGATCTGAGCGTGTCGAACCTCGTCTGTGGTGAGGGCCCGGTCAAAAAGGTGACTGATGAGCAGCTCGAGCTGATGAAGGCGCGCCTCGCAACGCATATTGACCCGGTGCCACAGCTCCGCCAGCGTGGTCGCGGTAAGGGCCGAAAAAGCGGGTGAGGTGGAATCGACCGTCACCGGTCTCTATCGGCAGCCTCGCTCTCCCCGTTAGGAGGAGTTCTTGCGATGTTCGAGCTTTCCCTTAGGATCCGGAGAGTCGCACGCCACTTATGATCATGCTGGGTGTAGCGACACCCGACGCCAGGTGCGTTCGGTCCGAACCTACTGAGGTGATATCCAGGAGCAGTCGCTGCAGCGTGGAGCCGAGCGTGCACTCACTGATCGGCTCGGCGAGGGCGCCGCTACGGATCATTCGGCCTTCTACACCAACGCTGAAGTCCCCCGATATCGCATTGACGCCGCTGTGGAGACCAGCGAGCGAGAAAACGAATATCCCCAGATCGACCGAGGCGATAAGGTCCTCCAACGATCCCCCATCCCCGCCTGCCACACTCAACGCATGAACGCCTGGAGTTGGCAGGCCTCGGGTCCCGCGTTGTGCAGACCCCGTTGAGGCAACGCCCGCTTTCCGGGCGTTGTAGCTGTCCCAGACAAATCCATCGAGCACGCCATTGGTGACCAATGGGACGGGACGGGTGGCCAGCCCCTCTCCGTCAGTCGACTCGGCCGCCAGAGAAAGGGGGTCGGTGGGGTCATCGACCATGTTGAGGAGCGGTGACGCGATGGTTTGGCCATCTCTCCCCACAAACGGCGACCGCTTCTTGACGATCCGATCTCCGCCGAGCGTTCCGGCGGTCAGGCCGAGAATCGTGGCACTCAGATGCGGATCGAGTACGAGCTCCACCGTTGCGGAGTCCGGTTTGACTGCGCCGATCAGCTCGGTAGCCCGGCTTACCGCCCGCTCGACGATGTGGTCCATGTCTACATCGGCGGGGGCTCTACCCCCATGCCATCCGAATCCGGTCTGACTGCGATCGCCATCGACGGCAAGCGCTTGCACCATGGCACTCACGCCAGTGGAGCGGTTGGCGGCGCGTATCCCCGCGGTGGAAACCAGTGCACTAGCCCCTGCCGAATCCGAATACGACGCGGTCCGGACCCCAGAGATGGCGGGATGGCCGCCGAGCACTCGGGATTCAAGGTCGATCGCCCGAGCGATGCGTTCCTCAGCCGTTATGGCCAGGACTTCGGAGCGCCAGGTGTCGAGTTCCACTACTTCCCACCCGTCGGGCTCGGCGATGCCGGCGTGTTCGTCGTGCTCGGCAAACGCGGCGTTCTGACGGGCATCTTCTACCAGAGCACTGAGGATGTCGAGGTCCAAGGTGCCGGCACTGGCAAATCCTTCACGACCGTCCGCGATGATCCGAATTCCGGCGCCACTGCTGTCTGCGGAGGTATAGCTTTCGACCTCCCCGCCGTACACCTTGACCGAGGTGGAATGGCCCGAAGACACAGCCACCTCCATCTGTTCGCCCGGCCGGACCAAAGCGAGAACCTGCTCGCCCAGACCGAGGAGGAACTCTTGATCTGTGGTCTCGACCGTGCTCACGTGGTGGTTCCACCAATCGTCAGCTCAGTGACTCGTAGAGTGGGAACACCGTCACCAACCGGTACGCCTTGGCCGTCCTTGCCGCAGGTCCCCGGTGGGCCCATCTCGAAATCGTTTCCGACGGCGTCGATCATTTGCAGCACCTTGGGCCCGTTGCCGATGAGCTGCCCTTCGCGAATTGGGTCGGTGATTCTGCCGTCCTCGATCATGTAAGCCTCGGTCATCCCGAAGACGAAGTCGCCCGAGGCGGTGTTTACTTGCCCTCCGCCCAAACGGGCCACGTAGACACCGTGGTCAACGCCGCCGATGATTTCTTCTGGGGTTTGGTCGCCTGCGGCCAGATACGTGTTGGTCATTCGAACCATCGGAAGGTGTCGATAACTTTGGCGCCTACCATTCCCGGAGCTGACTCGACCCGCCGCCCGAGCCCGGAGGCCGTCCCACATGTAATCCTTCAAAACACCGTTTTCGATGAGCACATTACGAGCGGCGGGACGACCCTCGTCGTCCACTGCATACCGTCCCCATTCGTCTGGCATCGTCCCGTCGTCGATAATTGTGACCAGTTCTGACGCAACCTTCTCACCAACCTTTCCCGCAAAGGCCGACGCTCCCTTGTTCACGAGATCGGCTTCCAGACCGTGTCCACACGCCTCATGGAAGAGCACTCCGCCCGAGCCGGGACCGATGACCACTGTCATGCTCCCCGACGGTGCTGGCCTGGCGTTCACTTTGATCAACGCTCGCTCGGCAGCCTTCCGCGCCAAGTCCTTCACATCGTTGCTGTCGAAGAGCTCGAAGCCCACCGACAAACCCACGGTCTCAGACCCGGTTTGCTGGCCCGTGTCCCCCGACGCGATGGCGGTGACGCTGAACAGCGTTCGCGTCTGGTCATCGTGGGAGCGAACACCATCGGAGTTTGCGATCTGGATCTGCCGGCGAGTCTCGGCGTAGCGCGCGGACACTTGGGTGATCGCTTCGTCGACCGCGCGGGCTGCTTCATCGGCGGAACGAACGAGCGCAACCTTGGTAGCGGCATCCACGTCAGCCGGTGGAATTGCGATCTTCTGCACACCTGTGACATCAGAGTCGACGCCTTCAGCGGCATGGCCACCAATAGGTTCGTCTCCACCAACCGCCGCAGCGGTTGCCGTGGCAACCGCTTCGAGTAGAGACTCCTGGGCCAGGTTTGACGTATGAGCAAAGCCGATCCGCTCCCCCACCAGTGCACGGATCCCGGCTCCCCGATCCCTACTGGAAACCAGGTTTTCGATGCGTCGGTCATCCAGGTTGACTGACCGTCGCTCGACGTCTTCCACGAACACCTCTACGAACTCTGCGCCCGCCGCTCGACCGGCGGAGAGCAACTCCGCCACCAAACCTTCTGCAACCAATTGAGCCATGCGTCCATGGTAGGGCGCTTACGCCCGGTCTGGAGAACGGTGTGATCGCCATCACGTGAAGGGTGAGATGAGCCAGCCCGGCAAGGTCCGCTAGAGAGTTCAACTGCTACGGTGAGGTGTAGTGGACGCCTTCTCGCCAATCCTTCCCCAGATAAGCGATCCCGCTGATCTGCGGCAACTGTCCTACAAACAACTAGATCAGCTGTGCGAAGAAATACGCGAATTCGTAGTTGATGCCGTCAATAGGACAGGCGGGCATCTGGGGTCAAATCTGGGAGCGGTGGAACTCACGGTTGCGTTGCATCGCACTCTGCGTTCCCCGCACGATGTCATTCTGTGGGATACCGGCCACCAGGCCTACGTCCACAAGCTCCTGACCGGGCGGATGAAAGGCTTCCAGGACCTTCGCCAAGCGGGAGGCATGAGCGGTTACCCAAGCCGGTCCGAGTCCGAGCACGACTGGATCGAAAACAGTCATGCCAGCACCGCGTTGAGCTATGCGCACGGGCTCGCCACCTCGTTCAAAGTTGCGGGTGTCAACCGACGCGTTGTTGCGGTAATCGGTGACGGCTCGATGACCGGGGGGATGGCGTATGAGGGTTTGAACAACCTCGGCCATTCCGGTTCCGACGTCACCATCGTCCTCAACGACAACGGGCGTTCGTATGCACCAACCGTCTCGCTTCTTTCGGATTCGCTGGTGAAGATCCGATCCAACCCGGTCTACATGGCCCGACAGCGTCGGTTCGAATCTTTCACGGAAACCTTGCCCCTGGTGGGTCCCGCCGCGCACGGAGCCGTCCGGGCATGGAAGGCTGCGATCCGTGAGGCGTTCGAACCGAAGGCCTTCTTCGAACAGTTGGGCGTTCGGTACATGGGCCCATTCGACGGACACGAGATTCGCGCTGTCGAACAAGCCCTGGAAAACGCCGCGGCCTTCGAAGGGCCAGTGGTTCTGCACGTCCTCACCAACAAAGGCCGGGGTTACGCGCCGGCCGAGAACGATGCAATCAAGAACATGCACGACACTTCGCAGCTAAAGCCGGGGAGCTACACCGATGCGTTCGCCAAGGCGATCGTCGAGCTAGGCGAGCAACACGATGACGTGGTGGCGATAACGGCAGCAATGCCAGACTCCACCGGTCTGCTCGACTTCGCTGCACGGTTCCCCGACCGCATGTTCGACGTGGGGATCGCTGAGCAGCATGCGGTCACATTTGCCGCCGGCCTGGCGATGGGTGGTCTCCGACCCGTCTTCGCCGTCTATTCCACCTTCCTCACTCGAGCGTTCGATCAGGTGAACCTTGATGTGGGACTCCATGAGCAACCGGTGATCTTCTGCCTGGACCGCGCCGGCATAACCGGTGACGACGGCGCATCACATCACGGGGTGCTCGATCTGGTACTGATGTCCAAGGTCCCCAACATGACGATCTTGTGCCCCAGTAGCTATGAAGAACTGAAACAGATGCTCGGCGACGCCTATCTCTTGAACCGGGGACCGGTGTGCATCCGTTGGCCCAAAACCAGTGCGACCCATCGTCCACCGGCTGAGGTCGGTCGCGGGTTGGCAGCGCGGAAAGGCCGCACCGGCGACGGATCCATCTGTTTCATTGGCGTTGGCAAAATGTTCAACATCGCAATGGAGGCGGCTGACCTCCTGGCCCCGGAAGGGATCGACGTCACGGTCTGGGACCCTCGAGCCGCCCTCCCTCTGGATCCTTTGATGCTCAATGACGCCGCCAAACATTCCTTTGTCATCACTGCCGAGGACGGCTACCGCGAGGGCGGGATCGGGTCCGCCATCGCCGACGAGATCAGCGATCAAACCAAGGTGCGGGTGATGGGCGTGCCCACCACGTATATCTCCCATGCCAACGCCGACGCCATCTTGGGTTCGCTCGGCCTCGATGCCGAAGGACTGGCCGCAGAAGCCCGCAAGGGCTAGGAATCGAAGATTACTGGATAGCGACCTTTGCCTGTTTTGCAATCAGTTCCAAATCACGACTGATCTGCGTATCCGGTGCCGGTTTCCCGAACAAGAATCCCTGGGCCAGATCGCAGTCAGCTTCGCGTAGAATCCGGGCCTGCGCCTCCGTCTCAACACCCTCGGCAATCACGTAACACCCGAGGTCGTGAGCCATCCGAATCAGCGACGTGACAATGACTCGGTCCTCCTCAGCAAGCCCGAGACCCTTCACTAGGATTCGCGGAAGGCGAATCACGTCGAAGCGACAACGGCGGAGCAGATCCGGGGATCCATACCCGATGCCGAAGTCCTCGAGTGCGATGCCGACGCCCTCAGCCTTCAGTTCCTGAAGCGAGGGCCACAGGAGGTTCAGCTGCGGGCCGGCCGTGTGACCGTTCACGTCCAGCAAAACTTGGGTGGGACGCAAGTTGCTTTCGTGAATCGCATCCAGCACCACATTCACGAAGCGTTCGTCTTTCACGAAGCTGGCGTCGAGGTTTGTGGAGCCGAAGAGGCTTGGGGTATTGAGGCGGCGTGACCAGCTGCTGGTGTGGCGGGTGCATTGGCGGAGGACCCAGGCATGCATTGGCACCACGATCGGGGACGCCCGCAGGGCGTCCAAGAACGCGCCCGGCGCAATGAGCTCAGCGCCGTTCGGCCCGGCGTCTGGCGACAGCCACCTCAACACGGCTTCAAAGCCGACGACGGTGCCGGACGTCATCGACACGATCGGCTGGTAGTAGAGCTGGAATTCGTTGTTGTCAAACGCCCGCTGAAGCCGTACCGCAAGAACGTCGGGCTTGCGGCGAGCACCGTAGGTCTCGTCTCGCACAACGATCCGGTTCGACTTCATCGCCCGAGCTTCAGCCAATGCGGCTTCAGAATCCACCAAGAGCAACCGCTCACTCAGGTCGGGATCGGAGAGCACGCCCGAAACGGCAACTTCCACCGGGACCACGAACGCTTCGAAGGTCACCTGCTGGGGCAGGCTTGCAACCAGGTCTGCAGCAATCCGGTCCATCTCGTCCGACCCGAAGATGCCCGGCCAGACGACAGCAAACTCCGAGCCGAGGTAACGAGCCAGCTGGGCTCGGGCACCGACCTTGCTGGTTAGTGACTCGGCAACGGCTTGAAGGACCTCGTCACCAACCGCCGACCCATAACCAGAGTTGATCTCCACCAGATTCGCTACGGATACGAGGAACATCCCAAAACGGTCGCCGGTGCGCCGGTTGCGGACGAGCTGGTGCGAGATCCATTCTTCCAGTTGCCAACGATCGGGCAGACCGGTGAGTCCATCGGTGTGAGCGGAACCCTCATCAGAGACTTCTTCGATGCGCTGTTGAGGCTCTTCGATTGAGCGGCGAAACGCCATATTTGGTCCTCACAAAGGGCGGAACAGAAGCCGCGAAAGCTGGATTGGTTTGGTCCCCTTATGATCGGCGCCAAAACGGCCGCCTTGAGGCCGATCCGCAAACCTTTAACGTGTTCGCTCCCGCAGCAAGACCTCCTGCGAGCAGGTGGCAACGTGTACGCCATCGGCGGAGTAGAGCCGACCCACGGTAAGGCCACGGGACCCCACCAGTGTTTGGGTTTGGGAGTCGGCCAGGATCCATTCGGTTGGGGCGGACGGCCGGTGAAAGTGCATCGCGTGATCCAAACTTGCGCCAACGAAGGCTTTGGTCTGTTCTGAGCGCCGAATCTGTTTCGGATGGAGCGATCGGGGCGGCTCGCTCATGAGTGTGTCTGAGAGGAAGGCGAGCGCACATGCCGCCAACCCGAGATCGGTGAACGGGGGTGTTTCCACCATCCGGACCCACATCTGGACGTGGCCGTTCTCCCGGGAAACCATTCTCCGTTCGACAAGATTGCCCCAGCCCATGTCCTTGCCGGTTTCTGGTGGTTTCGCTGCCGGCATCGGAATTGGGGAGACGTCGGCGGCTACCTCAGCGATTTGGAACGAGGCAGACAGGTGCAGGATTGCCCCGCTGCTCTGACGGGCAACGACGCTTCGCGCAGCGAAGGAGTCTCCGTTTCGGAGACGCTCCACTTCGAATCGAACCGGTTCGGTGTGCGTACCGCCACGAATGAAATAGGCGTGCAGTGAATGTGGTGCGAACGCAGGATCAACTGTGGCGAGGGCTGCTCGCAGGGCCTGGGCCAACACCTGGCCACCGAAGAGGCGGCCCCATGGGTATTTGGGTGCGATCCCTACATAGGTGTCTGGCCCGTGGTGATCAAGATCGAGAATTTCCGCAAACGTCACCGATTCGATCGGAACGCTGGGATCGAGGCGAGAATTCATGCTCACCCAGCATGCCGCTCTGCGACGAGTTTGCCTAGCGGAATGGGTTGACGTCAAAGTCCGGATTGAAGCCGATCGCACCCCCGGTTGAGATGGTTTGGGGACCGTTTGAGGAAATCACCGGCGGTTCGATCGTTGGTGGCGCTTCGGGCAGTTCAACTTCGGTGGGATCCTCGTTAGCGTCATCAGCCTCGGCACCAGTTTCGGGATCGATGGATCCGGGGGCGAGCCACCCTGGAGTTGTTTCACTCGCCGCCCGCAAGCTGCGTCGGTCAAATACAGACGGGAACGCCGGATCGTCGTTGTCGCGACGGTCCTCGGTGGACGGAGCAAGCGGCGAGGCACCCGGCGCTCGCACATTCGGCTGCGTGCTGTACATGTCTGACGCGGTGACCGGGATGTCGGAAGAAGCGCCGGCTGGTGGCCTGTGTGGCATAGCTTCTCCGCCCGACGGCTTGGTAGCCGAGGACTCCTGAGCCGGCACCGGGGCAGCATAGAGCGACTCCTGAGCCGGCACCGGGGCAGCATAGGGCGACTCCTGAGCCGGCACCGGGGCAGCATAGGGCGACTCCTGAACGGGAGCCGGGGCAGCATAGGGCGACTCCTGAACGGGAGCCGGGGCAGCATAGGGCGACTCCTGAACGGGAGCCGGGGCAGTAGAGGGCGACTCCTGAACGGGAGCTATCGGCGCCGGCTTCGATCGAATGGCATTGGCCGCTGGTACGCCCTCGAGCTGACCACGGAACGTCCGGTGTTGGCGGCGATCGAATGCGGCAGGAAAGGCGGGATCATCCACCACTCGGCGTTCAACCTCGTTCTCGGGTACGGGGATTGGTGCAGGACTCGGTGCCTCTTGTAGACCGGCGATCGTTGCGGCGACCGGTACATAGCCACTCAACGTGGGGGCATGCTGGTGCGGAGCCTGGTCCTGTGACGGGGCGTAAGTGATGGCCACACCACCAGCGACCGTGATGTTCTGAGGGAGCGTTTCGTCTGGCACAACGTTCGGGGCTGCAACGTTCTCCTGCAACGCCTCAGTTGGCGGGGCCGCAGCGCTTTCGGCGGCGGCAACGTATTGCTGCACCTCAGCCGGAATCGGGGGCGGTGGCGAAGCGAGCACGTAGTGAGGAGGCTCCATCGTGTCCGGTTCATCTTCGGCGCGGGCGTGATCCACCGCAACTCCTGCTCGGCGATCCTCCTCGGCGGAATACCGCCGTGGCTCGTCACCAAAATCGATCGGGGCACCGTGGAACTGCGCCCCCCCGGCGGGCATTCGAACCTCGATCTCCATCGCGATTTCGCGAAGCACGTCGGCTTCTTCGTAGCTGACGGGCTCGAGGTAATGGGTTCCGTTGAGGGTGCGAATGGCGAGGCGACCGGTCCGGGCATCCGAGTGCAGCGCCATAACCGTACTGAGGTCGATCTTGCGCTGCATGCGACCAAGCTTCTTGTTGTCGAGAAGCATCTCAATACATTGCTGAGCTGACGCACGGTAGCGGCGCGTTTGTTCAACGAAATGGGTGGCGGTGAGCGCATAAACCACGTGACAGTCGGCTTCTACGCCGGAACGACGTCCGCCCTCGAGACGGGAGACGGTCCAGACCAGAAGATCGTCGGTCGGAGACCAGCGCGGGGTTTCTTTGAGGCCATCATCGACTGAAGAGACCTGATTGGCGGCGATCGCATTCACATCGGCCTATCGGCGCTGTTGCGTCGTTCTTAAGTCGGAGAATGTGCTCCTGAAAGCGTCGACGAAACAGAGCATCGCAGACCACGGACGAAATTGGGCGTTGAGATCCTCGGCAGCTTTGCTAACCTTGCTGATCCACGCCACGTCCAGTGGCTCAGGGGCTTTAGCTCAGTTGGTAGAGCGCTTCCATGGCATGGAAGAGGTCAGGAGTTCAATTCTCCTAAGCTCCACTCAAGACCTCACACTGCCCTTACCGTCGGCCCCACCACCGAAGGCCGCCGGTATTCATCCAACTTGGAGATGTCACCCTGTCCGACAAAGAAATAGAACGGGCCCGTGAGGATGCAGATCTTCGTCGGCACGTCGGCATTGCGCTCGAGGCAGCCGAGGACCGCAAGGCGGAAAACACTACGGCGTTCTTTGTTGGAGATGTAATGGGCATCACCGACTGGTTCGTTGTGACCGGTGGCTCAAATCCCCGTCAGGTTCGGGCGATTGTGGAGAACATTGAAGCCGAGCTCACTCGAGCCGGCGTGAAACCGTTGAGGATTGAAGGGCTCGACAGCCTCACCTGGGTGTTGATGGACTTCGGGGGGTTCGTCGTCCACGTCTTCCATTCCGAGACTCGCTCTTACTACAACCTCGAACGGTTGTGGTCCGACGTTCCTCGCTTCCAGACGCAGTCGGCATAGCTACGGAACAACCAGCTCCAGCGCCTGTTGGAAGTCGGGGCCCAATTGAAGCACCACTGGATCCGACGGGCTCATCGATACATCGGTGACAACCGGAATGCCGGAAAAGAACTCGCTTAGCGCTTCACGACCGGTGAACTCCGGACTGACGCGAACCGCAGTGAGCGCATTGTCGAAGACCGAGCCGTTGGCGATCGCCACAACCTCGACTCCCCGGCCGGCGAGGTTCCTGGCGATCTGGTCGAGGTCAGCGCTGCCCGTGCGATCCTCGACGGTCGCTTGGTAACGCTCGCCAACATCGCCTGCGACCGGAAAAGGCACCACGCGGTTGACGAGCGCCTCGACCTCGTCAACGAGGGGTTCCGGTGGGCCACCAATACTTCGGGCGAATGGCACGACGACCACCTCGTGAGGACCGTCGGCAACCGTGTGAAGCACTCGGCCCAGTGGATCTGTCCCAATCGGTGGCGGCTTGGCGAGCAACTCGGTCCAAAAGAGCTCACGTCGTACAAGCGAAGCCAAAGGATCGGCGCCCTCGCCAGTTCGACCCAGGAAGAGCGCAGCGCGGCCGCCATCCACCTCTACCTCCCCAACTCCGAACACGACCGCGCCGGTGGCGTCGGGAACGGGATCGGGATTCTGGAGACTGTAGGTGGTGTCTTGGAGGAGTTGCGCCCACCGTTGGGCGTCCACAACTTCGATGGCGGGAATTCGAAGCTTCAAAATGTCTTCCACGACCGCAGCGGCATCCACAGGTGAGAGCGACGCCAGTTTCTTTTCGGCAAAGACCATCTCCGCAGGGATCAAGACGACAGCTCCACCCGTGGTGGTTTGCCCCAGCTCCGCTATCACAGCGAGACCAGTTACGGTTCCCTGGTCGCCAACCTCCACCACCGTGGTGAGCGGTGAGGGGTCGACGAGCGCTAGCCACCCGGGATCATCCGGCCCAGGGTTTTCGATGAATGTTCCGGAACGGGTGTCCAGCAGCGTGCGGAACCCGGCGTAGCCGAGGAGAGGGATCGCCAGCAGGAGCGTCACCTCCATCACCACGAAAACCTGTCGAGTGCGACCGGTGGTTCGGGCTGCGGTCATTCCGGTTTCTCCGCGTCCGCATCGCGGTAAAGCGCGTAGGCCTTGATCAGGCCGAGAACAGCATCGGGCACCATGTGTTTTACCGGGAGATCGGCTCGAATCCGGGCCCTGATCTCGGTGCTGGAAATCTCCAGAAGCGGACAGTGCACGGTTTCGATGTTGAATCCAGTGGCGGGAACCGATGTGTCAGCCCCACGACGAACCACAATGAACCTGGCATTGTCCCGGAGCCACTGAGCATCGTGCCAGGTATCCAGTAGGGCGGCCGCGTCCGAACCAACGATCAAGCTGAAGGAATAGTGCTCATGCCGGGCCGAGAGCGTGCGAAGCGTGTCGGCGCTGTAGCTGGGACCGCCCGCCTCCAATTCGACCTCGCTGACCTTCATTTGGACACCGCCAGCCCCATCGGACCGTCCTGGGCGTGACACATAACACGCGGCCGCGGTCATATCCCGCCGTAGCTCGGCCGGGCTCACCTGCTGTGCTTCGGTCTTTTGCCAAGGGTCGTGAGCGACCACAAACCACACCTCATCTAACCCCAGCTGCTCCGCAACCCTTTGACCAGTGAGAATATGACCTACATGAGGTGGGTCGAAGGTCCCACCAAAGAGACCCACACGCCGGTGCCCGTTCGGCGACTGCACTATGGAGGGGTCGGAAATCGGGGCCATATTGGGGGTGGGCTAGCTCATCGGAAACGAAATTACACACAAAAGTGACAAGAGTCACTCGACGGGAGGGAACCCTCTGTAGTACTAATGACGCTTGGTCTTTGCAGGCTCCCGCGTGTCACAAACATATCCACTAGATGGACTACTAATCGGCACAAAAGCGTTCATGTAAAGAGTGACTACAAGTTACCCGCCTTCGCAGTCACGGATCCCCTTCCCCCACTCCCTTCAACCCGCACGAGAGTTAGAGACGCGCTAAATGAGTGACTCAGTAGGTCAGTACTTAAACGAAATCGGCCTAGTGCCGCTGCTCACCGCCATCGAGGAGCGGGAGCTGAGCCAGATCATCGAAAAGGGCCGTGACGCCCAGGTCGATATCGACGAAGGCAACAACACCCCGGAAAACCGTCGAGCCGTACGGGCCGCCGCCCGGGCCAAGGATCGGTTCATTCGGGCCAACCTTCGCCTCGTGGTAAGCGTCGCCCGTCGGTACCCCCTTCCCCCTTCCATGGAACTTCTGGATCTCATCCAGGAAGGCAACCTCGGACTCGAGCATGCGGTAGACAAGTTCGACTGGCGCAAGGGATTCAAGTTCAGCACCTACGCAACGTTCTGGATCCGCCAGGCGATCGGCCGGGCCCTGGATCAGAAGGCCAGCCTCGTCCGCCTACCCGGTGATCGCTCCGCATCACTGCGAGCGGCCCTGCGCCAGGTTTCTGGAGATGGCGATGAGCTCGATGACGAGCATGCCCGTCTTCACCGTCTCACCACGCCAACCTCGCTCGACCGCACGATCGGCGACGACGACAGCAACGAATTGGTAGATCTTCTTCCTGATTCGAACCCCGGCCCCGAGGTTGAGGTTATGGCCCGGGCGGAAGAAAACATGGTCACCGGCCTGCTCGATGTACTCGACGAGCGTGCCCGCTACGCCGTAGAGCAGCGCTTTGGCCTCAACGATGGTCGCAAGCGCAGCTATCGCGAGGTTGGAGAGGAGCTCGGCGTGACCGCTGAGGCCGCTCGTCGTTTGGTGAAGCGAGCCGTCAGCGCCGTCCGCGATCAAGCTGGCGACGTGATGGCAGACTTCGACGCCGCCTAGACCCACCGCTCTGTTCGAGGATGGCCGCCTTCGGGCGGCCATTCTTGCGTTTTGGGGTCAGCGCTGGGGGAAAGTCGGTAGAACACGCCACTAGACTTTGCTCCCATGAATTGGACTCCCGACTCCTGGCGTACCTTTGAGGCGCTGCAGCAGCCCCTTTGGCCAGAGCAGGATCAACTCGACCGCGTCGAAAAGACTCTCTCTACGGTCCCACCGCTGGTGTTCGCCGGGGAAACCCGAGATCTTCGCCAGCGACTGGCCAAGGTGAGCCGTGGGGAGGCTTTCCTTCTCCAGGCCGGTGATTGTGCCGAAAGCTTCGACGGATTCAACGCCGACCAGATCCGGGACAAACTCAAAGTCATACTCCAGATGGCTGTCGTACTCACCTATTCCTCGGGGGTGCCAGCTATCAAGGTTGGTCGGATCGCCGGGCAGTTCGCCAAGCCGCGCTCAAACCCCACCGAGACGGTCGATGGGACCGAACTGCCGAGCTTCTTGGGTCACATGGTCAATGATCTTCCCTTCTCCGACGCGGACCGTCGCCCCAACCCCGAACGTCTGCTCCATGCCTACAACCAGAGCGCCTCCACGTTGAATCTGCTTCGAGCATTCACCAAAGGGGGGTTCGCCGATCTCCATCGGGTCAATACGTGGAACTCGGAGTTCGTGGCCCAGAGCCCGTCGGGTCAACGGTATGCCCAGCTCGGTGACGAGATCACCCGCGCCCTGCGTTTCATGGAAGCCGCCGGTATCTCGTCGCACCACCCCGAAATCCATGAGGCCGATTTTTTCACTAGCCACGAGGCGCTCATTCTTCAATACGAAGAAGCCCTCACCCGCAAGGACTCCCTTACCGGAGACTGGTACAACTGTTCGGCCCACATGGTCTGGATCGGTGAAAGGACCCGGAAACTCGATGGGGCCCATGTCGAGTTCTTCCGAGGGATCCACAACCCGATCGGCTGCAAGATCGGCCCCACTGCAACTCCCGACGAGGTCGTTGCCCTGTGCGACGCACTCGACCCAGACCGCTCCCCCGGTCGTCTCACGCTCATCAGCCGTATGGGCCATCAGGGCGTAGCCGAAGGATTGCCGCCGTTACTCAAAGCTGTCCGCGAATCGGGCCATCCGGTGGTCTGGGCCTGCGATCCAATGCATGGCAACACCTTCACGGCCGACTCCGGGCACAAAACCCGTGACTTCGAACATGTCGTTGCGGAAGTGGCAGGATTCTTCTCCGCCCACAAGGAAGCGGGCACGCATCCCGGTGGCATCCACGTAGAAGTCACCGGCGACGACGTGACCGAATGTGTTGGCGGAGCGTCAGTGGTTGAAACCACTGACCTGAGCAAGCGCTATGAGACGATGTGCGACCCGCGCCTCAACGCTAGCCAGGGGATCGAACTGGCGTTCCGAGTAGCCGAACTCCTGCAGTAAATCGCGCCAAGCCCAACTGGCAGCCCAAAACCGCGCTGGCGCCAACCTCCTCTGCCAGAACGCCCTCCCGCCAACCTCAGCTGCCACCTTCACTTGAACGGCCCCCGGAGGGACGCCCTTTGCAGTCCGAGCCGAAACTCACCGCAAGGCCTTGACTCAGGCCGAAGGCGGAGCCTCCGTGGCGTCTGAACGGCCCCCGGAGGGAATTACAGAGGGAATTAGGGCAGGAGTTACGGTCTTGCGCACGTCGCTAAAGCTGTCCACGTGGCGGAGGGCGGGGAAGACGAAGGCGAAGACCGCCACGACTCCAAGCGTCGCAGCGCCACCAAAGATAACGGCGCCCACGAGACCGAACAGGGCTCCGGTGGCTCCGGACTCGAATCCGCCAAGTTCGTTGCTGGCGCCGATGAAGACATTTTCCAGAGCCAGAACTCGCCCACGCATGTTCTCCGGAGTGGCCAACGGAACCAGGGTGGAGCGAATGAAAACGCTGACCGAGTCGGCACCTCCCAACACCAGCAGGGCAATCATGGCTACAACAAAATTGCGGGTGATGCCGAGCACGATCGTCCCAGCGCCGAAAACCGCTACGGACCACAGCAGAATCGGTCCGACGCGACGGCTCAACGGCCGGGCTGCCAGGGTGAGGGTGACGCTGGCGGCACCGATGCTGATCGCGGCGCGAAGCCAGCCAAGACCTACCGCGTCAACACCCAAACGCTCGTCAGCGATTGCGGGAAGCAAGGCTACGGCGCCGCCAAAAAGCACCGCGAAGAGATCCAGTGAGATGGCGGCGCCGAGGACCGGGGTTTTGCGGATGAATCGAAACCCCTCGATTGCATCCCGGATGGCCTGCCCGCCACCTCGCCGGTCGGTTTTCAGGCGCTCCACCTCGGTTGGAGGTATGGCCAGTAACGAGATGGTGGCGACGGCGAACATCGCGGTGAACACCAGATACGGCAGCGCGATGGCGGTAGCGAAGAGGAAGCCGGCCAGGACCGGTCCAACAATGGCACCGGTCTGCCACGATGCGGCATTCAGCGCCATAACTCGGGTGATGAGGGTTTCCGGAGAAAGGTCCATCGGCAATGCGCGGGCCGCCGGCCGTTGGAATGCCTCGGTGGTCCCCTGGACTGCCATCAGAACATAGATCGGGGCTAGCGCCGTCGGATCGGTTCGCACATAGGCATACAAGGCCATCGCCAGGAGGGCGTAGATCGCTGCGCCCCCGGCGCTGACGAGACGACGATCGAATCGGTCGGCCAGTGAACCGGCGAATGGTGCGAATACGAAGGTCGGGATGAACTGAACCAGGCCCAGATAGCCGAGGTACAGCAGACGCTGTTCTTCGGGCCGACCCTCGGTCATGTCGTAGATCTGCTTGCCAACGATGAACACCAGCCCGGATGTGGCGGCTGTGTCAAGTAGGCGCGACAGGAGATACGCCCACAGCTTCCTTGGAATATCGCGGAGCGCGGCGTGCTCGTCGCTCATCGGTCAGGCAAGGTTGTCGACGAACTTCTCGAGCTGCCGGAGGGTGCGTACTTCGAAGAGACCGTTGGTGAACTGGGCGTACTCTCCGACGATGCTGTCGCCGGTGTTCCAGTAGGCCTTCGGTTCGGGGTTCAGCCAGAAGACTTTCCGCGCCTTCTTTTCCACTTCCTTCACGATCCAACTCTGCGAAGCGTGATAGTTGTTTCGAGCGTCACCCAGTATGAGGACGGTGGTCTTGGGCGTGATCTGGCTTCCGAACTTGTCCCAGAACACTTCAAAAGCGTGGCCGTAATCGGAATGGCCGTCGACCCACACAACGTCGGCCTCGGTGTTCACTCGGTGGACGGCCTGGTTGATGTCATCGGTCTTGTCGAAGAAGTGGGTGACCTCATCGAGCCCGTCGATGAAGACGAAGCTCCGAACCTTGGAGAACTGCCCGGATATGGCATACACGAGGTGCAGCGTGAAGCGGGCGAACGCCGCGACCGAGCCGGAGATGTCGGCGATGACCATGATCTCGGGCTTGGCGGGATGAGGGTTCCTGAATCGCGGCTCGGCCGGAACGCCGCCATAACTCAGCGACGCCCGAACGGTGCGACGGAAATCCAAGGCACCTTTGCGCTTGTGTTTCCTCTTCCGCGCTAGTCGTACCGCCAACTTGCGGGTGAGTGGATAGATGGCCTGTTTGATTTTGGCCATCTCCTCACGGCTGGCGTGCATGAAGTCGACGTCCTCGGGAAGTGGTTTGCGTAGTGTTTTGGCCATCGCCTCGGCGCCTCGATCAGCGACCAGCCGACGCCGGATTTCGGCTTCGATTTCTTTCTTCATGGCTTCGACCCGGTCATTGAATTCGTCTCGGGCCAACCGTTCGTCCAACCCTTCCAGACGTTCTTTCCCCAGCTGCTGTGCCGCCTGCTCCATCAGCCGGTCGATCACGCCGTCCAGGTCAAGATTCCGGAGCGTGCGATAGAGGTAATAGGTGCCACCGACGGGCCGACCGGGTTCCATCCCGGCGAACCGTTTCACCGCTTGTTTGGCGATGGCCCGCATCAGCGTCTGGTCCGAATGGAGCATGGCCTGGAAGAGCATCTCGGCCATTTCTTCCGGGGTCATGGAACTGCCCCCTTGGCCGCCCTGGCCGGGAGGCTGCTCACCCTGCCCTTCCATCTCATCCATGTCGAGGTCGAGCTCACCGAAGGGGTTATCGGCATCCGGATCGAGGAGATACTCGGCGCCACGAATGGAGAAGTACACCTCGAACAATGTCTCGAACGTCTTCCAGTGCGACTGGTTCTTCACCAAGGTCGCGGCGAGCGCATACTTGAATGCGTCTCGGTCAGCGAGCGGGATCTCCTTTGCCGCCTCGATGGCGTCGATGTTTTCCACGAGTGACACGGGAAGCCCGGCTGATCGCAGTTCTACTACGAAACCTTCGATCAACTCGAACAGCGGCAGGTTTTGGTCGGTGTCAGTCATGGCACGAAGCCAGCTCAGGTAGCGAAATGAGCAGCGGAATTGGTGCTGAAGTCTTTGCTGACCTTCTCTATGTCGCTTTGATACTTCAGCAGGATGTTGAGAGTTTGGTTTGCGTCTTCTTCAGAGATCGAGTTCTTGCCGAGAATGAGAAGAGTCCTGGCCCAGTCGAGCGTTTCGGAAACGCTGGGGTGTTTCTTCAGCTCCATGGTCCGGATGCTTCGGACGATCCGGGCAACTTGATCGGCGAGGTGATCGTTGATATCGGGCACCTTGGTGAGAACAATTTCTTTTTCCCGTTCCATGGTGGGGTAGTCGAGGTGCAGGAACAAACAGCGGCGCTTCAGCGCCTCGGAGAGTTCGCGGGTGTTGTTGGAAGTGAGGAAGACCAATGGGATCTGGTTGGCGGTAAGGGTTCCCAGCTCGGGAATGGAGACTTGGTAGTCGCTGAGGATTTCCAGCAAGAGCGCTTCTGTCTCCATCTCCACTCGATCGACCTCATCGATGAGGAGCACGACCGGATCCTCCGCTCGGATCGCCTCGAGCAGCGGTCGTTCGAGGAGGAATTCGTCGGAAAAGATGTCGTTCTGCACGTCATCCCAACTGGCTCCCTCGTCTTCAGCCTGGATGCGTAGCAACTGTTTCTTGTAGTTCCACTCATAAAGCGCCTTGGCCTCGTCGAGCCCTTCATAACACTGGAGACGGATGAGTCGGGCACCCAGCATCTCGGCTACTGATTTCGCCAGCTGGGTCTTGCCCGTTCCGGCTGGGCCTTCGATCATGACCGGCTTCTCCAACCGATCCGCAAGGAACGTAACCCCGGCGATGGAGTCATCGGCAAGATAATCGACGGCCCGAAGTCCTACTCTGACAGCATCAACGGAGGCAAAACGCTCACTCATATCTCGTCGACGATACCGCCTGACTTGACTCCCTAGTCAACGAGTGGTGTGTCAGGGCAACTACGCTTGCAAAGTGGACAAAGGGCTAACGCGCGCTGTGGATCAATTCGTTGAACGGGTTGGCGGGGCAATGCGGATGGCGGCGGCGGGAACCACAACCAACATCGAGGTTCTCAAGCGAAACGTGCCGATCGAGGCCTACAACCTTGCAACGGCAATCATGGACTCGGACAGTCGCCTCAGCGACGACGAGCTCTGGCCGCTCATCGCCACGTTCAGCAAACTCGACATGCTCCCGCCCACCACAACCCCTGCCGAAATGAGGGCCGAACGGGCATTGGCGGGTCGGCGATCCTGGCTGGAGCAGCCCTCAGAAGTATTTACGGTCCTCGCCCAGGTTGACCGAATGCGGGGCACGCAGTTGGCCCAGACGTACTACGACGAGGCCATGAAGCTGGCGCACATGGTCGGCTCCCTCGATCGTTTCCCTTCGGACAGTGAGCTCAAAGCCATCGTGGCGTTTCAGAAGCTCCTGCGTGACAACATGCCGTCTGCGGGAGCCACCGCGGCAGCAACGGGCGGCCCCGCACCCTCTGCCGAAGCGATGGAACCGGGCCAAGATGCTCCAGCTCCAGAACCAAAAGAACCCCTCGAAGACGTCCTGGCGGAGCTCGACCAGTTGATAGGTCTCGAGGCCGTCAAGGAAGAGGTGAGACTCCTGTCGGCCCTCCTTCGGGTCCAGAAGATGCGCGCTGATCGGAAACTCCCGGTCATCGACAGCACCAAGCACTTGGTTTTCAGCGGCAATCCCGGTACGGGCAAGACTACGGTCGCTCGGTTGCTGAGTCGGATCTATCGGAGCTTGGACGTGGTGGAGCGTGGCCACCTGACCGAGGTCGACCGCAGCGGACTTGTTGCCGGCTTTGTGGGTCAGACGGCCACCAAGGTGACCGAGGTCTTCGAAAAGGCCGACGGTGGAGTCCTTCTGATCGACGAGGCATACAGCCTCATCCGGGGTGGCGAAAAGGACTTCGGTCGCGAAGCGATCGACGCCATCGTAAAAAACGTGGAGGATCGGCGAGACACGATGGTGGTGATCCTCGCGGGGTATCCCAAAGAAATGACGCAACTGGTCTCCACCAACCCGGGGTTCTCCAGTCGGTTCCCCAAGACCATCCTCTTCCCGGACTACAGCAACGACGAGTTGGTGGCCATCTTGGAGCTGATCTGCAATAAGGGCAAATACACACTGTCCGAAGAGATGAAGGAAGCCTGCACCGAATGGTTCAGCAAACATCAGCGCGGTCAGGGTTTCGGCAACGGCCGTCTGGCCCGCAATCTGTTCGAGGCGATGGTGGCCCGCCACGCCACCCGGCTCATCGAAATCGACGATCCCACTGACGACCAACTGATGCTTCTGGTCCCGGCCGACCTGCCGCCTGCCCCGAAACCCGGCCACGACTCCCTGACGTCGTGAAGGGTTAGACCATCGCTTCCATGGACGCCACCTTGTGAGCGGGTCGAATCGCGTTGCCGCCGGGATCTTCTCCAGTCGAATCGTCGGGTTGTTGCGGGAAATCCTGATCGGGGCAATTCTCGGTAGGTCGATCTCAGCAGATGCGTTCCGCGCCGCAATGCGAGTGCCGAACATGCTGCAGAACCTGCTGGGTGAGGGGGCCATTTCCGCCAGCTTTGTCCCGGTCTTCGCTCGGCTCGTCGAGGAGGACAATGACCAAGACAGTCAGCGACTGGCAACCAGCATACTCGGCCACCTGTCAGTGCTGGTCGCCCTCCTGGTTGCCTTGTCGATTCTTCTGGCCCGACCGCTGGTCTGGATTGTCACCCTGGGCCGGTGGACAGGAAACCGGTATGAGTGGGCCATAGAACTCACGCGAATTACCGCCGCCGGCGCTGGACTTCTCGTGATATCGGCACTCTGCCTCGGCATTCTCAACAGCCACAGGAAATATTTCCTCCCTTATGCCGCTCCGATGCTCTGGAGCGGTGCCCAGATCGTGGCATTGATCGGCGTCCTGTTGTTCGCTGACATTCCCGAGGGTGCCACCGATTTCAGTTCCGAGAGCAACGTGCGAAACGTTCTGGCGTGGGCGGTGGTTGTGGGAAGTTTCCTGCAACTCGCCGTTCAGTGGCCCTCGGTTCGTCAACTTGTTCCGGGATTCCGTCCTTCCCTGGCCCGGGGCAAGTATGTGGACGAGGTATTCAAACGTTTCGTACCAGCCCTCACGGCTCGTGGGGTCATCCAGCTTTCCAGTTTCCTCGACCTGGCATTGGCTTCGTTTCTGGTGGCCGGTGCGGTTGCAACGCTGGGCATGGTGGCCCCCCTTTACCTGATCAGTATTGGGGTGTTCGGCTTCAGTGTTGCCACCGCCGAACTGACCGAAATATCGCGCTCTGGACTTCTCGATGCGGCGGTGGCTCGACGTGTCAGAATTGGGATCCGACGCGTCCTCCTTCCCACCGGAGTGGTCACGCCAATCCTCATCTTCGGGGCACCGATCGTGGTCGACGGGCTTTATGGCTGGCTGAACCGGCTGCTTCCATTAGCGACCTTGTCAGATTCCGGGTTGCGAGTCACCGGCCTCACGCTCGCCGCCTTCGCTCTGGGGCTCCCGGCGGCGATGCAGGCCCGAGTGACCCAAAATGCGCTTTTCGCGCTCGGCGATGTGCGGGGTCCCGCTCGCATCTCGATCATCCGGCTCGCAATCGTGGCCTTCAGCGGGTTCTTCCTGATGCTCCAGTTGGATCATCTTGCGATTGCCGACATCGATCTCGATCCACGGGCCGCGGCAATATCGGCCCAGGAGTCAGTCATCGAAACCATGGATGAGCTCGGCGTGGAAGTTGCCGACGGCATGGGCGGCACAATTGAGGTGAACGGCTTTCCCCACTGGCCCGTATGGGAGGCCCAACCGCCATTGGTTCGGGAGGCGCAGCTCTTTGACCATCTCGGGCCCGTCGGGCTGGGATTGGCCTCGGCTCTCGCCAGCTGGGCCGAATTTGCGCTCCTTCGGCGCCGCCTCAAGAAAGGCGTCGCTGGTTCGGTGCAAAGCGGCATAGTGATCAACGTCGCCGCCGGCGCGGCGGTGGTCGGCGTGGTCACACTGACGGTCAGAATCTTCCTGGCCAACTGGCTGCCGTCACCAGTGCCCCTTCTGATCTTGGGGCCGTTGGCGCTGACTGCGTATATCGGCACGCTCCGGGTTCTTGGCTTGGGACCAGCGTTCCACGGGTCGACGCCGGCACCGTCGTAGGGAAAACAATAAACGGCCCGCCGAAGCGGGCCGTCAGTGTTTGAATGCTGCGCTTCGGTGCTTGAGTTGCTGCGCTTTAACCTTCGGCCGTCGTGGGTTCGGCCGTCTCGGTGGCGACCTGAGCGGGGGCGGTGCTGGCAGAACTCTCGATACCAAGCTGGGCTCGGAGTTCGTTCAGACGGCTCTGTGCCTCCACATTCATTGATGCTTGCTCAACCTCTAGCATGCGGCCCTCGACCGACGCTTCGTTGAGTTCGGAGGCACCCTTGGCCTTGGCGTAGCGCAGCTCCACCTTGGCTCGGACCTCGTCGAAACTCGGAACTTCGTCGCCAACGGTCTCCGAAAGGGAGGTCATAGCCTTGTTGAGCTGCTCCTGCATCTTGGCCTGATCAAGCTGACTCAGAAGCTTCTGACGCTCGGCGAGCTTCTTCTGGAGCGCATTGCTGTTCTGATTGACCGCAGACTTGGCCTGATCGGCGGCCTGTGATGCCTGCAGATGAAGGGCCTTGAGGTCCTCTACCTCGGTCTCCAAGGCCACCATCCGGTTGGCGAAGGCCTCGGCGGCGCTGGTGTACTCGGTGAGCTTCGCCTGGTCGCCGCGCTTGGAAGCATCGTCGGCCATGAGAATCGCCTGACGGGCGTTCTTGCCAACTTTTTCGTACTCCTCCATGGTGCGGTTGAGCCGGATCTCGGTCTGCTTCTGGTTGGCGATCACATTGGCCGCCTGCTCTTTCAGGCGCCGATGCTGCTCCTGAGCCTCCTGAATAGCCTGTTCCAGCTGGATCTTCGGATCGGCGGCGTCATTAAACGCTGCATTTCCGCGGGCGGTCATGTAGCGCCACATGCGCTTGAAAAGCTTGATCATCTTCTGAGCGTAGTGGGATTGCCAGCCCACTGCGACCGATGCCGGCAGAGCCGAATGCAGCGCATTCAGTGCGGCAGTAACACCAGTCGGTCACGGTGAACGACGGCATCGGCGAGGTCGTTTGGCGTAGCAGAGGTGTGTCGGCCCTGATTCTCGGTGACCACTGTTGATGGCCACGACGCCAACCCCTTGGCGAACACATCACCCGATGGATCGGCAATGTCTACAGCATCGTCAATTTCAAACGAGCCCTCGGTGCGGACGACACCTGCGGCCAGAAGTGAACGGCCTCGTTCCGCCAAGGCTGCCCGGGCGCCGTCGTCAACCACAATTCGGCCAACCGAAGGGACCGCGAATGCGATCCACACCTTCCGCGCCGACAATTTCTGCGACCGGGCGGCAAAGACCGTGCCCACTCCCCCCACCCCGGCGAGAGCATCAGCAAGGACATTCGGCCGGTCGGCGGCTGCGACCACGGTGGTTACACCGGACCAGGTGGCCATTTTGGCCGCCGCCAGTTTTGAAGCCATCCCGCCAGTCCCAACGCGGGAGCCGACGCCGCCGGCGACCCGTTCCAGCTCCTTGTCGATCGCGGCGATCTCCTCGATCAAGGTGGCATGGGCATCCACCCGAGGGTCGGCGGTGTACACGCCGTTCGTATCGGTGAGCAAAACGAGCCGCTGGGCTTCTACCAGATTGGCAACCAGCGCGGACAATCGATCGTTGTCTCCGAAGCGGATCTCGTCGTCGGCGATGACATCGTTCTCGTTCACGATGGGCACCACGCCCAAGTCCAAGAGCGCTAGGAGCGTCTCCCGGCTTCCCAGGTACCTCCGACGGTCCATGAGATCGTTTGGCGCCAGCAGAACCTGCCCGCCGAGAAGCCCGTGCAGGCCGAGCGCTTCTTCAAAGGCCCGAAAGATCCCGATCTGGCCCACGGCGGCCGCAGCCCGGAGCCACTCCCGTTTGCCGGGACGAGCCGGACCCATCCCCAACAGCGGTAAGCCAACGGCGATCGCTCCGCTGGTGACAACGACGACTTTGTGGCCCGCGGCTCGGAGTCCCGCAACTTCGCCACAGAGTTTGGATACGGCCAGAACGTCTACCGACCCGTTTCGTTGGGTGACCGACGATGAGCCAATCTTTGCGACTACGAGGCTCATAAGTCATCAGCGTAATCAAAGGCGAACTCGCCGATGCGAACCTCGTCCCCTTCCCGAACACCAGCGTTCCGGAGGGCGCGATTGACGCCAAGGTTCTCAAGTTTGGCTCGTGCGTAATCGAGAGCTTCCCAGTTGGTGAGATCGGACAGAGCTACGGCTCGTTCGGCCGCTCGACCCGTGACCCTGTACCCACCATCGTCTTCGCGAACAACCTCGACCGTGTCCGTCATCGGCCGGTGGATAACAAACTCGTCGTATGCGTTATCCCCTTCAACCGCTTCCTTGACCAAGGCGGACAGGGCCCAGAGCATGGGCTGGAGGTTCTCGCCGGTCACCGACGAAATAGCGAAATCGACCTCTAGATCACCCCAGTCTTCGGGACGGAGCACGTCGGCTTTAGAACCGACCACAAGGCTCGGCCGTTCCAGCAATTCGGGTTTGTAGGAACCCAGCTCGTGCCGGAGGATCCGAAGCTGCTCGGCCGGAGTCTGACCATCCACGGCGGTGAGGTCGAGCAGGAACAGCAAAACGCTGGCCCGTTCGACGTGACGAAGAAACTGCAAACCCAGTCCGGTCCCCTCACTGGCGCCCTCGATCAGCCCAGGGATGTCAGCCATGATGAAGTCGGTGGTGTCGTCGAGCCGAACAACACCGAGGTTCGGGACGAGGGTGGTGAACGGATAGTCCGCGATTTTGGGTTTTGCCGCCGACACCCGTGAGATCAGCGTGCTTTTCCCGGCGTTGGGAAAACCGACCAGGGCCACGTCGGCGAACAACCGCAACTCCAGCCGATACCACTGTTCTTGGCCTTTTTCGCCCTGCTCGGCGAAGGCCGGTGCCCGCCGTTTGTTGGACAGGAATCGGGCGTTGCCTTTGCCGCCCTGCCCGCCGGGAGCGGCCATCCACCGCTCACCCTTTCGATTCAGCTCGGCTAGGACTTCGCCGGTCTGGTGATCACGGACAACGGTGCCTTCAGGAACCTTCACGATGAGGTCCGGCACGCTCTTTCCGTGTTTCCCGCTGCCCTGGCCATGGCTAGCGCTACCGCCGATTCGGTGGGGATGATCACGAAAGGCGAGGAGCGAGGACACGTTGGGGTCGGCCTCAAGCCAGACGGCCGCACCATCACCGCCGTCACCGCCGTCGGGACCGCCTTCAGGCACATGGGCCTCCCGGCGGAACGACACACAGCCCGCGCCACCATCGCCGCCGCGGGCGCAAAAGTTGGTCTCATCAACGAAATTACTGATGCCTCTAGTGTGGTGCCGGGCCCCCCGGCTTCCTCACGTTTGCCTAGAGCCCGGCGGGCTCCACTTGCATCACGGTGTACCCCGATACCTTCATTCCCTCTCCCGGAATGAGGCCCGTGATGTAGGGGCGAAACAGCTCGACGTAGACACCGATCTCGGTGGCGCTACCAACCGTGCCACTCCTATCGCTGTCAGGATCGAACTTCCGATCCCAATCGCCGCCGTTACCACCGAAATTGGAGCTGTCTTCGATCTCGGTCTGGTCCAACGAATTCTTGTTGGGGTCATTCCCGGCGAGGTAAACGTTGCAGTGGCCGCCAACGCCGAGCCCATCGTTGTTGTCTCGCGGAAGCTCATGGATCTCCACCCCGGACTCTCCGAGGTCCTTGCATTGGTCCAGCTCGGCGTCGGTGATCGATGCGTCGAAGATGATGACCTTCCGAACCACCGGAATGGCTCCTCCGCTGTTGACGCCGTTGGGGAGGCCGGCGAGCACCGCCAAGAGTGCTTGTTGGTCCGCGAGATAGATCCCGTTGTCGGGGTTGGCGACACTGGACGACGTCACCACCCGAGCCCCCTGGCGGGAGGCCTGCACTGCGGACGATTTGTCTTTCCACGCTCCACCCACTTCGATGATCCCGAGGACGATGGTCATCAATGGCAAGGCGACCATGGCCAATTCCAGGAGCGCTGCGCCTCGTTCGCGACGCCTAGGGACTTGTGACTCTGCCATCAGTTGCGCTCCGGTTCTATCCGGACGATCTTGGTCGACGTCAGGGTCGTGGTCGATTGAAAGAACCCGGTGAGGAACCTGTGATTCACCTGGACGTAGATCCCGACATAGTCGGTGCCGTCACCGGGACCGAGCGTGGGGTCCGCTGATCCAGAGATCGCATCATCACGAACCAGCGGACACCAGTGACGATCAGCACTGAAGTTGGTGAAGCATCCGAAATTTCCTGTTGGCGGGCCGATCCCATCACCGTCGGGGTCATCGATCAGGGTGAGAGCGAAATCTCCCGGGAGATAGACATTGCACTCCGCCGTGCCGTCCGCTGCGGGGTGGGTCTCATCGTCGGTGTTGTTCGCGGCCGGGGTGGTTCGGGTCTGGCTGCCCGAGGTGACACAGGAAGGAGGGACGACAGCACTGGGGCCATCAGCCCGAAAGACCACCATCATCTCGAGGTTCTCGAGACCCATCGCGGCGATCCCATGTTCCGCACTCCGCATGATCTGGTAATCCGCATCCTCCGCGGATCCGAATACCGATGCGGCTCGAGACGCTTCGCCGGCAGTGTTGGCAGTTGTTAGGTAGTTCCGAAACAGGAAGCCCATTTCGAGAATGCCAAAGAGAATCAAGAAGAACGGCAAACTGACAAGCGCGGCCTCCGTAAGGGTGGTACCGCGCTCGCGTCCAGATTTCTCCTGGTCAGGAGTTGGCATCCCCTTCTATCGGCACGCGATGGACCTCACCTGAACAAAGGGGGAAGATCGGGGCAGATTACCCACAGGGGCGGATTCTGGCGGAAGTACCTGCTCTAATCAGCGTTGGTGATGACGTCGACCAGACGTCGGCCCTTTCGGAACCCGAATTTCACTGTGCCATCGGAGGTGGCAAAGAGCGTGTCGTCGCCACCTTTGCCGACGTTCACACCGGGATGAAACTTGGAGCCCCGTTGCCGAACGATGATGGAACCGGAACTCACCTCGGTGCCGTCGTACACCTTGACACCGAGCCGTTGGGCGTTGGAGTCACGCCCGTTTCTGGTGGAGCCTCCACCTTTGGTCTTTGACATGTCAGGCCCCCTTGATCTTGGTGATCTCGATGGTCGAGAGATTCTGGCGGTGGCCGTAACGCCTCCGCTGATTGGTCTTGTTCTTGTACGTGAAACCGTTGATCTTCTTGCCGCGCATGTCGCCGATCACCGTGGCGGAAACCGAGGCCTTGGCCAGCTGATCTGGTGTGGCGAGGACGGTGTCGCCGTTTACCACAAGCACCGGCCGCAGATCGACCTTGGACCCTTCTTCTCCGAGAAGCTCCACGGCCAATTGCTGACCTTCGGTCACCCGGTACTGTTTGCCACCGGTGGCGATAACTGCGTACATAAGAGCAACAAGTGTAGCGAGGTCACAGACGAAATGGCGTCGTGGAGCACCAGTTACTTGCGGCCACCTTTGGACGAAACGCTCTCGGACGCGGTGGCGCTGGGATCCACGATGAGGCCCCGGCCCTCACAATGCACACACTTCTCGCTGAGGGACTCAACCAGGCCCTCCCCGATTCGTTTGCGGGTCATTTGGGCCAGGCCGAGTTCGGAAATGTCGAACACCTGGGTGCGAGTCTTGTCTCGGCGCAACGCTTGCCGGAATGTGTTGATCACTTCCTCGCGATTCTTGCGGTCCTCCATGTCCACGAAGTCGATCACGATGATGCCGCCCATGTCGCGCAGGCGAACCTGGCGGGCGATCTCGACCGCCGCTTCCATGTTGTTGTGGAAGACGGTCTCCTCGAGCGAAGACGAGCCAACGTTCTTTCCTGTGTTGACGTCGATCACCCAGAGCGCCTCGGTGCTCTCGATCACCAGCGAACCGCCCGAAGGAAGCCATACCGACCGCTCCAGCGCTTTATGCAGCTGTTCGTGCACGTGGTATCGCTCGAACAGAGGAAGCGCTTCTGTTGTGAGGTCGTAATGTTTCACTCGCTCGGCGAGCGCCGGCGTGATCGACTCCACATAATCCTTGACATCGGCAAACATCTCAGGATGGTCGATCAAGACCGCCCGATAGTCCTTGTTGAACTCTTCACGGATCACCCGGGTGGACAACTCTGGTTCCTGGTAGAGCTTGGTTGGCCGATTGGAGCGCTTGGCCAACGCCTCGATTTGTTTCCATTGCTCCGCGAGCGCCAAGACGTCACGTTCGATCTCTGCGGCGGTGATGTTCTCAGCTGCAGTCCGGACGATGACGCCGTGCTCCTTGGGCTTGACCCGATCAAGAATTTGACGAAGCCGTTTTCGTTCCTTGTCGGGGAGCCGTTTCGAGATGCCATAGGTATTGGAATTGGGCACGAGAACAACAAAGCGGCCTGGTAACGAAACCTCGGTGGTGAGCCGAGCGCCTTTGTGGGCGATCGGGTTCTTGCTCACCTGACAGATCACCTGCTGTCCGTTGTGCAAGGCATCTTCAATTTTGGGCTTGTCCTTGCGCCGAACCGGTTTGGCGTCGGTGTCCTCGGCGCCGATCGCCACATCGCCGCGATAGATGACGGCATTCTTCGGCGTGCCGATGTCGACGAATGCGGCTTCCATTCCAGGCAGAATGTTTTTCACCTTGCCGAGATAGATGTTCCCGTGGATCTGAAATTCGTCGTCGTTGGGCCGAGACACGTAGTACTCGATGAGGTTTCGGCCCTCCAGGATTGCGATGTGGGCGCCGTCGGGTCGTTTGGAAACGATCATCGAATAGCGGCCCAATGGCTCGCCGTTGCGGGACTCGCCGCGACGAGCTTCGAGCTGTGCTTCATCTAACTCGATTGCATCACCGACAATCGCCTCGACGGGACGGTTATTGGGCTTCTTGTTGCGACGTCGACGGCCCCGACGTTTTTGGCTCTTCGACCCCGGTGATCCAGCATCGCCAGCAGAGTCACCGCTACCGCCACTGCGGTTCTCCCGCGACTGGTCTTTGGCTGGAGCCTCCGAAGCGGATTTGGAACTCTTTGACTGGCCGCTGTTGCCGCCTCCCCGGTTTCCCCGGCGGGACGACTTGTTCTTGGTCTGCGACTGCTCAGAGGAGCTGGAATCGCTGTCGTTTTCGTTTGATTTCTTGGCCACTGGCGGCGGCATTTTGGGCCGCAGCGACGGTGTCTGGTCCGAGATTTCGGACATGGGCAGTTTCCCTTCTCATGATGCGCACCACCGAGGGTGCAACTCGACCGCAGCAGCCAGTCCGGCGTACGGCGATCGATCATCGTCCAATTGTGTAGGCCAACCCCTCCGCCCGATCGGCCTGGCGACTCTGAGTGAGAGCTGTGCAAGGCGGACCGCAGCCGATTCCGATTTGTGCCGGCCGTCAGCTCCCGATGGGAACGACAGGCTGACGACTCTCGGATGGGTCGATACTGCTCGGTTTGAGAGCCCGAAGACCCAATAGTTCGGGACAAAGGTCCCGATCTTCCCCGCCAGGGCAGCAGCTGCCGCCCTGACCGCGAGGCTCCTCGGCCGTGTGGACGCTAGTACGCCCCCGGCGTTCGAGGAGATCTCGACGTCTACCGGAGCAGGCGGCGTGACGTCGAGGGATGTTCTGTTACTCATTGTGGTCCAATGGTAGCGGCGTCGGGTTCAAGCTCAGGGACCGGGCCGGACTGGCGCAGATCAAGGACGGGAGGAACCAAAGAACCGTCACCCGGTGCGGATCGGGGTGTGTGGGCTTTCACACTCTGCACCAATCCCAGTGCGATCAGCGTAGTGAGCAGGGAACTTCCGCCATATGACACCAGGGGCAATGGAATGCCGGTGATCGGGAGGACCCGAATGGTCATCCCGACGTTCTGCACCACCTGTACCAGAATCATGGCAAAGACACCGATGACCAGCAGCTGTCCGAAACGATCAGACGCGGCGCGAGCTACGAGAAACGTCCGCTTCAACAGAAGCCCATAGAGGGAAAGCACCACAACAACCCCCAAAAAGCCGGTCTCCTCCCCGACCGCAGCAAAGATGAAGTCGGTCTGTTTTTCGGGCAGGAAACCGAACTGCGTTTGTGGACCCTGAAAAACCCCTTGGCCCAAAAGCCCGCCCGACCCGATGGCGGTCACGGATTGGATTTGGTTGTAGCCCGCCCCGCGGGGGTCGGCATCTGCATCCAGGAAGGAGGTGAACCGGTCGGCCACGTGGTCACCGAGCAAACCGCTGCTGAAGGCCAGAGCGAAGGCCAGCATGCCTGAGACCACAAGAAGCCCGAGCAGCCGCGGCGGTGCTTCGGCGATGAAGAAAATCGCCATTGCCACCATGCAGTAGACCAGCACGGAACCCGTTTCTCCCTCGGCCAGGACAAGCACCATGATCACCCCAAGCAGCACCAGCGCACCCATGATTCGTCTTGGATCCTTCGCCGGATTGCCCATTCGCTGGAACCGCTTCCCTAACGGTCGACTCAGCGCCGCAGCCAATCCGGCGATCACCGCCAGCTTGGCGAACTCCGCTGGCTGGACCGAAAACGGCCCGAACCGGATCCACCCTCTGGTTCCGTTCACCGTTGAACCGAACGGTCCGAGGACCGCCAACAGAACCACAATGGTGAGTCCGATTCCCACCGGAACCAATGTGCGCAATCTCTGATAATCGGTGGAGGCCACAATTGTGAACACGACTGCGCCCACGGAGAAGAACACCACCTGCCGAAGCAGAAACCCAGTGGACCCTCCGCTGGCGCCGGTGGTACTGGCGATTGCACCGAGTCCAATGACGAGGAGCGCCAACGCGCTTCCTACCATGATCAGGTCGAGCTGGCGAAAGAATTGAACGGATGGATGGCGATTCAATGCATCCTTCATGGGGTCACCTCGGCAGGGGGTGGGGTCACGGCGGAGGCCGCTGACACTGGTGGAGCGGGCGGTGCAGCAGAGACAGAGGCAGGTGCAGGAGCAGTAGCGGCCTCTGCGGCCGCCAATTCCTCCGCGGCCCGGAGAGCGTCAGCCGCCGCAACCTGTTCCGGAGTCATGATGTTCCCGTCGGCATCGATGCGTTCGCCATAGCCGTTGACCTCGTTGCCTTGCTCGTCAAGAAGGGGTTCAAGAATGATGGGCTCGGGATCGGTAAAGGGTTCCCGAAGGGGGACGTCGATCTCTTCGAACAGGTAGTCGAACATTGTGCGAGCTGCCGGTGCGGCAGCCTCGCCACCGAAACCGGATTGTTCGAGAATCACCGAGATGGCGTAGCTCGGCGAGGCCACTGGCGCGTACCCGGCGAACAATGCGAAGTCGGCCTTGCCCGCCACCTGCGCGGTGCCGGTCTTTCCTGCAACTCCAATGCGACTGTCGAACCCCACGAAGGCGGTTCGTGCCGTGCCTTCGGTGGTGGCACCAGCAAGGCCGACCCTGATTGCATTCATTGCCACCGGGTCCAGCTGGGCCGCGACGCTTACCAATGGATCAAATGACTTGGCCACGCGGCCGCTCACCCCGTTTGTGATGGACTTCACCACCCGTGGTTCATACCGCACGCCCTCGTTACCGATCATGGCGTAGGCGTTGGCCAGCTGTAGCGGCGTGACCAAGAGATCGCCCTGTCCAATGGCAAGGTTGACGTTGTCGCCGGCAAACCAGCCCTCGTTGGGGTAGGCCTCAGGGTTGTCCCGATGGTCGGCGCGCCGGCGCTCGGGGGTGGGGACTCTACCGGCCCGATCCGACGGGATGGATACTCCCGTACTGGATCCGAACCCGAAGAGCTCCGCAGCGTCCTGGACCGGTGTAACGCCGAACGCATCCACGTTGAGCCAGAGTTCTTCTCCGAGAGAGTAGAAATACGTGTCAGACGATCGGGAGATGGCGTCAACGAGATCCACCTCTCCGAGGATTTGGGATCCGGCGTTTCTGAACACGCAACGACTGGCAGCCTCTTCACATGAGGTCAAGCGATACTGACCTTCGTCCAACCAGACATCATCAACCGCCCTGGCTCCCGAGGTGATCCCGGCATAGGCCGTAAACGGTTTGAATGTGGAGCCCGGGGCGTAAAGACCTGAGATCGCCCGATTCACGAAAGGCTGGTCGGCGCTCTGGAAGAGGTAGTCAGCCTGGTCCTGTGTCATACCGAAGAGGAACTCCCCCGGAGCGAACCCCGGATAGGAAGCGGCGGCGATCAACGACCCGTCGGTGGCATCCAGCACCACCATCGCGCCGGCGTTAGCCTCGTGCACCGGGCAGTCTTCGCACGGGGCGCGGCGCTGAGCCTCCAACAGTTCTGTCTGCACAGTTCGCTCGGCTGCGGCCTGCAGTTGGATGTCGATCGTGAGATGAACATCTGAGCCCGGTTCGCCGGGCTGGAGCACCTCGATTGTTCGTACCACCTCGTTGCTGGCATTGACTTCAACGAGTAAACGTTCGGGCGTGCCGCGAAGCACACGATCGAACTCGGCCTCGATGCCGGAACGACCGATTTCATCGCCCGGACGATAGGGCTTGAGGTCATCGAGACCATTCAGTTCGTCGGCCTCGGCCTGGTCCTGGACAGATCCGACATAGCCGATGAGGTGCGAGGCCACCTCCCGAAAGGGATACACCCTGAGCGTACGGCGCTCCGCCTTGATGCCCGGGAACCCTCGTTCTTGCAGGGTCACCCACAGTGCTGCAGAAACGTCCTCGGCCACGATCACTGGTTGCAGCGACCGGGTGCTCGCCCGCTCATAGACACTCTCCAACCGATCGACCTTGATCTTGACTCCCCCGAGGTTCATCTCGTGGCCTGCTTCGCCCAGCACCGCGAGGCGATCCTCCTCCGAGAGATGGCGAAGCCCGCTCCAGTCCAGTGTGACGACCAACGACTCGCGTCGGCCGGCGATGACCGTGCCATTGGTGTCGAATATCTGACCGCGAGGCGACTCAGACACCACCTCGCGGGTCCGATTCCCAGCCGCAACCTCGGTGAGCTCCGGGCTGGAAATGACCTGAAGGAACCACAGTCGACCGATCAGCACAAAGAACAGAAGCGCGGCTAACCATCCCAATACCGAGAATCGGCGATCGAGGGTCATGCGGCTTCGCGCGGCCGAACCGGCCCGGGCGGAACCGCAACCGAATACAAGCCCGCCCGGCGGTCGACCCAATCGCTGGAGGGGTCGGCGTGATCCTCCCACTCGGTGTAGCCCGCAATGGCGAATCGGTCGAGGACTCCGCCGGGCCGTACCAACGGCAGACTCACCAGCGTGGCTAACCCGAGACCGAGTCCTGTTGCGATCGAAAATGGCGGAAGGACCTCACCCACCATCGCGGAGAACGCCCACAACCAGAGTGTCGAGAACACGATGACTCCTGCCCGAACCATCGGACCACGGACCCGACCTGCGGATCTACTCTTCGTGCCCAGCATGCCGGAGATTCCACCAACGACTGCAAGCGCGAATGCATAACGACCGAAGAGTGTGACGCTCAGAAGGTCCCACGCCGCACCAACTGCAAACCCGGCGATTGCTGCGTTGGTGGCAGGGAGTCGCCCGGAGACCGCCACCACGAGCCACAATGGCAGCGCAAGGTAGGCCACCCCAAGCAGGAGGAATCGGTCCAGCCCCGCCACCTGTACAGCTGCGATCGTCAACGCCACCACAAGGAACCGGACGGTCTGGAGCGGGCTCATGACGGCTCCCGCGGTTCGGTGAGGACCACCGAGACGAATCCGGGCCGCTCCAGATCTGCTGAGGGAACCAAGGTGAGACTTCCCCCAGAATCCAATTGGAACGAGCCGACCGGAATCCCGGGCGGAAAAACACTGCGATCGAATCCAGATGTCACGAAATTCGCCCCACTGCGAACCACCTCTCGGTCACGCTCTACCAACTTCAACACCAAGCGACGACCCGAACCTTGCCCCTCGGCAACCCCTACCGCACCGGAAACGGGCGACGTCACACCGAGAACGATTCTCGGATCGGTGATGGGCCGCACCGTTGCAGAGTGTTCCTCGACCGCGATCACCTGGCCAATCAGCCCCTCGCCAGTTATGACCGACTGCCCGATGCCAACGCCGTCCTCGGCACCGCGGTCGATATCAAGTTCGCGGTTGGTGGGTGTGGTTCGGTCGGCCGTCACTCGGGCCACGACCGTAGGAAGGGCATCAGCAACCTCGATGCCAACCGCCGACCGCAGGTCAGCCAACTCGGCTTCATTGTTTGCAGCCTGATCGACCTGTCCCTGCAGTTCAGCCAACTGGGCCCGAAGTGCCTCATTCTCGTCCCGCAACTCGTTGAAATCTCCGGTAGCCCCATCGAGTGCGGCGCCGAGCGGAGTAGACACCCAACCCAGCATCCCACTGACTGGGCTCGTGATGGCGGCGGCGACCGAACGACCGGTTCCTACCAGTCTGGATCCCCTTCCGTCGAGGACGAGCAATGCAAGCGCCGTGATCAGCAACAAGAGAACGAGGCGCAGTGGTGCTGGTTTGTGGTTGTTCCGGCGAGACACCTCGCCCTCCTAGCCTTTGCCGGCGGCAAGAGCCTGAAGCGAGTCGTAGGAGGCGAGGAACTTCGCCGAACCCAACACAACTACTTCAAGAGGATTCTTCACCGTGCGGATGGGCATGCCGGTTTCGATGTGAAGCCGGCGGTCCATTCCCGCCAACAAGGAGCCACCACCAACCAAGGTGATACCCCGGTCCATGCAGTCCGCGGCGAGCTCCGGCGGTGTGGAATCGAGGGTGACCTTGAGAGCGTCAACGATGCCCGAAACCACCTCGTCGAGCGCTTCTCGGATCTCGCTGGTTGTAGTCACCACTGTCTTGGGAAGTCCGGTGATCAAGTCACGGCCTCGAATCTCGGCCTCGAACTCGGTGGGCATGGGACATGCCGAACCGAGCTTGATCTTGATTTCCTCCGCTGTCCGCTCCCCGAGCGCGAGGTTGTATTCCTTGCGGGCGTAATCGACGATCGCCTTGTCCATAAGCAATCCACCGACCTTCTCTGACCGCGACGCCACAACGCCCCCGAGGCTGAGCACGGCTACTTCGGTAGTTCCACCGCCAATGTCGATCACAAGATTTCCGGCGGCGTGATGAATGGGTAACCCCGCGCCGATTGCCGCGGCCACTGGCTCTTCCACGATGACGGACTCTCTCGCGCCGGCAAACTCAGCCGCATCCCGAACGGATCGGTGTTCGACCCCCGAGATCCCCGACGGTACACAGATCACCATTCGAGGCTTACCCATCCGACGTCCCGGGAGAGCTTTGGCGATGAAGTAGCGCAACATCTGTTCGCAGGCTTCAAAGTCGGTGATAACCCCGTCGGAAAGGGGCCGCATCACTTCGATGTTGGCCGGCGTCCGGCCCATCATGAATTTGGCTTCGGTCCCGATGGCGATCGGTTCTTTACTGGCCTTGTCTCGAGCAACGATTGAGGGTTCGTCGAGGACAATGCCTTGACCGTCTACATAAATCAAAGTGTTCGTGGTCCCGAGATCGACAGCGACGTCTTTCTGGCCGACAGCCCCGAACATGTTTTGAAAGCGATTTCCGGCCACGTGAACCCCCACGGTTGCGGCCCCAACAGGTCTCCAAACACTAGAAAACATGCGACGTGACGGCAGGGATGGTCCGCCACAAATCCGTAATATTTCACCTCAATCGTTACATCAGGGTCAGGGTGGTGCCCAATGCTGCACCGAGGCGGTTACCGGCTGGTCACTCGGGGAAGAAAATGGCGATCTCGCGCTCGGCGGACTCGTTCGAATCGCTGCCATGGACCAGATTCTCTGTCATCTCCGAACCGAGGTCACCGCGGATGGTTCCTGGCGGCGCAACCGCCGGGTTGGTGGATCCCATGAGCGTACGAACCATGGCGAAGGTGTCTTCAGGTCCCTCGATAACAGCAACGAACGCCGGGCTGCGGCTCATGAACGCCACGAGTTCATCGTAGAACCCTTTGCCAACGTGCTCTTCGTAGTGTTGGGCAAGGGTGGTGGAATCGAGCGTACGTAGTTCCGCTCGAGCGATCTTGAGCCCTTTCCGTTCGAAGCGGGAGAGGATCTCCCCCACGTAGCCGCGTTCCACAGCATCAGGCTTACAGATCACAAGGGTTCTACTCACGCCGCGAGGGTACCCCTCGGCCGAGAAGATTTTGACCGCTTTCCCCTACGGAACAGGAACGAGCCTGACGCTGCCGATTACGACGCCGGCCTCGCGTGGATAGACGACGAGTTCAAAGGGGTCATCGGCAGTGAGGCTCACGGTGAGCGAACCACCGTGCCAGACCGAGCTCGTTACGTTCGAAGGAGTGTTGAACAGCTGGAGTCCGCTGCCAATGTCAACGAAGATCGATTGGCTGCCACTAGCAGAGGCGAGGATCTCGATCTCCACACTGTAGGAACCGGTGGTGGGAGGTGTCAGCCATATTCTCGCCCTCGGTGCCTCGGCGGTAGCCGTAGACGGGCTCAAGGGATCTCCGGCCGGTGCGTAACCGGTCGTATCCATATTCACCACGGCGGACGTTCCCGTGCTGGCGATGTACTGGGTAGGCGGGCCGCTAGATGGCGCCGCAGCGGCGGCCTTTGCCGCCGCTCCGTGCGTCGTGTCACCAAGTGAATTCGGTCCAGGTGCGATGTGGGCGAGCTGGTCGACTGCGAGCTTGTCTGATTCGCCTCGAGGGGCACCGATCTCCTGTCCGGTGCCTTCCAGGAAGGTCTCACCGTTATCCTCCAGCGCCTTCACAGATCCCAGCGCCACAAGCGTAAAGAGAGCCACCGTCAGCGCATACCCCGTCAACGTGGTGCCGCGTTCCTTCATAATCTCTATTCGACCGGGTGATGCCGATCCCTTAGCTCTCAATTTGGGGTGAAACCACCCACGCACCTATACGTCGGTGGCCCGTGCCCTGGAACGGACCTCGCCCACCACGTAGAGAGAACCTGCCACCAGAATCAAATCTTCGTCACTGGTGACCGCCATGGCTCGTCCCAGCGCTTCGTTGGGGTCCGGCACGACTTCCACCGACAGCTGCATCTTGGCCGCAATCTCACCCACCTCGGTGGCGGGGATGGCTCGAGACCAGTTGGGTTGGCACACGATCACGGCATCGAAGTCGGCCGCGCCGATCGCCTCCAACATTTCTCGCGGATCCTTTCCGTTGAGGAAACCAATCACCAACACCCAGGACCCGAGGCGAGCGAACTCGGAATCCAGCGTGTACTTCGCTACGCGAGCACTGTCGGGATTGTGGGCACCTTCCAGGATGACCGTGGGGTCACGTCGTGCCACCTCGAACCGGCCCGGAATCGCCAGTTCCGACAGACTCTCGAAGACCTCCGAGTCGATGGAGCGACCCAGGAATGCTTCGACGGCCGCTACCGCCGTAACCAGATTATGGGGCTGGTAGGCCCCGTACAGAGGGAGAAATATAGGCTCGGTCTGACCATGCGGGGTCCGGACCGTCACCAGATGACCGCCGACGGCCAGATCATCGTCCTCCAGCCCGAACTCCTCGGGCGTCGACCAAAGTTCTCTGTGGGGTTCGGCTTCGAAGATGGGTTTCAGCTCCCCCATCGGAGCCCCCAGGATCACGTGGGATCCCGGCTTGATGATCCCGGCTTTCTCGCTTGCGACCTTTCGCTGCCACCCGGCGGCGCCGTCGGTGTGGTCCTTGCCGATGTTGGTGATCACCGCAACATCGGCATCGAGCACGTTGGTGGCATCGAAGCGTCCGAGGAGACCAACTTCCACCACCGCTACCTCGGCGCCCATATTGGCGAACCACACGAAAGCCACGGCGGTCAACAATTCGAAATAGCTTGGCGTTTTCTTGATTGTGGCCACGATCGGGGCCAGCAGAGTGAGGATCTCGGCCAGCTCGTCGTCGCTGATCTCCCGATCGTCCCAGACGAATCGTTCGTTGAGGCGCTCGAGGTGAGGACTGGTGTACCTACCCACTGATAGACCCAAGTCACGAAGGATGGCGTCAGACATTCGAGCGACCGAACCCTTGCCATTGGTGCCGGTGATGTGGATCGAACGGAACGACAGGTGAGGGTCGCCAACCGCCACCATGAGTTCTTCCATCGCCGCCAATGACAACGTTTCAGTTTGTCCGGCCACCGGGAGCGACGATGGTGCGGGCGAGCCGTGACGCTTGGCTCGCTGACCCTCGAGATTCTGGTGGGAGTCGAGCCACCGCAACGCTTCGGCGATCTTCATACCGTGCCGCCGGAGATTGACGGGACGCTCAGGATGCAGCCCGGCGGGGCCTGGACCGTTTTCCGCTACGAGGTACCAGGGTGGGGTTGGCCCGCTCCTTGACGGTGTCCGCGTCGATCACACATTTACCGATATCGGCACGACCGGGAATGTCATACATGACGTCGAGCAGAACTTCTTCGAGGATTGCACGGAGACCACGAGCGCCAGTTCCCCGCAAGAGGGCAAGATCGGAGATGGCTTCTAACGCATCGGGCGTGAACTCCAACTCAACGTCTTCCATCTTGAAGAACGTCTGGTATTGACGGGTGAGCGCATTCTTGGGTGTGGAGAGAATCTCCATGAGCGCTTCCCGGCTGAGCTGGGAAACCGTGGCGGTGACGGGCAGGCGACCAACGAACTCCGGGATCAGCCCGAAGCGCAGCAGGTCCTCGGGCCGAACTTGGGCGTAGAGGTCAGTGACATTGCGGTCGGCGCGGCTGGAGATCTCTGCTCCGAACCCAACCGAGGTCCCGCCGAGCCGGCGTTCGATGATGTCATCGAGGCCGGCGAACGACCCACCGCAAATGAACAGGATGTTTGTGGTATCGATTTGAAGGAAGTCCTGGTGTGGATGCTTGCGGCCACCCTGGGGAGGAACCGACGCAACCGTGCCCTCGAGAATCTTCAACAGCGCCTGCTGGACCCCCTCGCCCGAGACATCCCGGGTGATGCTGGTGTTCTCGCTCTTGCGAGCGACCTTGTCGATCTCGTCGATGTAGATGATGCCGGTCTCGGCCCGCTTCACATCGAAATCGGCGGCCTGGATGATCTTCAGCAGAATGTTCTCTACATCTTCGCCAACGTAGCCCGCTTCAGTGAGAGCGGTGGCGTCGGCGATGGCGAAGGGAACGTTCAGAATCCGGGCCATGGTTTGGGCCAGGAGTGTCTTGCCCGAACCGGTGGGGCCCAACAGCAGAATGTTGGACTTCGCCAACTCCACGTCGGCGGTGGCGGACGCTCCGTATTGGATCCCCTTGTAGTGGTTGTAGACCGCTACCGACAGGATTTTCTTGGCTTGATCCTGCCCCACGATGTATTCGTTCAGGAAATCTGCAATCTCCTTCGGCTTCGGCAACTCCTCGAAGTTGACCTCGCCGCCCTCAGAAAGCTCCTCTTCGATGATCTCATTGCAGAGGTCGATGCACTCATCACAGATGTAGACACCCGGGCCAGCGATGAGTTTCTTCACCTGCTTCTGAGACTTGCCACAGAACGAGCACTTCAGCAATTCGCCGCCTTCACCGAACTTGGCCATATTGCTCGCTCTCCTTAAATCTGCCTGCGTACTCGGATTATCTCGTCCATGGAACCGTGGCGGGCGACGAATCCCTCCGTCACCGAAAATTCCGTGGGCTGGTCAGTGTTGCATCTCCAGCGACTCTATGAGTCGATGGCGCGGATCGGTCCACTTCGATCCACTACGTTCCGCTCCTGTATCACCTGGTCGATCAGCCCGTACTCTTTGGCTTCGAGGGCGGTGAGAATGAAGTCTCGTTCTGTGTCGTTTTTTATTTTCTCCTGCGTCTGCCCCGTGTGGTTTGCCAGGATCATTTCGAGCTGGGTACGGAGACGTTCGATCTCCGACGCGGCGATCTCGAGGTCCGAAACCTGCCCCTGCGATCCCGAATAGGGCTGGTGAAGAAGAATTCGACTACTGGGCAAAGCCATCCGCTTGCCGGGAGCACCGGCGGCGAGCAGCACCGCCGCGGCCGAAGCGGCCTGACCGAAGCAGATCGTGCTGATGTCTGGCTTGATGTATTGCATGGTGTCGTAGATTGCAAACATCGCATTGACATCTCCGCCCGGGGAGTTGATGTAGATGCTGATGTCTCGTTCGGGATTCTCCGATTCCAGGTGCAACATCTGCGCACAGATCAGGTTGGCGATGTTGTCGTCGATCGGTGTGCCCAAGAAGATGATGTTGTCCTTGAGAAGGCGTGAGTAAAGATCGAACGCCCGCTCGCCTTGATTGGTCCGCTCCACAACTGTGGGAACGAGATAGTTCTGGGCCCGGAAGTTTTGGGTGCTCATAGGAAGATCCTGTTCTTGGGGGTGCGCATGATCGTTGGTGTAATCCATCACAGCTAGGCGTCGGCGGACTCGGTTGCTTGCTCGGCGGGGATGTCTTCTTCGGCGGTTTCGGGTACCTCGAACCGCTCAGTGTTGATCTTGTTGCCGTCTTTGTCTTTCACCGTGGCGTGTTCCACGAGAAAGTCCATGGCGTTCCGCTTGGACAGATCCCATCGGATCTTGGAAAGAAGACCTGCTTCGGCGTAGCGCTTGCGGATCTCATCAGCCGGCTCATCCATCGCTTCGGCTGCAGCCTGAACTTCGTCGGTGAGCTGATCGTCAGTGCAATGGAGACCTTCAGCCTCAACTACAGCTCGAAGGGCAAGATCGAGTTTGGCCCCGTCGCCGGCCGTGGCCCGGATGCCCTCAACGAACTGCTGGGTGCTCTGGCCGGTCATCTGGATGAACTGTTCGAGCTGCATTCCCTGTGCCTGCATTCGCATGGCCATGTCCTCGATGCGATTCTCCACCTCGAGTTCGATCAGCGGTGGAGCGACATCGTCATCAGCAACAAGCTTTGCCACGGCATCAGCAACGGCATTCCCGCGGGCTTGCCGTGCCCGTTCGACGCGATTGGCCGACATTCTCTCGATGTAGTCGGCTCGGAACTCCTCGATAGTTTCGAACTCGGAGTTCTGCTGCATGAATTCTGGGGTGGGCTCGGGGCTCTCGACTCGCTGCACCTTGGCCACTCTGATGGAGAAGCGCAGCGGAGCCTCCTCCTCCGGGTCAGGGTGCACAGCGGCGAAATCGAGCTCGTCTCCGGGTTCGGCGGCCAGCAGTTCGACGTCCAGTTCGGGCACGATCGTCCCAGATCCAAGGGTGTAGCTGTAGGCATCACTGATGAGCCCCGGCACTGGCTCGCCGTCGTGTTCAGCAGAGATGTCCAACTCCAGCGTGTCGCCGGATTCCGCGGGCCGGTCGGCATCTACCAATTCGCCGTAGGCCTTGAGGAAACGTTCCTCGGCCTCGTTGAGCTCATCCTCGGAGATTTCCGGGGCATCGATTTTGACAACAATGTCCTTGTACCCCGAAATGGAGATTTGCGGCCGAACCTCTACCACCGCCTCGAACGTCACGGCTCCGCCGTCTCGACCCTCGGTGATGTCGATGTCCGGTGGGGCGATCACATCAACATCGCCGTCACGGGCTGCCTCGGAGTAATAACGCGGCAGGGCTTTCTCGAATGCCTCACCGCGCGCGTACTCGGAGCCGATGCGGGCTTCCAAGACCTTGCGGGGCGCCTTGCCAGGGCGGAACCCGGGTAAACGCACCTCACTGGCCAACCGCTTGAACGCAGCATCGAGGTCCTTTTCGAACTCCTCTTCGCTGATATTGACGATGACCTTGACTTTGTTGCCCTCTAGGGCTTCAACCGACGACTTCACTGGCCCGAGTGTATTGGGCCAGTCGTCGAATAATTCCATCGCAACCAGGCGCCACCCGCTAAACTGTCCTCCGTTCTTGCGGGTGTAGTTCAACGGCTAGAACCACAGGTTTCCAACCTGTTAATGGGGGTTCGATTCCCCCCACCCGCTCTGTCTCATTAGTTCCGCTCGCCTGCGTTCGTTCCTCACTCCGGGTCGCTTCACGCTCGCTTCGCTCGACCAAATGGCTCACGCCGGTCGCAGCGTTCAGAGTTCTGGCAACGATCACGTCTTGGTTGGTGATCAGAACAGCCTGACCCAGGAAATTGCCGACCATCGGCGCACGGCTGACGTACACTCTTGCGAACGGGACGTGGCGCAGCTTGGTAGCGCACCTGCTTTGGGAGCAGGGGGTCGAGTGTTCAAATCACTCCGTCCCGACTAACGAAAGGCCTGTTCAGCGAGCCATCTTGAATTTGCGTTCAGCTAGAAGGCGGTTAATCCTAGAAACTGAGTGAGGAACCTCGTCGGGCACAGCTTGCTGA
>JABDIY010000102.1 GCA_013003535.1 Acidimicrobiales bacterium | reverse complement strand
GCTCAGGGGCTCGATCACAATCAGCAGCGATGGCGGCTACTGCCCACGGGTTTCACAAGGCCTACAACGTTGCAGGAGGGTTCGAGGGAAAGCACCCTACGCCCGGATGGCGGGATCTGCTTCCATGGAGAGTGCCCCCACCCATCTAGCCCCTTTGGAAACCAACGCCGTCTCTGCGATGGCAATTCTTCCACCCACCAGAGTGCTCTAAAGCGCCGCATAGGCCGTGATAGCAACCATGTGATGTTGAGGCGGGGACTGGCTCGAAAGCCCTGCTCTGATGCCCTTTCCGGCCATTCGCCCAGGTCAACGAACCCGCCCTGATAGCGGGGCTGGATCGAATGAGCACGGTTGAGGTTTTCCTCAGCTGGAGGTCTCCGAATCGGGACCTATCACATCGGCAACGCTCGGGAGCCCGGGGAGCGAGGACTGCCCGCCCTGGCACGTGCGCCGACAAGTCCAATCAGTTTCCGCTGTAGATCGAGGCTTTGTTGGTCTGAGTTTCAACGACCTGCATGGTCACCTCTACGTCTGTCTCGAGGTGACCGGCCAGGTGAAAAGCCAGCTCCGATACCGGTGGGGGCTCGACCGGGCTGGCCACCAGGACAACATTGACGTCTGTCACGTCTTTCGAGATTTCGACGGAAACGTCAACGACTTCAGCCGTGCTGTTGTTCGCCGCGACGAATTCTTCGACCGCGGCCACGATGTTGGCGGTGTGGTCGGTGGGTGGCAAGACAGTGCCTTGCCCAAACTGCATCACAACGATGATCAACCCGAGGGCAATCAAGCGCAATCCGGAGGCAATCGAGGTACGCCCGGCAAACAGACGTCGCCCTGGTACAAAACCACATGCGATGAAGGTGAGCGACGCGCTGGCGATGATGCCCGCCACGTTGACCATGAAGAGCAAGAGGGCTCCCAGCGCCATCTGCCATTCTCCCATTTGGAGTGTTATGCCCACCACTGCCACTGGCGGAACCAGAGCAACTGCGACGGCTACGCCCGGCAGCGCATCGCTCGCTTGACGGCGCATCTGGCCGTAGGCGCCGGCTGCTCCGGCTGCCAAAGCAATTCCGAGGTCCAGGAGATTCGGCGACGTTCTGGCAACCAATTCGCTGGGTAAAGGAAAAGGATCGCCCGGGATGATGAACGAGATGAGGCACGTCAGCCCAATGCATATCATCGCCCCGGCCGCCACGAGCAACGACTGTCGTATCACCCGACCCGGCCACGCCATGACAAGCGCTGCGGCGATGCCGAGAACCGGCGTCATGAGCGGGGCCACCAACATGGCCCCGATCACGACAGCGGTTGAATCCGAGATCAGACCAAATGCTGCAATTGTCGCTGCCAGGGCCATGAGCGAACTGAAGCGGATGAAGAAAGGGGGCAGTCTCGGGCCTTCGTGAAAGAGAGCCTTGATTACGCGTCTGCGTTCGTGAGCCTTGAGTGGATCGTGCCGTTTGTGAGGGAAGCCCAAATGACCCAGGACCGACGTGAC
>JABDIY010000041.1 GCA_013003535.1 Acidimicrobiales bacterium | reverse complement strand
CCTTCAGGTAGGTCTGCACATCGCGCACCAGGCCGGGGTAGCCGTCGACCGTGGCCTGGACCGTCGCCAGTGTCTCGTCGTAATCGACCGACGGATCGACGCTGATCCAGTTCTCGCCGAAGTAGATGCCGTAGACCTCGTCCATCAGCAGGGCCTGGCCGATGTGGGAGCCGCAATTGTTCACCCCGTCGATGGTCAGTAGCTCTTGGCAGGCCAGTTCGGAGATCCGTACCATTTCGGGGTGCGAGGTTCCCGGCTTGCCCAACCAGTGCATCAGGAAGTCGCGTTCCTTGAAGTCGGGCAGGAGCTCCTGACCGAGGCGAGGGTAGACGCCGATGCCGGAGAAGGCCAACAGGACGAAGGCGCCGATGGCCAGGGCCGGTCGACCCAGCGTCGGCTTGAGCGCCCGGTCATAGCCCCGGTGGAGCAGCGGGAGGATCGGCGACTGCCGCTTGTTGAGGGGGGCATTGCGGAGCAGCATGTAGCTGAGCGCCGGGGTCACCGTCATGGCGATGAAGCCCGACACGAGCACGGCGATCACGTAGGCCCGGGCCAGCGGCTGGAAGAAGGCGCCGGACAGGCCCTCGAGGAAGAACACCGGCATGAGGGCGACCGCCTCGATGAGGGAGGCGTAGACGATTGCGTTGCGAACCTCGACCGATGCCTCGATTACGACGCGGGAGGTTGGCACGTCCACACCGGAGGCGCGCTGCTCCCGCAATCTTCGTACGATGTTCTCGACGTCCACGATGGCGTCGTCGACGACCGCGCCGACGGCGATGACGAGGCCGGCCAGCACCATCACGTTGATCGTGGACACCTCGGCCCCAAAGAATGGCATGATCAGCAACGTCGCCATCAGCGATAATGGGATGATCGTGGCGCTGATCAGCGCAGTCCGCCACTCGTACAGGAACAGCAGCAGGATCAGCACAACGAGGACGGCGCCGATGAGTATCGCCCTCGTCAGGTTCTCGATCGACATCTCAACGAAGGTCGCCGGCCTGAAGATCGTGGTGTCATAGTCGAGCTCGGGCAACCCGGGGGCCATCTCGGCCATGGCGTCTTCGACGCCGTGGGTGACCTCCACCGTATTGGCCCAGGGGAACTTCTCTACGATGAGGAGCAGACCCTCGCCGTCGTTGACCACAGCATCGCCGATCATCGGCCAGGTGCTGTGGATCACCGATCCGACGTCTTCCAGCCGCAGCTGATTGCCGCCGGCGTCTGTCCGAGCATTGATCGGGACCTGGCCCAAAGTTTCTGCGTTCTGGACGGAGCTGATGTAGTTGACCGGTAGCCGGTTGTCTGCGGTGTCGACGTACCCGCCGGTCCCGATGACCGAGCCCTCGGAGTACTGAACCAACCCGGAGTCGAGGGTGTCGGACATGACCTGCATGACCTCGGCCGACGTGATGCCGTGCAGGGCCAGCAGTTCGGGATCCACCTGCACGGTCGGCATGTCGATTCGCTCACCCCAGATGGCCACGTTGGCCACGCCGGGGACCCGCAGCAGGCGCTGACGAATCGTCCAGTAGGTGATCATCGAGAGGTCGATGGTCGACAGGGTGTCGCTGCTGATACCGATCTTCACCGTCCGGGCCGTCGACGACAGCGGTGGCAGCATGTTCGGTGGCGCGGCCCACGTCGGGAGCGTTGGGATGACGAGCGACATCCGCTCCTGGATAGCCTGCCTGGCCTCCATGAGATCAGTCCCCCGACTGAAAATCAGCTTGATCGACGAAAGCTGCTCGACCGACTTGGACCGCATGGTCTCCAGGCGGGGGAGGCCGGCGAAGGACTCCTCCATCGGGGCGGTGATCAGGGACTCCACCTCCTCGGCTGACAACCCGAGCGCGGGGGTCTGGATCTCCACCTGGGGTGGAGCGAATTCGGGGAAGACGTCGATCGGCATCCGCTGCACCTGCAGCACACCGAGCAACAGTGTCAGCCCGGCCATGAAGGCGACCAGATACCGGTAGCGGAGGCTCAAATGGACCAGTGTGTGAAGTTCTTTCACTTTCCTACTCCGGTGTCAGTGCCGTAAAGCTCGGCGACAGATGTGATAGCTACTTCGGTGCCCGGTTCGGGTCCGTCGTTGAGGACTACGAGGTCGCCATCGATGTAGTCGATGGTGATCGACGCCCGCCGGTAGCTCAGAGGCTCGGGGTGCGCATAGACCCAGGTGTCACCGATGGTGTCGTAGATGATGGCCGCATAGGGCACGGTCAGCCGGATGCGGCCGTCGACGGTCTGCTCCAACACCGGGGTGGTCTCCATGAAGAGCCGCTCCGACGCCCTCTGCGTCAACACGACCGTGTTGATGTCGTCGACCTCGTCGGCTACCAGCTCGTAGGGGACGGTCTTGATGGCATTCGGCTCGTCGCTGCAGGCGGCCAGCGGGAGGGCCACGGCGACGATGACCGGGAGGGCCAAGGGCCAGCCTGCCCGGCTCGGGCGGTAGCGGCGTTTATACCGCATCGCTGACCCCCTGGGTGATGAGCGGATCCGATGTTTGCCCTTTCTGGCCGTTGTGCCTGGCGTCGGACTCGGCCGGATCGAGTGCGATGATCGGCTCACGGTCGATTGGGTCCTCAGGGTCGATGCTGGGCCGGAAGAGGTTATACAGCATGGGGACGACAAGCGTCGTCGACAGGAGCGTGGTCACCAGCCCGCAGAGAATCACCACCGCCATCGGCCGAAGGATCTCGAGCCCGGGGGCGCTGCCGAACAGCAGGGCCGGCAGGAGGAAGATGGCCACCATGAGAGTAGTGGCCAGGACGGCCGGGGCCCGCTCCCGGAAGGCTTGGTCGACCAGCTCCGGCCCGGGCTCAGGGGAGTCGAGCTCCAGACGACGGACCTGGTCGACCGCCAGCACGGCATGCCGGATGGCGATGCCGAAGACCGCGAGGAGGCCGAACATCACAGGCAGGGTCAGTTCGCCGCCGGTAAGGACGGCCCCGACGACAGCGCCGAACATGCCGACCAGGGCCGAGGCAATCAACCCGAGGGCGAGCCGCCAGCCACCGAACACCGACTGGATCAGGAGGTAGGTGCCGATCAGCACGGCGAGGATCACGATCGGGATGCGCCACTGGCCCCCCTGCCCATCGGCTGGGCCGCCGACGATCTCGGCCCGTGATTCGAGGTCGAAGCTGACCTCCATCAGGGCAGTCCGGATGTCGTCGGCGACGGCGTCGGCGCTGCGGCCTTCGACGGTCACGTTGACGTCAGTGAAGCGGGAGACGGCATCGCGCTGGATCGATGCCGATCCGTCCACCGTTTCGACGCTGGCCAGTTCACTGAGCGGCACCAGCGACCCGTCCGGCAGCTCGATTGGCATGGAATCGAAGTCGGAGGTCTCGTCCCGTAGCTCGGGCTCCGCCCACACCACCACGTCGAAGACCTTCTGCTCCTCAAAGAGGCTGCCGACCTGGAGACCGGAGATCAACGTGGTCGCCTGGCGGCGGACATCGCCGGGGAGGATGCCGAAGCCTTCGGCCGCAGCCAGGTCGACCGTGACATCGATCTGGGGCTCGAGCACACGCTCGGGGGCGGTAGCGCTGGCAACCCCATCCACCACGTCGACCAGCGCGGCTATCTCGTTGGCCTTGGCGTCGATCTGGTCGAAGTCATTCCCGTAGACCCGAACGGTGACATCGGCGTCCGGCCCGTTGAGGGCTTCGTCGAGTCGATCGGGAATGAACGTCTGAAGCACCTCGACCGACCCGGGGAGGTCCGCCGTTGCTTGCTCGACCGCTTGGACCGTTGCGCTGCGGTCGGCACCGTCGGCAAACCGCACCCAAACGTCGGCGGTGTTGATGTCGACGATGAGGTCGCCTGTCTCGGCCCGGCCGATGTGGGCACTCACGCCGTCGACTCCATCGATGGCCCTCAAGTCCTCGGTGATGGCGCCGATCGTCGACATCATCGCCGCCGGGGAGGTGCCGGGCGCGGCTTCCCACCGGACCCGGGCGCTGTCCTGTTGGAAGGTCGGGGTCCACGCCGTGTTCATCAGTAACAAGGCCGCCAGCCCCACTACCGCCAGGCTCCCAGCGACGGCAAGCGTCGCAGTTCGGCCGATCCGACCGACGAGACCGGTGAGACCGTCGTGGATCGACTCGAACCGAGTGGCCAGCGGTGACGGATTGGGAGCGTCGCTGACGTCGCCAAGCAGGAGGACGGTCAGGCCAGGCGTCAGGAGCAGGGCGACGGCGAAGGACGCCAGAACGGCGATGGCGTACGACGTGACCAGTGGGGAGAAGAGGTCGCCGGTGAGCCCCTGGAAGAACAAGACCGGGACTACGGCCAACAACAGGATGATCGTCGCCGAGACGAGGGTCCGGCGGGTCCGGACCGCAGACAGAAAGATCGCCATCCTCGAGGGGCCGGTCTGACCCGTCTCTCGCTCTTGTCTCAGGCGGCGGGCCGCATTGTCGGTGTCGACGACGACGTCGTCGACGATCACCCCCAGGGCTATGAGCAGCCCGCTAATGGTCATGATGTTGAGCGACAGGCCCTGCCAATTGAAGATCAGAATGGTGACCGCCAGGCTGGTCAGGATCACGGCGAAGGCGATCACCGCGCTCCGCCAGCTCGACAGGAACAACGCCAGTAGAACAACCGCCAGGACAAGTCCGATACCCAGGACGATGGTCAGGTTGCTGGCCATCGACTCGATGTACGCTGCGGACCGGAACACCTCGGTCTCGAAGTCGACGCCTGGGAGGCCGGCCCTCATCGTGCTCAAGGTTGTCTGAACGTCGTCCGCGATCGCCACCGGATCGGCGTCGGGGAACCGCTCGATGACCAGGATCATCCCGGTTTCACCATTGACGGCGGCGTCGCCGATCAGCTGCTGGTGGTTCTCGATCACGGTCGTGATGTCGGCGACCACAAGGTCGGGATGGTTGACGACCGGAACCTTGCCGAGGTCCTCGGGCGTGGCGATCGGCAGGAGGTGGCGGATCCCGAGCCGTTGGTTGGGCGTGTCGATGAAACCGCCCGTGCCGGGCTTGGACGACTCGAGGAAGCTCAGCGGCGAGACCCACAGGGCCTCGCCGACCGTCTCGACCACTTCGTCGAGCGAGACGCCGGCGGCGCCGAGGTCAGTGGGGTCGACCAGCACCTGTAGCTGGCGGTCACGGTGACCCCAAACCGCGACGTTGGCCACCCCGGGCACGCCGAGGAGCCGGGGCTTGATGTTCCACCGGGCCAGGACGCCCAGCTCGACCAGCGACATGTCGTCGGAGGTCAGGCCGACCATCATCACCCGGCTGTTCGACGAGAGCGGTTGCAGCATGATCGGGGGCTTCGACACGTTGGGTAGGGCGTGGGCCTGGGTCAGCCGCTCCTGGACCATCTGCCGGGCCCGGATCGGATCGGTGCCCGGCTCGAATACCATGAGGATCGAGGACAAGCCGTCCACCGACTCCGAGCGGATATGATCGAGCCAGGCCACCCCGTTGAGGAGGTCGGCCTCGAGCGGAACCGTGATCAGTGATTCCACTTCGGCGGCGGAGAGACCGAGGGCTTCGGTCTGCACCTCGACAAGCGGCGGATCGAACTCCGGGAACACGTCGACGGTCGACGAGCGCAATTGTATGGCGCCCACCAGAACCGTTACCCCAGCCAGCACGACCAGGGCGACGCGAGCGCGTAGACTAACATCGACAAACCAGCGGATCATGCCGCTACTCCCTTTCTTGAGTTCATCTTCGGACTCGAGGTATTGATCAGTCTTTCGAGCATTGGTCTTTCCGTTCAGTTCAGGCGCCGCAGGTAGTGCTGGCGGCGACGGGGTTGAAGAAGGTGGCGTCCCTCGTCCATGAGGGCTTTGATGGTCGGATCCGCTTTGAGCATTCGGCCGGCGGTTTCAACGGTGTGGGCGTCGGGATGGGATACAACCCAGGCCAACCGACCGTCATCGCCGAACACGTTGATGCCGAACATGACAGGCGATTTCAGCGTCCGTCGTTGCTCCTCGGCCAGGTTTGTTCCCCACGCAATGGCGTCGCTGGCGTCATCGCCGGCGGCATAGGCAATCCGAGCGGTGACGAACGGGGCGGGCGGTCCCACCGGAACTCCGGAGATGATTTCTAGGAGAGCCTCGACTCGAGGAGCGGGGAACTGCACCGCAGGCCGGAACCGATCGTTTTCTCGATAGTCCGAATACAGGGCTGCCTGGAGGAGATCCATCTGGACCAAGTTCTGAATGCGAGCCGACCAAACGAGTTCGGTCCCGGTGGAGGCGAAAGGGGCGGACCACAGCGTGATTGGAATGGCCACGCTGACTTCGATGCGTTCCGCCAATTCGAGTCCGTCCGTAAAGGAACGATCCGGCCTGCCATTGTCGATTGCGCAACGAGCGGTGTGGACGTACACGTAAACCCCTGCCTGGAAGTGAGTCCCACACTGCACCGATGTCGAACCCGATTTCAAGCCTTCACGTGGGCCTGTGACCAGGGTGGGATGGGCCCATGACGGCGACGCGCCGCTGACGCGACATGGACGCGACGCAACGTCGGGCGCGCCCGTCCACAAACGGGCTCGGTTCAGCCTTCGGTTACTGAAGTAGTTCGTGGCACAGAACCTGGCGCTCGAGCTCCACGAGCTCGGGTCCAGGGTCGAGACCGATCTCGTCTCGCAGTGTCCGACGCACGTCGGCATAGGCGCGGAGTGCCTCGCTTTGCCGACCGGACTTGTACAACGCAGTTATCAGGAGGCACCAACGCCGTTCCCGCAACGGCTGTTCGGTGGCAAGCTTGGTGAGTTCACCGATGCCAGGTGAACCCATGCTCACTCGAGCCCAGGCCCGGTCTTCTTCGGTTCTGAGACGCAACTCGTTGATCTGTGCGGCCGCGGCTTTCCCAGTCCGGCTTGCGCCGAGATCAACCCATGGGTCCCCACCCATTGTCAACTGGAGCGCGGCGGTGAAGATTTCGTCGGCCTTCCGGTATTCGTGTTGCTGCAACAACTCCTGAGCGCTGCTGACCAAGCCCACGAACCGGTGGAGGTCCACCTGGTCGTCATTGGCCTGTATCCGGTAGCCACCCGGAGTGGTCTCGACGGAAAGAATGCCAATGTGCCGGCGTAACCGCATGACCAACGTTCTGATGGCATGCCCGGGATCGCGGGGCTGCCCATCTCCCCACAGCAACTCAGCGAGACGTTTGGTGGATTGATGGACCCCCGGTTTCATCAATAACGCGGACAACAGCGCCCGCTCTCGGTGGCCGCCAAGTCGGATCTCTACCCCGTCCACCATCGGGGCAACGGGGCCAAATGCTCGAAATGAGACGGCCGTGCATGAAGTAGGAACAGCGTCCATTTCGATCCTCCTGCAATGTCGAAAAGAGTGCCTATCGCCCCTGATACAGCCAAAATATCTTTAGCCGCTAGCCGAGTCTAAGTCGCCGTTGCTCGCAGCACCAGCGACGGTAACCAAACGGCAACACTACGGGGCTCGGCACCGAGCTTTCCGCGCCCAGCGCGGTGTTTTGGCCCGACGCTGACGAGGCCTTCAGCCACGAATACTGTGCCTAGCTTCGGAGCGGGAACCGTTTGAGTAAATCCGCGGCGAGAGTGAAACCCGTGCCGGGGCGATCAGGAACGAGGATTTGCCCGGCCACGATTTCGGGCTCTTCGTTGAAGAGCGGCGAGAACCAGTCCGTATGCTCCACGGAAATGCAGTTGGCCGTTGCCGCCGCTATGGCGAGGCTTTGCTCGGTGAAAAAGTGAGTAGACACAGGCAGGTCGTGGGCGGCCGAGAGAGCCGCCGCTTTGGCGAACTCGGTGTAACCCCCGATGCGCTGCAAATCAGGCATGAGAATGTCCCCCGCTCGAGCATCTATGAGATCCTTGATCCCGTATCGGGTGTACTCGGTCTCACCGGTGGCGATCGGCATATCTAGCGCAGCCCGAACCTCAGCACTCCCGCGGCGGTTGTGGGTGATGACCGGCTCCTCGAACCATGTGATGTCGAATGGCTCCATCCGGCGGCCCAACGCGATGGCATGCTTGGGACTGAACTTCTGGTTGGCATCTACCAATAACCGCACATCGGGACCGACGGCCTCTCGAACCTTGGCGACCCGCTCGATGTCATCCTGGATGCGCTCCATCCCCAACCGGAGCTTCATGGCGGTAAAACCCTGGCTGATGAAGGAACTGGCCTCAGCCTGCAGCTCGTCGACCGAGTAGGACAACCACAATCCTGAGCTGGCGTAGGTGTCGATTCGGTCTCGACAGGCACCGAAGAGTTTGTGGAGAGGGAGGCCGATTGACCGGCCAACGGCATCCCAGCAAGCCACGTCGATCGCCGCCATCGCCGCCACGGTCACGCCCTTGTGGCCCGTGGCATTGATCTCGTTCCAAATGTCGGACCAGATCGCTCCGGTATCGCACGGGTCACGGCCAATCACAAAATGCGACAGCCCTCGCACCATCTCGTCGAATGCTCCGAGCCGATCGGCGTTGATGGTGAAGATATACGACTGCCCAACAACACCCTGGTCGGTTTCGATCTCCAAGAGCACACATCCCACAGAACGGATCGAATGAATTGCCGTACCGATCGGTTTGGCCAGCGGGAGTACAACCAACGAGGTTTGGAATCGGACGACGGGCACGCCGAGGCCTACTGCCGGTATGACGGGTCAGTTTGATCCAGCATCCGCATCAGCGCTGGCCACTCGTATTTGCCCAATGGGAAATGGTCGTACTGTCGCTTGGAGAGCTCCCAGATCGCCTTGGGTCCGGGGTCCACGGCCAGGCCGCTGCCATGGGCCTTGAGCAGTGTTCTGCAACCTCGTATCAGGTAGTGCATCACCATGAAGGCTTCCCCCGCGGTCTCCCCGACGGTGAGAAAGCCGTGATTTCGCATGATGAGCGCACGATTGCCCGCCATGTTGGCGGCCAAGCGGCCTCGCTCTTCCAACGTGAGCGAAAGCCCCTCCCAATCGTGATAGCCAATCTCCCCGTAGAGCATCGACGTGTCTTGGACTAAATGCTCGAAGCCATTCTTGAGCGCCGTTACCGCTAGCGCATCGGGGACATGAGCGTGAAACACCACTTTCCATTTTGGGAAGTCGTTGTGGATCGCGGAGTGGATCACGAATCCGGCGGTGTTCACGTCCGCCGGACCTTCCAGAACGGTGCCGTCCGCATCCACCTTGATCAGGTTCGACGCAGTCACCTCGTTGTAGAGCAGCCCGAATTTGTTGAGAAAGAAGGCGTGGTCCGTACCGGGAACCCGCATCGTGATGTGGTTCCAGACCAGGTCGTCGTAGCCGAAGTGGGCGGCCAGGCGGTACATCGCGGCGAGATCTACGCGAGCCGCCCATTCGTTACCGGCAAAGCTGGTGGCATTGGCGGTAGTGAAGTCCTCGGCAACAACCTCTCGGTTCTCCGTTGCAGTCATTTGTTCAACGTCCTTTGGTTGGGATGGTCTCACTTAGTACCAGTTCATTCTGGCGTTCTATTTCCTGCATCGCCATCAAGTGCGGAGCGCTGAATCCGAAGGATGCCTCGGCAGTGGCGTACAGATCGGAGACAGCCTGGGTGAAATCCAACCTTGCTCCAACCGCATGAGCGAGTTCCATCGTGAGGCGCAGATCCTTCGCCGCCAGACCAAGATCGAACGTGTCGTCATAGCGGCCGCTGAGGATCTCGGGCCCGTACTGGTCGGCCACGTAACTGCGGCCGGTGCTGTTGCGAATGATGTCCAACATCTTGGCCGGAGCTACGCCCCCTTTGGCTCCGAGAACCAATGCCTCGGTGAGGCAAACCGAATTGAGGTAACACAGCATTACCTGGGCGATCTTGGCGACGTAACCGGCACCGTGGGGTCCGAGGAGTTCGATTCGCTCGCCGATCGCTTCAAAGAGCGGGCGACAACGACTGAAGGTGCTTTCGTCTCCCCCAACCATGACTGTCAGAGTCCCGGCCACGGCCCCCTCGACGCCCCCGCTGACCGGTGCATCGAGCAACTCAACGCCGTGGGTTTCAGCCATCGGCCCGATCACGCGGGCACAGACGAGATCGTTGGTGCTGAGATCGATCCACACTCCTCCAGGCTCCATTGCCGGCAGGAGTTCTTCCGCCACTGTACGAACCTGACTGGGCCCCGGGAGCGATGTGAATACCACATCAGCCGCACTTGCGGCCATGGCGACGCTCTTTGCCGCCGTGCCCCCGGCAGTCACCAAGGCGTTCATCTTGGTGGCGTCAAGATCGCTCACCGAAGTTTGGAAGCCAGCGGCGATGAGGTTTCGGGCCATCGGTGCGCCCATGTTGCCGAGCCCAATGAATGCGACCCGGTCCAGCGGCATCAGTCAACCAACCCGTCCACTTCGAGCAGGGCCCGATCCATGTGGAGCTGAGTGGCCCGACCGTAGATGTTCTCGGAGTGGTAGGGCCGGTTCATACGGAACGGATCATGCACGTAGCTGGGCAAACCGTTGTATCGCACAGTTTTTCCCCGTACCGGTGTAACCCGATGCAGCGAGTACCGCCCGGCGAAGAGCTGAAGATCACCGGGCCTGAGGTTCAGCTGGCGAACACCGTCGCGACCGCCGGCCAGCACGTGTGCGACGTGTTCGTAGTTCTCCTGTTCAGGGCGCCGGATATTTGGCACGTACTCGAATATCCCACCTTCGTCGGCATTCTGAGCCAACATGCTGACAGTGAATTCGTTGCCGTCGAAATGCCATGGCAGCGAGTGGCCGGGCGCCTGCACCCCATAAGGATTGCGCCCGAGCGGGTCGGCCCAGCGGTAGACCGGCCTCGTTGTGTCCAAGCACTCCCAGACGAAATGGAGAACGACATCGGAATCGTAAATGCGACGCAGCGGTGAGTCGGGTGGCAGAAGATCCGCGTTGATGAAACCGCTCTCCCGGTGCTGAAATGTACGCCTCGGATGATCGGGTTCGAAGCGGTCGTCGTCGGGCGAGAAATAGGGGTTGTGATTCTGGACCGACCAGTAGGTCTGGTCATGTAATGCGGCGGCCTCGGCCTGCATTTGGCGAACCGTATCCGGCCGAACGAAATCGGGGATGCGACAGCACCCCACTGCCCGCATCTGCGAGCGGGTTTCGGCCACCAGCTCGGCTCGAACGGGGTGAGTCAGTTGATGAATGGGATAGGTGTCGAGATCTAGGAGATCGTCGAGGACGATCTCGGCAGCAGCAAACGCAGTGGGCACTTCCCCTCCGGAATCTTGGCGGATTGTCCGCTTCGCCATGATTGAACCAGAGCGTTGCACGGTTGTCGAGCCATCCCGCCGTTTCCAGCGGTCCCCCACCCGATTCGACGCAACGCTTCACGCCCAAAGGCTGCGGAACTTGCTCCCTCAGGCGACCTCGAGACTCACCACTTCGGCGACGCTCCGGCGATGGCTGGTGTTCAACGCCAGTTGCGTTTGACTCCGCATCACTTCCGGTAGCGCAGCAATCTGCTGCAGCACCTCGTGGAGGTGATCGTTCGAACGGGCAATGATCCGGCAAAGGAGATCGCCGACGCCGGTGACCGTGTGCACCTCGATCACCTCGCTGATCGCAGCCAGAGCGGCCGTCGTCTTGTCGTGAGATCCCTGGAGAATGTCCAATGTGCAGAAGGCTGTTACTCCATAACCAGCGCGGCCAGGGTCGATATCAGGTCCGTACCCAATGATCACACCTTCGGCCTCAAGGCGGTCCAGCCGGCTGTATGCGGTCCCGCGTGCAACGCCAGCCAACCGCGCAACATCGGCCATCGAAGATCGAGAGCCGCGTTGGAGTGCGGCGATGAGTCGTTGGTCGATCCCGTCCAGGAGACTAGGCAAAGTGTTCACAATGCAACAGAATAGCCCGGTCGAACTCAACATTTCGATCATTTGTGGGTATTCGACTTCACAAGTTGTTCACTCTATTTGCAACTTGCTCCACATACTGCACAATTCCATGACAGAGAACATCTCCGCACGAAGGGCCAGAACACATGAAACTCAAAAAGGTCGATCACATCACCTACGCCTGCACCAAAGGCTCGATTGAACAATGGGCCTGGTTCCACATCAAGGTTGAAGGAGGCAGGCTCATCAACCGCATCGACGACGTGCGACCTGACGACCCGGACTCAAGCATGAAGATCTGGTGCATCGACTTTGGAGAGTTCGGGGTGGCCCTTATCGAGGGCATCGACCGTGCCAAGAAATCCCAAGTCACGAAATTCACCGACCGCCACGGTGATCACTCCATTCAGCATGTGGCCTACGCCACCGAAAATCTCGATCGATTCGTGGCCCACTTGAAGGCGATGGGCGGAACTCCGCGGGGTGAGGTGCTCGTCCGCAACGACGGATTCGGCATCCTCAAGCAGATGTTTGCTCGAGGCTATGAAGAGGGCGATCCCGCCGAGGCCAGTTTCCCCGAGTACGTGGAACGCCCGCAGGTCAGGGGGACGGACGGCGAAGTGGCGATCACCTTCGCTGAGGAGACCGGCAAGGGGTTCTACGATCAGATCGAGGACGCGGTCGCGGCTGGCGACAAGGCGCCATTCTTCGATTTCAGCAAGATGCCGAATGACTGGGAAGTGCCCGAGGCCCAGCCGCTGAACGCCTGAGCATCCACACCGACGCGGCGGCAAACTGTCGGGGTGAATCCAGCCGTTGCCCAGTTTCAGTCCGACGTGCTCGGCGACGGCCGTATCGACAACATCATCATCAGTTCCACCGTGCACGTCGTGACTGGAATCGTCGTCCTACTCACGATGACCGCCGCCACCGGACTTACGCTTCGTCACGCCGGGCGTAACGAAGCGATCGGGAGCCCGGCCAAAGTTTCGATCGGTGCTGCAGCCATAGCACTGGCGTGCCAAGTACTGATAGGGATCAAACTCCTGGATCAAGGCCAGGGAATCGTTCAGCTGTACATCCATTACGTCGGTGGATTGATTCCGATGGGGGCGTTTCTTGCTGCGGGGTGGTTCGCCCGCGGCGACTCCGGCAGGAGCAGTCGGGCTCTCGCTGCCCTGATGATCGTCGGATATGCCTCAGCCCTCATGGCCTTCTTCATCGGCCGTGCCTACGCCACCGGCGCCTAGCGATCCGAAGACGTTCCGAGTCGAGCGGCTCGGGTGTGTCACTATCGCGAGATGATCACGCTCACCAAGCTTCGTGGTCTCCTCGAGGCCGAGGGGTTCGGAGGCGAAGTCTTCGACGACGCCTCTACCAGAATCGTGTACGGCACAGACAATTCGATCTACCAACTGCATCCAGTTGGTGCAGTAGTCCCGAATACCGCTCGGGATTTGGAGGTCCTCGCTCGGGTGAACAGTCGCCTGGCGGAGCCATTCGAACTCTGCCCGCGGGGCGGCGGCACCGGCACGAACGGACAGAGCCTGACCAACGGGCTCGTGGTGGACACCCGACGAGCCATGAACCGGATTCTCTCCATCGATCCCGAGGCGATGGAGGCGGTGGTAGAACCAGGTGTCGTTCTGGACCAATTGAACGTCGCTCTCGCCCCCTACGGACTGTTCTTTGCGCCCCACGTTTCCACGGCAACCCGAGCGACGATCGGCGGGATGACCTCTACCGATGCAGCCGGCAAGGGTTCCCTGGTCCACGGCCGCACCAACGATCACGTGATCGAACTCGACGCGGTGTTGGCCGACGGCACTTCGTTGACCGTTCGGTCCACAACGATTGCCGAAGCCGAAGCCGCCGCACAACAGAGCGACCGGATCGGCGACCTTCACCGGCTGGTGCTGGAAGCGACTGAAGGAATCTCACCGGACTCGTTTCCGGATATCCCTCGCGGCTTCACCGGTTACAACCTGGCGGACGCCCGAACCGAATTTGACCTCGACATGACCAAGCTTCTGTGCGGATCGGAAGGAACCCTGGCGCTGATCAGCCGAATTCGAGTCCGCCTTACGGCCCTCCCCGAGGATCTGCATCTCGCCGTGATCGCCTACCCGCAGTTTGAAGATGCAGTACGGGACTCCAATCGCCTCAAGGTCACAAGACCCATTGCGATCGAGTGCCTCGATGAGCACACCATCCGGTTGGCGAGGCAGTCGCCCCAATGGGCAATGTTGGCATCGTTGTTGGATGCTGAAGGAGCGTCGCTCCTACTGTTGGAGTTCGAGGGCAAGGACGGGCCGCAGGCACTGAGGACAGTGCTCGCAGAGGCGCCTGGTGCCATGGGTATGGTGGTGACCGCCGATGCGGCTCAGATCACAGCCGTGTGGAAGGTTCGGGCTGATGCGGTGGGATTCCTCGGCCAGTCGGTCGGGGGCCGGCGCTCTCTTCCCTTTGTAGAGGACTGCGCGGTTCCTCCCGCCAATCTAGAGGCATTTGTAGCAGAGTACCGAAGGCTGCTCGACGGCCACGGTCTGTCCTACGGCATGTTCGGTCACGCCGACGTTGGCTGCGTCCACGTGCGTCCCGCCCTCGACCTTTACCAACCAGAGCACGAATCGCTCCTGCGGACGATTTCCGACGACGTGGCCCAGCTGGTCTCGAATTTCGGGGGTGTTCTCTGGGGGGAGCACGGCCGGGGCTTCCGCGGCGAATACCTCGATCTCGATGACACGGTGATCCAGAAGATGAGGATGGTCAAGACGGCCTTTGACCCGCGTAACACCCTCAACCCGGGAAAGCTGTATACGCCGTTGGAGGTAGAGCACCCCATCAGACGAATCGATGAGGTGCCACTGCGGGTCCATTCGGATCGCACGGTTGCCGAGGCCCACCGCCGCCAGTTCCAAAGCGCCTTCGATTGCAATGGGAATGGCATCTGCCATCACTGGGGCGCAGCCGAAGTGATGTGCCCTTCGTTCAAAACGACCGCAGATCCTCGCCTCTCCCCCAAAGGACGGGCTGATCTTCTTCGGGAGTGGCTCACCCGACCGGATGACGAGGCGTTGGCACTCGATGTTGCCGACTCGCTTCATCAATGTCTCTCGTGCGCAGCCTGCACCGGACGATGCCCCCTCCAGGTCGACATTCCCGAGCTCAAGTCCCGGTTCTTGGAGAAACGCCCAGAAACGATCCGAACTCGTCGCATCCGTACAGCATTCCTCAGCCGATTCGAGGAGCTTCTCCCCTCTGTCCAAGCTTTCGCCCCCGTGATTGGTTTCGCGCAGCGGCTCGCCTCGCCCACTCTTTCACGGGTACTCGGGATCGTGGACCTGCCCGTTGTCCCGCCCGGCAATCTGGCCACCCGCCTCGCCCGCCAGGACGTGAAGCTCCTCGCAAGAAACGACCATCCCGGTGACGCTACGGTGGTGATCCTTCCCGATGCATTCACCGCCTACCTGGACCCGGAAGTACTCCGAGCCACGGTGTCGCTGCTGCAGATGATGGGCGAGCGCCCGGCAGTGGCCCGCTTCGTTCCCTCAGGCAAATTCGACCACGTGAAAGGGCGCAGAGAACGTTTCGCCAAAGCCGTTGCAGCACAACGCGCATCAATTGAACGGCTCGGTCGCCCCGGCGTAGATCTCGTTGTGATCGAACCGGCGATTGCGCTGCTTCATCGCCACGAGTATCCAGCGAGCGATCCGACCTTTCCGAGCAACGATGTGGTTTCACTCCCCGAGTTCCTGGCCGAACGCCTCGATGCGATACCGACCGGAAAAGCCATCGGAACAGTGCAACTCTTCGATCATTGCAGCGAAGTTAGCCTGATGCCGCACAGCACCGCTGCGTACAGAGCGGTGTTGGAACGGGCTGGTTATGACGTGGAAGAGCAGTCAACGACATGCTGTGGAATGGCAGGAGTTTTCGGCCATGAGGCCGAGAACCAGAACATGTCCCGAAACCTCTTCTCCGATTACTGGGCACCACTTCTCGCTCGACCCGGACCGGTTGGACGCTGTGCGTCCGGCTACTCCTGTCGGTCTCAGTCGAGGCGTTTAGACTCGGCTGCTTTGGACCATCCCGTGGTTCTGGCCGTCACGGCCTTCGCTGCCTCAGACCAGCACCAGCTTCGGTATCAGGCTCGGGGGTAGCGCTTCTTTGGTCCGGACTCGGCCCAATGATGGTGGTTGCGGACATAGCTGTTGGCGACGTCGTTGGGAGGCAAGTAATCCCAGGACACCAGCGGGCCAGTCTTGTTGGCCTCATAGAGGACGTGGCGAACGTGTTGTGACTCGATCACTCGGGTCCGGATCTGATCGCTGTTCCAGCGTTTCTGGACCTCGGCGGCGAAGTCGTCCGACACGGTAGTGTGGTCAGGGTCGGTCGCCAGGTTGATGCGTTCGTCGGGATCCGAGGTGAGATCGAAAAGCAGCGGTGGGTCCGTATCACAGTGGATGTACTTGAACTGACCGCGCCGGATCATGAACATCGGATGAGAGGTCATTTCGGCGCAGTATTCCGCAGTGGTCTCATCCGCAGGAGCGGTGCCGCCCGTGGCCGCCGCCCAAAGGCTTCGGCCCTCCAAATTGGATACCGGGGTTGGCCAGGGCCGGCCGTCGGTGGCAATGTCCAAGAGCGTTGGCAGCAGATCCAGATGGGAACAGGCTCCGGGAACCGTGCCAGCCTGTACACCGGGCCCGGAGAGGACGAGAGGGACTCTGGCTGAGCGCTCGTGGAACGACATTTTGAACCAAGTTCCTCGATCACCCAGCATGTCGCCGTGATCGCTCGTTATCACGATGACGGTGTTCTCCATCTGGTCGGTTTCCTCCAACGTGTCAACGAGCTTGCCGATCCAGTGGTCGAAGTAGCTCGTGTTGGCGTAGTAGCTGCGTCGGGCGTTTCGCACTTGATCGTCGGTGTAGCCAACAGTGTCCGCTTCGATCCCCCTGCGGATTCGTTTGGTGTGGGGATCGAGATTACCCGGCTCGATCACGTCCGGCAGATCGATTTCATCGCCGTCGTAGAGGTTCCACCACTCCGGCCTGGCGACGTAAGGATCGTGCGGATGAATGAACGAGGCCACCATGAAGAAAGGCTGCTCGCCGTCACTGCGGGCCAGATCCAAAAGTTTGCGGCGAGCGGCGTATCCGACCTCCTCGTCATAGTCGATCTGATAGGTGGCGACCGCCGTCCCAGCGTCGTGCAGGACGTCCATATTGTGGTACCAGCGATCGATTCGCTCGTCGGCCTGGTCCCAGTTTGGAGTCCAGGCAAAATCCGCAGGATAGATGTCGGTGGTGAGTCGCTCGTCAAAACCGTGAAGTTGATCCGGCCCGATGAAATGCATCTTGCCCGAGAGAATGGTTCTATAGCCGGCGAGGCCCAGGTAGTGCGCGATCGTCGGCGTGGACGCGAGGAATTCCGCCGCATTGTCCCACGCCCCGATTGATGCAACCGACTGGCCGGCCAGCATCGTGAATCGAGCCGGCGCGCAGAGAGGTGAGTGGCAGTAGGCGGCGTCGAACCGAACGCCGTGCTCGGCAAGGGCATCGAGGTGGGGGGTTTTTACGAGAGGGTGGCCGTAGGTGCCCGTGAAATGCGGCGCCAGTTGGTCGGCCATGATGAGCAGGATGTTGGGAGCGGTCATTGCACACGAGACTACGCCTGAATCCTCGTGGTGTCAGACGCGTGGACAGGCGTGGATCGCCCCTCCCGCCAGGGCTGGGTGTTCGCGCTACTCAACGGATCTGCAGCCGAGCGCTGGATTGGATCGCGTCGATGTCGATATAGCACCCCTGGAGATGCCGGCGCGGACTGTTGGGGAATGCGGTCCGTCCGTGAAGGACCCGACGGTTGTCGAATCCCACCAATTCGCCCGGCGCCAGCCTGAGCTCGATCACGTTCACGGGATCTCCCAAGAGTTGAGCGAATCGAAGGTAGGCCGTGTAGAAGGCCTCGGTGCCTTGGCCGAGAGGTTGGGGTTGCATGCTCCTGTTGTTCACCGTCACGCGTACTACCTCGCCGGATTCATCCAAACGAATGAGCGGGAGTCGTGCCTGAAGGTGTACATCAGGCGAGATGAATTGAAACGAAACGATCGTGGAGGAGAGCCTGGCGAAGTCTTCGGGGTGATCCCTCCGCAGCTGCTCTGCCACGGCGAAGCCATCGCAAAACAGTGACGTGCCGCCCTCGGCTGCCACGAGGCAATGGAGTAGCTGTACGGTGGGAACGGGATCCCGATAAGGGTTGTCGGTGTGAAGCGGCAAGCCCTTCGGTGTATAGGCCAGGTTGATGGGTTCGGGATCGGTACGGACGTCGAAGAGGTCGCCGTAGTTCGTCTCGCGGACGAACCCGATGCGCCGGGCGAACTCCAGCACCTGACCCGGTTCGCTGCCGAGACCGGACACCAATGCGATGCCGTTCTTTGCGAGGTCTGCTACAAACCGATCGACCGGACCCGACGCGGGATCTGTGCGTTCCCGTAGGACCGTGAGGTGTTCACTGCGCCAGCGCGGCTGAGGGCTCAACTCGTCGTTCTTGGACGAGGCGGGCAGAATGCACTTGTGCCGTCGGCCGTCGTTATGAACGAGAGTTGCCACCATGGCGTGGGGGGCACCGTGCACGCTTTCCACCGCCCAACCGGCGAGGTCCGCGCTGTTCAGGAGGTGCTGCCCATTTCTGGTGTCTCGACATTCTTCGCATGTGCAGGCGTCACGCGCCCACAGCGGGGAGATCAGACCATCGGCACCCAGCGCCCGCGTGAGCAGAGGCAGATAGTGTTCGAGGCGGGCCACCGTGGCGGTGGGGATTTTGCCAGCATCATCAAATCGGCGAAGCTGAACGGCCGGCTGCGAAAAGGGGAGACGCTCGAAGGCTGCAGCGTCAGCTGCGGAAAGTGGCCCACCTTGCTCCCGGAGCGACTTCTTGGAGGCTTCGCTGAGCTGGGCCGAGTAGCCCGGGTCGGTGGCAACGAGGTACCGCTTAGCCTGAACATGCAAACGGATCGGCTGCACGATGCTGGCCGGGAGCCACGGCCGAAGGAATCTGGCGGCCTCATCGGCATGGCCGGGTAGGCCCCACCCTCCCGCCTCGCCCAGCTCGTGGCCCAGGTCATGCAACAGCCCGGCCAGTACTGCGTGATCGCTCCCACCGTGTTCAGCAGCGGCCGCTGCGGTTTGGAGCGAGTGCTCGAGCATGTTGAGATCTTCACCGTAACTTCGGCTTTGCATTCCCTCCATCAGCGTCACCAGGTGGTCGCTGAATGACGCGTCGGCACCCACCAGGCTTGTTCCCTCCCAGTCAGGGTGGGGTGCGAATCCAGCGAGATGGGCAACGGTTGGGGCAACATTGAGCGGCGAGATCGTGGGCCACCAAGTACCCGGCCGCAATTGGGCCGACCGGGCGACGAGAAAGATGTCGGTAGTTTCGGCGTTCGCCTCGGAATGACCCGTGCCAGAGCCACCGTGGTCGGTTGTAACCAGAATCGCTCGATCTGGCCCGGCAGCGTCGATGATTTCACCAAGAAGCGCATCAGCGGTATTGACTGCATCGCCATACTCCGGGCTGTCCCACCCGAAGTCGTGGCCGGCGAGGTCTGGCTGGATCAGGTAGCAAAACACGACCTTGGGGTTTTCGCCATTCAGCAGGTTGATCGTTTCATCCGCAACGAAACGATCGTCTTCAGGGTTGTAGCCCTCATCCAGGAGAACCCGATACGTGACCGCATCGGGCTCGATCATTTGGTCCATGAGCGCCCAGCTCAAGACCGAACCCGTGGACAGGCCGCCTTGTCGTGCGCTGTGGAGGAACGATGGTGGCATCGGGCCCCGAGCCACGGTGTTGTGTAACACGCCGTGGACCGATGGCGAAACGCCTCGGAGCATCGATGTGTGAGCCGTCAAGGTGGTTGAGGGATTCACAGTGGTACCGGTGAAGCACGCTGCGCCTGAACGAGCGAGTGCACACAGTGCAGGAGTTGTTTCTGGGGATATTGCCCTGGGCGCCAAGGCGTCAATGGAGACAACCAGAACCGACTCTCTTACCGCACCGTTTCCTTGGCCTGACGACTCAGGCACCAGACGACCTAGAGCGGGATGCAGTACTCGGCATATCGTTCAATGGTGAAAACCTCTGGTTCAAAGGTCTCGGGGTCGTAAATTGTTCGGTCGACGTCGGCGAGTTTGCCGAGATACACGTGAACGGCCCGGCACACATCGGGGCCGTCGGTGGAGATGGCATGCACCGTCGCTTTGCCCAAGGTGAGAACCTCACCCTGTTGGATCGCCCGCCCGCGCATTTCCAACAGTCCGTCTCCTTGGCGACGGTAGAAGCGCTGGTCTTCGCAACCCTGGAATACTCCGATGACGGCTGGCATTCGATGATCGTGCGGAGGCTGAGCAACCCCGGGGGGCGTAGCTATCAGCATCACGGTGATTGCGTCATCGTCGAATAGTAGGTCCTCCCAACCCATCGAGGGGATCCGATCTGGAAGGGGCTTGGCTTCGGCCTGAATTGCTGAGGGATCCGCCACGAGGGCTTCGGTGAGTTCTGCGATTCGCGCCACCGCACCGCTACCTCTGGCCGCCTCGCGACAGTCGGCTATGAACTTTTCAAGCAGGGAGGCATCAGCCGAGGTCACGGCACCACCGTACCCGCTCCGGCGCGAGCTGTCCCTTCGATCTTGGCGTCAAACGGGAGCGCGATGCGCCGTTGACCACTCCTTGATTGATGTCAGCAGGTTCGCCACGTCGGCAGCTGTGATCTCGAAGGACAGGGCAATGAACCCGCGGCGAGCGATGTAGAACCCGTGGTCGAGCAGGGCGAAGAAGAGCAGCTCTTTCAGGCGATCGTCGCCCCCCGCCAGATCGGCGGCCGACCGCACTGGCCCGGCGGTCCCGTGGATGTTCATGAGTGATCCCTGCCCCGTGGCACACATGCCGACCCCTGCCTGCAGAAATATCTCGTTCAGATCTTTGCGGAGCGACTCTCCCAGCTTGTTGGTGCGGTCGAGAACGGCCGGGTTGACCATTTCTCTGAGGGTGGCAACACCGGCCGCCATGGAGATCACATTGTTGTTGAACGTGCCGGCATGCGCCAACGATGCGACGGGCCCGCCGCTGCGCTTGGGGTCGAAGGTTCCCATAATCTTGCGACTCCCTCCAAAGGCTCCGAAACTGAACCCACCGGCCAGATACTTGCCGAGGGTGGTGAGGTCCGGTGCAATCTCTAGCACCTCTTGAGCGCCGCCCAATGAGAATCGAGAGGTCATCACCTCATCGAATATCAGCAGTGATCCGCTGCTCGAGCATTGGTTTCGCAAGAGCGACAGGAATTCTGGCGTACCGGGAATGCAACCAGCCGAACCCTGCATCGGCTCCACCAGCACACATGCAATGTCGGCACCGTGAGCACGAAACGCTTCGACCACGGCGGTTTCGTCATTGTATGGCAGAACGAGCCAGTGATGGGGAACGTTGACCGGGTTCGCAGTCTCGCCGAATGCCAGAACCCCGCCGTGATACCCGTGCTGAAAAACGACTACTTTGGATCTGCCGGTTGTGTGGGTAGCCAGCGCCAGTGCCATGAGGTTGGCCTCCGTGCCGGAGTTGGTGAACCGCACCTGCTCGATCGACGGGAATCGGTCCGTCAGCAATTCCGCCAGCTGCACCTCATCTCGATGAACCGAACCAAGGGACCACCCCGAGTCGAGCACCGCTCGAACGGCCTTCTCCACCGGTTCGGGTGAATGGCCGAGCAAGCCGGCGGTGTAATTGCCGAGAAAGTCCACATATTGGTGGCCATCTACATCCCACAGGTATTTGCCCTCGGCTCGTTCCACTCGAAACGGAAATGGCTCGAAGGCCAATACCGACCGCGTGTTTCCTCCCGGTAGAACTTCGGCGGCGCGGCGGGCCCATGCGGCGCTGTTGGGGCGGGCGTCGGCGTAGTTCTGCTTGGCGGCGGCGACCGCTAGGTCTAGGTTCATGCTCGAAGTATAGGAATTGCCCAACGCCAGGATCGGCGGAATAGTTGTGGCAGCCCACGATCGCGCTGACGCGATCCTGGTCTGCCAGAACGCCCGAGCGCGAACCTCAGCTGCCACCCTCGCCGATCTCGTACGCTGCGGACCATGCTGATTGTTCGATCCGACGATGACCAGGACCACCACTGCCTCGAGCTCGACTCGGCCGAACTCATTCTCTCGTGGGAGCGCCCGGAACGATCCCGCTTCGTTGATATCGCAACCGATGCCGCTGGCCTCGGAGAGGTGATTCCGCCTCTGCCATTCGACCGGATGTTGGTGGAAACGGTCCACGAGCCCGCCTATGTGGAGTTCGTCGAGCATGCGTTTTCGCGCTGGAAGGACGAGGGCCACGCCGCCTCGGCGGCAATGGGTTTCGGCTGGCCCGCCCGCCGTATGCGGAACGTTCGCCCCGACAGCCTGAAAGCGCAGCTGGGGTACTACAGCTTCGCCGCGGACTGCTCAATCGCTGAGCACACCTGGAAGGCCGCCATGGCCAGTGCGGCGGCGGCCGATACTGCCGCCCACCACCTCGCAGCCGGTGCTCGCTCGGTCTTTGCCCGCTGCCGGCCCCCTGGCCATCACGCCACGAGTGACCAGTTTGGCGGGTACTGCTATCTCAATAACGCGGCTATTGCCGCCCAGCGTCTCCGATCCACCGGGATGAACCGGGTTGGCATTCTCGACGTTGACTATCACCACGGCAATGGAACACAAGACATCTTCTATGATCGGGGCGACGTTGCCTTCTGCTCGATCCACGCCGATCCGATGGTGGAATTTCCGTACTTCTTGGGCCACGCCGACGAGACCGGCCGTGACCAAGGACTCGGCACCAATCTGAACTTACCGCTTCCCCATGGAACCGGCGCCGATACCTGGTTTGCCGCTCTGAAATCCGCAACGGATTGGCTGACCGGTCTGGCGCCCGATGCCTTGGTGGTGTCGCTGGGGGTGGACACGTTCATGGACGATCCGATCAGCCAGTTTCGATTGGTGGAGGAGGACTTCACCGAGATGGGCCGCCGCATCGCCCGTTTTGATCGACCGACACTTTTCGTGATGGAAGGCGGTTACGCCACGGCCCAACTCGGCCAGAACATTGCGGCAGTGCTCACCGGTTTCGCCGGCACCAGTTAGATGGCCCGGGTTTCCCCGGGCCGACCAACTGTTGCGGCGCTCTAGCCCATATCGATGGCCTCGGAAACCTGCACGGTGTGGCCATTGGCCAGTACCGGGCAACCCTTGGCGACCGAGACGGCGGCATCCAAGTCATTCGCATTGATGACGGTGTAACCCGACAGTGCTGCCGGCGAGGCAACCGAGGAGCCATCGGGGCCGACTGCGGCGTGCGCTCCGAAGGGCGCTCCCCCGTCGACGAGGTTGTCACCCATGGTTCCATACCAGGCTCCCCACTCGGCCATGACCGCCTCGATTTCGGCCGGCTCGCTTGGCATCGGTCCTGCTTCACCGTGATAGGTCAACATATATTTTGGCATTTTGACTCCTTCCGTGGACGACGCCGGGTGCGCCGCTCATACCTCCACAACGAACAGTAACCAGCGAACTGGACACGTGGTGCCGAAGTTTGCGTGCGTATTCCCCGATTGTGGCCGCAGCCATTGTGGTGCCGGGGCGCTAGCCGTCGAGCAGAACTTTTAAACGCTCGTAGTCCTTGCGGACTGATCGCGCCACGAGGGGCTTGATCATGGGGTTAAGCCATTTCAAGACACCCGAAGGCTCGCCGGTTACTACTGCCGTCACCTGGCAACGGAATTCCCCGGTGGGTTCAACGCTGCGAGTGATGTCTAGGGGAAAGGTGCTTTTGACGGATTTGATGCGGATCTTTCGATCGGGTTCAAACTCCACCACCTCAAATGAAGTGATGATGTTCCGGGTGAGGAACTCTGCCACTTGGTCATAGGTTGATCCCTCCCGGATCGGTGGGTCGGAGGTCCAGGTGCATGACTTCATCCCCTTCTGCCACTCCGGATTTCGTGACATATCCGACACCACGGAAAAGACGAGATCGGCCGGGCGTTCGATGGTGATCTGCGTGGTGGTTTCCACCAGTGCTCCTCCGAGGATTCCCGCCAGCTGTAGCCATCTGGCAGTCGCCAACAGCGTACCCAAGGTGGGGAGCGCTAACAGTCCTGCGTTTCGTAGTTGGCCCGCATTTCGGCTACCGACTTCTGCACGATCTCCTCGAGCACCGCCAGATCCACGTCGGCCAATTTGTTGATGTACAGACAGCTCCGACCAAGCTTGTGTTTTCCCAACCGAGCGAGTTCGTCGGCGAGGTTGTCATAACCCGAAACGACGTAGATGGAGAGTTTGGCCTTCTGGGCGGAGAAGCCAGTGATCATCAAATCGCCCTCCCGACCACTGTCGTATTTGTAGTGGTAGCTGCCGAAACCGACGATCGAAGGCCCCCACATCTTGGGTTGGCAGCCAGTCACCCTGCTCATGAGCTCCAGTAACGCCTGGGCATCGGCACGGCGAACCGGGTGCTCAATGGCCGCCACGAAGCTCAAGGGGTCGACAGTGGTGACCTTGGTCTTGTTTTCAGCCATGAACCGATCCTGCCCGCCCACCGCGTTGGCTGCAACCCCTGGTGCATACAAGAGTTCCGAGCCGCAGATGGGAATACATTTGCACCATGACTGAGCAGCTGTACCTTGCCGACCAAACCCTTCGACAGTTCAGCGCGGTGGTCGTGGACGTCGCCGACAACAGCGGCCAGCGAAAAGTTCTTCTCGATCAGACCGCTTTCTACGCCGCTGGGGGCGGGCAACCAACCGACACGGGCACGGTCACGTGGGACGGCGGGTCGGCCGTGGTTGTTGCCGTGAAGAAGGATGGCCCCGATATCTGGCACACGATCGAGGGCGACGCTCCTGCGAGCGGACTAACGATCGAAGGCTCGGTGGACTGGGACCGTCGCCACCAACTCATGCGAACCCATTCGGCCATGCACGTTCTGGGAGGCGTCATCTGGAACGAGTACCGAGTGCTCTCCACTGGCAACAACATGGAGCCACTCAAAGGCCGGATCGATTATGAATTCGACCCGCTGCCCGAAGGCTTCGCCAAGAGGATTCAGGTTGCCGTCAACGACGAGATTGCGGCGAATCGACCTATCGAGGTCACCTTCCTGCCCCGGGAGACAGCGGTGGAGGACGAAGATCTCATTCGCACCAAGGTCAACATGATCCCCGATGGGGTGAAGGAGATCCGGGTGGTAGACATCGTGGGGCTGGACAAACAGGCCGACGGAGGAACCCATGTGGCCTCCACCGGCGAGATCGGCACGTTCACCGTTGTCAAAACCGAGTCCAAAGGCAAGGGCAACAAACGGATTCGGTGGGAGCTCAGCTAGGAGACACGGGAACTGCTGGCCCAGAGCTGGGGCCGTTTTTCGGGTTCCGTCGGGTACCCCACCTTGGTGGGTCACCTTGTGTTTCAGCGACCGGCAAATGTCCCGTCCGGTTGTACCGGGCAGGTTGCTGCGCCACTGTCCGGTTAGTGTCGATGGTGTGAAGCGTGATCCCGCCGACGTGGCATGCACCTACATCGCCGGCGAGGCCCAGCTCCCAGAACTGGAGGGCGCGCTGAGTGCAGCCCAGTGGATCGCTATAGACACCGAAGTACCGATTGACGGCGCTGCCGCTGGAGAGCTCCGGGTTATGTCGGTTGCCACCCGAGCCCTCGACGGAAGGGAGCAGGCCTTTGTGGTGGACGCCCGAGATGTGAACCCGACCGCCCTGGCGCCGCTTCTGACGGGCGTCACGGCGGCGGCGTGGAATGCGAACTTCGACGCCCGGGTCATCGACCGCGCCGTCTTCGCTTCGTCCGACACCACAACCGGCCTCACTTGGTGGGATGCTCAGCTTGCGGATGCGCTCATCTTCCAGGGCCAGAGTGGTGTCACTTGGTTTCATGGCCTCGCCTGGGCCACCCGCCATTACCTCGGAATCGAGGCCAAGGGCAAGGGGACCACGCAGCTGTCCTACACGGCCACGGGGGATCTCAGCTGCGACCAGATCGCCTATGCGGCCGCCGATGCCGTGGAAACGCTGTGGGTGAGCGATGCGATTCGAGCTGAGATCGCGGCCGCGGACTTGGAGCTGATCACGGAGATCGAAATGGATGCTCGCCCCTTCCTAGACCAGATGGAACGAACTGGTCTTCCCTTTGACTGGCCGGCGTGGCAGGAAGAATTGATCACCATCGAGCGAGAAAACCGCGTCGTCCTGGGGCGTCTGGCGGCGCTCACCGGTGGCGGCCAGGGAACCCTGTTCGATGACATCACCGAACCTACGTGGAACCCTGCTTCTGACCGGATGGTACGACAAGTGTTGAACCGGTGGGCCCAGGATGAGGTGCTCGGATGGACCGGTCGTCGCCACGGCGAGCGCCGATTACTCAACGACATGGATTCGCTAACTGCATCCGAACTCAAGGAGATCGGTGGACCGCTGAGCGAGACACTGCTTGAGTTCAGGAACCACACGAAGATCCTGAGCACCTACGGCGAATCGATTCACGAACATATGCACTCCGATGGGCGACTGCGACCCCAGTACCTTCAAGTGATCGGTACCAACACGGGTCGCCTGGCCAGCCGAAATCCCAACGCCCAGAACTTCGCTCCTCGGATGAAGCGCCATTTCCGTCCACCAGGTGGCGACCGTGTATTCGTGCACGCTGACCTGAGCCAGGCCGAACTCAGGTATTTGGCTCAGGTGGCTGAAGACGCCCCACTGCGTGCCGCCTTCGCCCGTGGTGATGATGTCCATGTAAGCACTGCGGCGAGCATGTTCGGCTTTGATCGCGACCAATTGGCGAAGGATGATCCGGAACGTCTCAAACATCTCCGTCAAATCGCCAAGGCGCTCAACTTCGGAATCGCCTATGGCACAGGTGCCGCCGCCCTGTCGCGTTCTCTGACCGCCGAGGGATCCCCTACCACTGTGGAGGAAGCCGCGAGGCTCTTGGCCCAGTATCGGATCACCTACCCGGGCACCGCAGCGTGGGCGGAACAGCGGATTGCCGAGGTCAAGGAAATCCGAACCGAGACGTCGGCGATCGACTGGACGGTGACCATGCGACTTGCCCGAGGCTTTTCCACGGTTGCCAGAATTCGACGGGAGTTCCGACAGTCGCAGGGCCGCTATCCATCGGCTGAGGAGGTAGCGGGCTTACATCCATCTCAACACCTCCAGACCGCGGACCGCCTCGTGGCGGAAGTTGATTGGCTCCTCGGGTATTCGGCCCCCGTTGCGTTGCTCGACGATGGAACCCCGTTCACCTTCTCCAGCCGCACCCTGGCCGGAAGGCGACAGCAGTTCAACCTGCATCTCGATCGACTCTTCCTCGATGCGGTCCTGGCCGCGATCCAATCCGAGTCTCCGGAACTGATGCGGGTCCGTTCTCGGTTCGAGGCTGATCACGGTGTGGTGTTGCACCATCAGACCGTTCCGATGTCCACAGCAGAGCTGAGCAAGCAGTTTGAGGACCGGTCGCTTCGCCATCGTTACATTGAGGCAATACGGGCAGACCTTGGACGGAATGTGATCATCCCGTTTCTCGAGCGCTCGGCCCAGGAGCGAGTTTCCGCGATGGTGAACGCTTGGCGCAATGCACCCATTCAAGGCGGGGTGGCAGACATCATGCTGAGCGCCTACGCCGACCTCCACCAGCGTTTGCAGAGGTATCCATCGGCACGTCCCGTGCAGACCGTGCATGACTCGGTGGTGATCGAATGTGACCACCCGGATGCAACCGCAATAGGTCACGAGGTGCAAGCTGCGCTCGAAGGAGCCATGCGCCGTTTCTGTCCCAACGTGGTGGCTCGGGCCGACGTGGACATTCGCGCATCACTCGCCGACAGTGACGTGGTGCAGTCGTTGTCCGGCTCGGAACCGAGTGGCACCGGCCGCACCGAACAGGGTTCTAGGATGCCAGGATCGAACGGCCCTGTTTGAAGAATCGAATGGCCGTGAGACGCGGGTCCTTCGCCTTCGCCAGGTGGGCGTAGCGAACCACGGCCAGGCGACCGGCGTTCCAGTACTCTTCCTTGCCCGATTTGTCGGGATACCACGGAGCCACATAGACATATGGCAACGGTTCCGGCCCGGGCGTCCCATCTCGATTCACATCACCGGGCGAAAACCCGAAACTGGCCCGCCTCTGAGCGGAATCGCTACCGATCTCGATGGCGGCATCGAAGTGCTCTGGCCACAACTGGGGGTCGCTGGCTTCTGGAGACAGCGGATCCATCGACAGTTGTTCGAGGATCGACCAACCGAAGGAATACCAGGCCGCAAGCGCCTTGGCATCGCCGGATTCGATTGGCAACGGTGCATCGAGTTCGCCGGGCACTGGAATGTCCAGCTCCGCCGCCCACTCAACGTCAGGGGGGACACCAACGTGCTCGCCGGCTGCGGCCAGCGTGGTGATTGGAACGCTCCGTTCACCGTCGGCGGTCCTCACGACCAAGTTGGTTTGTTCTACACCTACGGTGGTGATGCCAGCTGGTCCCCCAAAGCTGGGGGTGCCGAATCCGCCCGGCACGGCCCGCAAGCCCATGCGTCCCATCGCTTGGCGACGGGCGGGCGACACCACATAGGCAGCCACCCGGTGAAGTGAGAGGCGGCTGGAAACGAAGGAATCAGCGAGCGGGGCGAGTGAGATGCTCATGCTCTGAAACCTATGACACGTCTTGGGTGGCCCGCAACGTTCCAGCGCCGACTCAGGCAGGCAGCCGGTGCGTGAGCAGGTCCACCAGGTGGGCAAACTGCTCGTCGTCTCCCTTGGCACCGGTCACTTCGAGGGCTACGAAACCGTGGAGACCAGTCCGCAACGCTTGAGCAGCCGCCTGAGCCTGGGCATGCTCGCACCCCAACGTGGCGAAGACCTGAGCCAGGAGCGCCACAAGTTCTGCATTTGCCCGAACGAGTTCGGAGTGGTCATCGGTGGGGGGAACCAACGTAGCTGCGTATTGGCCCGGGTGAGCGACGGCATATTCGCGATAGGCCAACGCCATGGAGAGCAATGCGTCTCGCCCCGCCACCCCCACCGCAGCGTTCCGTACCGAAGAGGTGAGCCGAGTGGTGGCGTGCACGGCAACCACATAGTGGAGACCGTCGGACCCGGCAACGTGGGTATACAGCGCCGAAGGACGGACGCCAAGGTGGAGTGCCACGCTGGAGAGGCTCAGCTCGGCGAGGCCACCTCGGTCCACGATCACCACCGCTGCCGCCAGAACCTGCTCGAGGTCGATTCGGATTCTGGCCATTGGTCCAAGAGTAGCCCAAACCACCGATTGGGTGACTACGGATCAAATTTTCTGATTATTTTCCATTTTTGGTGAAACTCTTTCACTAGGGCAGGCGTTTGTTCAGAAGGCGGCGAGGTACGCCGTCACTCAAACTTTCCTTTCCAGGAGGATTCCAGATGCTTACCTACAACACCCCCTTCAGTGGCTTCGACAGCTGGTTCGATCAACTGGCTTCCACCCGCCAAGGATCGTCGGACAATGTCCGGATCGACGCCTATCGTCGTGGCGACAATGTCTGGGTGCATGCCGATCTGCCCGGCGTCAATGCGGACAGCATTGACATCGATGTGGAACGGAACGTGCTGACCATCACCGCCGACCGAGCGTGGCGGGCCTCCGACGGAGACCAGCTCTACTTCCGGGAGCGCCAACACGGGACCTATCGTCGTCAGCTGAATCTTGGTGACGGCCTCGACGCCGACGCAATCGAAGCCGACTACCAGGACGGCGTGCTGACACTCCGGATTCCGGTGGCCGAGCGAGCCAAGCCGCGCAAAATCGCCGTCGGCACCAGCTCCGGCGACGAGACCGCCGCGATCAGCACCGAGGCGCTCGAAACCAGCGAGGCATAACCGAAAAGGGGGGGTCAGGCCACATTTCGGTGAGCCTGACCCCTTCGTCGCGTTTTGCACCTCTCGGACCGCTCATCCTCCGGTGCCACCAGCCGCTTTTCGCCTGCGCTACGATCGGGGTGACCGAATCGGAGGCAGAAATTGGACTGGTATGTGCCGAACGAGATTGCTGCAACAAGTCAGCTGCGTGCGGAGTTCTCCGATTTCATCAATCGCCACGCCGCCCCCGGTTCGGACATTCCCGGCGCACAGTTGATCTTCAGCGAGCTGGTGACCAACGCCGTGGAGAACAGCGATCAACCGGTGTGGGTGTCGCTGAACTGGGGCGGGGAGCAACCGGTGCTCTCTGTGAACGACTTGGGACCTGGATTTGAGCTCCCCGATCAGCCCTCTCGCCCCGGACCTGCCTCAGCCCGAGGACGCGGCCTGCTGATCGTCACCCATCTCACCGACCACCTCGAAGTTGCGGCCAAAGCCAGCGGCGGCTCACGCGTGACAGTCACGCTGCCGGTCCGACGTGCGCCTAGCCCAAGTTTCAAACCCAAGCCATTTTCCACCTCCCAACTACTCCCAACGCCTGAAGAGAAGAACGAAGAAGGCCAGTTTGGCAGGGAATCGTTCCTGCTGGCGTTGGTGGTCCAGATGGCGCAGTCGATTGAACGAGACTCTGGTCCTGCCGCAGCCGAGCAGTTGGTAGCCGAGCTAGGTGCCGGCATCGGTTTTCGGATGGAAGAAGCATTCCGAGATGCCCGGCAACAGCCCGAAGGTCCATTATCCGCGGATGTGCTAGCAGAGCTTTTTGTTCATCTGAAGAGCGGAATCGACGGAGACTTTTTCGTGATCGAGGCAAACGAAGACCGGATCGTCCTCGGGAATCGTCGCTGCCCGTTTGGCGATGCCGTTCGCCATGCCCCTGCCCTTTGTCGAATGACCTCGAGCGTTTTCGGAGGAATCGGCGCCCGCAATCGCGGTGCTGCGGCGGTGCACCTGGAGGAGCGAATCGCTATCGGTGATCCGCAGTGCCGTGTGACGGTCTGGCTCAAAGAGCCGCCGACGTCGATCGAACCCGAAACCCATTTCTACGAACCGCAGCGCCCCACCAACGCCTGAGGAATTCGTCCCCCAGAAGACGTCGTACCCCTCACCCCTTCTTCAGGCGAGCCCGGTGATCAGCCGTATGGGTTCTACTGGCGCAGCGCGAATCATCACAGAATCGGCGTGAACGGTTCCGGGTTCCGTCGTAGAAGAGGCGCTGGCAATCCTCGGCGCCACAACGACCAAACCGAATCGTGCCGTTATCGCACAACTCCTGGGCGATTGCCATGATGATGTCGGCGATCACCTGACGGTCAAATGGGGCGGTTGACGGACTCCAGTGCAGGTGGGGACCTACGCCGTCGTGGTCAGCGATCGAGGGCGAAATCGCCAGCTCGGTGAGTTCCTCGTTCACGAGGGTCCGCGCTTGCTCGGTATCCAGATCTGGAAGTGCGGAAAGCAACGGCGAAAGCTCACTCAGCGATGTTTCCAAGCGAGCGATCGAGGCTGCCGACGCAGTTGAGGCCCTCGAGAATCCCGCTGCATCGAGCGTGGTGCGTACTTCCAAGTGATCGGCACCTAGGTCGTTGACCAGGCCGATCGCTACTTCAAGAGTGATCTGAATCTCCGACTGCGAAGGGGAAACGAGCTGCACCCCACGATTCTAGCAAGAAATTATCTTCGTAAGTTTCAAAAAGCATTTAAGTCCTTACCCGCCTGCTACGATAGAGCTATCTACCGTTTGGTCCTTACATGATTGTCTGGAGTGTCCCATGAACTTCGCAGTTGCTTTTCTGATCGTTCTCGCCAACGTCCTCGGCGCCGGGATGATCCTTCCTCAGGTCCTGCGCGTCCATCAGACCAGAAGCACGGCGGGAGTTTCACTGTCTGGCACAGGCGTCGGCATCGTGATGAATCTTTGGTGGGTGGTCTATGGACTCGAGGCCGGTGTTCCCGGAATGATCCCGGTATCGGTTGCCGGGTCGCTGCTCTACGCCACCATCGCCTTCCAATCCCTACGTTTGCTCGGGCTCGATGCCGCCCGTTCCATCGCCAAAGGAATTCTCTCCTACGGCGTTGTTCCACTGGGTCCGTATCTGCTCACAGACATCCGGACGCTCGGCCTGGTGATCGGATTGATGTACACCGTGCAGTTCGCTCCGGCCGCCGTGGCGGCGGTCTCAACGTCCGACCCCACTGGAATTTCCCTGCTCACCTGGACCATGGCGCTGCTGGAAGCGGTGATTTGGCTGGCGTACGGGATCATCACCAGAGATATCGCGCTCACCGTGGGAGGGGTTGGGGGCAGCGCTATGGCCAGCCTCATCATCCTCCAACTGACCAGCCACCGGGGTCGGTCCCGTCGGCTCGTACCCCTGGTCTGACACGCTCGCCTCCACGGCGAGAACCTGAGCCTTGGGCCTTCGCTGGAGCAGGATTCAGGGCAGATGTCCGGCTGCTGTCAGACTGGGTATCAACTCGTTGAGGCGATCGATCGTCAAAGAGGCGAGCGAAGCGTACGCCGACGGGATGACTTTGCCATTCCCCACGAGAACGGTGGTCACTCCCGCTCCGTTGCCCGCATCGAGATCATGTGTGGTATCTCCCACCAGGACCGCTTCTTCGGCGTCGACGCCGATCAAGTCCAATGCACCAAGCACCATCCCGGGAGCCGGTTTGGCACCGTAGCCGGAATCGCACCCCACCACGGCCGCGAAGTGATCCGACCACCCCAATGTGGCGATTTGGTTCTTCGCCGACGACTCGAAATCATTGGTCACCACGCCCAAAGAGATGTGGCGCTCGCGTAGCGCCACGAAGAGCTCCGGCACGCCTAAGGCCGGCGCCGCATTCCCGGCGCTGGCAGCGGTGACCGCCGCGAAGAACAGATCAACAGGAAGAAGCGAATCCACCAGGGCAGCAACCGAAGAGTTCGACTCCGCAATGAGCGGCGACCCGGGACAGACTGTGTCTGTGACAAGATCGAACTCCAATACATCTGCGGCCTGCCGCAACACCGCCTCGTTGGGCGCCGTTGCCCGGAGGGCCGTGCCGATCGCAAGATCCCACGTGCGATGGAAGTCCACGATCGTGCCGTCCTTATCGAAAAGAACTGCCCGAACCGTCATGCGCGAACCGTCATAGGCGAACTTTACCTCGGGGCGTTCACCCCAGGTCGCAACCCCGACCCGATCGTCTAGCGTGTCCAGGTGACGACCACCCCCGGGCTCCTCTCTCCTGAGTACCGAAAGATCTCGACCGCGATCTACTTGGGCATCGCTCTGGTGGCCTTCGAGGGCACCGCAGTGGCTGCCGCTCTCCCCCAGCTGGCCGCCGATCTCGGCCGCATTGACCTTCTGTCGTGGGTCATCACCGCATTCTTGTTCGCGTCCGGTCTGGTCACGATCATCGCCGGCCCATTGGTAGATGCGATCGGTTCGAGAAAAGTATTTGTGGCCGCAGCAGCCATCTTCGCAGTGTCCGGCTTCGCCGCCGGTCTCGTAACCAACATCTTCGTACTGATCGCCCTTCGCCTGGTGCAAGGTGGTGGCTCAGGGGCGCTCATCGCCGCCAGCATTGCCGCGGTCAATCTCGCCTATCCGTCGAACCTCACCCCCAGGGCTTTCGCCGCCAATTCCACGATCTGGGGAATCATGGGAGCTGCCGCTCCGGCCATTGCCGCGGTCGTGTTGAACATTGCCTCCTGGCGGTGGATCTTCTTCATCAATCTCCCGCTCGGAATGCTGTGCATCCTCACCGCAAGATCAACATTTCCAGAACAGCAGGACGGCGCAGAAACGCCGAGCATCGACTGGATCGGTGCTGGTTTGGCGGCGGTCGTCACGCTCGCAACAATCGTCGCGGTTGACGAGTTGGGGTACCGCTCGCTCATCATGTTGAGCGTTGTGGGAATAGCGGGATACCTGTTCATTCTGCATGCTCGCCGCACCGAACGTCCGGTCTTGCGGCTCCAGCACATCGCTGGCCATCCGTATCGCAGCCTCGGCCTCACTCCGACGCTCATGGTGACCTCCGCATTTGCCACCAACATCTACATCACCCTCTACGTTTCCGCCGGCCGCGGCTGGTCTGCCGGGGAGTCGGCATGGGCGGTACTCTTCCTCGTGATCGGCTGGACCACAGGCGCCAACACGTCGAGCCTGCTGCAGGCCCGATTTCACGAAGTGGATATCATGACCCTGGGCTTGGCGTCCGGTCTCATCGGTTCCGGCACCACGGCGATCTTTGCTTGGGCCGACAGCTCGGTGATTGGGGTTTTTGCCGGGCTGTTCGCATCCGGCGTCGGGATCGGCCTGGCCACCAATGCCGCTCTCATTTTGCTGCGGGCTGCGACCGAACCAAGGCTGATCGGTAGAGCCGGTGCTGCGCACCAATTCATGCGAAATCAAGGCTTCACGATCGGCAGCGCCGCCGGTGCTGCAATCTTGCTCCTCGTTGTTGGCCGCGAGCTTGGGTCTGTCGAACCGGTTCAGCAGCTTCTGGCCGGCGAAGAAGTAGTAGCCGGGCCGCTCATCGCCAGTTCGGTCCGCGATGGCTTCACTGCCGTTGCAGTAGTCGCCTTCGTGATCATGCTGCTGGCGGTGGTGCCGATGCGAGCCTTGCGTACTTTGGCTACCACGAAATCGGCTTAACGCATAGGCGGCACGTTGGGGCGGGAAATCCGGATCTGCAGCCATCCACGCCCACCGAACGGGCACGATTGACTGCAGATAGCTCAGCAGACGGGGAAGCCACTGGACGGGAGCCGGAGGGCGCGGTGAATGCGGTTATTGGCCTTCGGCGGGTGCTTCTTCGGGCGCCGGTTCGGGGTTATCGGCAGGTTGCTCGGCCGCAGGGTCCCCATCGTTCGAGGCCTCGGTTGGGACCTCCTCGGTGGGAGCGTCGTCGGAGTTTCCGTCATTCACCAAAGCGGGGATCACCACCGCCACAATTATGGCCGCCACAACGCCGCCGATGATGGTGATCATCAGCTTCGCAAAGAGGTCTCGCCACCATTTTCGTCCCGCACCGAGCTTGTCCACGGCGTCATGCTAGCCAGCCAATCCGGTCGACGGTCAGCGGTTCCAAGGCGGATTCAGTTCACCGATTGTCCTGAGCTGGGAGTAGGCCGACACGGTACGAAAAACTTGGGTCGAAATGTGACGAATTGCCTCCAACAACCGCGGAGTTCCGCTCACCTAGACGTCAACGAGATCCTGGTCAGCCCCCATCGCGGTGGCAAGTCACCGGCTGGCAGCGGCCAGCATTGCCAGTGTCTTCGTCCAACTGATCTCGGCCGCAGTTTCATGGTAGGTGGGATAGCCAGGCCAAGTGAACCCGTGATCCGCTCCGGGAATGATGGTCACGTCAACAAGCGGGTTGGGCGCAACAGCGTCCAGGAACTTCTGATGCATCGCAATCGATTGCACCTTGTCGGCATCCCCAATCCCGAGATAGAGCGGCCGGCTGAGACCGGCGGCAGTGAGGTGGGGCGAGTCCGCCGAGTCATCCACCAGGAAAGACGGATGCCAACCGGCACCGCACATCACTCGCTGCGGGTTGCGTTGCATTGCCCGATAGACGGCCCGTGCTCCCAGACAGAATCCGATCGCTGCGAATGGCGTGCCCTCATCGACGCCAGCCGCGCTGAGTGCGCAGCTGGCGTCATGCTGAATCTGATCATCAGTCATCGATTCGATCCAGCTGCGAATGATTTGGCGGCGGGAGGGATCGGCGACAATATCGGCCGGTTCGAAGTAGCGGAGTCGACCGTGACGGTGGTGGAGGTCCGGGGTAATGACCCGGTAACCATTCGATGCCAGGCGGGCCATGAAGTCTCTCGTGGCAGGGCGGAGCCCCGGAGCGTCGATGAACACGACCACCGCCGGCCACTCTCCGTCGCCAGGTTGCGGTTCGGCTGGCTCGGTAATGACAAGCGCCATTTCGCCGTCGTCGGTCGAGGTGTCCATCGTTTGCTCGGTCACGTCCATAGTCGGCACGGTAGTGGCCGTCGCCAGAAACTCGGGCCGCAACCACCCGCCCTGCAGGTCAGCCAATGCTGAGCACCCAACCCGATCGCCTCGAGGACCGAACGCGCCAAATAGATCGTTCGGACTGCGTGAGAGGCACGAGGACCAAACGATGGCCAACAACCTCTAATGGCGGCTCCGCTTAGTGGTCTTTCAAAGCATAATGTTGGGCGAGTAATGCTCGCTGTTGCTTGCTGAGCATGTGGGAGCGGTCCACTTTGGGAGAGGACCGGACCCGATCACTGGTGTAGGGAACCAGGATTTCGTCGCGGTCGGTGCGACGCAGCCCTCGGGCCGGTACCCAGTGTTCGGCACGGAGCTTGCCTGGTTTCACCGAAAACCAGGTTGGCGTGGTCGATGAGGAATCGAAGACAACATCGCTGACTTCACCGATCGTTTTGCCATCTTCGTCTAGCACCTTGACCCCGTTGTAGTGGGTGGCGGTTGACATGATGCAACTCCTTTTTGAAAGTGACGGTTACGTAACGGTACAGCTGCGGGTGTCCGCGAAATATTCAACAAGGGTGGATTTTTTCCGGTCGCGCAGTCGTAGAGTTACGTGCGTTTGGGAGCAGGACCGAGCGGATCTGAGGCATCAGCCTCGGGCGGAGATTCCAGCTTCTGGAGCATCAGGACGCCGGCAATGTTCATGAAGTCATGCTCGGTGACCAAACCCACCAGAACGCCGTCGTCGACGACCGGCAATGCGCCGATCCCGAACGATCGCATGATTTCGAGAGCTCGGAGCGGCGCCATGTGCGGGGCCACGCACACCGGATCTCGTTGCATGACATCGGCGACCGACATTTCCCTCCAGAGCCGAGCGTCATCGTTCTGCGCCATGACCCGGAGGAGTCGACGGTAGGACAGGATGCCGATGACCCCTTCGGCTTCGTCCTCAACCAGAACCTGGCGAATTCGGTGCCAGTCCATCAGGTTGGCGACAAGGTCCAGTGGGTCATCGTCGGAGACCGTGACCAGGTCGGTAACCATGATCTGTTCGATCGTCCGGAAGTTGTGTTTCCAACTCCCGCCCTCGTCCACACTGGCTGTGGTCCATTCCGAAACCGGTTGCCCAACTTCCTGGCGGCTCACGATCGCCGATGTGAGACTGTTCAAGCGCTGGCCCAGTTCGCCCCGCTGGCGCATGCCTTTCATGGACGAAACCTGCCACCGCGATCCGGTGTAACCAGACTTGATGCGCCGTTCCACCACGCCGAGGTACTTCTGAATGTCTCCGTCGTCCACACCTACCGAAGCCAGGCCATCGTGGGCGATGGGCATGAGCACGTTGAGCAGGAGATCAGGGGCCAGGTGTTCCTTACCGTCGAGCCAGAAAAGAGTGGAGGACAATCCTTCCCGAGCAGCGCTTACGAAGTTGGCGCGGGTGATGTCGAATTCCGCCATCCGGCTGACCTCGGGGTACTCGTTTGCTCCGCCCTTCATTAAGCCCAACCAGAACGCCGCATTTGCCACTTCATCAATGGTGGTGGGACCAGACGGCAAGATGCGATTCTCGATCCTCAGGTGCGGGACACCGTCCATCACCCCGTAGCACGCCCGATTCCAGCGCCAGACTGTGCCCGTATGCATGCGCATCGCCGCCAGGTCAGGGATGTCGCCCCGGTTGAGAACCTCGAAGGGATCTTCGTGGGAATCCGGTGCAAGGAGCGGCCGAAAGCGGGTGATGTCTTCTTTGAAAAGCTCTGAAACAGACTCCTTCACCCACGCCGACCCGAAGGTGACCCGGCCTTGCCGCTCCCGCAGATGTTGGCCGGCGCGCCGGGTATCAACAGATTGTTCGAAGAGAGGAATACGCGTCTCTGACCACAGGTGTTTCCCGAACAGGATGGGCGAGTTCGTGCCGCAGGACAGCGTGGGTCCGGCAAGGAGTTGGGCGAGGTTGTAGTGATTGGCAAACTCTTCCGGTGTGACCTGAAGATGGACCTGAAAACTGGCGTTGCATGCCTCGGCCATAACTGAACTCTGCCGGACGCTCAGTTCGTCTGCCCCAGAAATGTGCAGGTCAACGTCCTCGCCCCGCATCTCCAACAGCGCCTGATTCAACGCCAGGTAGCGGGGGTTTTGGACCATGTTGGACAACTGCAGATCGCTGATGCGGAGCGTCGGCAGAATTCCCGAGAGCACGATGTCGCGATCGATTTGACGCGCCGCTGAACGGCATACGGCCAGGAGCTCATCGAGCTGGCCGTGCATCGCTGTAAGACACGTGCCCTCGAACCGCTGAGGGTCCAGGTTGACCTCTAGGTTGAACGCCCCGATCTCGGTGGTGAAGTGTGGGTCGTCGATGATCTTGAGCAACTCCAACGCAACCGGAGAAGCCTGCCACGCCTTGTCGACCAGGAACATTTCCTGCTCTGCACCGATCCGCGGGTGCGATGAATCGAAGATGCCGTCGGAGAGCATTTGCTCCAGAGCGTGCAGATCTCGGAGCATCCAATTCATTGCCGTATGGCGCTGGCTCAATTGACTTGCTGTCTGCAATCCCATTCGTGACTCTCCTACGTTCCCAGCACCATGTTTACCAGCAGCATATTTCAGGCTCCATCTCCGGCCTATGCAACCCGCGCCAGGTAGTGCGGCAGCATGGTGCGCCACGTTGGCCAGTCATGCGGCCATTCCGGACCCCACTTGTCAACTTGGTTGGGCACGCCGGCGTTTCCGAGTATGTGAGCCGCATGCCAGGACTCACCGATGTCCTCGTTGGCCCCTTCGCCACACGCGAAAATCACGGACCGCTCTCGCAGCTGTGCCAGTTGTTCGGGACTGGTGTGTTCGTGGTCCGGAGCGCTGAGAAAGTGGATGGGCGATGCCCAAAGATAGTTGTCGTTGACGGGACCATTCATGAATCGGGTCAAGTCGAACGTACCGCTCATACAGATGGCGTGGCGAAACACCTCCGGGAATCGGCAAACGGCGGCGAGCGCATTGAAAGCGCCGATGGACGCCCCTGCGGTGATCACTTCGATGTCGTCGGTGTGGCAGTCAGTCCGTATTGCTGGAACCAGTTCGTTTCCTACGAATTCGCAAAAGCGACGAAGAATCCAGCTTCGATGAAGACTGTCGCCCTCGTTGGCCAACATGGCCCGTCCGTTGATGCTGTCGCAGGAGTAGACCTTGACTCGGCCCTCTTCGATCAATTGCCCGCAGGCTCGGACGATGTCGAAGCGCTCGATTTCTTCGGCATCACCGCCAGCGGTGGGGAACACCAACACGGGCACGCCGTAATCGCCCCATCGGGCCACCCGCACGGTGCGATCCAGGTGTGGCGAGTGCCAGCTGTCCACCATCTTGCTCATTGGTCGGACCTCCATTGTTGGATCCGTTCCCAGAATTTTTCGGTGAATTCCTCTACTTCGTGGTCGGGATACATCGCAACAACTTTCTGGCGGACCGCATCTCGCGCCATGTCAGAACCGAAGAAGTCATGCAGCACTTCGTCGAGGTGACTGAGGTGAGTGTGGCAGAACTCGTCGAACTGATCGGCCGAAAGACGCTTGCGAGCGATAGCGGCATACCCCTTCAACTTCTCCTCGTAGGGAGCGTCGGTGTCGGCGATGTCGAAGTATGGCTGCCAATCAAGGTTGGGGCGAACGGGTCGCTTGGTTGCTGCACAGAAAAGCGACCAGCGGAGGTTGGCACCGATGAGCCAGGGAAAGTGATAGTGCAGCGACGTGACCTGAGAATCCGGGCACGGGTTGGCGAAGTCGATCGGATACCACGAATTGTCTTGGCGAAGCGCCTCGCAACTATTGAAGTCCCATCCGAAAAACGAATTGATGGTGAGGGTTGTGTCGATCAGGTGTTGCCGCTGATCCTCGGGAATGCCACCGTCGTCGCTGGTATACCGGTCGTGGAGCGGAGCATCCGGGTCATAGCGCACCACCCGCACTTCGGGGCCTAAACCAACGCAGCGGATGAAGAGATCGTGAGGGTCGACCGCCTTCTGCAGATGCATCAGGTAGGTACCACTCTCGTCGTAGATGCGCTGGAGGTCTTCAGGGGTGTCGATCCGACTCACCCCGGTCCAGCCACCGCCGTCGTAGGGTTTGATATACATCGGGTAGCCAACTTTTTCGCCCAGTTCCTCAAGATCGAACATCTCGGCGTACTGCTCCAGCGTCCTCTGCAGGTCCGGCAGGTGGTCATATTCCTTGGGTGGGACCATCCACGTTGTTGGGATCTGCATCCCCAACCGCATCATGGCGCAGTAGGAGGTGTGCTTTTCGTTGGATTGGATAGACCATGGATTGTTGAAGACGTACAGACCGTCGAGCAGAATCGCCTTCTTGATCCATTCTCGGCTCGTGCCATACCAGTGGGTGAGGCGGTCGATGACCACGTCGTAGCTTGTTGGCTGACGCAAGTAGAACGGCTCAATCCGCACTCGATCCACGTCGAAGCCGATGGTGTCGCCGCCAATCTCGAGGGAGAGGTCAAGACGATTGAAAATCTGCTCGTAACAAATCGGCCAGCAGATGTCCGCCCCCAATGACAACCCAATCCGACGTCGGACCTCAGCCATACCTCTCCTCGTTCTCGTTGGTGAAGAAGTTAGCAGGTGGTGGCGCACCGCCTACTTTCTGTCCTCCTCCGCCCTGAAACGCATCGGTGAACAGCCACGGCAAGCCCATGCCCAACATGTCTCTCCAACAACCCCATGTGTGACCGTCGATCGCCTCCTCCAGAACCACGTCCATGCCCGTGCTCTGTAACACCGGGAGGAGTGCGCGGTTTTCTCGGATCAAGGGTTCGAGCACGCCGCAGCTCATGAAAACCCGATCGGCAACTTTGCCGGGCGCATCGAGGTAGCTGGCTACGAACTCCACTACCGGAGCCCACAAGGAATCCTCAGCTTCACCAGGGCGTTGCTGCGCGCCGGCGAAGGAACCAGACTGAAGCAGCAGGTGTCGAAACGTCTCGGGATATCTGACCGCAACGGACAAGGTGGCAACTGCCCCGAAGCTGGCGCCTCCCAAACAGCGGGCCTCTCGCCCTCCGGCGAGAGGAAGGTGAGCTTCGAGGTAGGGCACCAGTTCCTCAACCACAAACTGAGCGTGACGATTGTCGTTGGCATACTCCACCAATCGCTGGCCCGGATCGATGAACGCCACCACCATGTCCGGCACGAGTCCTTGCGAAATCAAGTTGTCCATCACGGTGGCAGCATCTGCGTAGTGCAGGTAGTCGGTCCCGTCGTGCATGACCAGCAGTGGGTAGGAGTGGTGAGGGTCCATGCTGAACGATGCGGGCAGATACAGGGTGACTGGCATGGCTCGGCCCAGCGCCTCGCTAGGGATCGCCAGTGATCGTTGGAGACCGCTCCTGGCGCCAGGGTCACGCAGCGCCCACGGCGGAACTGCGTATCCGTAGGATCGGCACACAGAGTTGGATCCGAACGGGTTTCGCGATTCGAACGGATTCAGCGGGTCCTCGGTGTCCCACTCATGATCGTTGTGGCGAATTGCCAGCCGGTACTCCAGCCGGGTCCCGGTTGGCAGACCCAGGGAAAGCAACCACCAGTCCGACCCTTCTAGCCGTTCGAAGGAGAGATCGTCGGGCAGGCCGATTCCGAAATGAACCAATCGAACCGAGTCGACATCGCCCCTGTACGCGAAGGTTGTGACTCCTGGTTCAGCCAGTGGAAATCCTCGCTCGAATACGAGGCGGTCCAGGACCGCCGGCTCCAGTGAGGGGTCGGGAGGAAGCCGAGGCGAAGTGGCTGTTGAAACGTGTCTCACTGGGAGTGCACGGTGACGGTGCGGCCGATTTCGTCCAGCACATACCGCAGATGGTCGAAGTCGGAGTGCCGGGCCCGCACCCAGGCATTGGCCATATACCCCGCATCCACACCTTGAGTTGGCGTGCCCGGACTGGGTAGGTGGGCGTCGATGATGAGATCACCGTAGCGGGCCTGAATTTCGTCGAGCCCGCTGTAACCCGTGATGGTGCCATCCCCTTCAGGGCGCAAAGCCACGATGCCGGCGGCGAAGCGGCGCGAGGGACGGCGATCGGTACCTCCGTGCACCAAGATCTGCGCCCACTCCCGGTACATGTCGAGGTCGTTGCCGGCGCCATAGAGATCCCAGGCCCGAACCCCCGGCGGGCGACAGCCGATCTCGGAGAACACCAGCCCTTTCGGACCTGAGAACCACTCCATGTGAGTTGCCGACGTCCCGATACCCAGGGCTTGAATAACGCGCCGACCCATTTCCTTCACCGCGTCATAGGACGGTTCGCTGTCGAGGCGATTGGTGGCGATGAACTGTGGCGAGATCCACCGAGTCCGCATGGCCTCCAACACGTTGGGGTAATAGTGGCTCACAAACTCGTGCACAACGTGTCCGTTCACGCTGATCGTGTCGTAGAAACCCTCGTGGCCCTCCATAAACTCTTCCACTGCGACAGTGGCCCCGTGGTGGAAGGCGATGCTCTGGAGCACGGCCTCCATGTCTCCGTCGGAATCAACCCGGTGAGTGCCGGATGCACCAGCCCCGTCGGGCGGTTTGATGATCACCGGATAGCCGACCTCCGCCACAAAGCTTCGAACCTGCTCCGCGGAAGATGCGCCGGTGGAGCGGGCACATGGCACGCCAGCGTCGCGGAGCGCTTGTTTCATGGCCGGCTTGTCTCGACACAAGTAGGCGGTATGCACCGATGTGCCCGGAATCCCGCAATACTCCCGCACCCGTGCGGCGGTCATGGTGTGGGCCTCGATCGTTGCTTCCAGCCGATCCACCCACAGGCGGTCCTGCACCCAGCGCACCGCTCGTTCCACGCTGGCGTCATTCACCACGGAATCAACCTGTTCGTAGTGAGTGAGCCAACCTGCAACATCACCGTCGAGCCAATCCTTGGGACGCTCACCGATTCCGATCACGGTGGCTCCTACCTCACTGAGGGCCCGAGCAAATTGTTTCTGATTGTCGGGAAAGCTTGGCTCCAGCAAGATCACGTTCACCCCACAGTTGTACATGGTGGCGGGGTATCCGGCTACAACACCGTCGGTGCTCATGCGATACGGTCCGGGGGTGGTCAACGTTGTTTTCGTCGCTCCTTATGCCATGGCGGCAACCAACCGGTTTCTCAAAGCCTTTGTGGAAACGCCAGGGGCCTCGGTAGGTGTGGTCAGCAGCGACCCGCTGGACCGGTTCCCGGAGGCGATCCGCTCCGGCTTGACCGCCCACTGGCGAATCGACGACTGCCTCGACGTCGACCAACTCTCTCATGGGGTCGGATCGATCGGCGGACAGATGGGGGGCGTGGCCGTTCTCACCGCGATCTTGGAAAACCTGCAAGTGCCGCTCGCTGCCACCCGGGAGCGATTGGGGATTCCGGGGATGGGGGTCGAGGTTGCCGAGAACTTCCGTGACAAAGCACGAATGAAGGCGGTCTTTGAAAAGGCTGGCATTCCCTGCGCCCGCCATGCCCGAGTAGCCAGCGCCGAGGCCGTTCGATCAGTTGTTCTTGACTGGCAACAACCCGTTGTTGTGAAACCGTTGGCCGGCATGGGTGCTCAGAATACGTTCCGACTTCAGGGAATCGACGAGATGGAACGATGGCTGGAATACGCGCCGCCTTCACACGAGGCGCCCGTACTGATCGAGGAGTTCCTGGTGGGCCAGGAGTTCTCGTTCGAGAGCGTCCTGGTAGAGGGCCAGCTGGTGTGGCACTCGATCAGTCGTTACGACCCTACACCGCTCACCGTCGTAGAGAATCCGTGGATTCAATGGAGTGTGGTTCTGCCCCGACGCATCGACGGCGATGAGTTTCAACCGATCCGTTCAATCGGAGCCGACGCAGTCCGAGCTTTGGGGATGGAGACCGGCCTGTCCCACCTGGAATGGTTTCGTCGGCCGGACGGCTCGATCGCAGTCTCGGAGGTGGGCGCCCGGCCGCCGGGGGCGCAGATCGCCTCACTCATGTCTTGGGCTCACGACTCGGACCTGTACGCCGGTTGGGCTCAGCTCACGACCTACGGAACCTTCGACCCTCCCGAGCGCAAGTTTGCGGTGGGAGCTGCCTATCTGCGAGCCCAAGGGGCGGGCCGAAAAGTCACGTCGGTAACCGGGATCGAGCACGTCAGCCAGAAAACCCACGACATGGTGGCCGAAGCAAATCTGCCAAACGTTGGCAGCGGGAAGGCCGAGAGCTATGAGGGAGACGGGTACGTGATCGTGAGGGGTGAGGACAGCGACGCAGTAGATGCTGCGATCCGCGAAATCGTTTCAACCATCAGAGTGGAATGCAACTGATGGACGTTCTCTTCCTCTCCCCCAGCTATCCCACCGACATACCTTTGTTCGTTGATGGACTGGTGGCCGTTGGCGCCAGGGTGATCGGCGTCGGCGACCAGCATGTTGACAGCTTGCCCGATTCGATTCGCAACGGTATGGCTGCGTACATCCAGATCGGTTCGTGGGGCGATGAAGATGCCGCCATCGACACGGTCATTTCACAGTTGCGGGGTCACAACGTGGATCGCGTGGAGACGTTGTGGGAGCCCACGATGCTCATGGCGGCCAGGCTTCGTGAACGAATCGGCGCGCCCGGAATGACCGTGGCCGACACGGTTCCGTTCCGAGACAAAGGCGAGATGAAGAAACGGATCGAAGCGGCCGGACTGCGAACACCCCGCTCGGTTCGAGCCTCGACCAAGGTCCAATGCCGGGACGCCGCTGGAGAAATCGGTTACCCGATCATCATCAAACCGATCGCCGGTGCCGGCTCGGCCGACACGTTCCGAATCGAGAACAATGACGAGCTGGAAGCAGCGCTGCCCCAGATCGGCCATGTTCCCGAGGTGAGCGTGGAAGAATTCATTTCTGGAGACGAATTCACCTACGACACGGTCTGTGCCGGTGGGGAGATCATGTTCCAGAACGTCTGCGAATACCGACCCAACCCGCTGATCGGCAAGCAGGTGGAATGGATCAGCCCGCAGGTCATCGCATGGCGGGACCTCACCGATCCGTTCATCGCCGACGGGGTGGCGCTGGGTCGCGCAGTAATCGACGCAATGGGCTTCCAGAGCGGCTTCACCCACATGGAGTGGTACCGCACCCATTCTGGTGAGGTGGTATTCGGCGAGATCGCCGCCCGCTCGCCCGGGGGACGCCTGACCGACATGATGAACTTCACCTGCGACACCGACCTCTACCTCGGGTGGGCCGAGGCCGTCTGTCACGGCACGTTCAGCCAGCCGACCGAACGCAAGTACAACGTGACTCAGGTGATCAAGCGAGCCCAGGGCGCGGGGGTTATCACTCGAATCGAGGGTCTCGGGGAGATGATGGGCAAGATGAGCGGTCACATCGCCAACCTCGACCTGGTTCCTCTGGGACACCAGCGCCGAGACTGGAAGGCCACCGTTCTTTCCGACGGGATCATCGTGATTCGCCACCCGGACTTTGGGGAGGCAGTAGAGATGGGCAACTGGATTGCCACCAACGTGCATCTCTATTGCGACTGAGCGCGACCTAGTCAGCAGGCGGTCAGCTTGGATGTGGCCTTATGAAACCAGGGTTCGAATGCCGAACCGGGGTTGACCACCTACTATCAGTCCACCGAGCCGCTTCCGGAGGATCGTGAAACTTCTGCTGATCGAGGATGACAGAAAGATCGCTACCGCGGTGAAACGCGGCTTGGAGGGCGAAGGTTTCACTGTTGAGACCTCGTTTGACGGTACCGAGGGTCTCTGGCGCGCAACGGAGGGAACCTTCGATGCGCTGATCGTGGACCTGATGCTCCCGGGAACAAACGGCTTCAAGATCTGCGCGGCCCTCCGTGATGCCAACGACTGGACACCCATCCTCGTGCTCACTGCCAAGGACGGCGAACACGACGAGACCGAGGCGTTGGACACCGGCGCCGATGACTACCTCACCAAACCATTCTCTTTCCCCATCCTGGTTTCCCGTCTTCGGGCACTTCTACGCCGGACGAGTGGCAGCAATCCGGCTCCGCTGCAGGCCGGGGACCTCCGAATCGACCCCGGCGAACGCAAGGCATGGCGCGGCGAGCAGGAGATTCCGCTCACGTCTCGCCAGTTCGACGTTTTGGAGTTCCTGGTGCGGCGATCTGGCCAGGTGATGAGCAAAGAGGAAATCCTGAATGGTGTTTGGGAATACAACTTCGACGGCGATCCCAACATCGTTGAGGTCTATATCCGCCGCCTGCGGACGCGGATAGACCTGCCGTTCGAACGAAACGCAATCCAGACCGTGCGGGGTGCCGGCTATCGACTGGCGCGCGATGGCGGCTGAACGTCTCCCAACCGCTCGATGAACCGCCCGAACGTTGGATCACTCCGCTTCCGCTTGAGCGCGGTGGCCACGGTGGTGGTAGCTGTTGTCCTGACCGTCGCGTCAGTTGCGCTGCTCCGGGTCCAGCGCCGACAGCTCACGATCAACATGGACAACCAGTTGCAGCAAGAAGCCAACGACGTTGTTGCGGACCTACGCCCCGGCGAACCCATTGAGCTGATCAACGCCAATCCCGAAGACCGGGCCATACAGATAGTTGCGGCCGATGGAACTGTCCTGGCGGCTACGGACAACCTCGCCGGAGACCCGGCCCTGCCCAATCCGCTCACGGGGTCAGCCACCCAGGCCACCCGAACCCGGAACGACCTGCCCTTGGAGGATGACTCGTACCGGGTTCTCTCCCGCCGGATCCAGGTTGGCGACGACGCCGCCATACTTCACGTAGCTGAGAACAGTGACGATCTCAACGACACGATCCGACTTCTCACGGCCGCCCTAGGTCTCGCTCTGCCGGCGTTGATTGCGGTGCTCGGTGCGCTCATGTGGTGGCTGACCGGTCGGACTCTGGACCCGGTCGAACGAATTCGCTCCGAGGTGGATGCCATCACAACGACCAACTCCACCCAGCGGATTCACGTCCCCAACCGGCACGATGAGATCAGCCGACTTGCCACCACCATGAACAACATGCTCGAGCGACTGAACGATGCAACTGCCCGGCAACAACAGTTTGTGGCCGACGCCGCCCACGAGTTGCGTACCCCACTCACCCGGATTCGCACCAACGTGGAGGTAGATCTGGCTCAACCGGGTGCCGCCGACCCGAAGGCAACGAATCTCACGATCCGAGATGAAGCGATCGGACTCCAACACTTGATCGACGATCTGCTTCATCTCGCCCGCAGCGATGCGGGCCACGCCGGCGCGCCACGAACCGAGGTTGACCTCGACGACATCGTGATGCAAGAGATTCAGCTCCAACGGGCCGCCCATCCCGGCGTCAAGATTGACGCCCGGCAGGTCTCGGGCGCCCATGTGCACGGAAACCCTGAGCAGCTGAGCCGGGCGGTCCGCAATCTCTTGAGCAACGCCGTGCGTCACGCCAATTCGGTGATTTCGGTAGCGCTTTCCGAGCGAGGTGCCAGCGCCCAGCTGAGTGTGGCCGACGATGGGCCCGGTGTGCCGACAGAGCACCGGCAGCGAATCTTCGAACGGTTCGCCCGGGTTCACGATGCCCGCACAAGGGACGACGGCGGCGTAGGCCTCGGCCTGGCGATCACAAAGGACATCGTCGACGCCCACGGCGGCTCGATCACTTACGACGACGACCACACCAACGGGGCCTGCTTCGTGGTCTCGCTGCCGCTCGAACAAACCGAGTTGTGACCACAGGACTCGAAACCACCAACTCCCAACTTGACTTTGAATGTCAATGGCTGACTCAGAGCCACTAGGAATGCCTGCCAGAGTCCAGCGTTACTCCGGCGGAGGGTTTTGGCGAAGCAGTGCCGACACCCGTTGCCGGGTGACGCCGAAAAGTTTGCCGATTGCCTCGGTGGTCATACCTTCGGCCCGGAGCGCATGCGCCAGAGTGGAGCGGAATTCGGCCCCGGCCGTTTCCAAAACCATTGCATTGAGCGTGAGCATCTCCACTGCCCGCGGCACCGACTCGGCACTCACCAGGCTTTCCACCGTGGCGCCGACGGCAATCTGGTCCCTGAACCACTGCACCCGGCGTTGGATTTCGATGCCCAGCTCGATGTTGTCGGCGAGAGCGGTTTCCACCTGTTCCAGAGCTTTGGTCAAGCGAATGATTGGATCTCCCTCGGAAGCCACAAATCCAGTGAAGCCGCGCTGGGATGATGATGCAATCCGCCGGCGGTGACCTCGACCGTTCTGCAGTCATTGGTAGCCGCCGCCGGGCGTAGCTGACTGCAGGTTCATGAGATCAGCTGTCGAAACCCACACCGAATGCGCCGAGCAGGCGGAGCCAGGCGCCCTGCTTGCCCTGATTCTGGTCGGCTTTGGCGATCTGTCGGCGAGTGAACTGGATCACCGGGTTACGGAGGGGCTCAGGGGGGAATGGCATCGGTTTCTTGCGCACCATCGCCAGTTCCGTGCGTTCACTCACCACATTGTCCAGGAGATCCAACGCCGTCCTCGCCCCCCAGCGCGACGCCCCAACGCCCAGACCCGTATACCCCGCCACCCAGACGAGGTCACCTTGGTGCGCGGTCCCGAACGCGGCAGTGAACTTCGAAGTGGTGCCAATAGGGCCCGCCCAGCGATGGGAGAACCTCAGTCCTTCGAGCTGAGGAAACGTGTCGAAGAAGTGTCCGGCGACGAGGGTGTGGGACTCCTTGCGAAGTTCGTACGACGGACCCATGCCGTTACCTCGGTGGTAGTTGGCATCGAAGCCGCCCCAAAGAATGCGATTGTCCTCGGTGAGCCGGTAGTAGTGAAATTGGTTACCGGAATCCGAAACCCCCTGCCGGCTCCCCCACCCGATGAGCGCCATCTGCTCAGAGGACAGCGGCTCGGTCATGAGCACATGGTCGTAGATCGGAACCACATACCGCCGGATCGCACGAACCGGTTCGGCCCAGGCGTTGGTGGCCACGAGCACCTTGGGACTGGAAACGACTCCGGCATCAGTGGTCACCAGGATCTCCCGGTCCTGTCGTTCGGTGCCGCGGACCGGGCTGTGTTCAAAGATTCGCGCACCGAGATCAAGACAGGCTCGCCGCAACCCCCACACCAGTCTCGCCGGATCCACCATGGCCGTGCCCTCGCGATCCCAAAGCCCGCTGAGAAAGGAGCCGGAATTGAGTTGGGCTCTGACCTCTTCGGTGTCTAGTCGGTCGAGCGCAATTCCGTGAGCAGCCGCCAGTTCGTGATACTCCAGGAGCTCCTCGGCCTGCCATTCTTGGGTAGCTACGGACAGGCTGCCGGTCCGCTCGATGCCGGCATCGATCTTGTGGGATGCGCACGTTGCGATCAGCTCATCCAGGTTCTCGGCCCCCATTCGTTCCAACGCCCCAATCTCCTTGGGCCAATGCGATAGCCCGTTCAGGAATCCGTGGGTCAGCGAGGCATCACAGAAGCCACCATTGCGGGACGACGCACCGAAGCCACACGTCTGTGCCTCCACAACTACGACTTCGCGACCAGGATCCTGAGTACAGGCCAGCAAAGCGGCCCAAAGTCCGCTGAAGCCCCCGCCGACGATTGTGAGATCGGCATCCTCCGGGCCGGATAGGGCGGGTAGCGGCTCGGGGCGGTCCGACCGGTCGGACCAAAACACCGCCGGCTTCGCATCGTCTATCAGCGACTCCATTTTGGCCCGGTTCTGGCTCATAGGAGACTCCTTTGCTCGCAAGCAGGTTGAATGATCACAGTCTCACACGCCTGCCGGATGACGGCGAACTCGCATATGCCAGACGAGATCAACCCTTGGTCGCGGCGGGTGACCTACGGTTGGCGCGTGGCGAGCAATCGAAGCCGACGGGCCAGAGCTGCCCGAAAACGCAAGCGTCGGATGGCGCGCGTCGAACATGATCTCAGCGACCAGCAGTGGACTGCGATCAAGGCGGCATGGGGTGGCTGTGCCTACTGCGGCGCCGCCGACACCGCCCTGCAACGAGATTGTCTCCTGGCGCTCAGCCGAGGCGGACGCTACACGCTCGAAAACATCGTGCCAGCCTGTCGATCCTGCAACGCCAGCAAGTGCAACGAAGAAGTCACCGGATGGCTACGTCGCAAACGGCTCGACGAGAAGGCGTTCCTGCTCCGCCACTACGAAGTCAACAACGCACTCGCCGCAGAATTCGCCACACCCGTCCAATAACCGCGGCGGGCATTTACAAATGACTTTGGACCCTACGAAAGCGACACCAGACGCGCCCACGCTTCGACTTACACAACGCCCCCGTTAGTTGAAAAGGACCAACTCATGAAACTCCGCAACGTGCTTTTCGCTAGCGCAGTAGCGGCACTCGCAATGACAGCTGCGGCTTGTGTAGCCGACGATCCCAATCCCGTTCAGGATGCTCTAGATGCCGCAGCCGAACAAGCCCTCGCGGGTGGTTTGCAGCCCGGTGCCACCATCGTCTTCACCGGCGACGAATTCAGTTTCACGCCGATGGAAGTTCAGGCCGCGCCAGGCCACTACTTCGCCACCTTCACCAACGTCGGAGCGATCAAACACGACATCACCTTCGCCGACGGCACCCAAGTGGTGGCCGAACCAGGTGAGGTCGTTGAGTTCGAACTCGACGTTCCCCCTGAGGGTTTGAGTTTCATATGTGAGATCCCGGGTCACGCTGATGCCGGCATGGTAGGTGAGATCTTCACTGGGACAGCGCCGGCGGTAGATCTCGTGGCCGCCGCGGTGGGAGCCGACGAAAAGATCGAGCCAGATGAGTCCGCACCGCCCTATGCGCCGATGGACCCCAGAGCACCCCAGCGGGGCGAAGGACCTGGCATCACGCTCATCGAGGGTGGGGCCGACGGAGGCGGGGACCTGATCGACGTTGAATTGGTGATGACGGAACGGTTGATGACGATCGCCGATGGCT